>NZ_VJOO01000009.1 GCF_007556755.1 Tepidimonas fonticaldi | reverse complement strand
CCCCCCTCCTCCGCCCTCGCCCCCACCGGATACCGGGCGCGCCCGGCCGGCCGGCTACTGCTGGCTGCGCTGCTGCTAGGGGTTGCGGCCGCCGGGGCCCAGGCACAACTGCTGACCGACCCCAACCGCGAGTGGCGAGAGGCCGATGCGCCGCCGCCCCCGCCGCTGCGGCAGGACGGCTTGGTGCCGTTCGTGGTGTCGGTCAACAGCCAGTTGCGCTTTGGCGTGGACCCGGCCTCGGTGACGCTGGGCCCGGATGGGGTGATCCGGTATGTGATCGTGGCGCAAAGCGCCAGCGGTGCGCTCAACGCCTGGTACGAGGGGCTGCGCTGCACCACCGCCCAGGTCAAGACCTACGCCCACTGGAACCCCGGCCCGCCCGGGGAATGGCGCCCCAACCCCGGCGCCGAGTGGCGCAACCTGGGCGGGGAGTTTGCCTCCCGCCCGGCGGTGGCGCTGGCGCGCAACGGCTTTTGCGACGGCCCCACCCCCAACGGGCGGCCGGCCGACATGCTGCGCGCCCTGCGCGTCGGCAAGCCCGAGCGCTGACGGCACGCCCGTGGGGCGACCGCCGGCGCCGGATCAGCGCAGGGTGACCACCAGGTTGTCGCGGTGGATCATCTCGGGCTCGGCCGCATAGCCGAGCAGCTTGTCGAATTCGGCGGAGGAGCGGCGGCAGATCAGCCGCGCCTCGGCCGCGGCGTAGTTGGCCAGCCCGCGGGCGATCTCGCGCCCGTCGGGCGCACGCACCGCGATCACATCGCCGCGGTGAAAGTCGCCTTCCACCGCGGTCATGCCGATGGGCAACAGGCTCTTGCCCTCTTTGACCAGCTTGTCCACGGCGCCAGCGTCCACCGTGACCGAGCCGCGCAACTGCAAATGGCTGGTCATCCAGCGCTTGCGGGCCTGCTGCTTGGGGGCATCGGCCACCAGACAGGTGCCGATCGGCTCGCCGCCGATCAGGCGCAGCAGCACGTCCGGCTCGCGTCCCCACGCAATCACGGTGGATGCGCCGGAGCCGGCCGCGCGCTTGGCCGCCAGGATCTTGGTGATCATGCCGCCGGTGCCCACGCGGCTGCCCGCGCCGCCAGCCATGGCTTCGAGCAGCGGATCACCGGCGCGGGCGACGTGCACGAATGCCGCCGCCGGGTCCTTGCGCGGATCGGCCGTGTACAGGCCGCGCTGGTCGGTCAGGATGACCAGCAGATCCGCCTCGACCAGATTGGCCACCAGCGCGCCCAGGGTGTCGTTGTCGCCGAACTTGATTTCGTCGTTGACGACGGTGTCGTTTTCGTTGATGACGGGCACGACGCCCAGCGCCAGCAGCGTCAACAGGGTCGAGCGGGCGTTCAGGTAGCGCTCGCGGTCGGCCAGGTCGGCGTGCGTGAGCAGCACCTGGGCGCTGCCCACGCCCTGCTCGCGCAGCTTGGTCTCGTACATCTGGGCCAGGCCCATCTGACCGACGGCAGCGGCGGCCTGCAGCTCATGCACCTCTTTGGGGCGGGTGGTCCAACCCAGGCGCTTCATGCCCTCGGCGATGGCGCCGCTGCTGACCATGATGACCTCGCGGCCGTCGCGCACCAGGGCGGCGAGCTGACGGCTCCACTGGCCGATGGCGCCTTCGTCCAGGCCCCGCCCTTCGTTGGTGACGAGGCTGGAGCCGACCTTGACCACGATGCGCCGCGCGCCGCGCAGCACCTCGGCCGGCGCACGGCTCGGGGTGGCCAGTGCGCTGGCGGGGGCGGCCCCGTCCACGGGGCGGACATCGGCGCTGGTCAGGTCGGTCGTCATCGTCGTCGGGCAAGGGGGAAAGAAAGGGGTCAGGCGCGAAAACGCGGATCGTCGGCGGCGGGGGTGTCGGCATCCTGCCGCGCCGCGTCGAAGCGCGGGTCCACCTCCACCGGGGGCGCCTCGGCCTCGCGCTGCGCCACCAGATGCTCATAGACCTTTTGCATCAGCCGCTCGCAGCCTGCGCGCGTCAGGGCCGAGATCTCGAACACCGGGCCCTTGAAGCGCAGGCGGCGCACGAAGTCCCGCACGCGCTGCTCGCGCTCCTCGGCCGGCACCATGTCCAGCTTGTTGAGCACCAGCCAGCGCGGCTTGGCCGCCAGTTGGGGATCGTACTTTTTCAGCTCCGCGACGATGGCGCGCGCCTGGGCGACCGGATCGACCGACTCGTCGAAGGGCGCCATGTCCACGATGTGCAGCAGCAACCGCGTGCGCTGCAGGTGGCGCAGGAACTGGTGGCCCAGACCGGCCCCCTCGGCCGCGCCCTCGATCAGGCCCGGCACGTCGGCGATGACGAAGCTCTTTTCCGGCCCGACACGCACCACGCCCAGGTTGGGGTGCAGCGTGGTGAAGGGATAGTCGGCAATCTTGGGCCGCGCGTTGGAGACGGCCGCGATCAGCGTGGACTTGCCCGCGTTGGGCATGCCAAGCAGCCCCACGTCAGCCAACACCTTGAGTTCGAGCTTGAGGCTGCGGCGCTCGCCCGGGCGCCCCAGCGTCTTTTGGCGCGGCGCGCGGTTGGTGGAGCTTTTGAAGTGCAGGTTGCCAAAACCGCCGTCGCCACCCTTGGCGATCAGTTCCTTTTGTCCGGGCTGCAGCAGCTCGAACAGCACCTGACCGGTCTCGGCATCGCTGATGACCGTGCCGACCGGCATGCGCAGCACGATGTCCTCGCCCTTGGCGCCGAACATGTCGGAGCCCTTGCCGTGCTCGCCGCGCTGCGCTTCGAAGCGGCGCGTGTAGCGGTAATCGACCAGGGTGTTGAGGTTCTCGTCGGCCAAGGCCCAGACGTGCCCCCCCCGGCCGCCGTCGCCGCCGTCGGGCCCGCCGAATTCCTTGAACTTCTCGTGCCGGAACGAGGCGCAGCCGTTGCCCCCGTCGCCTGCGGCGACGTCGACATAGGCTTCATCGACGAACTTCATGACGGCTCCTGCGCCGATCGCAAAACGACAAGGGCCCGCAGCGCGGGCCCGTGCAGGGATGGCCTGCAGCCGGCCGTGGCCCCGGGGGACGATGCCCCCGCCACGCCTGCGTCAGGCCGGGATGACGTTGATCACCTTGCGGTTGAGCGCGCCCTTGACGGCGAACTCGACCTTGCCCGCCACGGTGGCGTAGATGGTGTGGTCCTTGCCGATACCGGTGCCGATGCCGGGGTGGAACTGGGTGCCGCGCTGACGCACGATGATCGCGCCGGCGCTGACGTCCTGGCCGCCGAACACCTTCACACCCAGCATCTTGGGCTTGGAGTCGCGGCCGTTACGGGTGGAGCCGCCGCCTTTTTTCTGTGCCATGGTGTGTCACCTCGTCAGACGTTGATCGAGCCGATCTGCAGCTCGGTGAAGTTTTGGCGATGGCCCTGGCGCTTTTGGTAGTGCTTGCGGCGGCGCAGCTTGAAGATGCGCACCTTCTCACCCCGACCATGCGACACGACCGTGGCCGTGACCGTTGCGCCGCTGACCAAGGGGGTGCCCACCCGGATGTCCGCGCCGTTGCCGACGGCCAACACCTGGTCGATCACGATCTCTTGGCCTACGTCCGCAGCGATCTGTTCTACTTTGATTTTTTCGCCGGCAGCGACGCGATACTGCTTGCCACCGGTTTTTATGACCGCGTACATAGGAGTCCTCTTTGCTGGATGTACCGGCTTTTGCGGCCGGCAAAACACTCGGCAGCGTGGTTCCGCCGAACCCATAATTGTACAGACAAGCGCGGCCGTGTGCCAAGCCCACGGCGCCCGCGCCCTGCCCTAACCCTGGCCTTCCGGCCGTCATCGCTCACCATGACCCTTGCCGCTGCCGCCCCCTCCCGTCGGGGGCTGTTCGTGATTTTTGGCTCGACCTTCTTTGAGCTGGCGGGCTACTTCATGCTCACGCCCTGGCTGATCCTACGCCTGACCGAGCAGGGGGCCCCGACGGCGCTGATCGGGGTGTTCGCCGCCAGCGCCTGGGTGGGCATTCTGCTGGTCACGCCGTTTGCCTCGGCGCTGACGCGCGCCTTGGGGCGGCGCCCGGCGCTGTGGCTGTCGGGGGCCGTGCCGGTGCTCGCGGGCATCGGCTATGGCCTGCCGCTGGAGGGCTCGGCGGCGCTGGCGCTGTGGTTTGGCCTGAAGGTGCTGGCGGGCATGGCCTCGGGCCTGCGCTGGGTACTCGCCGAGGCGCTGGTCGCCGAATTCGCCCCGGCCCATCTGCGGGGACGCGCCGTCGGGCTGTTCGAAACAATGGTGGGCGCCACCTTCGTGATCGGGCCGATGCTGCTGGCCGCCGTCGGGCCGTCCAGCGCGGCCGCCCTGTGGCTGTCGGTGGCGCTGCTGGCGGCGGGGTTGGTGTGGGCGTTCTTCGTACCCCCGCTGCCGCCGGAGGCGGATGCGCACGAGGCCCGCGTCGGCTGGCGCGGCGTCTGGACGGCGCTGCGCGCCCACCCCGTCATCATGGCGGCGGGCTTTTGCGGCGGCTTTTTCGAAAGCGGCCTGACCGCCATCCTGCCGCTGTATGGATTGGCGCTGGGCTTGGGGGCCGCCGCGGCTGCCCTGCTGGTGTCGGCCAGCGGACTGGGCAGTTCGGTGTTGATGCTGCCGGCCGGGGCGCTGGCCGACCGGTTGGGCCGCCAGGGTGGCCGCCGCGGCGGCGCGGGCGGGGCCCGTCTGCAGCTGATGCGGGGATGCGCGGCGATCACCCTGCTGGCCACGCTGGTCATCCCGTGGGTGGCTGGCACGCCGTGGCTGGCGTGGCCGGTGGCCTTTTTGTGGGGCGGGGCCGGCGGGTGCCTCTATACCTTGGCCATGATCGACATCGGGGCGCGCGAGCGCGGGGTGACGTTGGTCAACAGCACGGCCGTGCTGGTGATGGCCTACACGCTGGGCGGGGTACTGGCCCCGTCGCTGGCCGGCGCCGCCCTGCAGTGGGCCCCGCGCATGGGCTTTCCGGCGCTGCTGCTGGCGGTGGCCGTGGCGTGTCTGGTGCTGCTGGCACGGGCGCGGGCCGGCCACCGGCTGTGAACCCGTTGCCGCGGCTTGGCGGGCGGTTCGGGACGCAGCGGGACGCCTCAGGGCGCACGGGCCATGTCGGCGGCTGCGCCACCGGTCGGCATCGGCTCGGCCCGGGGTTGGGGCCGGTCGATCAGCCGGTCGGCGATGCCCCCGCCGACCCACATGCCCACCAGCGTCAGCCAGGCCGTCACCGCAAAGATGGCGCCGCCGGTCATACCGGCACCGACCGCGCAACCACCGGCCAGCATCGAGCCAAAACCCATCAGCATCGCACCGACAATGTAGCGCGGCATGGTGTAGGCGCCGCCGAAGCCCTCCAGCCTCCACTCGCGCCCGACCAGCGCGCCGGCCAGCGAGCCGAGGAACACCCCCGGCATCAGCCCCAGGCCAAAGGTCCACGGCTTGTCCGACTCGGCCAGCACGCGCATCAGCCACTCGGCCGACGGACCGCTGAAGGTCATGCCCTGGATCTGCACCGGCTCGAACGAGTGCGCCATCACCTGGTAGCTGAACCACCAGGCCAGCGCCACCATCAGCCCGGTGGCGGCGCCACCGACCCACTTCCAGAAACTCCAGCCGCTGCGCACGGCAAACCACAGCGCCGCGGCCATCCACACCAGCCCGAACAGCAGGCCGACCTTGGGGCCGCCGCCGATCAGCGCCAACAAATCGCGCGCGGGGCCACCGTCCACCACCCGCCAACTGCTGATCGCCTCGCGCCACGGTGCCAGCGCCCCGGACAGCGAGGCCTGCGCCGTCACCGCAAAGATCAGCCCCGACAGCAGGGCGCGCAGGTTGCCGTTGGCCGACAGCACCAGCAGCCGGCTGGCGCAGCCGCGCGTCATCACCATGCCCAGGCCGAACAGCAGCCCGCCGACCAGCGCGCCCGACAGGCTGCCGCGCGCGGCGAGCTGGCGCGCGCTGGAGACGTCCAGCCAGCCCAGCAGGATCATGCCCTGCACCGCCACCACGGCGGTGGAAAACGCCAGCAGCCACACCGCCAGCTTGTCACCGAAGCGGCGGTGCCAGAACTCGATCACCGCCGCGCGCAGGCAGAACTTGGAGCGCTGGCCGAAGAAGCCAAACCCCAAGCCCAGCACCAACCCGCCCATGGCCAGCACGGCGGGCTCGCCCCAGCGCTCGATCCACGCCGCCATGTCCATGGCTGTCCTTTCATCGGTCCATTCAAATATGCGGATGATGCAAGAACGGGCACGCGCCGGAGTTGACGCGCGTCAAGATCCGGGGCCGGGATCGACTTGGGCGTCGCAATCGCACCCGCGGCCCGCGGCGATCCAGCGCGCCAACACCGGCCGCGCCAGGGCCGACAGCCCACGCCCCCACGGCCCCTGCCCCCAGCCCAGCACCTCCCCCGGCGCAGCGACCGCCCCGCAGCGGTAGCGGCGCTCGGCCCCCACCCAGCGCAAGGCCACACAAGGGCCGCGTCGGCGGCGGCTGAGCAGTAGGCCGATCGGGCACGGCTCGATCAGGCAGCACACGCCGCAACCGTTGCACGGCGCCCCCCAGGCCGGCTTGGCCGGGGCGTCCGGCTCGATCCACACCACACGCCCGGGGCCGTTCATGGGGCGATGCGCGCTCAGGCGCCGCGCGACAGCACCGCGGCCAGGGCCTGACCGGTGTGGGTGCCCAGGCGCACCAGATCCTCGGGGGTGCCGGCGCCGACCAGGCGACCGCCGCCCGCGCCGCCCTCGGGCCCCAGATCCAAGACCCAGTCGGCCTCGGCGATCAGGTCCAGGTCGTGCTCGATGACGACCACGCTGTGCCCCGCATCGACCAGCCGGTGCAGCACGCGGATGAGCTTGTCCACATCCGCCATGTGCAGGCCCACGGTGGGCTCGTCCAGCACGTACAGGGTGTGCGGCGCCTTCTGCCCGCGGCGGCCAACGTCGTCGCGCACCTTGGTCAGCTCGGTCACCAGTTTGATGCGCTGGGCCTCGCCGCCCGACAGCGTGGGGCTGGGCTGGCCCAGCGTCAGGTAGCCCAGGCCGACGTCGCGCAGCAGCTGCAGCGGGTGGGCGATCGACGGCATCGAAGCGAAGAAGTCCACCGCCTCGTCCACCGACAGGGCCAGCACGTCGCCGATGGACTTGCCGCGCCAGGTGACGGCCAGCGTCTCGGGGTTGAAGCGCGCCCCGTGGCAGGCCTCGCACGGCACCTTGACGTCGGGCAGGAAGCTCATCTCGATGGTGCGCAGGCCCTGCCCTTCGCAGACCGGACAGCGCCCCTCGCCGGTGTTGAACGAGAAACGCCCCGGCCCGTAGCCGCGCGCTTTCGCCTCCAGCGTCTCGGCATAGAGCTTGCGGATGGTGTCCCAGAAGCCGATGTAGGTGGCCGGGCAGGAGCGCGGGGTCTTGCCGATGGGGGTCTGGTCCACCTCCAGCACGCGGTCCACGGCCTCGGCCCCTTCCAGACCGCTGCAGCCGGTCCAAACGATGGCGCGCGCGGGGCTGGACACACCACGTGACCGGGATTGGGCCAGCGCGGCGGCCAGATTGGTCAGCAGCACGTCGCGGGCCAGCGTGGATTTGCCCGAGCCGCTGACGCCGGTGACGGCGACCAGCCGGTGCAGCGGGACGGTGACATCCATGCCCTGCAGGTTGTGCCGGCGTGCGCCACGCACCACCAGGGCGGGCGCGTCCGCGCTCACGGGGCGGCGCGCCTGCAGCGGGTGGCGGATGGCCTGCGCCAAGTAGCGCCCGGTCTGGGAGTCGGCGGCCGCCATCACATCCTCGATGCGCCCCTGGGCCACCACCCGCCCGCCCAGCCGCCCCGCACCGGGGCCAATGTCGATCAGGTGATCGGCGCGGCGGATGGTGTCCTCGTCGTGCTCCACGACCACCAGGGTGTTGCCGTGCCGCCGCAGCGCATGCAGTGCGTCGAGCAGGATGCGGTTGTCGCGCGGATGCAGGCCGATGGTCGGCTCGTCGAGCACATAGCACACCCCCTGCAGGTTGGAGCCCAGCTGCGCGGCCAGGCGGATGCGCTGCGCCTCGCCCCCCGAGAGGGTGGGCGCGCCGCGGTCCAGCGTCAGATAGCCCAGCCCCACCTGCAGCAGAAAACGCAGGCGGCTCTCGATTTCGGGCAGCAGATCGCGGGCGATGTCGGCCTCGCGCGCGGTCAGCGCGCCGGGTTGCTGCAGGGCGCGCACCCAGTCCAGCACCTCGCCCACGCTCAGACGCGCGATGTCGGTGATGGGCCGGCCGTGGAAGCGCACGGCGCGCGCCACCGGATGGAGCCGCGTGCCGCCGCAAGTCGCACAGGGCTGGTCGCCGAGGTCTTCCAGATCGGGCTCGGCAAAGGTCTGCTCGCGCCCGCGGCGGTCGTCGTCGCGCTGGCTGTCGTCCAGTGCCCGGCGCTGCTCGCGCGTGAGCTGCACGCCCGTGCCCACGCAGTCGGGGCACCAGCCGTGCTTGCTGTTGTACGAGAACAGGCGCGGGTCCAGCTCCGCATAGCTGGTGGCGCACACCGGGCAGGCGCGCAGGGTGGAATACACCGCCACCGTGCCCAGGCCGCGGCCGGTGCCGCCGGCCTCCAGCGCCGCGGCCAAACCCTCGATGCCCGCCAGCACATGGACCACGCCCTTGCCATGCTGCAGGGCCTGCGCCAGCGCTGCGCGCAGCTCGCCCTCGGCCGCGGGCGTGACGTGGACGGTGGCCACGGGCAGCTCCAGCGTGTGCTCCTTGAAACGGTCCAGGCGCGGAAACCCTTGCGTGGGCAGAAACTCGCCATCCACCCGCAGGTGGGTGTGGCCGCGCTGGGCGGCCCATTCGGCCCACTCCGTATAGACCCCTTTGCGGTGGATGACCAGCGGCGCCAGGATGCCCAGCGTCTGCCCCCGGTGGCGCTGCATGAGCTGCGCCAGGATGCTGTCCGGCGTCTGCGGCTGGACGGGAGCGCCGTCGTGCACGCAGTGCTGCACCCCCAGCTTGACGTAGAGCAGGCGCAGGTAGTGCCAGACCTCGGTCACCGTGCCGACGGTGGACTTGCGCCCGCCGCGCGAGAGGCGCTGCTCGATCGCCACCGTCGGGGGGATGCCCCAGACGGCATCCACCTCGGGCCGGCCGGCCGGCTGCACGATGCTGCGCGCGTAGGCGTTGAGGCTTTCCAGGTACCGGCGCTGCCCCTCGTTAAACAGAATGTCGAACGCCAGGGTGGACTTGCCCGACCCGCTGACGCCGGTGATGACGGTGAAGCGCCCGCGCGGGATGTCCACCGACAGATCGCGCAAGTTGTGCTCGCGCGCGTGCACGATGCGGATGGCCGGCGGCGCGGACGCGGGTCGCGACACGGGCGCGGGCGGTGCCGGGCGCGGCTCGCGGGCGGCGGTCGCTTCGCCCAGGGCCTCGGCGTACTCGCGCAGCGCCTGGGCGGTGTGGCTCGTGGGGTGGTGGCGCAACTCCTCGGGCGGGCCGGCGAACACCAGCGTGCCCCCGCCGTCGCCGCCCTCCGGCCCCAGGTCCAGCACCCAGTCGGCGGCGCGGATGACGTCCAGGTTGTGCTCGATCACGACCAGCGAATGGCCTGCCTCCAGCAGCTTGCGCAGCGCGCGCATCAGCTTGGCGATGTCGTCGAAGTGCAGCCCCGTGGTGGGTTCGTCGAACAAAAACAGCGTCCCGCGCGCCCGCGCCGGCGCCTTGCCCGCCCAGGGCGACGGCGCGGGCGCGGCGGCCGTCGTGCGGGCGCGGCGCGGGCGCGGCTCGGCGGCCGCGGCGGCGGCCAGATGGCCGGCCAGTTTGAGGCGCTGCGCCTCGCCGCCGGACAGCGTGGGTACCGGCTGGCCCAGCCGCAGGTATTCCAGCCCCACGTCCAGCAGCGGCTGCAGCGCGCGCATCACGTCGCGGTCGCTGGCAAAGCAGTGCGCGGCCTCGGTGACGGTCAGCTCCAGCACGTCTGCCACGCTCAGCCAACGGCCTGCGCGCTCGATGGTCACCTCCAGCACCTCGGGGCGGTAGCGCCGCCCCTGGCAGTCCGGACAGCGCAGATACACGTCGGAGAGGAATTGCATCTCCACGTGCTCGAAGCCCGAGCCCCCGCAGGTGGGGCACCGCCCGTCGCCGCTGTTGAAGCTGAACTTGGCTGCCGTGTAGCCGCGCTGCTGCGCCAGTGGCGACTGCGCGAACAGGGTGCGGATGGCGTCCCAGGCGCCGACATAGCTGACCGGGTTGGAGCGCGCCGTCTTGCCGATGGGCGACTGGTCCACGAAGACCACACCCTCCAGGTGATCGGCGCCGAGCAGCCGGTCGTGCGCCCCGGGGGATTCGGTGGCCTGGCCGAAGTGGCGCAGCAGCGCGGGCGCCAGAATGTCCTGCACCAGGGTGGATTTGCCCGAGCCGCTGACCCCGGTCACCACCACCAGCCGCTGCAGCGGAAAAGCCACGTCCAGCGCGCGCAGGTTGTGCTCGCGCGCGCCTTCCAGGATCAGGCGGGGGGTGGACTCGGTGACCCGGCGCTTGACGCCAAAGCCGATTTGCCGCCGCCCCGACAGGTACTGGCCGGTGAGCGTGTCGGCGCCGCGCAGTTGCGCCGGCGTGCCATCGAACACGATGCGGCCGCCGCGCTCGCCGGGGCCGGGGCCCATGTCGAGGATGCGGTCGGCGGCCAGCATCACGGCCGGGTCGTGCTCCACCACGACCAGGGTGTTGCCGGCGTCGCGCAAGCGGGCCATAGCCTGGTTGATGCGGGCCATGTCGCGCGGATGCAGGCCGATGGAGGGCTCGTCCAGCACGAACAGGGTGTTGACCAGCGAGGTGCCCAGCGCCGTGGTCAGGTTGATGCGCTGCACCTCGCCGCCGGAGAGGGTGCGGCTCTGGCGGTCCAGCGTCAGATAGCCCAGCCCCACATCGCACAGGTAGCGCAGCCGGGCGGTGATCTCGTCGTACAACAGCGCCTGGGCCTGGCGCTCGCCTGCCGGCAGTTCGTCCAGCCGGGCCTGCAGGCCCTGAAAGAAGCGGCGCAGGCGCTCGATCGGCAGCCCCATCAGGTCGTGCAGGCACAGCCCGGGCAGTGCCTGCAGTTGCGCGTCGCTCCAGGCCACGCCGCGCGGGCGAAAGCGCCGCTCGGGCGGCAGCACGGCATCCGCATCGGCGCGCGACCCGATGCGCCAGAGCAGGCTCTCGGTCTTGAGGCGCGCGCCGCCGCACGCCGGGCACTCGGTGTAGCTGCGGTATTTGGACAGCAGCACCCGGATGTGCATCTTGTAGGCCTTGCTCTCCAGGTAGTCGAAGAAGCGGCGGATGCCGTACCACTGGCGCTTCCAGTCCCCGGTCCAGTGCGGCGACCCCTCCAGCACCCAGCGCTGCTGCTCCGGGGCGAGCTGGTACCACGGCGTATCGCGCGGAATGCCCGCCGCCTCGGCGTGGCGCATCAGGTCGTCCTGGCATTCCTGGTAGGCCGGGGTCTGGATGGGTTTGATGGCGCCCGCGCGCAGGGTGAGTTTGTCGTTCGGGATGACCAGGCCCCAGTCCACCCCGATGACGCGGCCGAAGCCGCGGCAGGTCTCGCAGGCTCCGGCGGGCGAGTTGAACGAGAACAGCGATGGCCGCGGGTCGGCGTAGCGGATGTCGCTCTCCGGGCAGTGCAGCCCGGTGGAGTAGCGCCACAGGGCCGGCTCGGCCCCGTCCGCCAGCGCATACACGGTCAGGCGCCCGCCGCCGCGCTTGAGCGCGGTCTCCACGGCCTCGGCCACGCGTGCCGGATCGGCGCTGCCGATGCGAAAGCGGTCCGCCACCACGTCGAGCCGGCGGCGCTCGCCCACGGTCTGCTCGGCCTGCACGCGGGTGTAGCCGCTGGCGGACAGCCACTGCTGCACCTCCTCGTCGCGGGTGCTGGCGGGCAGTTCGACGGCGAAGGTCACGACCAGGCGCGGATCGCCAGCGGCGGCGGCCCGCGCGTGCAGATCGGCCGCGATGGTCTCCACCGTGTCGTGGCGCACCGGCAGGGCGGTGTCGCGGTCGAACAACTGGCCGGCGCGGGCGAACAGCAGCTTCAGGTGGTCGTTCAGCTCGGTCATCGTCCCGACCGTGGAGCGCGACGAGCGCACCGGATTGGTCTGGTCGATGGCGATGGCGGGCGGCACGCCGTCGATGCGGTCCACCGCCGGCTTGTCCATGCGGTCCAGAAACTGCCGCGCATAGGCCGAGAAGGTTTCGACGTAGCGGCGCTGACCCTCGGCGAACAGGGTGTCGAAGACCAGGCTGGACTTGCCCGATCCGCTCGGGCCGGTGACGACGGTGAGCTCGCCCGTGCGGATGTCCAGATCGATCTGCTTGAGGTTGTGCTGGCGCGCGCCGCGGATGCGGATGACGCCCTGCAGGGGCGCGCCCTCCTCGTCGTCGCGGGTCGGATCGCTGGTCTCGGGCAGGCGGGCGGACATGGCGGGGTGCGGGGCTGGCAATGGGAGCCGATCATTCTAGGCACCCCGCCGTAACCCCGCGCGGCCCCCCCACCGCGCGGGGCGGCGGCATCAGGCCTGGGGCTTGACGATCAGCACCGGCACCTTGGCGTGGGTGAGCACCTTCTGCGCGACGCTGCCCAGGATGAGCGCCTGCACGCCCTTGCGGCCGTGCGAGCCCATGACGATCAGGTCGCAGGCCTCGGCCTCGGCGGTCTCCAGAATGCCTTCGTAGGTGACGTTGCGCTCGATGGTGTCGCCGGAGAACGGCACGCCGCGCGCGGCGCAGACCTGCCGCAGATCGTCCAGCGCCTTGCCCGCCGCGGCCTGCGCCTCGGCCAGATAGGCCTGCAGCCCCACGGCCGACGCGTCGCCAATGCCGATATACGGGAACGGGTCGATCACATAGACGCCCACCACTTGGGCGCCGTGCTGGCGGGCGAGATCGGCCGCCAGTTCGCCGGCGGCGTGCGCCAGCGCCGAGCCATCGACGGGAACGAGGATCTTCTTGAACATCGGTCGGTCTCCTGCAATAGGGTGACGGCATCTTAGCCCAGCCCGGCGCCACGGCAACCGGATGACTGGGGTCGGCGCGGGTGGCGCGCCGGTTCCTTGCGGTGGGTCAAACGGTCGCGGCCGCCGCCACCGGCTCGATCGCCACCGCGCAGTGCTTGACCTCGGCGATCTTGGCCACCGGGTCCAGCGCCGCGATCGTCAGCAGGTTGGCCGCCGCCTCGGCGTAGGCAAACGGCAGAAAGGCCGCGCCGTCCGGCACCGCCTCGTCGGCGCGCGTGGCCACCGTGACGCTGCCGCGCCGCGTGCGCAGGCGCACCGGCTGGCCGGCGCGCAGGCCCAGCCGCGCCAGCAGCGCGGGATGCAGGCTGACGTGCGGCGCCGGCTCCAGCGCGTCCAGCACGGCGCTGCGCCGCGTCATCGCGCCGGTGTGCCAGTGCTCGAGCTGGCGGCCGGTGATCAGCACGTAGGGGTAGTCGGCGTCGGGCGGCTCCGCGGGTGCTGTCAGCCGCGCCGGCACCAGCCGCGCGCGCCCGTCCGCGGTCGGGAAGCCCTCGGTGAAGACGATCGGCCGGCCGGGGTCATCCGGGCCGACCACCGGGTGCGTGATGGCGCCGACGCGCAGCAGCCGCGCCCACGTCAGCCCGGCCAGCGCCGGCATCAGGCCGGCCATCTCGTCGAACACGCGGCCGATGCCGCGGTCGGGCTCGGGCGCGCCGCCCAGCGGGTCGATGCCATAGTCCCAGTCCAGCCCCAGCCGGCGCGCCAGCTGCTCCAGGATCCAGGCGTCGGCGCGCGCCTGCCCGGGCGGGGCCAGCGCCGGGCGGCCCAGCTGCACCAGCCGGTCGGTGTTGGTGACGCTGCCGGTCTTCTCCGGCCAGGCGGTGGCGGGCAGCACCACGTCGGCCAGCGCCGCAGTCTCGGTCAGGAAGATGTCGATCACCACCAGGTGCTGCAGCCGCGCCAGCGCGGCGCGCGCGTGCGCAACGTCCGGGTCGCTCATCGCCGGGTTTTCGCCCTGGATCAGCATCGCGCGGATGCGGCCCTCGTGCGCGGCGTCGAGGATCTCCACCACCGTCAGGCCCGGCTCGTCCGGCAGCGCGCCGGCCGGCAGGCCCCAGGCGGCCTCGGCGGCGGCGCGCGCCAGCGGATCGGCCACGCGCCGGTAGTCCGGCAGCACCATCGGGATCAGCCCGGCGTCGCTGGCGCCCTGCACGTTGTTCTGGCCGCGCAGCGGGTGCAGCCCAGTGCCGGGGCGGCCGATCTGGCCGGTCAGCAGCGCCAGCGCGATCAGCGCGCGGGCGTTGTCGGTGCCGTGGGCGTGCTGCGACACCCCCATGCCCCAGAAGATCATCGCCGCCGGCGCCGTGGCGTAGGCGCGCGCCACCTCGCGCAGCGTGGCGGCGTCGATGCCGCACACCGGCGCCATCGCCTCCGGGCTGAAGGCCTGCAGGTGCGCGCGCAGCGCCTCGAGGTCGCCCGGGTGCACGCGCTGCGCGACGAAGGCCTCATCGACCAGCCCCTCGTCGACGATGACGTGCAGCAGCGCGTTGAGCAGCGCCACGTCCGTGCCGGGCTTGAAGGCGAGCGTGCGCCAGGCGTGGCGCGCCAGCTCGGTGCGGCGCGGGTCGGCCAGCACCAGCCGCGCGCCGCGGCGCACCGCGTTCTTGATCCAGCTCGCCGCCACCGGGTGGTTCTGCGCGGGGTTGGCGCCGATCAGGACAATCAGGTCGGCGTGCGCGCAGTCGCGCACCGGGTTGCTGACCGCGCCGCTGCCAATGCTCTCCATCAGCGCCGCGACGCTGGAGGCGTGGCACAGCCGCGTGCAGTGGTCGACGTTGTGGGTGTCGAACGCGCTGCGCAGCAGCTTCTGGAACAGGTAGGCTTCCTCGTTGCTGCCCTTGGCCGAGCCGAAGCCCGCCACCGGCACCGCGCGGCCGCGCAGGCCCTGGGCGCGCGCCGCATCGCGCACGCGCGCCAGCCCGGCGGCGGCGGCGTCCAGCGCCTCCTCCCACGTCGCGGGGCGGAACTGCGCCCACAGCGCCGCGGGGTCGGGGCGGCCGTCCGGCCCCGGCGCCAGCAGGGATGGATCCTTCGGCGCGTCGGGGCGGCGGATCAGCGGCGTGGTCAGGCGCTGCGGGTGGTGCACGTAGTCCATGCCGAAGCGGCCCTTGACGCACAGCCGGCCATCGTTGGCCGGCCCCGGCGCGCCGTCGACGCGCTCCAGGCGGCCGCCGCGCACGTGCAGGTCCACCGCGCAGCCGACGCCGCAGAACGGGCACACCGAGCGCACCACGCGCTCGGCACGCCGCGCGTAGGCGCCGTTGGCCGGCGCCAGCGCACCGGTCGGGCAGGCCTGCACGCACTCGCCGCAGGCCACGCAGGTGCTGTCGGCCACGCGGTCACCCTGGTCGAAGACGATGCGCGCCTGCCCGCCGCGGCCGGCCAGGCCCAGCACGTCGTTGCCCTGCACGTCGCGGCAGGCGCGCACGCAGCGCGTGCACTGGATGCAGGCGTCCAGCCGCACCGTGAACGCCGGGTGGGTGGCGTCGGGCGCGGCGTGCGCCTGCGCCGCCCCGCGCGCCGGCCAGCGGCCGGCGGCCGCGCCGGTGCGCCGCGCCCAGTGCTCCAGCTCGCTGTCCAGCTTGAGCCCGGCGCTGGCCGGCGCATCGGCCAGCAGCAGCTCCAGCACCGTGCGGCGGGCGCGCACGGCGCGCTCGCTGTCGGTGCGCACCTGCATGCCGGGCTGCGGCGCGCGGCAGCACGAGGCGGCGAGCGTGCGCTCGCCCGCCACCTCGACGACGCAGGCGCGGCAGTTGCCGGCCGGCGGCAGGCCGGGGCGGTGGCACAGGTGCGGCAGCTCGACGCCGACGCGGCGCGCCACCTCCCACAGCGTCTCGCTCGCCCGGGCGGTCACGGCGCGGCCGTCCAGCGTGAACTCGATCGCGGCGGCCTCGGCGGGGGCGTTCATCGCGTCACCTCATGCGGAAAGTAGCGCAACACGCTGTCGAACGGGTTGGGCGCGGCCTGCCCCAACCCGCAGATGGAGGCCTCGCGCATCGCCTGCGACAGGTCCGCCAGGCGCTCGCGGCCCCAGACCTCGTCCTGCAGCAGCGCCACCGCCTGCGCCGTGCCGGCGCGGCACGGCGTGCACTGGCCGCAGGATTCGTGCGCGAAGAAGCGCAGCAGCGACGCCGCGGCGTCGCGTGCGCGGTCGGCCTGCGACAGCACCACCACCGCCATCGAGCCGACGAAGGCGCCGTGCGCGGCCAGCGTGTCGAAGTCCAGCGGCTCGTCGGCCAGCGCCGCCGGCAGGATGCCGCCGGAGGCGCCGCCCGGCAGGAAGGCGTACAGCTCGTGGCCGTCGGCCATGCCGCCGGCGGCCTCGATCAGCTCGCGCAGCGTGGTGCCGGCCGGGCGCAGGTAGCAGCCGGGCCGGCGCACGCGGCCGCTGACGCTGTAGCGCCGCCAGCCGGCCCGGCCGCGCACGCCGCCGGCGGCCCAGGCCGCCCCGCCGTCGCGCAGCAGCGTCGGCAGCCACCACAGCGTCTCGACGTTGTGCGCCAGCGTCGGGCGGCCGAACACGCCCCGCTGCGCGACGATCGGCGGGCGCAGGCGCGGCAGGCCGCGCTTGCCCTCGATCGACTCGATCAGCGCCGACTCCTCGCCGCAGACGTAGGCGCCGGCGCCGCGGCGCAGCTCGATCGCCGGCCCGCCCGCCGGCAGCAGCGCGCGCGTGCCGTCCGCCCGGGGCGCGTCCGGGTCGCCGAAGGCGTGCGGGTGGCGCTGCTGCCAGACGGCCAGCCGCTCGCGCAGGGCCCGCAGCTCCTGCGCCAGCAGGGCGCGCACGTCGGGGTATTCGTCACGCACATAGATCCACAGGTGGCGCAGGCCCACCACGGCGGCGGCGATCAGCAGACCCTCCAGCGCCGGGCGCGGGTCGTGCGCCAGCAGGTGCCAGTCCTTGAAGGTGCCGACCTCGCCCTCGTCCACGTTGACGACGCCGTGGCGCGGCCCCGGCTGGCCGGCCACCGTGACCCACTTGCGCCAGGCCGGAAAGCCCGCGCCGCCCAGGCCGCGCAGGCCGCTGGCCTCCAGCTCCCGCAGCACGTCGATCGGGCGCAGCTCGCCGCGGAGCAGCCGCTCCAGCTGCGCGTAGTCGTGCGGCTGCGGCGGTGCGCCGTGCGCCGGGGCGCGGCGCGGCGCGGTCTCGCCAGCGCGCGCCAGCTCGATCACCGCCTCGGCCGGCGCCGGGGCCACCTGCCGCTGCCCGACGCAGGCGGCCGGCGCCGCGTGGCACTGCCCAATGCACGGCACCGCCTCCACCGCCACGCCCGGGTCGCCGGCCAGCGCAGCGCGCACACGCGCCAGCAGCCCCTCGCCGCCGGCCTGCGCGCACGGCAGGCTGGTGCAGACGCGCACCGTCACGCGCGGCGGCACCGCGCCGTCGTCCAGAACGCGGAAGTGGTGGTAGAACGTCGCGACCTCGTAGACCTCGGCCTGGCTCAGGCGCAGCCGCTCGGCCAGCGCGACCAGAGCGTCGCGCGACAGGCCGCCCAAGGCGTCCTGCAGCCGGTGCAGGTGCTCGATCAGCAGGTCGCGCCGCGGCTCCAGCCCGTCGCACAGCCGGGCCACCGTGGCGCGGGCCTGCGGCGTGGGGGTGCGGCCCTTGGGGACCGGACGGCCCAGCCGGTCGGACGGCCGCTGCGCCAATGCAGTTGAATTCACCTCTTGCTCCTGAAATCGCCGCTGGTTCGGCCGAATTTTGGTCTGCCTGATGCACTTTACTACATGCCGCAAACCCTCGGACAGCCCCGATAGGCGACGCGGCACCGGCCAAGACGGGAACGACACGGCGGCGCCGCCCGTCTCTGCGAGCATGATCGCGCAATTTCCCTCCCTGGCGGCCTCCCGGTCGGCCAACGTCCCCATGCCCACCGGCTTGCTTGCGCACCCATGCCCCCGCCGGTCGCCGTTCCTGGCGACGGGGTGGGCCATGGCATGGCGGCGGTTAGGGACGCTGCTCCTGGGGTGGATGCTTGCCCTGTCGGCCTGGGCGGGCGACGGCGTCCTGGTGCAGCGGCTGCCGTCCGGGCTGCCGCTGACAGGCCAGGTGAAAATGCTGGCGGATCCGGATGGCACGCTGACCCTGGACGCCGTGCGGGCCGCGGGGCCGGCGCGCTGGTACCTGGCGGGCCAGGGCGCGCTGTTCGTCATGGTGATCGCGCTGGTGCTGGTCAACCAGGGCGTGCTCCACGCGCCGTTCGTGCTCGCCAACGGCCTGCAGATCGGCATCGTGGCCGAGCTGGTCGTCTTTGCCATCGCCCTGAGCCGCCGCATTCGAGCCCTGCAGGAGGAGCAGGCCGTGCTGGGACGGCGCGCCGCCGACCTGGCCGAGGCCGCAGCCACCGACCCCCTGACGGGCCTGGCCAACCGGTCGGGCCTGGCACGCGCCGCCCAGCCGCTGCTCGGCGGGGACGGCGAGCACGCGCTCATGCTGCTCGATCTGGATCGCTTCAAGCCGGTCAACGACCGCCACGGGCACGAATGGGGCGACCGGGTGCTGCAAACCGTCGCGCGGCGGCTGCAGCAGCAGGTGCGCGAGACGGATACCGTCGCCCGCCTGGGTGGGGACGAATTCGTGATCCTGCTGCGCGACCAGCGCGACGCCCAACTGCTGCTGTCGCTGGGGGAGCGGCTCGCCCTCGCCGTGGCCGAGCCCATCCGCAACCAGGGGGTGGAGGTGGCGGTGGGCGGCAGCATCGGCATCGCGCGCTACCCCCGCGACGGGCGGCAACTGGCGGACCTGCTGCGCAGCGCCGACCGCGCCATGTACCGCGCCAAGCGCAGCGACCGGCGGGCCGCGCTGGCCGAACCCGCCGATGGCGCGTCGCCCGCACCGGCCGCCGCGGCCTGACGCCGCTCAGCCGAGCGCGGCCGCCTGCCGCGCCTCCACCGCCTGCCAAATACGGCGCCGGGTGGCATCGTCGCTGCCGCCCCAGGCGGCGATCTCGTCTAGCGTGCGCCAGCAACCGGCGCACAGGCCGCGGGCTTCGTCCATGCGGCAGACGCCGATGCAGGGCGACGGCACGGGCGCCCCGGCCGGGCTGCGGCGCAGCGCATCGGCCAGCGACAGGCGGCGGCGAGCGGGGGGATTCGTCGTCATGGGCGGATGTTAGCGGGCGGTGACATCGGCCACCGGGGCCCCGGTCCATGCCCGCAGCTCCGCCGGGGTCAGCCGAAACACCGCATGCGGATGCCCCGCCGCGGCCCAGATCACGTCGAAGCGAAACAGCTCGGCATCGATCAGCGTCACCGGGGGGCGGGCATGCGCCAGCGGCGCCACCCCGCCGATCGAAAACCCCGTCGCCGCCTTGACGAACGCCGCATCCGCCCGCCCCAGCGATTGGCCCGGCGCACACACCAGCGGGGCCACCTTGGCCTCGTCCACGCGGCGGTCGCCGCTGGTGATGACCAGCACCGCCGCATCGTCCGGCAGCCGGCGGAAGATGATGCTCTTGGCGATCTGACCCAACGCCACGCCCAGCGCATCGGCCGCCTGTTGCGCCGTGCGCGCGGCGTCGTCCAGCATCACCGGCTCGTGCCCGGCACCATGGCCATGCAAGGCGGCCGCGACGCGGCGCACCCCCTCGGGCAGCGGTTTGACCTGCGCGCCACACATCTCAGCACCTCTCTGCTGCGGACGCGCGCTTGGCCAGCAGGGCACGCCCGACGCGCGACCCCGTCGGACGCCCCAACCGTTCGCTGATCCAGGCGCCGGTGTCGGCCAGCGCCTCCAGATCGATGCCCGTGTCGATGCCCAGGCCGTGCAGCAGATAGACCACGTCCTCGGTGGCGACATTGCCGGTCGCGCCTTTGGCGTAGGGGCAGCCGCCCAGCCCCGCGACCGAGGATTGAAAGTTCCACACCCCCATCTGCAGCGCCGCCAGCGTGTTGGCCAGCGCCTGGCCATAGGTGTCGTGGAAATGGCCGCTGATGTGGTCGATGTCGTAGTGGGCCAGCGTCGCCTCGATGGCGCGCTGCACCTTCAGCGGCGTGCCCACGCCGATGGTGTCGGCCACGTCCACGCGCTGCACGCCGATACCCTTCATCAACCGGGCCAGCATGCCCACGCGCTCGGGCGCGATGTCGCCCTCGTACGGGCAGCCCACGGTGCAACTCATGGCGCCGCGCACGGCAATACCGGCCTTGCGCGCCGCTTCCACCACCGGCGCAAAGCGCTCGATGCTCTCGGCAATGCTGCAGTTGATGTTCTTCTGGCTGAACGCCTCGCTGGCCGCACCGAACACCACGATCTCGTCCGGCCGGTCGGCCAGCGCCGCCTCGAAGCCCTTGAGGTTGGGCGTGAGCACGGAGTAGCGCACGCCCGGCTGGCGGGTGATACCGGCCATGACGGCGTGGTTGTCGGCCATCTGCGGCACCCATTTGGGGCTGACGTAACTGGTGACTTCGATCTCCCACAGGCCCGCGGCCTGCAGGCGGTGCACGAGTTCGATTTTGACCGCCGCGGGCACGGGCTGCTTTTCGTTTTGCAGGCCGTCGCGCGGGCCGACGTCGATCAGGCGGACACGGGCGGGGTAGTTCGCGGTACTCATGGCAGGGTTCTGGGTCGTTCAATAGCCGCGCGCCGGATCGACGACGCCGCGGATCGGCTCGCCGCGCTCCAGCGCGAGGATCTTGCCGGCAATCTGGGCGATGCTCTCATCGCGCAGGGTGCGCGCGGCCGTGTGGGGGGTGACGGTGATGCGCGGATGCCGCCAAAACGGGTGCCCGGCGGGCAGCGGCTCGGTCGCAAACACGTCCAGTGCGGCACCGCTGAGGTGGCCGCTGTCCAGCAGCGCGAGGAGGTCGTCTTCCACCACATGGGCCCCGCGCGCGACGTTGATCAGGTACGCCCCGCGCGGCAGTTGGGCCAGCGTCTGGCGGTTGAGCAGCCCGCGCGTCTCGGGCGTCAGCGGCAGCAGATTGACCAGCACACGGCTGCGCGCCAGAAACGGGGCCAGCCCGTCCGCGCCATGAAAGCTGATCACCCCTGGCAGCGCCTTGGGGCTGCGGCTGTAGCCGATGACGGGAAACTCGAACCCCTGCAGCGCCTGCGCGACGCGCGTGCCCAGCACGCCCAGGCCCAGCAAACCGACGGTCCAGTCGGCGCGCCGCTGCGGTTTGCGAAAGGCCCACCGCTCCTCGCGCTGGGCCGCTTCGTAGGCGTCGAACTCCCGGAACTGGCGAATCACCGCGTGGCAGACGTATTCGGCCATTTGCACCGCCATGCCGGCGTCGTCCAGCCGCACCACGCGCAGCCCCGGGGGCAAGCGCAGGCGCAGCAAGGCATCGACTCCGGCGCCGATGTTGAACAGGGCGCGCAGGCGCGGCTGCTCGTCGATGAAGCGCTGCGGCGGCGCCCAGACGACCGCATAGTCCGCCGGGGGCGCCCCCGGCGTCCACTCGCTGACGGCGGCGCCGGGCAGCGCGGCGCGCAGGCCGGCCAGCCAGGGCTCGGCCTTGGTATCGGTGCAGCAAAACGTCAGGTGCATGGCCCGCAAGCCTAGCGCACTCGGCAGGGGCGCGCTGTCGCACTGGGTCAAGCGCCGGGTCAGGCGCCGCCCAGACGCAGCAGCTCGGCCCCGTCGGCCACCTGATCGCCGGGCGCATACAGCAGCTCGGCGACGGTGCCGTCGGCCGGGGCGGCGATGGTGTGCTCCATCTTCATCGCTTCCAGCACGGCCAGCGGCTGCCCCTTCTTGACCGCATCGCCAGCCTGCACCAGGAAGGCGACGACCTTGCCCGGCATGGGCGCGGTGAGCCGCCCGCCCTCGGCCGCCGCGTCACCGGCGTGGGCCAGCAGGTCCACCTCGACGATGGCGGCCGACCCCTGCGGGGTGAACAGATGCAGCCGTTCCCCCTGGGCGTAGACGGTGGCGCGCCAGTCCTCGCCGGCAAACGATACCCCCAGCGCCCAGCCGCCCCCGGGCGCGTCGCGCCACGCCAGCGCGCCGGCGGTGGCGGCTTCGCCCTCGCCCACCACCAGCCAGCGGGAGCCGTCGCGGCGCCAGGTCAGGCGGGCCGGCACGGTGTCCTCTCCCCACTGGAAGGCGAAGCGCCGGCTGCGCTCGCCATGGCTGGCAAAGCCGTCGCGCGCGCGCCAGGGGTCGTGCCCCTCGGCACTCGCCTCCTGGGCGGCCTGCGCCTCGGTGGTCAGGGTGTGGGCGACCGCGATCGCCACCGCCGCCGTCAACGAAACCGGCTGCTGGCCAAAGAGGACGGCGGACTCGCGCGCGATGAGCGCCGTGTCCAGCCGCGCCTGCGCGAACGATGGGCTGCGCACCACATGGCGCAAAAACGCCACATTGTTGGCCACGCCGACGATGTGCAACTGCGCCAGCGCCTGGTCCAGCCGCGCCAGCGCCTGCTCGCGCGTGTCGCCGCGCACGATCAGCTTGGCGATCATGGAGTCGTAGTGCGGGCTGATGGTGTCGCCCTCGCCCACGCCGTCGTCGATGCGCACATCCGACACGGCAAAGGCGCTGCACGCCGGCTTGCGGTACACGCTCAGTCGGCCCGTGGCAGGCAGAAACTGGTTGTCCGGGTTCTCGGCGCAGATGCGCGCCTCGATCGCGTGGCCCTGCAGGCGCAGGTCGCGCTGGGCCAGGGGCAGCGGCTCGCCCGCCGCCACGCGCAACTGCCACTCGACCAGATCCAGCCCGGTGATGGCTTCGGTCACCGGATGCTCGACCTGCAGCCGGGTGTTCATCTCCATGAAGTAAAAGCGCATCGCCTCGGGGTGGTCGTACCCCTGTGGCTGCTCGACGATGAACTCCACCGTCCCCGCGCCCACATAGCCGACCGCGCGCGCGGCCGCCACGGCGGCCAGCCCCATGCGCTCGCGCAGCTCCGGCGGCATGCCGGGGGCGGGGGCCTCCTCCAGCACCTTCTGGTGGCGGCGCTGCACCGAGCAATCGCGCTCGAACAGGTAGACCGCGTTGCCGTGCGCATCGGCAAACACCTGGATCTCGATGTGGCGCGGGCGCTGCACATATTTTTCGATGAGCACCGCCGCGTCGCCAAAGCTGTTGAGCGCCTCGCGCTGGCACGAGGCCAGGGCGTCGTCGAAGGCCTCGGGCGCCTCCACCAGCCGCATGCCCTTGCCGCCGCCGCCCGCGCTGGCCTTGATCAACACCGGGTAGCCGATGCGGTCGGCCTCGGCCTTGAGCAGGCGCGGATCCTGATCGGCGCCGTGGTAGCCGGGCACCAGCGGCACGCCGGCGGTTTCCATCAGGCGCTTGGACTCCGCCTTTAGACCCATGGCGGCGATGGCCGACGGCGGCGGGCCGATGAACACCAGCCCCGCGTCCGCGCAGGCTTGCGCAAAGCCCTCGTTTTCGCTCAGGAAGCCGTAGCCCGGGTGGATGGCCTGGGCGCCGGTGGCCCGCGCGGCCTCGATGATGCGCTCCCAGCGCAGATAGCTGTCCTTGGGCGCGGCGCCGCCGACGCACACCGCCTCGTCGCAGGCGGCGACGTGACGCGCCTGCGCATCGGCCTCGGAGTACACGGCGACGGTGCGGATGCCCAGCCGGCGCGCCGTGGCGGCCACGCGGCAGGCGATCTCTCCGCGGTTGGCGATCAGAATTTTGTGGAACATGGGGTCGACTCCGTCACGCCAGCCACTGGGGCTTGCGCTTGTGCAGGAAGGACTGGACACCCTCGCGCCCTTCGGCGCTGGCGCGGATGTCGGCGATGGCCTCGACCGTGCGGGCCACCAGGGCATCGTCCAGCAGGGCCCCGGCGACGTCGCGCACCAACCGCTTGGCGGCGGCCACAGCCGCCGGTCCGGCGCTGCACAGGGCCTGCACGATGGCGTCCACCCGGGCGTCCAGCGCGTCGGCCGGCACCACCTCGTGCACGAAGCCGATGCGCAGCGCCTCGGCCGCGTCGAAGCGCTCAGCCGTCAGAAAATACCGGTGCGCCGCGCGCGCGCCCATGGCGCGCACCACATACGGCCCGATGGTGGCGGGAATCAACCCGAGCTTGACCTCGCTGAGGCAAAAGCCCGCGCTCTCCACCGCGACCGCCACGTCGCACGCCGCCACCAGCCCCATGCCGCCGGCGTACACATCGCCCTGCACCCGGGCTACCGTGGGCTTGGGACATTCGTGGATCGTGCGCAGCATCGCCGCCAGCCGGCCGGCATCGGCCAGGTTTTCGTCGCGGCTGTAGTCGGCCATGCGGCGCATCCAGTTCAGGTCCGCCCCGGCGCAAAACGCCGGCCCCTCGGCGGCCAGCACGATGGCGCGCACATCGTCGCGCGCGCCCAGTTCGGCAAATGCCGCGGTCAGCTCGGCGATCACCTCGTCGTTGAAGGCATTGCGCAGCTCGGCGCGCGTGAGGGTGACGGTGGCACGGTGGCCAGTCACGGCAACGGTCAGGTTCCCCATGGTCGCCCCCTTGCTCACATGCGGAAGACGCCGAAGCGAGTGTCCGGAATCGGCGCATTGAGTGCCGCCGACAGCCCCAGCGCCAGCACGCGGCGCGTGTCCGCCGGGTCGATGACGCCGTCGTCCCACAGCCGCGCCGTGGCGTAGTAGGGGTGCCCCTGGCGCTCGTACTGCGCGCGGATCGGGGCCTTGAACGCCTCCTCCTCCTCGGCGCTCCAGGTGCCGCCCTTGGCTTCGATGCCGTCGCGCTTGACGGTGGCCAGCACCGAGGCCGCCTGCTCGCCGCCCATCACGCTGATGCGGGCGTTGGGCCACATCCAGAGGAAGCGCGGCGAGTACGCGCGCCCGCACATGCCGTAGTTGCCAGCGCCGAAGCTGCCGCCGATGATGACGGTGAACTTGGGCACCTGCGCGCACGCCACCGCCGTCACCATCTTGGCGCCCGCACGCGCGATGCCGGCGTTCTCGTACTTGCGGCCGACCATGAAGCCGGTGATGTTCTGCAGGAACACCAGCGGCACCTTGCGCTGGCAGCACAGTTCGATGAAGTGCGCGCCCTTGTCGGCGCTTTCGGCAAACAGGATGCCGTTGTTGGCGACGATGCCCACCGGCATGCCTTCGAGGTGCGCAAAGCCGCACACCAGCGTCGTGCCGTAGCGGGCCTTGAACTCGTGGAACTCCGAGCCGTCCACGAGGCGCGCGATGATCTCGCGCACGTCGAACGGCTTGCGCGCATCGGTCGGGATGACGCCGTAGAGCTCCTCGGCCGGGTACAGCGGCGCGCGCGGCTCGCGGCGCGCCACCGGCCAGTCCTTGCGGCGGTTCAGCCGCGCCACCGCCTCGCGCGCCAGCGCCAGCGCGTGCAGGTCGTTCTCGGCCAGGTGGTCGGCCACGCCCGACAGGCGCGTGTGCACGTCGCCGCCGCCCAGATCCTCGGCGCTGACGACCTCGCCGGTGGCGGCCTTCACCAGCGGCGGGCCGCCCAGGAAGATCGTGCCCTGGTTCTTGACGATGATCGTCTCGTCGCTCATCGCCGGCACGTAGGCCCCGCCCGCCGTGCACGAGCCCATCACCACCGCGATCTGCGCGATGCCCTGCGCGCTCATGTTGGCCTGGTTGTAGAAGATGCGCCCGAAGTGGTCGCGGTCCGGGAACACCTCGTCCTGGTTGGGCAGGTTGGCGCCCCCCGAGTCCACCAGGTACACACAGGGCAAGCGGTTTTGCTGCGCGATTTCCTGCGCACGCAGGTGTTTCTTCACCGTCATCGGGTAATAGGTGCCGCCCTTGACGGTGGCGTCGTTGCAGACGATGACGCACTCCACGCCCGACACGCGGCCGATGCCCGCGATCAGCCCGGCTGCCGGGGCGTCGTTCTGGTACATGTCCAGCGCCGCCAGCGGGGCGATTTCCAGAAACGGCGTGCCGAGGTCGAGCAGCATTTCGACCCGCTCGCGCGGCAGCAGCTTGCCGCGCGCGGTGTGCTTGGCGCGGGCGGCCTCGCCGCCGCCCTGCGCCACCAGGGCGATGCGGGCGTGCAGGTCATCGACCAGCGCGCGCATGGCGGCCGCATTGGCCTGGAACTCGGCGGATCGCGCGTTGAGCTTGGTTTCGAGTGTGGTCATGGCGCTTCGGGGGTCAGGCGGTCTTGGCTTCGGTCAGGCCCAGCTCTTCCTTCATCGCCTCGCGAATCTTGAACTTCTGGATCTTGCCGGTCACGGTCATGGGGAAGGCATCGACGAACTTGATATAGCGCGGAATCTTGTAGTGGGCAATCTGTCCCTTGCAGAAGGCGCGCACCTCCTCGTCCGTCAGCGTCTGGCCGGGCTTGGTGACGATCCAGGCGCACAGCTCCTCGCCGTACTTCGGGTCGGGCACGCCGACCACCTGCACATCCTGCACCTTGGGGTGGCGGTAGAGGAATTCCTCGATCTCGCGCGGATAGACATTCTCGCCACCGCGGATGACCATGTCCTTGATCCGGCCGACGATGTTGACGTAGCCCTCCTCGTCCATGGTGGCCAGGTCACCGGTGTGCATCCAGCCCTCGGCGTCGATGGCCTCGGCCGTGCGGGCCGGATCGCCCCAGTAGCCCTGCATCACCGAATAGCCGCGGGTGCACAGCTCGCCGCGCTCGCCCACCTTCACGATGCGGCCGCTTTCGGGGTCGATGATCTTGACCTCCAGATGCGGCTGCACCTGGCCCACGGTGGACACGCGCTTGTCCAGCGGCGTGTCGGTGCGGCTCTGGCAGCTCACGGGGCTGGTCTCGGTCATGCCGTAGGCGATGGTGACCTCCTGCATGTGCATCTCGGACTGCACGCGCTTCATGACCTCGATCGGGCACGGCGAGCCGGCCATGATGCCGGTGCGCAGCGTGGACAAATCGAACTCCCGGAAGCGCGGATGGTCCAGCTCGGCGATGAACATGGTGGGCACGCCGTGCAGCCCGGTGCATCGCTCCTGCTCGACGGTTTGCAACACCGACAGCGGCTCGAAGGCGTCGTTCGGATACACGATGCAGGCGCCGTGGGTGAGGCAGGCCAGATTGCCCAGCACCATGCCGAAGCAGTGGTACAGCGGTACGGGGATGCACAGCCGGTCCGCCTCGGTGAGCTTCATGGCCTCGCCGATGAAATACCCGTTGTTCAGGATGTTGCGGTGCGTCAGCGTCGCCCCTTTGGGGAAGCCCGTGGTCCCGCTGGTGAACTGGATGTTGATCGGGTCGTGCGCGGTCAGCAGACGCGCCACCGACGCGAGCTGCGCATCCGCGGGATCGCCCATCTTCATCAGGTCGGAAAACCGCCGCAGCCCCGGCTCGTCCGCCCCCTGGCCCTCGACGTCGATCCAGATCACGTGCTCCAGCTGCGGCAACCGCGCGGCGCGCAACGCGCCCGGTGCGGCCTGCGCCAGCTCGGGCGCCAGCTCGCGCAGCATGCCAATGTAGTCGCTGGTCTTGAACCGGGGCATGGTCACCAGCGCGCGGCAGCCCACCTTGTTGAGCGCGTACTCGACCTCCGCCACACGGTAGGCCGGGTTGATGTTGACCAGCACCAGGCCCGCCTTGGCCGTGGCCAGCTGCATCAACACCCATTCGGCGTTGTTGTGCGACCAGATGCCGATGCGGTCGCCGGGCCGCAGCCCCAGCCGCAGCAGGGCGCTGGCCAGGCGGTTGCTCTCGGCCTGCAACTGGCGGTAGGTGTAGCGGCGCTGCTGGTGCACCACCACCAGCGCCTCGCGGTCGGGAAAGCGCTCGACCATCGCATCGAAATAGGCGCCGATGGTCTGCTCGATCAGGGGCTGCGCCGTGTCGCCACGGGCGTAGCTTTCGGTGTAGGTCGCCATGCTGGCTGTCTCCTCGCAAACATCCTGGCCATGCCCCAGCTCGGCGCATGGCCGAGCGCACAGAATACCCCGCAGCCCGCCACGCATGGCGCCACAAAAGCCACAAAATACGCCACGCGATCGCCGACCCGCCGCCGCCATGACCGCCCGTCTCCACCCGCCCCCTGCGCGCACGCCGTTCGCGTTCGTCCATTGCATCATGACGGCCTATGCCCTGCGTGGGATGGATCCGTCCGGCGCGCTGGAAAAGGCGCAGATTGCGCCAGATGCGCGCGGCCAGTGGCCCGCCCGGGTGTCCGCCCTGCCCTTCGAACGCATGAGCGCCCATGCCATGCGCGAGCTGGACGACGAAGCGCTGGGCTGGTTCTCGCGCCGGCTGCCCTGGGGCAGCTACGGGATGCTGGCGCGCGCCTCGCTGACCGCGCCCCACCTGGGGCTGGCGCTGGCCCGCTGGTGCCGCCACCACCGGCTGCTGACCGACGACATCGCCTGGGTGCTGGAGCGCAGCGGCGACACCGCCACACTGCGGCTGATCGAACAACGCCCTCCGGGCGCGAACGTGCCCGACGCGGCCCAGGGCGCCCAGATGCGCGAATTCGCCCATGTCTCGCTGCTGCGCAATGCGCTGGGCCTGTCGGCCTGGTTCATCGATTCGCGCATCGGGCTGCGCGAGGCCGCCTTTGCCTACCCCGCGCCACCGCACGCCGACGCCTACGCCGTGCTGTTCCCCCGCGCGCGCGTGCGCTTCGACGCGGCACAGACGGCCGTCACCTTCGATGCCGCTTATTTGGATCAGCCCCTGCGCCGCGACGAGGCCGCCCTGCGCACCATGCTGCAACGCGCCGTGGCGCTGATGGTGCACCCCGACCGCCGCGACCGTCTGCTGGTCGAGCGGGCCCGCACGTGGCTGCGCACCCACCCGGACACCGCCAGCGCCGAGCGCCTGGCCGACGCGCTGCACGTCTCGGTGCGCACGCTGCAGCGCCAGTTGCACGACGCCGGCACCAGCGTGCAGGGCCTCAAGGACCAGGTCCGCCGCGATCTGGCCGCCGAACACCTACTGCGCACGCGCTGGCCGGTCAAGCGCATCGCCGCCCAAGTGGGCTTCGACAACGAAAAGAGCTTCGTGCGCGCCTTCAAGGCCTGGACGGGGCAGACGCCGACTGCGTTTCGCCGCGGGGCGGGCGGGGGGCGCAACGAGACCGATGGCGTGTCAGGCGACGGCGAAAGGCCCGCCAACCGCCTGGCATAGCGATCACCTGCCGATCGGGCATGATCCACGCATGTCCCGACGCGAGTCCGCACGCGAGTGCTTTGCCATCGCGCTGATCTTCCTGCGACTGGGCCTGACCAGCTTTGGCGGGCCGGTGGCGCACCTGGAGGTCTTCCGGCGCGAATTCGTGCAGCGCCGCGGCTGGCTGGATGCCCGGGCCTACGGTGATCTGGTCGCGCTGTGTCAGGTGCTGCCCGGGCCCGCCAGCAGCCAGGTGGGCATGGCGCTGGGGCTGCTGCGGCAGGGCTACGCCGGGGCGCTGGCGGCGTGGATCGGCTTCACGCTGCCCTCGGCCGTCGCGATGGCGGCGCTGGCCCTGTGGCTGGCGGGCCCAGCCCCCGGCGCGCGCGTGCCCCCGGGCCTGCTGCAGGGCCTGATGCTGGCCGCCGTCGCCGTGGTGGCCCATGCCGTTTGGGGCATGGCACGCAGCTACGCCCCCGGCGGCCGGCGGTTGGCCTGGGCCGCGACCGTGGGCGTTGCCGCCTGGGTGTGGCCCAGCGCCTGGGCCCAGCCGGTGCTGATCGCCCTCAGCGCCGGCTTTGGCGCGTGGGCCTTCCGCCAGGGATGGGCACCCCCTGCCAGCCCCTTGGCCGTGGACATCGGGCGCCGGGCGGGCGCCGTCTGGCTGGGCCTGTTCGGCGCGGGCCTGGCCGTTCTGCCCATGCTGGCGGCTTGGGCCCCTGGCGGGTGGTGGCCCGTGGCTGATGCGTTCTACCGCATCGGGGCGCTCATCTTCGGCGGGGGTCATGTGGTGCTGCCGCTGATCCAGGCGGAAGTGGTGGGCCCTGGCTGGATCGGCGCAGAGACCTTTCTGGCCGGCTATGGCGCGGTACAAGCCATGCCGGGACCCATGCTGACCATCGCCAGCTATGTGGGCGCCGCCCTGACGCCACCCCTGGGCGGCTGGACCGGCGCCACCGTGGCCCTGCTGGCCATCTACGCCCCGGCTTTTCTGGTGCTCGCCGGCACCCTGCCCGGCTGGACCCGTTGGTGCCAGTCTCCGCGGCTGCGGCCCATGCTGGAGGGCGTGCACGCGGGCGTGGCCGGGCTGCTGGCTGCCGCCCTCGCCCACGCGGCCCACGCCGCCATCCATGGGGTCGCGACGGCCGTGGCCGCAGCCGCCGCCCTGGCGCTGCTGCGCAGCGGCCGGGTGCCGGTGTGGGCGCTGGTGGGGGTGTACGCGGCGGGCGGTTGGATGCTGGGCGGGCACTGATCCCCTCACCGCCGCCAAAACGCCCGCGTGAACAGCACCAGCACGCTCAGCAGCTCCAGCCGCCCGAGCAGCATCGCAAAGCTCAGCACCCACAACTGAAACGGCGACAACCCGCCGTAGTTGCCGGCGGGGCCGACCTCGCCCAGGCCGGGGCCGATGTTGTTGACCGTCGCCACCACGGCCGAGAAGGCCGTCACCAGATCCAGCCCCGACAGCAGCAGCAAAAACGTCAGCCCCATGGTTGCGGCACCGTAGAAGAGCATGAAGCCCAGCACCGCCGCCATCACCTGCGCCGGCACGGCCTGCCCCCCCAGCGTGACCGGATTGACCACATGCGGGTGGATGATGCGCACCAGCTCGCGCCGCGCCTGCTTGACCAGCAGCACCATGCGCACCATCTTGATCCCGCCGCCGGTGGACCCGGCGCACGACACGAAGGTCCCCAAAAACAACAGGAACACGGGGATGAACACCGGCCACTGCATATAGTCCGTCGTGGCGTAGCCGGTGGTCGTGGCCAGCGACAGCACATGGAAGGCCGCCTGCCGCACGGCCGTCGGCCCGTCGGCGTACACCCCTTCGGCCAGCAGCATCAGCGTCACCAGCGCGATGGAGGCTGCCAGCACGATGGCGTAGGTGCGGATTTCGTGGTCGTTCCACAGCGGGCGCAGCGTCATCCCGCGCAGGACCATGAAGTAACGCAGAAAGCTGATGCCCGCCAGCGCCATGAACACCACGGCCACCCACTCCACCGCTGCGGACTGGAAGTGGCCGATGCTGGCGTCGTAGGACGAAAACCCCGCCAAGCCCATGGTCGAGCACATGTGCATGAAGGCGTCGGCCCAGCCCATGCCGGCCCAGCGGTAGGCCAGCAGGCACAGCACCGAAAAGCCGAAGTACACCCCCCACAGCCCGCGCGCGGTCTCGGCGATGCGGGGGGTCAGGCGGGCATCCTTCATGGGGCCGGGCGTCTCGGCCTTGTAGAGCTGCATGCCCCCCAGGCCCAGCATGGGCAGCACCGCCACCACCAGCAGCATCACGCCCAGGCCGCCCACGTACTGCAAAAAGCAGCGCCAAATGTTGATGGACACCGGCAAGCGCTCCAGCCCGGACAGCGCCGTGGCGCCGGTGGCGGTCAGCGCGCTCATGGCCTCGAAGTAGGCGTGGTGCCAGGTGATGCCGGGCACCATCAGCATCAGCGGCACGGCGGAGTACGCCGGCAGCACCAGCCACACCAGATTGACCAGCAAAAAGCCGTCGCGCGGCATCAGCTCGCGCCGGCGCGAGCGCGTGATCAGCCACAGAACCGCGCCGCTGGCCAGGGTCAGCCCCGCGCACGCGGCCCACTGCAGCTCGTGCGTCAGGTCGTCGTGGAACCAGGCCCACGCCATCGGTACCCCGAAGGCCACGGAAAAGGCCATCAGCACATGCGAAAAGACGTAGAGCGCGGGGCCGAGGGATTGCATGCGTGCGGATGGCGGGTGCGGGCCGCGGGTGTCAGCCGAAGAAGGTCGCCCCGACCTGGAAGAGCTTTTCCACCTCGCGCACCAGGCGCTTGTGGGGGATGAAGATGACGATGTGGTCGTCGGCGCGGATCAGCGTGTCGTGGTGCGGCATCAGCACCTCGGCGTCGCGCCCCTCGCCGCGCACGATGGCGCCGATGCGCGCGCCCTTGGGCAGGCGGATTTCCTCCACCCGCCGGCCGACCAGCCGCGAGGTCTTGACGTCGCCGCGCGCCACGCCCTCCAGCGCCTCGGCGGCGCCGCGGCGCAGGCTGTGCACCGCCACCACGTCGCCGCGGCGCACGTGTGCCAGCAGCTCGCCGATCACCGTCTGCGCGGGCGACACCGCGATGTCGATGGCGCTGCCCTGCATCATCTCGGCATAGGCGCGGCGATTGATCAAGGCCATCACCCGGCGCGCGCCCAGCCGCTTGGCCAACATGGCCGACATGATGTTGTCCTCGTCGTCGTTGGTCAGCGCGAGGAAGAGGTCCATGTCGGCGACGTTTTCCTCCTCCAGCAGCGCTTCGTCCACGCTGTCGCCCTGCAGCACCAGCGTGCTGGACGGCAGTTGGCTGGCCAGGTACTCGCAGCGCCGGGGGTTGCTCTCGATGATCTTGACCTCGCACTGCCCGACCAGGGAGCGGGCCAGCCGCAGCCCGACCTTGCCCCCGCCGGCGATCATCACCCGCTGCACGGGCTGGTCGATGTTGTGGATGGCCGCCAGCACCCAGCGGATCTGGTCGCTGGCGGCCAGGACGAATACCTCGTCCCCCGGCAGGATGCGGGTCTGCGCGGTCGCCTCCACCTCGGCGTCCAGCCGGTAGAGGGCGACCACGCGCATCTCGGCCTGCGGAAAACGGTCGCGAAACTCCCCGATCGTGTGGCCCACCAACGCCCCACCGGCCGCCGCGCGCACGACGATCAGGCACACCCGGCCCTCGGCAAACTCCACCACCTGCAGCGCCTCGGGGTAGTCGATGAGCTGGTGGATATAGCGCATCACCGACTCTTCCGGGCAGATCACATGGTCCACCGCAAAGCCGGCCTTGTCCAGCAGGGGGCTGCCCTCCTCGAACTCCGGCGAGCGCAGCCGGGCGATGGTCGTCGGCACCTGGAACACGTCGTGCGCCACCTTGCACACCACCAGGTTGGATTCGTCCAGCGCCGCGCAGGCAATCACCATGTCCGCATCCTTGGCACCCGCCTCGGCCAGCACCGAGGGCTGGATGCCATTGCCGACCACGCCGCGCAGGTCGAGCCGCTCCTCCAGCGCGCGCACCCGCGCCGGGTCCTGGTCGATGACCGTGATGTCGTTTTGCTCGGACACCAGGCTCTCGGCCACGCTCTCCCCCACCCGCCCGGCGCCGAAGATGATGATGTTCATGGCGCGCCTATCATACGCCGCGCCCGCGGACGGCAGCAGCGCCGCGGGCGCGCGTCACAGGGCGCGCTGGATCAGGATTTTCTGCACGTCGCTGGTGCCCTCGTAGATTTGGCAGACGCGCACGTCGCGCCAGATGCGCTCGACCGGGAAGTCGCGCACGTAGCCGTAGCCGCCCAGCGTCTGGATCGCCACCGAGCAGACCCACTCGGCCGTTTCGCTGGCGATCAGCTTGGCCATGGCCGCCTCCTTCAGGCATGGCTGGCCGGCGTCGCGCAGCGCCGCGGCGTGCCAGGTGAGCTGGCGCGCCGCCTCCAGCCGCGCCGCCGCCTCGGCCAGGCGAAAGCCCACCGCCTGGTGCTCGAAGATCGGCTTGCCGAAGCTTTCGCGCTGCTTGGCGTAGTCGATCGCCACCTCCAGCGCGCTGCGCGCCATGCCGACGCTTTGCGCCGCGATCCCGATGCGCCCGCCCTCCAGCGCCGACAGGGCGATTCGGTAGCCCTCGCCCTCCTCGCCGATGCGGTTTTCCAGCGGGATGCGGCAGCCGTCGAAGCGGATCTGCGCCGTGTCGCTGGAGTGCTGGCCGACCTTGTCCTCCAGCCGCTCGACGATATAGCCGGGTGTGTCGGTCGGCACGAGGAAGGCGCTCATGCCCCGCTTGCCGGCGGCCTTGTCGGTCACAGCGATGACGATGGCCACCTGCCCGTTCTTGCCGCTGGTGATGAACTGCTTGACGCCGTCGAGCACGTAGGCGTCGCCGTCGCGCCGCGCGGTGGTGCGCAGCGCCGCCGCATCCGAGCCCACGTGCGGTTCGGTCAGGCAGAAGGCGCCCAGCATCTCGCCGCGCGCCAAGGGGGTGAGCCAGCGGCGCTTCTGCGCCTCGCTGCCGTAGCGCAGCAGGATCGCACACACCGGGCAGTTGTTGACGCTGATGGCGGTGCTGGTGCCGCCGTCGCCGGCGGCGATCTCCTCCAGCACCAGCGCCAGGCTCAGGTAATCCAGCCCGGCGCCGCCGTACTCCGGCGGCACGCACACGCCGTAGCAGCCCAGCTCCGCCAGGGCGCGGTGCGCCTCGCGCGGGAAGGTGTGCTCCAGATCCCAGCGCGCGGCATGGGGCCAAAGCTGCTCGCGGGCATAGGCGCGCACCGCGTCGCGAATCATGTGTTGGTCGTCGGTCAACAGCATCGTTGGATGTCCTCGTCTCGATCAAAGGCCCATCCCTGCGGGCGGACGCGCAAGGGGGCCATCGTCGGCTGCGGTGCCGTGGGCTGGCACCCGCCTTGCCGATCCACTACGATAGGCTTTCTATCCGTCCCCCGCCCAAAGGAGCCCCCATGGGTCGAGCCGCCTCCGCCCGCCAGAGCCTCGAGGAATACCTGCGTTGGGAAAGTACGCAAACGGTGCGTCACGACTTCTGGCGCGGCGAGGTGTATGCGATGACGGGCGGCTCGCTGCGACACAACCGCGCCACGCTGGCCACGGCGATGACGCTGCAGCGGCATCTGCAGGATACGCCTTGCCAGGTGTTCGTCAGCGACGTGCGGGTGGCGGTGGACGCGGCGCAGCACTGGTTCTACCCCGATGTGGTCGTCACCTGCGACCCGCAGGATCTGGACGACCCGGACGCCACGGCGCTGCGCGCACCCGTCCTGGTGCTGGAGGTGCTGTCGCCCTCCACGGCCGCGTACGACCGCGGGGAAAAATTCCTCAGCCTGCAGCGCCTGCCCAGCGTTCGCGAGTACGCGCTGCTCGACCCCGCGCGCCTGCGGCTGGAGGTATTCCGCCGCAACGCCGAGGGGCGCTTCGAGCACCACGTCGTCGAAGGGATACAGGCCGAAGCGGAACTGACCAGCATCGGCTGGCGCGGCCCGCTGTCGGCCCTGCTGGGCTGAGCCTCGGCGCCGCGCCGCCGCGCGCATCAGAGCATCTCCAGCGCGATGGCGGTGCCCTCGCCGCCGCCGATGCACAGCGTGGCCACGCCGCGCTTGAGGCCGCGCGCCTTGAGCGCATACATCAGCGTCACCATGATGCGCGCGCCGCTGGCGCCGATCGGGTGCCCCAGTGCGCAGGCGCCGCCGTGCACGTTGACGATGTCGTGGGAGACGCCCAGCTCGGCCATCAGCGCCATCGGCACGACGGCAAAGGCCTCGTTGACCTCCCACAGCTGCACGTCGGACACTTGCCAGCCCGTCTTGGCGAGCAGCTTGCGCGTGGCGCCGACCGGCGCGGTGGTGAACCAGTTGGGCTCCTGCGCATGGGTGGCGTGGCCGACGATGCGCGCCAGCGGCGTGCAGCCCAGCCGCTCGGCGGTGGAGGCGCGCATCAGCACCAGGGCCGCCGCACCGTCGTTGATCGACGAGCTGGAGGCGGCCGTGATGGTGCCGTCCTTTTTGAACGCGGGCTTGAGCTGCGGGATCTTGTCGAGCTTGATCTTGCCCGGGCCCTCGTCGCTGGCAACGACGCGCTCGCCGGCGCGCTCCTTGACGGTGACGGGGGTGATCTCGGCCGCGAAGCTGCCGTCGGCCACGGCTTTCTGGGCCCGTGTCACCGAGGCGGTGGCAAACGCATCCTGCTGCTCGCGGGTGAACTGGTACTTGGCGGCGCAGTCCTCGCCGAAGGTGCCCATGCTGCGGCCGGGCTCGTAGGCGTCCTCCAGGCCGTCGAGCATCATGTGGTCGAAGACGCGGTCGTGCCCCATGCGGTAGCCGCCGCGGCCCTTGAGCAGCAGGTACGGCGCGTTGGTCATGCTTTCCATGCCGCCGGCGACCATGACGTCCGCCGTGCCCGCCGCGAGCATGTCGTGGGCAAACATCGCCGCGCGCATGCCCGAGCCGCACATCTTGGACAGCGTCACCGCGCCCGCGCTCTTGGGCAGGCCGGCCTTGAGCGCCGCCTGCCGCGCCGGGGCCTGCCCCTGGCCGGCCATCAGGCAGTTGCCCATCAGCACCTCGTCCACCGCATCGGGCTGGATGCCCGCGCGCTCCACGGCGGCGCGGATGGCGGCGGCGCCCAAGTCGTGCGCGGCCAGCGCGGAAAAGTCGCCCTGGAAGCTGCCCATGGGGGTGCGCGCGGCACCGACGATGACGATCGGATCGGCTTGGCTCATGCTGTGGCTCCTGTCGGATGGAGGGTGGAGGTGGCGGCCGGCGCATTCGCGGCCTCGGCCGTGGGGGAAAGGGGCACGGCGCGCTGCGCGCAGAAACGCCGCTCGCGCTCGTAGGGGAAAACGTCGTGGACGTGGCCGGCCAGGATGCGCTCCTTGTGGCCCTGCCAGAAGGCCACATCCAGCAAGTCGCCATGGTGGCGCATGAAGATTTCGCGCACCATCGGGTTGCCCAGCAGGAAGGGGCCAAAGGTCTCGGGGAAGACGTCGTGCGGCCCCACCGAATACCAGACCTCGCCGCTCATCTCGTCGTCCTCGTCGCGCGGCGGCGGCACGCGGCGGAAGTTGCAGTCGGTGATGTACTCGATCTCGTCGTAGTCGTAGAACACCACCTTGCCGTGGCGCGTGATGCCAAAGTTCTTCCACAGCATGTCGCCGGGGAAGATGTTGGCCGCCACCAGGTCCTTGATCGCGTTGCCGTACTCGATGACGGCATGCTCGAGCTGCTGGCGGGCCGTTGCATTGCCCGGATCCTTGCTCAGGGTGTCGAAGCACTCCTGCAGGTAGATGTTGAGCGGGATCATGCGCCGCTCGATGTAGACGTGCTTGAGGAAGACCTCGACGTTGCCGTCGCCGTTGCGGTCGCCGATCTCGATCTGGCTGGGCGCGAACTTCTGGATTTCCTCGATCAGCTCGTCGGTGAACCGCTCGCGGGGGAAGCCCACGCCGCTGAACTCCAGCGTATCGGCCATGCGGCCGACGCGGTCGTGCTGTTTGACGAGCTGGTATTTGCCGCGGATCTGCTCGCGCGTCGTGTCCTTTTGCGGCGGGAAGTAGTCCTTGATGACCTTGAACACGAACGGAAAGCTCGGCAGGTCGAACACCAGCATGACCATGCCCTTGATGCCGGGGGCGATGCGGAACTGGTCGGTGCTGTGCCGCAGGTGGTAGAGGAAGTCGCGGTAGAAAAGCGTCTTGCCCTGCTTGGCCAGGCCCAGCGCGTTGTAGAACTCCGCGCGGGGTTTGCGCGGCATCATGCTGCGCAGGAACTGCACGTAGGCGCTGGGCACCTCCATGTCCACCATGAAGTAGGCCCGCGCGAAGCTGAAGATCATCAGCAGGTCGTCCTCGCCGTGCAGCAGCGCGTCGATGACGAGCCGACCGGCCGCCCCGTGCAGGATGGGCAGGGCAAAGGGCACCTCCTGAAAGCCGTTGATCAGCTTGCCCACCGCGTACGCCCCTTTGTTGCGGTAGAACAGGCTGTCCAGCACCTGAATCTGGAAGTTGGCCCGCAGGCGGCCATGGTCGAACAGCGGCAGCAGCGCCGCCAGCACGTCGCCCACGTCGCGCGCCAGGTCCTCGAACGGGACGCGCAGGCCAAAGTCCTCGATCAGGCGGGTCAGGGTGGCGGGCAGTTCATCGACCGACTTGGGGTAGTAGCAGCGGTAGGTGGTGTGCGATTTGGGGTCTTCCGGCTCGATGTACTCGGTGCTGATGGCCGGCCGCACGAAGATGAAATCGTTCTGGAAATAGCTGCGGTGCAGGATCTTGGTCGTGACCGAGTTGAAGAAGGTCTCGGCCAGCTCCGGCTGGCGGTGATCCACCAGCATGCCGATGTAGAGCAGCTTGACCTGCTGCCACACCTCCATCGGCTGCTGCGAGGCGTGGAACTCCCGCTCCAGGCGCGTGACGCACTCCTTGACGCGCAGGTCGTAGAACTCGATGCGCTCGCGCTGCGCCCGCTGCTGGCCCACCCAGTCCGCGGTCTCGAAGCGGTGCTTGGCGCGGGCCGACTCGGTGCGAAAGAGCCGGTAGTGGCGGTTGAAGCCATCGATCATCGCGCGGGCGATGTCGTAGGCGAGCGAGGAGTCGAGTCGGCGCGGCAGCATGCGGTCTTTCCTACGGCGGTGGACACCGCGCCATCATGACAGAACGAGCCCGTGGCGTTGCGCGACCCCCTCGCAGGCGGCGCGATGAGCGGCTTCCACCTCGTCGGCGCCGCGCATGGACACGCGCAGGTCCTGCAGCAGGCCGTCCTTGAGGCCGTACACCCAGCCGTGCAGCATGACGGGCTGGCCGCGCGCCCAGGCGTCCTGGATGACCGTGGACTGCGCAACGTGCCGCACCTGCTCGATGACGTTGAGCTCGCACAGCACGTCCAGCCGGCGCTCGGCGGGCGCCACCTGCAGCAGGCGCTGGTGGCGGTCCGCCACGTCGCGCACATGGCGCAGCCAGTTGTCGGCCAAGCCGACGCGTATGCCCTCCAGCACGGCATGCACCCCGCCGCAACCGTAGTGGCCGACCACCATCACATGCTCCACGTGCAGCATGTCCACCGCGTACTGGATGGTGGTCAGGCAGTTCAGGTCGGTGGGCACCACCACGTTGGCCACGTTGCGGTGCACGAAGACCTCGCCCGGCTCCAACCCGGTGATCTGGTTGGCCGGCACCCGGCTGTCGGAGCAGCCGATCCACATGTAGCGCGGCGACTGCTGCCCGGCCAGCCCCGAGAAGAACCCCGGGCGTTCCGCCTCCATCCGCGACGCCCAGTCGCGGTTGTGGGCCAGCAGGTGGCGCAGGGGCATTACAGGGTCTCCGCGAACAGTTCGCGGCCGATCAGCATGCGCCGGATCTCGCTGGTGCCGGCACCGATCTCGTACAGCTTGGCATCGCGCCACAGGCGGCCGAGCGGATACTCATTGATGTAGCCGTTGCCGCCGAAGATCTGGATGCCGTCGCCAGCCATCTTGGTGGCCTGCTCGGCACACCACAGGATGACGCTGGCGCAGTCCTTGCGCACCTGCCGCACATGCGCCGCGCCCAGCCGGTCCAGGTTCTTGCCGACGGTGTACAGGAACGAGCGCGCCGCCTGCAGCGTGGTGTACATGTCGGCGACCTTGCCCTGAATCAACTGGAACTCGCCGATGCTCTGGCCGAACTGCTTGCGGTCGTGGATGTAGGGGATGACGTTGTCCATCACCGCCTGCATGATGCCGACGGGCCCCGCGGCGAGCACCGCGCGCTCGTAGTCCAGCCCGCTCATCAGCACCTTGACGCCGTTGTTGAGGCCGCCCAGGATGTTCTCCGCCGGCACCTCGACGTTCTGGAACACCAGCTCGCCGGTGTGGCTGCCGCGCATGCCCAGCTTGTCGAGCTTCTGCGCGATGGAAAAGCCCTTCATGCCCTTTTCGATCAGGAAGGCGGTGATGCCGCGCGCGCCCAGCTCGGGCTCGGTCTTGGCATAGACCACCAGCGTGTCGGCGTCGGGGCCGTTGGTGATCCACATCTTGCTGCCGTTGAGCAGGTAGTAGCCGCCCTTGTCCTCGGCGCGCAGCTTCATGCTCACCACGTCGGAGCCGGCGCCGGGCTCGCTCATCGCCAGCGCGCCGACATGCTCGCCGGTGATCAGCTTGGGCAGGTATTTGCGCTTCTGCGCCTCGGTGCCGTTGCGGCGGATCTGGTTGACGCACAGGTTGGAATGCGCACCGTACGACAGGCCTACCGACGCGCTGGCGCGGCTGATTTCCTCCATCGCGATCATGTGCGCCAGATAGCCCATGGCCGCACCGCCGTACTCCTCCTCCACGGTGATGCCGAGCACGCCCAGCTCGCCCATCTTGCGCCACAGGTCCATCGGGAACTGGTCGGTGCGGTCGATCTCCGCGGCCCGCGGGGCGATTTCGGCCTGGGCAAAGGCGCGCACCGCGTCGCGCAGCGCATCGATGTCGTCACCGAGCTGGAAATCGAGGCCGGGCAAGTGGGTCATGGGTCGTCTCCTGGAGTGGGGATCGGGGTGGAATCGCGGTCAATAGGTCTTGGGCACCGGCACCAGCGTCTGCTGCATGACCGCGCAGGGGCTGCGCGTGCCGTCGGGGGCCACATGCACCAGTTCCGCCGTGGTGACGATGATGCGCCGGCCGGCGCGCACGACGCGACCGATGGCCAGCAACTCGCCGTCCTGGAAGGCGGCGAGGAAATTGATCTTGTATTCGACGGTGGTGACTTCCATGCCGTCCGGGGCCACGGTCAGGCCGGCGTAGCCCCCCGCGATGTCGGCCAGCGCCCCCATGGCGCCGCCGTGGAAGCCATCCTGCTGCTGCGTCACCTTGTCCGAGTACGGCAGTGCCAGCGTCACGGTGCCCGGCGCCACATCGACCAGCCGCACGCCCAGGTGGCGCATCATGCCCTGGCGGGCCAGGCTGGCGGCGACGCGCTCGCGCAGCGCGGTCGGATCGGGGGCGGCAGCGGTCACGGGCGAGTTCTCCGGCGCGGGGTAGCGAACGCTTTGATTGACGTTTACGTAAACGTCAATTATGCCGCTTTTTCGGGCGGGCTCGCCCCGTCGCCCAGGCGGGCCAGCAAGGTGCGCGCTTCTTTCTCGTGCACCTTGATCTCGTCCAGCGTGGCCTGCAGGTCGGCCATCTGCTCCTCGATCTGGCGCCGGTGGGCGGCCAGCACCTGCAAAAACTTGCGCAACTGCGGCCCCGTATCGCGGGGGCTGTCGTACATGTCGATCAGGTCCTTGGCCTCGGACAGGCTCAGGCCCAGGCGCTTGGCACGCAGCACCAGCTTCAGGCGCGTGCGGTCGCGCGCGGAATAGACCCGGCTGCGCCCGCCCGGGCCTTCCCGGCGCGGGCTGAGCAACCCCATGTCTTCGTAGAAGCGGATGGCGCGCGTGGTCAGGTCGAATTCGCGTGCCAGATCGCTGATGGTGTAGGTGGTGCTGCTCGCCATGGCGGGTGACGGTGAACGGCGGCGCGCCGAGGCGGGGGCCGCCAAATTTGACGTTGACGTAAACGTCAATGCAGGCCCGATCTTACGGCAGAGTGCGCCCGGGCGGCAGGGAGGCGGGCCGGCGGCACACCGAAAGAGACGGAGCATGTCGCAACACGCCGCGGCTTGGCTATAGTGATACCGATGACGGTATCCCCCAACACCCCTTTGAGCCTGTCCGCGGCATGGCGGCTGAGTCGCCCGGGTTTTCTTTGGGTGACCGTGGCCGGCGTGGCGCTGGGCCTGGCGATGGCGGCGGCCTGTGGCTGCGGATTCGACCCGCTGCGCGCGGGCGTGACGCTGGCGCTGGCGGCCATGGCCCATGCGGCGGCCAACGTCTGGAACGACTACCACGATGCGCTGAGCGGGGCGGACGCCCTCAACCCGGCGCCGCTGTCGCCGTTCACGGGGGGCTCGCGCGTGATCCCCGATGGGGCCGCATCGCCCGCCCATGCGCGGCACCTGGCCCTGGGGCTGACGGGGTTGGTGGTGCTGGGCGGGCTGTGGCTGGCCCTGACGGCAGGCGGCGGGTTGATCGCCATCGGGCTGGGCGGCCTGCTGCTCGGCTGGGCCTATTCGGCACCGCCGCTGCGGCTGATGGCGCGCGGCGCCGGCGAGCTGACGGTGGCGCTGGCGTGGTGGCTGGTCGTCCTGGGCGCTTACTACACCCAGCGCGGACAATGGCTGATCGTGCCCATGGTGTCGGCCATCCCCTTTGCGCTGCTGGTGGCGGCCATTTTGCTGGTCAACGGGCTGCCGGACGCCCCCTGGGATGCCCAGGTGGGCAAGCGCACGCTCGCGGTGCGCCTGGGCCCGATCGGCGTGGCAGCCCTGTACACGGCGCTGGTGGTGCTGGCCCACGGGGCCTTGGCGGCCGCGGTGCTGGGCGTGATCGCGCCGGAGACGGCGTGGTGGGGGCTGGCCTCGCTGCCGCTGTCGCTGGCGGCGGCAAGCCTGTTGTGGCGGCATGTGGCCACGGGCCGGCCCGTGGCCACGCTGCGCCCGGTGATTGGCCTGACCATCGGCGCGGCGCTGGTGCATGCGGTGGCGCTGGCGAGCGCCTTTGCGGCCATCGCCCGGTCGCTCTGAAGGCGCGCGCAGATCCGTCTGACACCGGGCCGGGGCCGATCGAGGCCTCCCCGTCGAGAGGGATCAGCCGAGAGCGTAGCGCCGCAGGGCCGCGCGGCGCTCGGCGTAGTCCGGCAGCACCGCAGCAACCAGGGCCCAGAAGGCGGGGCCGTGGTGCATCTCGCGCAGGTGCGCCAGCTCGTGCACCACGACGTAATCCAGCAGCTCCGCCGGCAGGCAGACGAGCCGCCAGTTGAGCGACACCGTGCCCCGCGTGCTGGCACTGCCCCAGCGCGTGCGCGCCGACGACACCCGCAGCGCCGCCGGACGCACGGCCAGCAGCGGGGCGTAGTGGGCCACGCGCGCGGCAAACAGCGCGCGCGCCTGCGCGCGCAGGGCGGGGGTCGGTTCGGGCCAGGCGGGGCGCGGCCGGGTGGCTTGGCGGTGCAGATGGGCCAGCACCCAGGCCGCTTTGCGGCACAGAAAACCTTCGATCTCCGGCCACGTGGCCCAGCGCGGGGCGCGCACGCTCAGGCCGTGGGGGCCAACCGACAGACCGATGGTCCGCCGCGCGCTGCGCCGAAATTCGTACGCGATGCGCACCCCGTGCAGCTCGACCTCGCGGTTGGCGCGCGGATGCGCCCACGCGGTTGGCGTCGCGGGCGGTTGCGGTGGGGCAGCGGGCAGCCGCGACACCCGACAGCCCTTAGGCGGCCAGCGCCGCCTGGCGCTCGTCGCGGTAGGCCTCGGGGTCGAGCCGGCGCATCTCGGACTCGATCCAGTCCTCGACCTCGCGCATCAGCGCTTCGGGGTCGCGGCCCTCGCTCGGGATGGGCCGGCCGATGGAAAACACCACGGTGCCCGGCCGTTTGACGATGGCCCGGCGCGGCCAGCAGCGGCCCGACGTGACGGCGATGGGAATCACGGGCGCGCCGGTCTGCACCGCCAGGCGGCTGCCGCCGGTCTTGTATTGGCCCCGGGCGCCACGGGCGACGCGGGTGCCCTCGGGGAACATGATCACCCAGGTGCCGCGCGCCAGCAGCCGGCGCCCCTGCTCCACGACCTTGTTGAAGGCCTGCGCCCGTTTGGCGCGGTCGATGTGGACCATGTCCAGCCGGCCCAGCGCCCAGCCGAAGAAGGGCACATAGAGCAGCTCGCGCTTGAAGACGAAGGCCAGCGGATGGGGCATGAGCGCCGGCAGGCAAAACGTCTCCCACGTCGATTGGTGCTTGGCCAGCAGGATGGCGGGGGCCGTCTCGCCGACGGGCAGGTTCTCCCAGCCGATGACCTCGTTGCGGATGCCCAGCATCCAGCGCGCGGCCCAGACCTGCAGCCGCACCCAGCCCACGCAAAACCAGTACAGCCGGTTGGCCGAGACGAACGGGGACATGACGACCGCGGCCGTGGCCCATGGCACGACCGTCACCCCCATGAACAGCAGGTGGAGCCAGGAGCGCAGGACATTCATGATCATGGGCGCGCCGCTCCCATCCCCCCGGCGGGCCCGTCCGCCGCGCGGGCCGCTGGCGCATGGCGGGCGATGAGGGCGTCGGCAAAGGCCAGCAGGTCGTCGTGGATGGTGACGCCCTCGGGCAGACCGACCGGGCGGGTGCCATCGCGGTGCACGGCCGACTGACCGGTCAGCACCAGATGGGTATCGCAGCCCGCGGCCACCCCGGCGCAGGCGTCGCGCACCGAATCGCCCACGGCCACCAACTGGGCCGGCGCGATGCCGTAGCGGGCGGCAATCTGCAAAAACAGCCCGGGCGCGGGCTTGCGGCAGTCGCAGGCGTCCTCCGGCGCGTGGGGGCAGAAAAACACGGCGTCGATGCGCCCGCCCACCCTGGCCAGCGCCTTGTGCATGCGGGCATGCACCGCGTTGAGGGTGTCCACGTCGAACAACCCGCGCCCCAGCCCCGACTGGTTGGAGGCAACGACCACGCGCCAGCCGGCCTCGTTCAGGCGCGCGACGGCTTCCAGCGCGCCGGGCAGCGGCTCCCAATCGTCCGGGCCGTGCAGAAAGTCTTCCGGATCCCGGTTGAGAGTGCCGTCGCGATCGATGACGACCAGCCGCAGGTCACGCACCGCCATGGATCGCCTTCAGGCCGCCAGACGCGACAGGTCGGCCACGCGGTTCATGGCCTGGTGCAGCACGGCCAGCAGCCCTAGCCGGTTGGCGCGCAGGGCGGCGTCGTCGGCGTTGACCATCACCCCGTCGAAGAAGGCGTCCACCGGCGCCTTGAGCGCCGCCAAACGCTGCAAGCTGCCGGTGTAGTCGCCCGCGGCATACGCCGCATCGGCGGCGGGCTGCACGGTCTGCAGGGCCTGGTGCAGGGCCTGTTCGGCCGGCTCCACCAGCCGGGCCGGGTCCACCTGGGGCTGCACGGCCGCCTCGGCCTTGCGCAGGATGTTGGTGACGCGCTTGTTGGCGGCGGCCAGCGCCGGCGCCTCGGGCAGCGCGGCAAAGGCGCGCACCGCGGCCAGCCGGCGCGGCACCTCGCGCAGTTGCGCCGGGCGCAGCGCCAGCACGGCGTCCACCTCTTGCGCGCTGTAGCCCTGCTCGCGCAGGTTCACGGCCAGACGGTCGTAGAAAAACGCGGTCAGCGCCTCGCGCGGGTCGCGGATGCGGTCGCCAAACACCGGCACGGCCGCGTCGATGAGGGCGGGCAGATCCAGCGGCAGGTCGCGCTCGATGAGCATGCGCACCACCCCCAGCGCATGCCGGCGCAGGGCGTAGGGGTCTTTGTCGCCGGTGGGCAGGCTGCCGATGCCGAACAGCCCGACCAGCGTTTCCAGCTTGTCGGCCAGGGCCACGCACAGGCCGACGGGGTTGCGCGGCAGGTCGTCGCCGGCAAAGCGCGGCTTGTAGTGGTCTTCGATGGCGTCGGCGACCGCATCGTCCAGCCCGTCGTGCCGGGCGTAGTAGGCCCCCATGATGCCTTGCAGCTCGGGGAATTCGCCCACCATGTCGGTCAGCAGATCGGCCTTGGCCAGCAGGGCCGCCAGATCGGCCTGGCGCACCAGGGTGTCGTCGCCCAGGCGCGCGGCGATGGCGCGCGCGATCGCCCCCACGCGCTCCACCCGCTCGCCCTGGGTGCCCAACTGGTTGTGGTAGACCACCTTGGCCAGCCCGAGCACCCGCGACTCCAGCGGGCGCTTGCGGTCCTGATCGTAGAAAAACTTGGCGTCGGCCAGCCGCGGGCGCACCACGCGCTCATTGCCGGCGATGACGGCGCTCGGATCCTGCGGCGTGATGTTGCTCACCACCAAAAAGCGGTGGGTCAGCCGCCCCTGCGCATCGAGCAGCGGGAAGTACTTCTGGTTGGCCTTCATCGTCAGGATCAGGCACTCCTGCGGCACTTCCAGAAAGGTCTCCTCGAACTGGCAGACCAGCACATTCGGGCGCTCGACCAGCGCGGTCACCTCATCGAGCAGCGCGTCGTCCTCGATGGGCCGGCAGCCGCCGCCCACGCGGGCCGCAGCCTGCGCGAGCTGGCGCTGGATCTCGGCGCGGCGCTCGGCAAAGCTGGCGATGACAGCACCGTCGCGCGCCAGGGTCTCGGCATAGGCGTCGGCGTGCGGCAGCTCGATCGGGTCGCGCGCCGCCTCGAAGCGGTGGCCATGGGTGTGGCGCCCGGCGGTCAGCCCCAGGGCCTGCACCGGCACCACCTGGTCCCCGTGCAGGGCGACCAGACCGTGCGCAGGGCGCACGAAGTGCACGCTGCTCCAGCCGTCGGCCAGTTGGTAGGTCATGACCTTGGGGATGGGCAAGCGGCGCAGCGCCTCGTCCAGCGCCTTCTGCAGCCCGACGTCCAGGGTCACCCCGGCCACCACGCTGTCCCAGAACAACGCCTCGGCCTTGCCGTCGGACTGGCGGCGCAGTCGGGCGCTCAGCGCTGCGGGGTCGGCCGTGTCCACACCCAGGCTGGTCAGCTTCTTGAGCAAGGCGGGCGTCGGCTGGCCCTGCGCGTCCAGACCCACGGCCACGGGCATCAGCTTGAGCTGCACCGCGCGGTCGTCCGCCTTGGCGCGCACGCCGCTCAGGTGGGCGGCCAGCCGGCGCGGGCTGGCGTAGGGGGTCAGCACGGCGTCGGCATCGACCAGGCCCTGGTCTCGCAACTGGTCGGCCAGCACACGGCCAAAGGCCTCGCCCAGGGTCTTGAGCGCCTTGGGCGGCAGCTCTTCGACGAACAGCTCCACCAGCAGGTTTGCGGTCCGGGTCGTCATGCGGCCCCCTTTTTCTCGAGCTGACCGAGCACATCGTCGGCCCAGGCGCGCGGCGCCATCGGGAAGCCGAGCCGCGCGCGACTCTCCAGATAGCTCTGCGCCACGCTGCGCGCCAGGTTGCGGATGCGGCCGATGTAGGCGGCCCGCTCGGTCACGCTGATCGCGCCGCGCGCGTCCAGCAGGTTGAAGGTGTGCGCGGCCTTGAGCACCTGCTCATAAGCCGGCAGGGCCAGTTGCTGTTCCATCAGGTGCTTGGCCTGCCGCTCGTGCGCGGCAAAGGCGGTGAACAAAAAGTCCGGGTCCGAGTGCTCGAAGTTGTAGGTGGATTGCTCCACCTCGTTTTGGTGGAACACGTCGCCGTAGGTCAGGCCGGGCGCGTAGGTCAGGTCGTAGACGTTTTCCACGCCCTGCAGGTACATGGCCAGCCGCTCCAGGCCGTAGGTGATCTCGCCCGTGATGGGCTTGCAGTCGATGCCACCAACCTGCTGGAAGTAGGTGAACTGCGTCACCTCCATGCCATTGAGCCAGACCTCCCAGCCCAGGCCCCAGGCGCCCAGCGTGGGGTTCTCCCAGTCGTCTTCGACGAAGCGGATGTCGTTGCGCTTGAGGTCGAAGCCGAGCGCCTCCAGGCTGCCCAGGTAGAGTTCGAGAATGTTGGCCGGCGCGGGCTTGAGCACCACTTGGTACTGGTAGTAGTGCTGCAGGCGGTTGGGGTTTTCGCCATAGCGGCCGTCCTTGGGGCGGCGGCTGGGCTGCACATAGGCGGCTTTCCACGGCTCGGGGCCGATGGCGCGCAAAAAGGTCGCGGTGTGGCTGGTGCCCGCCCCCACCTCCATGTCGTATGGCTGCAGCAGCGCGCAGCCCTGGGCGTCCCAGTACGACTGGAGCTTCAGGATGATCTGTTGGAAGGTCAGCATAAGCGCCCGATTCTACGGCGCGCTCCGGCGCGGCCACCCCAGCCGGCCCAGCGCCAGCACCGCCACACAGGCGGCCGCCAGCGGCCACAGGCCCCAGCGCGCGGCCCAGGCGGCATAGGGCGTGATGCCGGTGCGGGCCTCGACGGTCGCGTCCAGCACGCCACGCTGCCCGCGCGGCAACTCCGCCACCACGCGGCCGCGGTGGTCGATGAAGGCGGTGGCACCGGTGTTGGTGGCGCGCACCATGGGCCGGCCCAGCTCCAGCGCCCGCAGCCGCGAGATGTGGCGGTGCTGGTCGATGGCCACCGTGTCCCCAAACCACGCGATGTTGCTGACGTTGACCAGCACGGTGGGGGCCGTGGCCGGATCGCGAAAACCCGCGGCCAGTTCCTCGCCGAACAGGTCCTCGTAGCAGATGTTGGGCGCGATGCGCTGCCCGGCCCACGCAAACGGCGGCTGGGGCAGCGCGCCGCGGTCGAAATCCCCCAGCGGGATGTGCATCAGGTCGGTAAACCAGCGAAAGCCGCGCGGGATGAATTCGCCAAACGGCACCAGATGGTGCTTGTCGTAGCGGTAGCGGCTCAGCGCCGCGAAGGGGTCAGGGCCCGCATCGGTCGCCGGCTCGTCCGGCGGCCAGCCGACGACCGAGTTGGTGTAGCCATCGGTGAAACTGCCCAAGGGCACGCCCAGCAGCACCGCCACGCGGCCGGCGCGCACGGCGCCCGCGAGCGCGTGCCAGTAATCGGCGTCGATGTCCTGCGGCAGCACGGGAATGGCCGTCTCGGGCGCGACGACCAGGCCGCCCGCCAGCTTGGGGTCGGCACTGGCGTGCACGATGGCCTGCCCGTACCAGCGCAGTGCCAGGGGCACGCCGGCCTCGGTGTCGAATTTTTGGTCTTGTGCGATGGCACCCTGCAGCAACCGCACGGGCAGGGTGCCCGCGGGCCGAGTGGCGTCGGGCAGCGCCGCGACCAGCCCGGGGCCGGTGGCGGGCACCGCCCACAGGGCCAGGGCCAGCACGCCCGCCCCGGCGCGCAGCGCCGTCCCCCCCAGTGCCAGCGCCGCGGCCAGCGCGGCCGACGCCGCGCCCATGCCATAGACGCCCACCCAGGGCGCCAGCCAGCCCAGCGCCTCGATCTGGGCGTAGCCCCCGGCACCCCAGGGGAAGCCGGTCCAGAGCACGCCGCGGGCCATCTCGGCCAGCGTCCACAGCGCGGCAAAGGCCCCCACCCGGGCTGCGACGCCCGCGTGGCGCCAGCGCCACCACAGGGCGGCGGCCAGCGCGTAGTCCAGCGCCAGAAAGGCCGCCAGCGCCAGCACGGCAGCGACCGCCAACGGCGCGGCCAGCCCGCCGTAAACATGCATGGAAACGAACAGCCACCAGAAGGTGCCCGCCAGCCACGCGAGGGCAAACCCGCCCGCCCGCACCGCGGCGGCGGCAGCGGTCGGCGCGCGGGCCAGCAGCGCAACCAGCACGACCAGACTCGCCCCCTGCAGCCCGGCCACCGGCTCGCCGGGGCGCAGCCACGCGCCAAGCGCCAGGTCGAAGGGCCACGCCAGCGCCGCCGCGTGCGCCAGCCCGGCCAGCACGAGCGCCGCGCCGACCCGCCCCCTCATGCGGCCGTCTGCCGCGTGACCTTGAACCAGCGCACCGCGCCGCCGCGCGCGTGCTGCACCTGGAACACCAACCCCGCGGCCTGGTGGGACTCGCCCCGCCGGGGCACGCGCCCCATGGCGTGGGCCACATAGCCGCCGATGGTGTCGAAGTCCGCCTCCGGCAGCGCAACCTGGAACCACTCGTTGACGCGCTCGATGGGGGTGTCGCCGCTCACCCGCCAGGTGCCGTCGGCCAGCGCAAAGATGTCGCCCTCTTCCTCGTCCTCGTCGAACTCGTCCTCGATCTCGCCGACGATCTCCTCCAGCACGTCCTCGATGGTGATGAGGCCGGCGACCCGCCCGAATTCGTCGATGACGATGGCCAAGTGGTTGCGGTTGCCGCGAAACTCGCGCAACAGGTCGTTCAGGCCCTTGCTCTCGGGCACGAACACCGCCGGCCGCAGCAGGGCGCGCAGATTCAGCTCGGGCGCGCGCTGCAGCTTGAGCAGGTCCTTGGCCAGCAGGATGCCGATGATGTTTTCGCGCTCGCCCTCGTAGACCGGAAAGCGCGAATGCCCGGTGTCGATGACGGTGTTGAGCAGCTCGGCGTAGGGGGCGTGGATGTCGAGCACGTCCATGCGCGGGGCGGCCACCATGACATCGCCCGCGGTCATGTCGGCGATGCGGATGACGCCCTCGAGCATCACGCGCGACTCGGCGTCGATGACGGCGTTGTCCTCGGCCTCGGCCAGCGTCTCGATGAGCTCGTCCTTGGAGTCCGGCCCCGGATGCAGAAACTCGGCGAGCCGCTGCAGGAAACTGCGCTTGTCCTCGTGCCGCACGCCTGCGTGCGGCCCCGGAGAGTGGGAAGAATCGGCCACGGGTGTGGTCAGGGGTTGCGACGGGCCCTAGGATACAACAGGCTCATGTCCCTGGCGTGTCCCCTTGCCGTGTCCCCGCGTCGGGCGTCAGCCGCGCGCGGCCAGCCAGCGCACCAGGCGCCGCCAGCCGCGGCGGCAGGCCTTGAGCCAGTAGTCGGTGCGGGCCACCTCCTCCTCGATGAGTTCGCTGACGTGCGACTCGAAGTCGGCCGGCGGCAGCTCCAGGTGGCACTCGCTCTCGCCCGCGTGCTGGACGACCGCGGCCCCGGCGCTGCGCGCGATGCGCAGCATCGGCGCGTTTTCGCTCAGGGCATGGATGTACAGGTAGCGCACCCCGTGGTTGCGCGCATGCACGACCGCCCGGCCGAACAACTGGTGACCGTAGCCGCGGCCGCGCGCATGGGCGCTGACGCTGACGCCAAACTCGGCGCTGTCGCTGCCGCGCTCGGGCGACACCATGTACGCCAAATGCGCCATGGCGATCAGCTCCAGCCGCCGGTTGAAGATGCCAAACACCTCGTCCAGACCAAACCGCAGGCCATCGACGTAGCGGCGGATGTGCTCGTCCTGCGCGGCGTAGCCGAAGCGCAGGTAGCGGTCGCGCTCGCCCAGGGCGAGCAGGTGGCGCAGGATGGCGTCGCGGTGCTGGGCTTCCAGGGTGCGGATCGGCGCGCGCGGGCGCCGCACCCGCACCGGGCCGGGGTCGGTGGCGGCCGGCAGATCGCGCACAGGCACGCGCTCGCCGCGCAGGGGCGCGGCGACGTGGGGCGGCGGGGCGGAGACGACCATGGCCCACACTATACGGCGAATCGCCCGAAACGGTTAGGGTTTTCCCGTATGCCCTCACATCGCGGGGACGGCCGGCGCACCCCGCGCAACTGTGCCGCCGGCGACAGCTTCTAGGGGCATCCCCTGAGCCGGGCGGCGCGGGGCACCGGCCACAATGGGCAGCCCACACGATCACGACGCCGCCATGCAAAGAATTTGGCTATCGAGCTACCCCCCCGGCGTGCCCGCCGACATCGACCCGACCCAGTACGACTCGCTGGTGAGCCTGCTGGAACAGGCCTTCCGCCGGCATCCGCAGGACCCGGTGTCGGTGTGCATGGACCGCTGGATGAGCTACGGCCAACTGGACCGCTACAGCGCCGCGCTGGGTGCGTACCTGCAGTCGCTGGGCCTGCCCACGGGGGCTCGCGTGGCGATCATGCTGCCCAACCTGCCGCAGTTTCTGATCACCATGGCGGCGGTGCTGCGCGCCGGCTACACCTGCGTCAACGTCAATCCACTCTACACCGCGCGCGAGCTGGAGCACCAGCTCAAGGACTCGGGCGCGGAGGCCATCGTCATCCTGGAGAACTTTGCCCACACGCTGGAGGAGGTCATCGACCACACCCCGGTGCGGCACGTGGTGGTGGCCAGCTTTGGCGATCTGCTGGGTTTTTGGTATGGGCGATGGATGACCTTCCTGGTGCGGCATGTGGCCAAGCTGGTGCCGGCGTTCAAGCTCCCGCTGCAAGGGCCCGGGGGCGCGCGCACCATCGTGCCCTTTCGCCGGGCGCTGGAGAGTGGCCAGTCGCAAGCCCTCAAGCCGGCGGCGGTCAACCGCGACAGCATCGCCTTCCTGCAGTACACGGGCGGCACCACCGGCCTGTCCAAGGGCGCGGTGCTGACGCACGGCAACGTCATCGCCGCCATTCTGCAGGCCGAGGCGTGGTTCACCCCCGCGCTCAGCAAGGTGGGCGACCCGCGGCACGCCAACCACATCATGGCGCTGCCGCTGTATCACATCTTTGCGCTGACGCTGATGCTGCTGGTCATGCGCCACGGCGCGCACGCCACCCTCATCCCCAATCCGCGCGACATCCCCAAGTTCGTCGAAGTCCTCAAGAGCCGGCCGTTCAATGTCCTGCCCGCCGTCAACACGCTGTTCAACGGGCTGCTGAACAACGCGCGCTTCCGCCAGCTGGACTTCTCGTCGCTGGTGCTGTCGCAGGCCGGGGGCATGGCGGCCAGCGAGGGCACGGCGCGGCAGTGGCAAAAGGTCACTGGCTGCGCCATGATCGAGGGCTGGGGCATGAGCGAGACCTGCGCCATCGGCACCAACAACCCGGTCACCAACACCGAGTTCACCGGCACCATCGGCCTGCCGCTGCCCAGCGTCGACATCGCCATCAAGGACGACGACGGCCAGGACCTGCCGCCGGGCGGCGTCGGCGAGATCTGTATCCGCGGCCCCAACGTCATGACCGGCTACTACAACAAGCCGGAGGAGACGGCCAAGGTCTTCACCCCCGACGGCTACATGCGCACCGGCGACGTCGGCATCATGGACGAGCGCGGCTACATCCGCATCGTCGACCGCAAGAAGGACATGATCATCGTCTCGGGCTTCAACGTCTACCCAACCGAGATCGACAACGTCGTCTCCACCTGCCCCGGGGTGCTGGAGTGCGCCGCGGTGGGCGTGCCGGACCCGCACTCCGGCGAGGCGGTCAAGCTCTACGTCGTGCGCAGCGACCCGACGCTGACCGAGGAGCAGGTGATGCGCTTCTGCCACGACAACCTGACCGGCTACAAGCGGCCCAAGTACATCGAGTTCCGCGAGGAGCTGCCCAAGAGCAACGTCGGCAAGATCCTGCGCCGCGAGCTGCGCGGCAAGACCTGATCCGCGGCGTGGGAAGGAAGGGGCGACGAGAGAAACGAATGACGGATCGACCGTGCTGCAGACCCGCGCGGGCAGCCAGTGCATCGACTTTCGCGACGAGCAGGGCGGCGTGCATTCGGTGACGCTGCCGGCGCCGGTGCTGCGCCTGCTGCTGGACGTGCTGACCGAGATCGGCCAGGGGCACGCCGTCACCCTCATCCCGCTGCACGCCGAGCTGACGACGCAAGAGGCGGCCGACCTGCTGCAGGTGTCGCGGCCCTTCCTGGTCCAGCTGCTGGAAAAGGGCGAGATCCCGTTCCACCGCGTCGGCCGCCACCGGCGCGTGCGCTACCAGGACGTGCTCGCCTACAAGCAGCGCATCGACGCCGCGCGCGGCCAGGCGCTCGACGAGCTGGCGGCCCAGGCCCAGGCGCTCGGCATGGGCTACTGACGGGATGGGCGCGCCGCCGACCGCCGTCTACGACGCCTGCGTGCTCTACCCCGCGCCGCTGCGCGACCTGCTGATGCACCTGGCGCTGGCCGATCTGGTGCGGGCGCGCTGGAGTGCACGCATCCACGAGGAATGGATGCGCAACGTCCGGGCGCGCCGGGGCCGAGCTGATCGTCACCTTCAACCTGCAGGACTTCCCCGCCGAGGCGCTGCGGCCCCATGGCCTCGTGGCGCAGCACCCGGACGACTTCGTCACCGACCTGCTGGACCAGCAACCGGCGCGGACGCTGGAGGCGGCCGCCCGCCACCGCCGCTCGCTGCGCCACCCGCCCAAGACCGCCGAGGAATACCTCGACACCCTGCGGGCGCAGGGCCTGACGCAGACGGTGGCGGTGCTGCGCCGCTGGACGTTCGCGCTGTGACCGATGCCCTCGCGCCGCCCGCGCCCGCCACGCTCCGGCCCGATTCGCCCCGCCAGCCGGCTACACTGGTATCCATCCGGCAACGTCGTAGGGATGGGCGATGACGAGCGAACTCGACCTGCGCGCCGTGGTGCTGCTGTTGGGCGCCATCGGCGTGCTGACCTCGGTGGTGCTGCTGCATCTGTGGCGGCAGAACCGCGAGCTGCTGCCCGCCGCCGCGTGGTGGGCGGCTGGGCCGCTGGTCATCTTCGTCGGCACGGTGCTGATGGGCTTGCGCGGGGTGAGATGAGCACGCACCACCCTGCCCTGCCCGCCGGCGTGCGCGTGTTCGAGCGCGGCTGGCTGTCGGCCAACAATGTGCTGTGCGAGGGGCCGGAGGGCACGGCGCTGATCGACAGCGGCTACGTCACCCACGCCGCGCAGACGCTGGCGCTGGTGGAGCAGGCGCTCGGCGGGCGGCCGCTGGGCCGGCTGCTCAACACCCACCTGCACAGCGACCACTGCGGCGGCAACGCCGCGCTGCAGGCCCGCTATCCCGGTCTGCGCACCGCCATCCCACCCGGGGCGGCCGACGCCGTGCGCGCCTGGGACGAGGATCGCCTGAGCTACCGCGCCACCGGGCAGGACTGCGCGCGCTTTGCCTTCGACGCGCTGCTGGCCCCGGGCGCGACGGTGACGCTGGCCGGCCGCGCGTGGCAAATCCACGCCGCTCCGGGCCACGACCCGGACGCGGTGATGCTGTTCGAGCCGACCAGCCGCACGCTGATCAGCGGCGACGCGCTGTGGCAGCACGGCTTCGGCGTCGTCTTCCCGGAGCTGGAGGGAGAACCCGGCTTCGACGCCGTGGCGGCGACGCTGGACCTGATCGAGCGGCTGGCGCCGTGCGTCGTCATCCCCGGCCACGGCAGCCCGTTCGGCGACGCGGCGCACCGCGGCGGCGGGCCGGCCGCGCCGGTGGCGGCGGCGCTGGCGGTTGCCCGGCAACGGCTGGCGCAGTTCGTCGCCGACCCGGCGCGACACCGGCGCTACGGGCTGAAGGTGCTGCTCAAGTTCAAGCTGCTGGCGTGGCAGCGCCAGTCCCTCGCCGCGGTGCGCGCCTGGGCGCAGGGCGTTCCCTACCTGGTGCGCCTGCACACCGCCCACGGCGGGGGCCAGCCCTTCGACACCTGGCTGCAGGACCTGATCGACGACCTGTGCGCCAGCGGCGCGGCGCGGCGCGAGGGGAACTGGCTGGTGGACGGCGGTTGAGTTTTCCCTGCGTCAATCCCCCATCACCACGCCCTCGCGGCGCGGATCGGCGCCGCCAAACCAGCCGCTGCCGCTGCGCTGGATGGCCTGCAGGCCGCTGGTCATGTCCATCTCGCGCACCTCGTGCCCGCGCGCCTGCAGCGCCTGGACGGTGGCGGCGGGGAAGCGCCCTTTTTCCAGCAGCGTGGGGCCGTTGGTGGAGCCAAAATTGGGCAGGTCGATGGCCTGCTGCGCATTCAGCCCCCACGCCAGCGTGCCCAGCAGCGTCTTGGCGGTGTAGTGGATGATCAACGCCCCGCCCGGCGAGCCGGCGCTCATGACCAGCCGGCCGTCGCGGCGGTCGAACACCAGCGTCGGGCTCATGCTGGAGCGCGGGCGCTTGCCCGGCTGCACCCGGTTGGCGATCGGCGTGCCGGCGGCATCGGCCGGCGCGAAGGAGAAGTCGGTCAGCTCGTTGTTGAGCAAAAAGCCGCGCACCATCTGCCGCGCCCCGAACTGGTCTTCGATGGTGGTGGTCATGGCCAGCGCGCGGCCCTCGGCATCGACGATGGAAATGTGCGAGGTGCCGTACTCGGGCTGATCCGGCTGCGGGGCTTGGGAGACGCGCAGCGGCGCGGGCTGGCCGGGCTTGGCCTGCTTCATGGACTGCGCGCCGATCTGGGCGGCGCGCTGGCGCAGATAGGCCGGGTCGATGAGGGTGCGCCAGTCACCGCCGGGCGCGGCGACGAAGTCGGGGTCGGCCACGTACTGCGCGCGGTCGGCAAAGGCCAGCCGCGCGGCTTCGGTGTAGACATGCAAAAAGTCCGCCCCCGGCAGCCCGTCCTGCAACGGCGCGGCCACCGGCGTGTGCTCCAGCATGCCCAGCATCTGCAAAATGGCCAAATGCCCCGACGACGGCGGCGGAAAGCCGCACAGGCGGTACTGCCGCCAGTCGGCGCACAGGGCCTCGCGCACGGCGGGGCGGTAGGCGGCCAGATCGGCCTCGGTCAGGCGGCCGGGGTTGGTCGGATGGCCCTGCACCTTGGCCACCACATCGCGCGCGATCGGGCCGCGGTAGAACGCATCGGCGCCGCGCGCAGCCACTTCGCGCAGCACGGCGGCCAGCTCGGGGTTGCGCACACGGGTGCCCACGGGCCAGGGCTGGCCGTCGGGCTGGTAGAAGTAGCGGGCCGCCACCGGGTCGCGCTTCAAGTGGGCCTCGGTGCGCAGCAGGCCGTGCAGGCGCGGGCTGACGGGGAAGCCCTCCTCGGCCAGCCGGATGGCGGGCTCGAACAGCTTGGCCCACGGCAGGCGGCCGTGCTGGCGGTGCGCCAGCTCCAGCATGCGCAGCGTACCCGGCACGCCGACCGAGCGGCCGCCCACCACCGCGTCGTGAAAGGCCATGGGCGTGCCGTCGGGTTTGAGGAACAGGCGCTCGTCCGCGCCGGCGGGGGCGGTTTCGCGCCCGTCGTAGGCCTGGATCTGCCGGCCGTCCCAATGCAGCAGGAAGGCCCCGCCGCCAATGCCGCTGGACTGGGGTTCGACCAGCGTCAACACCATTTGCACGGCGACCGCCGCGTCCACCGCGCTGCCACCGGCCTTGAGCACCTGGTAGCCGGCATCCGTGGCCAGGGGGTTGGCCGCCGCGACCGCAAAGCGCTGCGTGGCCCAGCCCGGCTTGGCGGCGCTGCCCGTGGCAGCCTCCGGCTGGGCTGGAACGCGGTAGTCGAAGTCGCGCGGCGGGGCCGCGCAGCCGGCCAGCCACGCGGACAGCAGCGCGCCGCTCAGGGCGCCCAGGGCGGACAGCGCACGCCGGTGCCAGCCCCGCAAGGGGTGGGCGCTTGCGCGCCGGTCGTGGGGGTCGCGGGTCATGGTCGGTCTCCTCGTCAGACGTCCAGCATCAGCCGCAGATTCTGCACCGCGGCGCCGCTGGCGCCTTTGCCCAGGTTGTCCAATCGAGCCACGAGCAGGGCGTGGCGGCGCGCGTCGTTGCCGTACACCCGCAGCTCCAGCCGGTCGCTGCCGGCCAGGGCCACCGCGTCCAGCTTGCCATCGGCGGTGGGCGGCTCGACCGACACCCACGCGCTGCCCGCGTAATGGGCCGCCAGCGCGTCGTGCAGATCGGCCGGGCGCACCTGGCCCGGCAGCGCATCCAGATGCAACGGTAGCTGCACCAGCATGCCCTGCGCAAAGTTGCCCACGGACGGCACGAACAGCGGGCGGCGCTGCAGGCCGGTGTAGGCCATGATCTCCGGCAGGTGCTTGTGCTCCAGCCCCAGGGCGTACAGCTCGAAGGCGGGGGCGCGGCCGGATTCGTACGCCTCGATCATGGTGCGCCCGCCCCCGGTGTAGCCGCTGACGCTGGGCAGGCACAGGGGGTGGTCGGGCGGGATGAGGCCGGCATCGACCAGCGGGCGAATCAGCGCAATGGCCCCCGTGGCGTAGCAGCCGGGGTTGGCCACGCGGTCGGCCGCGCGGATGGCCTCGGCCTGCCCCGGTGCCAGTTCGGCAAAGCCATACACCCAGCCCGGGGCCACCCGGTGCGCGGTGGAGGCGTCGATGATGCGCGGCGCGCGCCCGGTCTCGGCCCGCAAGGCGTCGATCATGGCCACGGACTCGCGCGCGGCCTCGTCGTGCAGGCAGAGGATGACCAGATCCGCCTGCGCCATGCGCTCGCGCTTGGCCTGCGGGTCCTTGCGGCGCTCGGGGTCGATCGACAGCAGCGTGACGCCGGCCAGCCCCTGCAGCCGCTCGCGGATCTGCAGGCCGGTCGTGCCGGCTTCCCCGTCGATGAAGATGTGGGCCATCGCGATACTCCACGGGGGTTGCCCCCCATTGACAAGGTCAAAATCCCGCCCGACGGGACGGCGCGGCCCGTCAGCTTCGCACAAGGTTTGTGCGACGCACCATGATACAGTTCGCGCTGTCCCGCGCTGGCCCGCCAGCCGTGGCGCCCCATGCTGGGGCGCTGCGCACTCGTGCACGCGGCGGCGCGAGCGGTCTGGCCGACCCCTCGCCTGCTGCCGGGCGGACCTCCCGTCAGACGCCACTTCAGACAGGAACCACATGAAGATTCACGAGTACCAAGGCAAGGAAATCTTGCGTCAGTTCGGCGTGCCGGTGCCGCGCGGCATTGCGGCCTTTACGGTGCAGGAGGCGGTCGAGGCGGCCCAGAAACTGGGCGGACCGGTCTGGGTGGTCAAGGCCCAGATCCACGCCGGCGGCCGCGGCAAGGGCGGCGGCGTCAAGGTCGCCAAGAGCATCGACCAGGTGCGCGAACTGGCCGGCCAGATCCTGGGCATGCAGCTGGTCACGCACCAAACCGGCCCGCAGGGCCAGAAGGTGCGGCGCCTGTACATCGAAGACGGCGCCGATATCCAGAAAGAGTATTACGTGTCGGTGGTGACCGACCGCGCGACGCAGAAGGTGGCGATCATCGCCTCCAGCGAAGGCGGCATGGACATCGAGGAGGTCGCCGCGCACACGCCCGACAAGATCGTGAAGATCTTCGTCGATCCGCTGACCGGCCTGACCGACGCCCAGGCGCGCCAACTGGCCGAGGGCATCGGCATGACCGGCCACACGGTGGACCAGGCGGTGACGCTGCTGCAGAACCTGTACCGCTGCTACATGGAGACCGACGCGTCGCTGGTGGAGATCAACCCGCTCAACCGCGACAGCCAGGGCAACCTGATCGCGCTGGACGCCAAGTTCAACTTCGACTCCAACGCGCTGTTCCGCCACCCGGAAATCGTCGCCCTGCGCGACCTGGACGAAGAAGACCCGGCCGAAATCGAGGCCTCCAAGTTCGACCTCGCCTACATCAGCCTGGACGGCAACATCGGCTGTCTGGTCAACGGCGCCGGGCTGGCGATGGCGACGATGGACACCATCAAGCTGTTCGGCGGCGAGCCGGCCAACTTCCTGGACGTCGGCGGCGGCGCCACGGCCGAGAAGGTGACCGAGGCGTTCAAGATCATGCTCAAGAACCCCAACGTCAAGGCCATCCTGGTCAACATCTTTGGCGGCATCATGCGCTGCGACGTGATCGCCACCGGCGTGATCACCGCGTGCAAGGCGGTCAACCTGAACGTGCCGCTGGTCGTGCGCATGAAGGGCACCAACGAGGACCTGGGCAAGAAGATGCTGGCCGAGTCGGGCCTGCCCATCATCAGCGCCGACACCATGGCCGAAGCCGCCCAGAAGGTCGTCGCCGCCGTCGCCGGCCGTTGATTGGCCCTGCCGAGAGGAAAGCGCATCATGTCCATCCTGATCAACAAAGACACCAAGGTCATCACCCAGGGCATCACCGGCAAGACGGGCCAGTTCCACACCGAAAAGTGCCAGGAGTACGCCAACGGCAAAAACTGCTTCGTCGCCGGCGTCAACCCCAAGAAGGCCGGTGAGAAGATTTTCGACATCCCCATCTACGCCTCCGTGAAAGAGGCGGCGGCCGAGACGGGTGCCACGGTCAGCGTCATCTACGTGCCGCCGGCCGGCGCGGCGGACGCCATCTGGGAGGCGGTGGAGGCCGACCTGGACCTGGTGGTCTGCATCACCGAAGGCATTCCCGTGCGCGACATGCTGATGGTGCGCAACAAGATGAAGGCCAAGGAGGCCGCCGGCGGCAAGAAGACGCTGCTGCTGGGGCCGAACTGCCCGGGCCTGATCACGCCGGAGGAAATCAAAATCGGCATCATGCCGGGCCACATCCACCGCAAGGGCCGCATCGGCGTGGTGTCGCGCTCCGGCACGCTGACCTACGAGGCGGTCGCGCAGCTCACCGAGCTCGGGCTGGGCCAGTCCAGCGCGGTGGGCATCGGCGGCGACCCGATCAACGGCCTCAAGCACATCGACGTGATGAAGATGTTCAACGACGATCCGGACACCGACGCCGTCATCATGATCGGCGAGATCGGCGGGCCGGACGAGGCCGAGGCCGCGCGCTGGTGCAAGGAGCACATGAAAAAGCCGGTGGTCGGCTTCATCGCCGGCGTCACCGCCCCCCCGGGCAAGCGCATGGGCCACGCCGGCGCGCTGATCAGCGGCGGCGCCGACACGGCCGAGGCCAAACTCGCCATCATGGAGGAGTGCGGCTTCAAGGTCACGCGCAACCCCTCCGAGATGGGCAAGCTGCTCAAGAGCCTGCTCTGATCGCAAGCGGCGGCGCCCCTTGCGCCCCGCCAGAACGGCCCGGCCCCGCTTTGGCGGGGCCGTTTTTTTGCGCGCGCGGGGCGCTACACTGCGGTAGCCCCACGCCCTGCACCGCACCATGCAATACCAGTTCGCCTGTGCCACGGATGTCGGCCGGGTGCGTCCCAACAACGAAGACGCCGTGCTCGTCGATACCCAATTGGGACTGGCCGTGCTGGCCGATGGCATGGGCGGCTACAACGCCGGCGAGGTGGCCAGCCGGCTGTGCTGCGAGGTGGTGCATGCCACGCTGCGCCAACACCCCCACACCGTGGGCACCGACCCCGGGCAGGCCCTGGCGCAGGCCATCGAACGGGCCAATGCCGCGGTCTATCTGGACGCGCTGAGCCACCCGGCGCACCGCGGCATGGCCACGACGGTGGTCGCCGCATGGGTGCGGGGGGACCGCCTGGCCGTGGGGCACGTGGGCGACTCGCGCCTGTACCGCTTGCGCCAGGGGCAGTTTGCGCCGCTGACCCGCGACCACACCCTGGTGCAGGAGCACATCGACGCGGGCCTGATCCGCGCACAAGACGCCCGCGCCACCGATTACCGCAATCTGGTCACGCGGGGCATCGGCATCGCCCCGCGGGTGGACGCCGACATCGCCTTACATACGGTGGCGGCGGGCGACACCTACCTGCTGTGCTCGGATGGCCTCACCGACATGCTGACGGAGCCGGAGATCGCCCACCTGCTGTGCCGCTGCGGCCGGGGCGCCGACGCGGCGCAGGCCCTGATCGCCGCGGCCAACGCCGCCGGCGGCCGCGACAACCTCACCGTCGCCCTGATCCACTGCGCGCCCGATGGCGCGGCCGGGAGCGCCCCATGCCCACGCTGACCATCGCGCTGGACGGCCGCGAGCTCCAGCGCCTGCCCCTGACCCGCCCCCGCACCACGGTCGGGCGGCGGCCGTACAACGACATCGTGATGGAACACCTGGCCGTCAGCGGCGAGCACGCGGTGTTCGTGCTGCAGCCGGACGGCCGCGTGCAGGTGCTCGACCTCAACAGCACCAACGGCACCTACGTCAACGGCCGCGCCGTCGTGTCGGCCGACGTGGGCCCCGACGATCTGATCGAGATCGCGCGCTATCAGTTGCGGGTGATCGACGACACCCCCCTACCCCCGACCGCGACGGCGGCAGCCCCGCCCCCCGCCCTGGCGCAGCCGGCGCGGCAAGCCCGGCTGGAGGTGCTGGATGGCCCGGCCGCCGGCCGAACCGTGGCGCTGACCAAGGCGGCCACCACCATCGGCAAACCCGGGGTCGCGGTGGCCACGTTGACGCGCACCGGCGCGGACTATGTGCTGACCCAGGCGGCCGGGGAGCACCCCGCGACGCTCAATGGCCAGGCCATCGGCCCCAGCGGCGCCCCGTTGCACGACGGGGACGTGATCGCACTGGCCGGCACACGCATCCGCTTCGTGCTCTGCTGATCCTTGGCGGCCCCCGCTCAGGGCGCCAGCCACAGCGCCGCGCGCGTGCGCTCGGCCTCGGCGCGCGCGGCGGCGGCGAAGTCCTCGCCCGCGCTGGCGTACAGGATGGCGCGCGAGGAGTTGACGATCACCGGCCCCGTGGTGCGGCCCTGCGCGTCGCCGCGCCAGCCGGCGCGCACCGTGGTGGCGGCGTCGCCCCCCTGCGCGCCGACGCCCGGGATCAGCAGCGGCACCGTGGGCGCGATCGCGCGCACACGCTCGATCTCCTGCGGGTAGGTGGCGCCCACCACCAGCCCCATCTGGCCGTGGCGGTTCCACGGCCCCTGCGCCAGCGCCGCGATGTGCTCGTACAGCCGCGGCTGGCCCGGCACGTCGGCCAGGCGCTGGGCCTGCAGGTCGTCGCCGCCGGGGTTGCTGGTGCGGCACAGCAGGAACACCCCCTTGCCGGGGTAGCGCAGGTAGGGCTCGACCGAATCGAAGCCCATGAACGGCGACAGCGTCACCGCGTCCGCCCCGTAGCGCTCGAACGCCTCCCGGGCGTACTGCTCGGCGGTGCTGCCGATGTCGCCGCGCTTGGCGTCCAGGATGATCGGCACCTCGGGCGCGGCCACGCGGATGTGCGCCATCAGGCGCTCGAGCTGCGCCTCTGCCCCGTGTGCGGCGAAGTAGGCGATCTGCGGTTTGTAGGCGCAGACGAGGTCGGCGGTGGCGTCGACGATGGCGGCACAGAAGTCGTACAGGTGCTCCACGCGGCCGCGCCAGCGGCCGGGCAGGCGCGCCGGGTCCGGGTCCAGCCCGACGCACAGGCGCGAGCGGTGGCGCGCCTCGGCGCGCAGCAGCATGTCGACAAAGCTCATGCCGGGATTGTAGAAGCGGCTACCATGCCGCCATGTCCGCCCCGCCCGCCCCTGCCCCCGCCGCGCCCGACAGCCTGCAAGCGCTGCAGGCGCGCTACGGCCCGCGCTACCGCTGGCGGCTGCTGCTGTCAGTGATGCTGGGCGCGATGGCGGCGCTGGTGTCCTCGACCGTCGTCAACGTCGCCATCCCGGACCTGAGCCACCACTTCGGCCTCGGGCAGGACGCGGCGCAGTGGGTCACCTCCGGCTTCATGGCCGCCTCGGTGGTGTCGATGCTGACGACGCCGTGGATGCTGGCGCGCTTTGGCTTTCGGCGCACCTACGTGCTGTGCATGGCGGCGCTGATCGCGGGCGGCGTGCTGGGCGGCGTGGCCGACCACTACGCGCTGGTGCTGGCGGCCCGGCTGGCCGAAGGGGTGGCCGCCGGCATCGTGCAGCCGATTCCGGCCATCATCATCCTGCGCGCCTTCGGGCCCGACGAGCAGGGCCGCGCCAGCGGTCTGTTCGGGATGGGCGTGGTGCTGGCCCCGGCGCTAGGGCCGAGCCTGGGCGGCCTGCTGGTGGACGCCTGGGGCTGGCGGGCGATCTTCTTCCTCGTGGTGCCGTTCGGGCTGGTGTCGTGGGCGCTGGCGCGGCGTTACGTGCCGGTGACGGCGCCGGGCGGCGTGCCGGCCCGCCCCGGGCTGGCGCTGGATCTGGCTGGGCTGGCGCTGGCGGCGGCGGCCACGCTGGCGCTGCTGTTGGGGCTGACCGTGCTGCACGGCGGCCCGCCGGGGCGGGCGGCGGCGCTGCTGACGCTGGCCGGCGTGCTGCTGGCGGCCTTCGTGGCGTGGCAGCGGCGGCGCGCGCACCGGGGCCGGCCGCAGCCGCTGATGCACCTGGGCGTCTTCGGCCACCGGGCGTTCGCCGCCGGCAGCGTGGTGTCGCTGATCTACGGCGCGGCGCTGTTCGGCTCCACCTACCTGTTTCCGGTCTATCTGCAGCTCGGGCTGGGGCTGTCGGCGGCGTGGGTGGGCGCGCTGCTGCTGCCGGCCGGTCTGGTACTGGCGCTGACCATCGCCGTCGTCGGGCGGCTGGCCGATCGCCAGCCGGCCCACCGGCTGGTCGCCGTGGGCCTGGCGCTGCTGACGCTGTCGTTCGTCGCCTTCGCGCTCGTGCCGGCCGGCGCGCCGCTGGCGCTGCTGGTGGCGCTGGCGGTGCTCGGGCGCGTCGGGCTGGGCTTCGTGCTGCCGTCGCTCAACCTGGGGGCGATGCGGGGCCTGCCGGCAGCGCAGCTGCCGCACGGCTCCAGCGCCATCAACCTGCTGCGCATGCTGGGCGGGGCGGCGGGGGTGAGCGTGTGCGGGGTGTTTCTGGAATGGCGGCTGGCGGCCCACGGGGTGGCCGCGATGGGGCCGGGGGCGCTGGCCGACGCGGCGGCAGGGGCCGCCACGGCGCCGGCGCGGCTGGGGGCTTTCGCCGACACGTTCTGGCTGCTGGCCGGGGTGTGCGCGCTGGCGCTGCTGAGCGCCCGGGCGCTGCGACCGCCCCGCCATCCGGAGGGGCGGCGATGACGGCGCGCGCGGCCGTGGGTCTGGCGGCCGCCGCTGTGGCGGCGCTGGCGGTGCACGCGGGCGTGGACGCGCCTGCCGCCGCACGCGGCGGGCTGGCGCTGTTTGCGGCCATCGGCCTGCTGTGGCTGACGCAGGCGCTGCACCTGAGCGTGACGGCGCTGCTGGTGCCGCTGCTGGCGGTGGGCCTGGGCCTGCTGCCGCTGCGCGAGGCGCTGGCGGCCTTCGCGCAGCCGGTGATCTTTTTGTTCCTGGGCGGCTTCGCGCTGGCGGCGGCGCTGACGCAGCACGGGCTGGACCGGGCGCTGGCGCGGCAGCTGCTGCGGCTGGCGCGCGGGCGGCCGTGGCCCGCGGTGCTGGGCCTGTGGGGCACCACGGCGCTGCTGTCGATGTGGCTGAGCAACACCGCCACCACGGCCATGATGCTGCCGCTGGCCATCGGGCTGCTGCAGCGCGGGGGCTGGTGGCCCGCGGTACCGGCCGGCCCCGGCGACGGGGCGGTGCGGCCGCCTGCACCGGCCGCACCCAACGACATGGCCGCGACGCGCACCGCGGCCTTCGTGCTGCTGGGCGTGGCCTACAGCGCCAGCATCGGCGGCATGGCCACGCTGGTGGGCAGCCCGCCGAACGCCATCGCCGCGGCGCAGGCGGGGCTGGACTTCGCGGCGTGGCTGGCCTACGGGCTGCCGGCCGCGCTGCTGCTGTGGCCGCTGATGGGGCTGGCGCTGGCGCTGCTGCTGCGCCCGGCATTCCACCGCCCGGGGAGCCCCCCCGGCAGCGCCCCCCGTGCGGCGGATGGCGACTCCACCTTCACCGCACCGGCCCAGGACGCCGACGCCGAGGCGCCGTTCGTCTGGACCCGGGCGCGCGTGCTGACGGCGGTCATCTTCGCGCTGACGGCGCTGGGCTGGGTAGTCGGCGCGCCGCTGCTGCGCCGGCTTGGCATCGCCGGCGACGCGGACGCGCTGGTGGCGCTGGCCGCAATCGTGGCGCTGGTGGGCAGCGGCGCGCTGCGCTTCGAGGCGCTGGAGCGCCACGCGCAGTGGGGCGTGCTGCTGCTGTTCGGCGGCGGGCTGGCGCTGGGCGAGGTGATGGCGCGCACCGGCGCCACCGCCTGGCTGGTGCAGGCGCTGCTGGCGCACCTGCACGGCTGGCCGCCGTGGCTGATCGGGCTGGCGCTGATCGCGTTCGTGATCTTCCTGACCGAGCTGGTCAGCAACACCGCCAGCGCCGCGCTGCTGGTGCCGATCGTGCTGACGCTGAGCGCCGAGCTGGGCCTGCCGGCGGCGGCGATGGCCGCGTCGGTGGCGCTGGCGGCCTCGTGCGCCTTCATGCTGCCGGTGGCCACGCCGCCCAACGCCATCGTCTACGGCGCGGGCGTGGTCGGCGCCGGCGCGATGGCGCGCGCGGGCCTGGTGCTCAACGTCCTGGCGCTGGCGGTGCTGGGTGTGCTGACCGCCCTGCGGGCCGGCTGAGCCACCGGCCCCTGCCCCGTGCCCCCGGGCGACCCGCGAGGCCGGGCGCTTTTGCGCTACAGTGTCCGCTGACCATCACCATCGATACGACGAGGAGACGCACGATGCAACGACGCCAATGGCTGGCCGCCGCCGCGGCCCTGACCGCCACCACCGCCGCCCCCTGGGTGCGCGCCCAGGCCTTGGAAAAGACCAAGGTCACCATCGCCGTCGGCGGCAAGAACCTGTTCTATTACCTGCCGCTGACCATCGCGGAAGAACTGGGCTATTTCAAGGCCGAGGGGCTGGACGTCAACATCGTCGATTTCGCGGGCGGCGCGCGGGCGCTGCAGGCCGTGGTGGGGGGCAGCGCCGACGCCGTCTCCGGCGCGTTCGAGCACACGGTCAACATGCAGTTCAAGGGCCAGCCGATGCGCGCCTTCGTGCTGCAGGGGCTGGCGCCGCAGATCGTGCTCGGCGTCAACCCCAAGACCCTGCCCAACTTCAAATCGATCGCCGACCTCAAGGGCAAGAAGATCGGCGTCACGGCCCCGGGCAGTTCCACCAACATCATGCTCAACTTCGTGCTGGCCAAGGCGGGGCTCAAGCCCAGCGACGTCAGTGTCATCGGCGTGGGGGCGAGCAACGGCGCGGTGGCCGCCATGCGCTCGGGCCAGATCGACGCCATCAGCAACCTCGACCCGGTCATCACGCTGCTGCAGCGCTCGGGCGATCTGCGCATCGTCGTCGACACACGCAAGCCGGCCGAGGCCGAGCGCGTCTTTGGCGGCCCGATGCCGGCCGGCTGCCTGTATGCGCCGGTGCCGTTCGTGGACAAGCACCCCAACACGGTGCAGGCCCTGACCAACGCCATGGTGCGCGCCAACAAGTGGATTCAGCAGGCCGGCGCGGGCGACATCATCAAGGTGGTGCCGGAAAGCTACCTGCTGGGCGACCGCGCGGTATACATCGACGGCTTTCTGGCGTCCAAGCCCGCGCTGTCGCCGGACGGGGCGTTCCCGGCCAAGGGGGCGGAAACCGCCTTCCGCGCACTGGGCAGCGTGGACGACAAGCTGGCCGCGGCCAAGCTGGACCTGAACGCCGTCTACACCAACGCCTTCGTGCAAAAGGCCAACGCCAAGTATCCGAAAGGCTGACGGTGACGACGCCGGCGATCGAGCTGCAGGACATCGCCTGCACCTTCATCAGCAAGGACGCCCCGGGCCAGCGCTACACGGCGGTCGAGCACGTCTCGCTGACGGTGGGGGCTGGGGAATTCGTCAGCGTCGTCGGCCCCACCGGCTGCGGCAAGAGCACGCTGCTCAACGTCGCCGCGGGGCTGCTGGCCCCCAGCCGGGGCACGGTGCGCATTTTTGGCCAGCCGCTGACGGGCCTGAATGCGCGCGCGGGCTACATGTTCCAGGCCGAGAGCCTGATGCCGTGGCGCACGGCGCTGGGCAATGTGATGGCGGGGCTGGAGTTTCGCGGCATGCCGCCGGCCGAGGCACGCGCACAGGCCGAGGAGTGGCTGCGCCGCGTGGGCCTGGGGGCCTTTGGCGACCGCTATCCGCACCAGATGAGCGGTGGCATGCGCAAGCGCGCCAGCCTCGCGCAGGTGCTGGTGCTCGACCCCGACATCATCCTGATGGACGAGCCGTTCTCGGCGCTGGACATCCAGACCCGGCAGTTGATGGAAAACGAAGTGCTGGCACTGTGGCAGGCCAAACGCAAGGCGGTGCTGTTCATCACGCACGACCTGGACGAGGCCATCGCCATGAGCGACCGGGTGGTGGTGATGAGCGCCGGGCCGGCCTCGCGCCCGATCGGCGAATTCGCCATCGACATCCCGCGCCCGCGCGACGTGGCCGAGGTGAAGATGACCCCGCGCTTCCTGGAGCTGCACGCCGCCATCTGGGGCGTGTTGCGCGAGGAGGTGCTCAAGGGCTACCAACAGCAACTGCGCCGCGCTGCCTGAGCGTACCCCACCCCACCCCCGCTATGTGGCAATTGATCAAACCCCGACCGGGCAACCTGCGGCTGTGGCAACTGGGCTTGCTGGCCGCGCTGTTCCTGCTGTGGCACGTGCTGACGCAGCCGGGCCTGATCCCGCCCTTTTTGTTCGACAACGACCGGCAGGCCGCCTTCTTTTTTGGCGAGCCGCTGAAGGTGCTGGAGCGCATCTGGGCTTGGTTCGTGACCGATGCCGATATTTACCGCCACCTGGGCGTGACGCTGGCCGAGACGCTGCTGGCCTTTGGCATCGGCTCGGTGACGGGGCTGGCGGCCGGGCTGTGGCTGGCGCTGTCGCCCATGGCCTCGGCCATCCTGGAGCCCTACATCAAGGCGCTCAACTCCATGCCGCGCATCATCCTGGCGCCGATTTTTGCCGTGTGGTTTGGCCTGGGCATCGGCTCCAAGGTCGCCTTGGGCGTGACCCTGGTGTTCTTCATCGTGTTCTTCAACGTCTACCAAGGCGTGCGGGAGGTCAGCCCGGTCATCCTGGCCAATGCGCGCATGCTGGGTGCTGCGCCCAAGCAGTTGCTGCGCCACGTCTATCTGCCCAGCGCCACGAGCTGGGTGTTCAGCTCGCTGCACACCAGCGTGGGCTTGGCCTTCGTCGGCGCGGTGGTGGGCGAATATTTGGGCTCCAGCCAGGGCGTGGGCTACCTGATCCTGCAGGCCGAGGGCATCTTCGACATCAACACCGTCATGGCCGGCATCCTGGTGCTGACGGCCTTTGCGCTGGTGCTGGACGGACTGGTCGGCCGCATCGAGCGGCGGCTGCTCACCTGGCAGCCCAAGGCGGGCGAAACCGAAAAGCTCTGACCCGTCGCCGACCCGGCCTTGCCCATCGTGTGCCAATTGCTCGGCCTCAACTGCGCGACGCCCACGGATGCGGTGTTTAGCTTCAAGGGGTTCCGCCGCCGCGGTGGTGCCACCGATGCGCATGCCGACGGCTGGGGCGTCGCGTTTTTTGAGGGGCGCGGCGTGCGGTTGTTCATCGATCCGGATGCGGCGGCCCGTTCGCCGATGGCGGACTTTCTCGAGCATTACCCCATCCGCAGCCGCAATGTGATCGCCCACGTGCGCAAGGCCACCTTCGGGCGTGTGGCGCTGGAGAATACCCACCCTTTCATGCGCGAGCTGTGGGGACGCTACTGGGTGTTCGCGCACAACGGCGACCTGCACGGCTATCAGCCCAAGCTGCACCGCCACTTCCACCCCGTGGGCGACACGGACAGCGAGCGCGCCTTCTGCTGGCTGCTGCAGGAGCTGGACAAGTCGCACGCCAGCCTGCCGCCCGTGGACGAACTGACCGCCACGCTGCGCGAGCTGGTGCCGCACATCAGCCGCTACGGCACCTTCAACTTCCTGCTCTCGTGCGGCGACGCGATGTGGGCCCACTGCAGCACGCAGTTGCACTACCGGGTGCGGGATTACCCGTTTTCTCGCGCCACACTGGCCGACGAAGACTGGACGATCGACTTTTCCACCGTCACCCAACCGGGCGACCGCGTGGCGGTGATCGTCACCACCCCGCTGACGAGGGACGAGGTCTGGATTCCGTTCGCCCCAGGGGAACTGCGCGTGTTCGTCGATGGCGCCCCGATGACCGACACGGGCACCTGAACGCGGCTCAGGCCGCGCCCGGCCGCTGGCGCAGCCAGGCGATACACAACCCCCAGCCCATGCCCACCCCCACCGCGTCGGCCAGCCAGTCGAGCGGGTCGCCCTGGCGCCAGCCGCTGGCCTGCTGGGCCAGCTCGACGGCGGCCCCGTGCGCCAGCAGCGCCGCGGCCACGACTGCCCACGGCGCGCGCGGCCAGCCGGCCCACGCCAGCAGCGCGAGACCCGCGTAGGCCAGCGCGTGCTGCGCCTTGTCCCAGACGTCGACGGCGACCTGCGGCAGGTGGCGCGGCGGCAGCAGCGACAGCACCGTCACCGCCAGCAGCGCCGCCGCGAACGCCAGCCGCGCCAGCCCCCAGCGCGCGCTCACGCCCCGCCCTCCGCCGCCGCGGCGACGACCGCCGCCTGCAGCGCGTCGACGAAGCGCGCCGCCACGTCAAAGCCGGTCTGCTGCGTGATTTCCTGAAAGCACGTCGGGCTGGTGACGTTGACCTCCGTCAGGTGCTCGCCGATGATGTCCAGCCCCACCAGCAGCAACCCGCGCGCGGCCAGCCGCGGCCCGAGCGCGCGCGCGATGCCCCAGTCGGCCTCGGACAGCGGTTGCGCCACGCCGCGCCCGCCAGCGGCCAGGTTGCCGCGCACCTCGCCGCCCTGCGGGATGCGCGCCAGACAGTACGGCACCGGTTCGCCGCCGATGACGAGCACGCGCTTGTCGCCCTGCGCGATGGCCGGCAGGAAGCGCTGCACCATGATCGTGGTGTGGCCGTGCTGGGTCAGCGTCTCGACCACGGCACCCAGGTTGAGCCCGTCCGGGCCGACGCGGAAAATCCCCCGCCCCCCCATGCCGTCCAGGGGCTTCAAGATGATGTCGCCGTGCTCGGCGTGGAAGGCGCGGATCGCCTCCGCCGAGCGCGTCACCAGCGTCGGCGGCGCCCAGTCGGCAAACTCCATCAGCGCCAGCTTTTCCGGGTGATCGCGCAGCGCCGCCGGGCGGTTGAAGACGCGCGCGCCCTCGCGCTCGGCCTGCTGCAGCAGGTGCGTGGCGTAGAAGTACTCGGCGTCGAACGGCGGGTCCTTACGCATCAGCACGGCATCGAAGTCGTGCAGCGCCGCGCGGCGCTGGCCGAGCACGCGGAACCAGTCGCCGGCCGCGCCGGTCAGCTCGACCTCGCGCACCAGCGCCGTCACGGGCTCGCCGCGGCGCCAGTGCAGGTGCGCCGGCTCGCACGCGGCCAGGCGCACGCCGCGGCGCGCCAGCTCACGCATCATCGCAAAGGTGCTGTCTTTGTAGGTGGCGAAGGTGTGCAGCGGATCGGCCACCACCAGCACACGGCCCAGGCCACCCGGTGCGGTGGGGGTCTCAGGCATAGTGCTCGGCCTCGGGGTCGGTGGCTTCCAGCTCGTAGGCGGCGGCCAGCATGGCCAGCCGCGCGACCACGCCGTACATGTAGAAGCGGTTGGGCACGCTCGCCCCCGGCCGGGTGCCGGGCTGCGGCTGCAGGGCGCTCTTCTCGAACGCCAGCGGCACGAAGCTCGCCCCGGGGGCGTTGAGGTTTTCGTCCACACCGCGCTCGGCGTGCACGCGGTAAAAGCCCCCTACCACGTAGCGGTCCATCATGTAGACCACCGGCTCGGCCACGGCCTCGTTGATGCGCTCGTGCGTCATGACGCCTTCCTGGATGATGACGTCGCTGACCTGCTGGCCGTCCTTGATGACGCTCATCTTGTTCTTGGTGCGGCGGTTGAGATTGGCCAGCTCGGCCGCGTCGCGCACCATCATCACGCCCATGCCGTAGGTGCCGTTGTCGGCCTTGACGACGACGAACGGGCGCTCCTGGATGCCGTACTCCTTGTATTTGCGGCGGATCTTGGCCAGTAGCGCATCGACGTTGCCCTGCAGGCACTCGAAGCCGGTCCCCTCGGCAAAGTTGACCTGGCCGCAGTGGGCGAACATGGGGTTGATCAGCCACGGGTCCATGCCCAGCAGCTTGCCAAAGCGCTTGGCCACCTCCTCGTAGGCGCGGAAGTGGTGGCTCTTGCGCCGCACATGCCAGCCCGCGTGCAGCGGAGGCAGCAGGTACTGCTCGTGCAGATCTTCCAGGATGCCCGGCACACCCGCGGAGAGGTCGTTGTTGAGCAGGATGGTGCACGGATCGAAGTGCTTGAGCCCGAGGCGGCGCCCTTCGCGAATCAGGGGCTCGAGCGTGACCTGCTCGCCGTTGGGCAGGTCGATGGTGGTGGGGGCCTGGATCTCGGGGTTGAGCGAGCCCAGCCGCACATTGAGCCCGGCCGAGTAGAAGATGCGCTGCAACTGCGCCACGTTCATCAGGTAGAACAGGTTGCGCGTGTGGTTCTCGGGGATGAGCAGCAGGTTTTTCGCCTCGGGGCAGATCTTCTCGATCGCGGCCATGGCCGCCTGTACCGCGAGCGGCACCATCTCGGGCGTGAGGTTGTTCCACCCGCCGGGGAACAGGTTGGTGTCCACCGGCGCGAGCTTGAAGCCGGCATTGCGGATGTCCACCGAGGTATAGAACGGCGGCGTGTGCTCCATCCACTCCAGGCGGAACCAGCGCTCGATGACCGGGGTGGATTCGAGGATGCGCTGCTCCAGCTCGTTGATGGGGCCGGTCAGCGCGGTGACGAGGTGGGGAACCATGGTAGGCCCTCTGACGGAATGAGGAACGAGGCCGCCCGACGGGACGGCGTCAGCGGGGGAATGCACCGATTGTAGGAAGTCGCGCGCGGCTCCCACAACCCGGGCGGGTATCGGTTATAACCAATGCCCATGAACCGCAATTTGTGGCTGTTGGCCGTTGCACAAGGCCTGTTCCTGACCAACAACGTCGTCTTCATCGCCATCAACGGGCTGGTGGGCCTGAGCCTGGCGCCAGCCGGCTGGATGGCGACGCTGCCGGTGATGGGCTACGTGGTCGGCGGGGCGCTGTCCACCGGGCTGGTGGCGCGCTCGCAGGCGCGCTGGGGACGGCAGGTGGCGTTCCAGCTGGGCCTCGCGGTGGCGTTCGCCTCGGCGCTGCTGGCGGCGCTGGCGCTTTGGGTGGGCAGCTTCGCGCTGCTGGTGGCGGCCACGGTGGTGGCCGGCTACTACAGCGCCAACGGGCAGCTCTACCGCTTCGCCGCCGGGGAACTGGCCGCGCCGTCGCAGCGCGAGAAGGCCGTCTCGCTGGTGCTGGCCGGCGGGCTGATCGGCGCCATCGTCGGGCCGAATCTGGCCAACCACACGCGCGACGTGCTCGGCACGCCGTTCCTCGGCGCCTACCTCGCCTTGGCGGTGGTGGCGCTGCTGTCGATGGCGGTGATGGCCGGCATCCGCTTTCCGGCCGAGCCGCCGCGTCCGACCGGTGCGGCCGCGGGCGGGCGCAGCGTCGCCGAGCTGCTGCGCGAGCCGCGCTTCGCGGTGGCGGCGCTGGGCGCCGCACTCGGCTACGGCGTCATGAACCTGCTGATGGCGGCCACGCCGCTGGCGATGCAGACCTGCGGCATGCCGTTTTCGGATGCGGCGCTGGTGCTGGAGTGGCACGTGATCGGCATGTTCGCGCCGGGCTTCGTCACCGGGCACCTGATCCAGCGCTTCGGCGTGCTGCGCATCATGGGCGTGGGCGTGCTGCTGAACGCCGCCTGCATCGCCATCGCGCTGTCGGGGCAGGATCTGCACCAGTTCCTGATCGCGCTGTTCCTGCTCGGCGTCGGCTGGAACTTCCTGTTCACCGGCAGCACCACGCTGGCGATGCAGGCCTACCGCCCGGAGGAAAAGGACCGCGCGCAGGCGGCGATCAACTTCGGCGTCTTCGCGACGATGGCGCTGACGTCGTTCGCCTCCGGCGCGCTGGTGACGACGCAGGGCTGGTGGTGGCTCAACCTCGGCTCCACGGTGCCGGTGGCGCTGATGGGGCTGGCGCTCGTGGCGCTGGCGTGGCGGCAGCGGGCACACACCACCCGGCCGGCACGTCCCGTCTGACGCTCACGGCATGCGCGCGATGACCTCGGCCACGGACGCGGTCAGGCGCTGCGCGTAGGGCACGTGCAGGAACTCGTTCGGGCCGTGGGCGTTGCTCTGCGGGCCGAGCACGCCGCAGACCATCATCTGCGCGCGCGGAAACCCCTCACTCAGCAGGTTCATCAGCGGAATCGTGCCGCCCTGGCCGATGGTGGCGCACGGCGCGCCGAAGTGCGCCTGGCTGGCGGCCTGCAGGGCCTGCTCGAACCACGGGGCGCTCCCCGGCGCGTTCCAGCCGTTGGCCGCGCCCTCCGGCTCGAAGGTCACGCGCGCCTGATAGGGGGCGTTGTCCTCCAGCAGCGCCTTGAGGCGCTGCGCGGCCTGCGCCGCGTCCACCAACGGCGGCAGGCGCAGGCTGAGCTTGAACGCGGTGTAGGGGCGCAGCACGTTGCCGGCGTCGCGCAGCGGCGGCAGCCCTTCCGCCCCGGTGACCGACAGCGTCGGGCGCCAGGTGCGGTTCAGCAGCGCCTCCACCGGGTCGGTCGTGACCGGCAGCGCGAACGCCGTGCTGCCGCCGCAGTCGTGGTGCGCCCACGGGAAGCGCCGCCAGACCGCCTCGCCCAGGATCGCGGCGGTGACGCGCGCCTGCTCGATGCGCTCGGCCGGGATCTCGCCGTGGAAGAAGTCTGGCAGCAGGCGGCCGCTGGCGCTGTCTTCCAACCGCTCCAGGACGTGGCGCAGGATGCGAAACGACGACGGCACGACGCCCGAGGCGTCGCCGGAGTGCACGCCCTCGGTCAGGATGTCCACGCGCAGCACGCCGCTGACCATCCCGCGCAGGCTGGCGGTCAACCACAGCTGGTCGTAGTTGCCGGCGCCGCTGTCCAGGCACACCACCAGCCCGACGTCGCCCAGGCGCGCGCGCAGCGCCTCGAGCGTGGCCGGCAGGTCCGGCGAGCCGCTCTCCTCCCCGGTCTCGATCAGGCCCACGATGCGCGGGTGCGCGCGGCCCGCGGCCTGCAGCGCCTCGATGGCGGCGAGTGCCGCATAGACCGCGTAGCCGTCATCGGCACCGCCGCGGCCGTAGAGGCGGTCGTCGATCAGGCGCGGCGTCCACGGCCCCAGGCCCGAGCGCCAGCCGGCAAACTCCGGCTGCTTGTCCAGGTGGCCGTAGAGCAGCACGGTCTGGCCGCTGGCCGGCGCGGGCGTGCCGTCGGCACCGGCGCGTGCGGCGACCTCGAACAGCAGCACCGGCGTGCGCGGCGTGCCGTCCGGGCGGCGCAGCCGGATGATCTCGAGCGCAAGCCCCTGAACCGGCTGGCGCGCCACCCAGTCGGCGGCGTCGCGCAGCACCGCCTCCAGGTGGCCGTGCGTGGCCCAGTCGGGGTCGAACATCGGCGACTTGGCCGGAATCTCGATGTAGCGCTGCAGCGCCGGCAGGATGTCGCGCTGCCAGCGCTCGTCCACGCGGGCGCGGGTAGTGGGCACGTCGAGCACGGGCTGGGCGGGGTCGGGCAGGCGGGCGTTCATGGGTGCGGGGTCGGCGGATGGAACAAAGAGCGAGAGACAGGCCCGCCGATCAGGCGGGCGGCGCTGGCTCAGGCGAAGAAGCGGCCGGCTCCAGCGGCGCGGGCCGGCCGAAATGGTAGCCTTGGAACAGTCGGCAGCCCATGGCGCGCAGCACCTCGTACTGGCCGGCGGTTTCCACCCCTTCGGCCACCACCTCCATCTCCAGGCTCTGCGCCAGCTGCAGAATGGTGCGGGCAATGGCCGCGTCGTTGGGGTCAGTCAGCAGGTCGCGCACGAAGCTGCGGTCGATCTTGAGCTGCGTCAGCGGCAGGCGCTTCAGGTAGCCGAGCGACGAGTAGCCGGTACCGAAGTCGTCCAGCGCGAACTGGATGCCGAGGCCGGCGAGCGCCTCCATCTTCGCGATGGTGTCCTCCACGTCGTGCAGCAGCAGGCTTTCGGTCAGCTCCAGCTTCAGCCGGCGCGGGTCGGCGCCGGCGGCGTGCAGGGCCTGCCGCACGCTGTCGACGAAGTCCGGCTGGCGCAGCTGGCGGGCGCTGAGGTTGACCGCCAGCGTCCAGCCGGCGCGCGCCGGGTCGGCCGCCCAGCGCGCGAGCACCCGGCACGCCTCGCGCAGCACCCACTGGCCGATCGGCAGGATCAGCCCGGTCTGCTCCGCCACCGGGATGAACTCGGCCGGCGGCACCATGCCGCGCACCGGGTGGCGCCAGCGCAGCAGCGCCTCGTGCCCGCAGACCTGCGCGCGCACGTCGACGATCGGCTGGCCGAACAGCAGCAGTTCGCCGTCGCGCAGGCCGTGGCGCAGCTCGCGCTGCAGCGTGGCGCGCTGCACCACCGCGGCCTGCATCGATGGGTCAAAAAACTGCACCGCGTTGCGCCCCGCCGCCTTGGAGTGGTACATGGCCAAGTCGGCGCGGCCCAGGATGTCGGCGGCGCTCTCCTCCTGCCCCGCGAACAACGTGATGCCGATGCTGGGCGTGACCGTCAGGTCGTGCCCGTCGACGACGACCGGCTGCTGCACCACCTGGCGGATTTTTTCGGCCACATGCTGCGCGCGCCAGGCGGCCTGGTCGGCCTGCGGGTGCAAATCTTCCAGCAGCACCACGAACTCGTCGCCGCCCAGCCGCCCCACCGTATCTTCGGCTCGGACCGCGGCGCGCAAGCGCTCGGCGCAGGCGCGCAACAGGGCATCACCGGCGGCGTGGCCGTAGGCGTCGTTGACGTCTTTGAAGTCGTCCAGGTCGATGAACAGCAGCGCCGCCCACTGACCGCTGCGCACGCTGCTGGCCTGCGCCTGACGCAAGCGATCCTGAAACGCCCGGCGGTTCAGCAGCCCCGTCAGGTCGTCGTAGTAGGCCAGCCGCTGGATGGTGGCCTCGGCGTTTTTGCGGGCGGTCACATCACGCCCGATGCCACGCCAGCCGACGCAGCGTCCCGCGGCGTCGCGCACCGGCTCGCCGCTGATGGCAAACCAATAGGTGCCGCCATCCGGCAGGGTACGTTGGATTTCAAAGCGCTTGAACGGCCGGCCCTGCGCCACGGCGTCGCGCAGCGGCTGCCAATCCTCGGGCCGGGGGCGGTTGGCGGCCGGCACCTCCCACGGCGCGCGCCCCAAAAACATCGACGCAATGCCCTGCTCGCGCACCACCCGCCCTTCCAGGCGGGTGTAGCGGCCTTGGACGTCCCACTCCCAGTACCAGTCGGCCGACAGCTCCGTGAGGCTGCGGAAGCGCTCCTCGCTTTCGCGCAGCTGCGCCAGCGCCTGGGCATGTTTGGAAATGTCGGTGTAGACCCGCGCCCAACCGCCACCCGGCACGGCGACGGTGGCGCCTTGCAGCGTGCGCCCGCTGGCGGTGGTGTAGCTGTACACGTGGGGTTGGCCGCTGGCATGGGTGGCCCGCAGGTGGTACCAAACGCGCTCGATCAGGCGCTGTGGATCACCCTTGAGGTCACCGCGCGCGGCCTGCCAACGCACCACTTCGTCGATCAATGGGGCGCGCTGCATCAGCTCCTGCGGCAACTCCAGCATCTGCAGCGCGCAAGCGTTGTAGCCCACCACCCGCCCCTGTGCGTCCAGCACCACAAACGCATGCTGCAGCGCGTCGAGCAACTGCGCCACCGACAGCCGGCCGGCGCGCGCGGCCTCGTCGGCGGCCGCACTGGCCATCCCGGGCAGGGTGGCGATGAAGTCGTCGGTCATCGCGCGCGGTCAGCCAGGGTCAGAAGGTTTCCCAGTCGCCGTCGTCGGCTGGCTTGGGCGCGGGTGCCGCGGCCGGCCGAGCAGAGGCAGCCTTGGTTGGCCCAGAAGCCCCCTGCGCTGGGGTCGCCAAAGCGGCAGCCGGTCCGCTTCGTGGCTTGGAGGCGGGAGCACTCAAACGGACAGCGGGTTTGGCGGCGTTGCCCACGGCCTTGGGTACCGGCCGCGCGGAAACGCTCCCCATCGCCTTGGACGTCGGCGCACGCGCCACCATCACCGTGGCATCGCTGGTATGAAAAAACGACACCAACTCCCGCAAGCGCTGCGCTTGATCGAGCAGGCTTTGGGCTGCGGCGGTGGCCTGCTCGGCCAGCGCCGCATTCTGCTGTGTGGTCTGGTCCAACTGCCCCACTGCCGCATTGACCTGGGCGATCCCTTCGCTCTGTTCGCTGGCCGCTGCGGTGACCTCTCCAATCATGTCGGCGACCCGCTGAATCGCCTGCACGACGTCGTGTATCGTCCCACCCGCCTGGCGCACCTGTCCGCTGCCGTCACGCACCTGGGCCACGCTTTGTTCGATGAGGGCCTTGATCTCCTTGGCCGCTTGGGCGCTGCGCTGGGCCAGCGCGCGCACCTCGCCCGCCACCACGGCAAAGCCGCGGCCCGCTTCGCCGGCGCGCGCCGCCTCCACCGCGGCGTTGAGCGCGAGGATGTTGGTCTGGAACGCGATGCCGTCGATGACCTGGATGATGTCGGCGATCTTTTGGCTGCTCGCCTCGATGCCCTGCATGGCGGACACCGCCTGCTCCACCACTTGCCCCCCCTGCCGGGCCTGTTCGGCCGCCTGGGTCGCCAGCTGGTTGGCGGTACGGGCAGCGTCCGCGCTGCGGCGCACCGCTTCGGTCAACTCTTCCAGGCTGGAGGCGGTCTGCTCCAAGCTGGAGGCTGCGCTCTCCGTACGGGCCGACAAGTCCTGGTTGCCCTGCGCAATCTCGGCACTGGCGGTCTCGATCTGTACGCTGGCTTGGCGAATGTCGCCCACGATGCGCCGCAGCGCGATCAGCACCGAATCCTTGCTGCGCAACAAGTCGCCGATTTCGTCGCGGCGCTGCACGTCGAGCGTCTGTTCGATGTGTCCCTGCGCAATTCGCGTGTCCACATCCTGCAAGGAGCGCAGCGGTTGCACTATCGAGCGGGTGATCCTCCACGCGGCCAACAGCCCCAGCAACAGCGCCACGACCGTCAGCCCCGCCACGATCCATACCGAGGTGGCGACGGCTTGCGACGTCTGCTGGGTGTATCGATCGGCCAGATCGGTCTGGAGCTTGACCAGCTGAGCCTGGGCGCTTTGATATGCGCGCAACGCGGGCAGCAGCTTGCTGTCAGCCAGTTGTTGCGCCAGCTCGACAGCACCGGTGGACAACGCATTGAACGTCTCTTGACGAGCATCGATGTACGCCTTGCGCATGGCGCCGAGTTGCTCTAGCGCGCGCCGCACCTCTTCATTCCGGACGGACTGCTCCAGCTCCTTTTGAAGCTGGTTGATCTCGGCCGTGGTTTCCTTGATCAGCGGTTCGAAATAAGCTTTGACCGAAGGATCCCCACCCGACTTGACCTGGGCGAGCACGCGCGAGCCGTTCAACTCGGTCAACGCCGCCCATTGCTGCGCGGTGAACGCGCGTCGCTCCACCGCCTTGGCCTCGCGCAGGTCGGTTTCGATGTGCAGCATCCCGAGCAGACCGATGCCTGCCACGATCAGCAGCAGCGCCAGTACCACGCCAAATCCTCCGTAAAGCCTTGCTCTGACCGAGATGTCATCGAGCCTCATGGTGCAGCCCCATTTGGTATCGTGCAGTGAAGGAAATCGTTTGCCTTTGGGTTACGCCGCCCGCGGCGAGCGGCGCCGCTCCGGCCCGTGGTAGCTGGACGGGTCGCCATGCCCGCGCACCTGCGCCGGCACCAGCGGTGCGTGCTCGCCCGCCACCCCCGGCAGGCGGAACACCGCGACCATCTGTGCCATGCGCTCCGCCTGCGCGCGCACATGGGTGGCGGTGTCGGTGCTGTGCGCCACCAGCGCCGTGTTCTGCTGCGTCATCTGGTCCACCTCGGCCACGGCCGCGTTGATCTGCGCCAAGCCCTGCGCCTGCTGCTGGCTGGCGGCGGTGATCTCGCGGATGAAGGCGGAGACCTGCTCGGCGTTGGCGACGATGTCCCGGATGGTGGCGCCGGCCGCGTGCACTTGGGCCGTGCCCGTGCCCACCTGCACCACGCTGGCCTCGATGAGCGTCTTGATCTCCTTGGCGGCCTGGGCGCTGCGTTGCGCGAGTTGCCGCACCTCGCCGGCCACGACGGCAAAACCGCGGCCGGCCTCGCCGGCGCGCGCCGCCTCCACCGCCGCGTTGAGCGCCAGGATGTTGGTCTGGAAGGCAATGCCGTCGATGACACCGATGATGTCGGCGATCTTGCGGCTGGCGGCCTGGATGCCGTCCATCGTCGCCACCACTTGGCCGACGGCCTCGCCACCGCGCTCGGCCACCTCGGCGTTGCGTCGCGCCAGTTCGATCGCGGCCTGCGCGGCCTCGCTGCTGGCCGCCACATGGCGGGTCAGCTCGTCGATGCTGGTGGCGGTCTGGCGCAGGTGCTCGGCGGTCTGCTCGGTGCGCTGGGCCAGGTCCTGGCTGCCGCTGGCCACCGATTCGGCCGTGGCCCGCATGCGCTCGGCGGTGGCGTGGACTTCGCCCACGGTGCGCGCGAGCGACGCCTGCATATCGGCAAGGCTGCGCATCAGTTCGGCCAGTTCGTCGTGCCCGCCGGTGTCGGCGCGGGTGGTCAGGTCACCCCGGGCGATGGCCACCGCCAGCGCCTGCGCCTCGTGCACCGGATGCACGATGCTGCGCATGTTCATCCAGGTGGTGGGCGCGACGATGGCCATCGCCACCACCAGCGCGGCCGCCAGCGCCCACAGCGACTGCGCACGGATCTGCTCGCCGTGCTCGGTCAGCTCGATCATCTGTTGCGCGAAGGCCTCGTTGGCGCCGTTGCCGGCGGCCACCCAGGCGAGCGTCAGGGCCTCGTGCTGCGCAATCTGCATGTGGTGCACGGCCCACACACCCACCCCGGCCAGCGCCAGCATCAGCACCAGCACCACGGCGATCGCGCCCCACATGCGCACGCGCACGCTGTAGGCGCGCATCCAGTCGCTTGTGCTCATGCCCGTGTCCTTTCGATCAGCATGGCGGGGGCGATCAAACATCCATCAGCCCCATGTCGGGGCTGCCCATCAAGGCTTCGATGTCCATCAGGATCAGCATGCGCTCGCCGACGCTGGCGATGCCGGTGATGAACGCCGTGTCCACGGTGGACGACGCCATTTCGGGCGCGGAGCGGATCTGGTCGCGCGGCAGCTCCAGCACGTCCGACACCGAATCGACCACCGCACCGACCACCCGCCCCTTGACGTTGAGCACGATGACCACGGTCAGGCCATTGTATTCAACCTTCTCGCACCCGAGCTTGATGCGCAGGTCCACCACCGGCACGATCACGCCGCGCAGGTTGACGACCCCCAGAATGTGCGAGGGTGCGTTGGCGATGCGGGTGGGGTTTTCGTAGGAGCGGATCTCCTGCACGCGCAGGATGTCGATGCCGTACTCCTCCGCCCCGAGCCGGAAGGTCAGAAACTCGGCACTCGTGCGGCCGGAGGCGGCATCGGAATGGGCGGCGATCGAGGTGGCAACAGCGGTCATGGTGACTCCTCTTGGGCAGGGGGCCGGGCGAACGGGCCCGCCGACGATGGACGGCGCAAAACCAATGGTGACAGAGTATCGGCCAAAACGCCCGCGCGGAAAGCGCAAAACAGGCCGCAAAGTCGGCAAACGCGACGCAGACGCGCCAAAAGTGGCCAAAATGTCAGCCGTTGCCCGCCTTGCCCCACGCCGCCATGTCGCCGCCGCCCCCCAACCCCAGCCGCTCGCCTGCCGCCGCCGGCTGGCTGGCGCGGTGGCGGCGCTGGTGGGGCTTGGCGCCGCGCGAGGCGTCGGCTCACGACGCCGCGCGGCCCAGCCCGCGGCGGCGCCAGCGCGAGCGGGTGGCGCTGCTGGTGCGCGAGATCATGATCCGCCACGGGGTGCTGTCCGGCCGCTACCGCGTGCGCGTGCTGTCGCTGGACCGCGAGGGCCTGCAGCACCTGGTGCTGATCGACTGGTTGCCGCACCGGGTGGGCCTGGCGGCCGGGCCCGTACCCGAGGCCGCGCGGCTGGAAGCGGAAGTCCAGACCGAGGCGCGGCAAACCCTGGGGCTGGAGGTGCGCGCCGTGTACTGGCGCGGCAACCCGCTGCCGGGTGGCCGCCCGCCCCATGGCCAGATCAATGGCCCTCGAAGCTGACCAGCGTAAACAGGGGCAAGCCGGCCTCTTGCAGGCGCTGCAGGCCGCCCAGCTCGGGCAGGGCCACGATGGCCGCGCCCTCGGTCACGGTGGCGCCCAGCTTTTCCAGCAGTTTCTTGCCGGCCATCATGGTGCCGCCGGTGGCGATCAGGTCGTCGATCAGCAGCACGCGGTCGCCGGGCTTGACGGCGTCGGTGTGCAGCTCGACGGTGGCGCTGCCGTACTCCAGCTCGTAGGTCTCTTCCACCGTCGTGAAGGGCAGCTTGCCTTTTTTGCGGATGGGCACGAAGCCGATCCCCAGCTCATAGGCAACCACCGAACCGATGATGAAACCGCGCGCATCCAGCCCCGCCACCACATCGGGCCGCTTGTCGCGGTCCATGTAGCGGTGGATGAAGGTGTCGATCAGCACGCGGAAGACCTTGGGGTCCTGCAGCAGCGGCGTGATGTCGCGAAACTGCACGCCGGGCGCAGGCCAGTCGGGCACGGTGCGGATGTGGGCTTTGAGGTAGGCGGCGGTGTCCATAGGGGCGCGATTATCCGGCCAGCAGCTTGCCTTCGGCCAGCGCCAGCGCTTCCGGGGCGCCGTACAGCACCACGGCGTCGCCGCCGTGCAGGCGCAGCTCGTCGGTGGGGTCCTCGTGTCGGCCGCCGGCACGGCGCACGCCGACCACCCGCACGCCGACCGCATGCAGGGCCAGCTCGCCCAGGGTGCGCCCGACGGTCGGCCCCGCGGGGGGCAGCACCACCGTCGTCAGGCGCTCTTGGTGGGGTTCGTCGGTGGCGTCGTCGTCGGCCCCGTGGAAGTAGCCGCGCAGCAATTGGTAGCGCGCCTCGCGCTGCTGCTGGACCAGCCGCACCACGCGGCGCAGCGGCACGCCGACCAGTGCCAGGGCATGGCTGGCCAGCATCAGGCTGGCTTCCAGCGCTTCGGGCACGACCTCGGTGGCGCCGGCGGCCTGCAAGCGGGCCAGATCCGCGTCGTCCACCGTGCGCACCACCACCGGCACGTGCGGTGCGTGTTCGCGCACATGGTGCAGCACCTTCAGCGCGCTGGGGGTGTCCAGATAGGTGACGACCACGGCACTCGCCCGCGCCAGCCCGGCAGCCATCAGCGACTGCAGGCGCGCCGCGTCGCCAAACACGACGGAATGCCCCGCCGCCGCCGCCTGCCGCACCCGGTCGGGGTCCAGGTCCAGCGCCATGTAGGGCATGCGCTCGCCCTCCAGCAGGCGGGCCAGGTTTTGCCCGCAGCGGCCGTAGCCGCAAATGATGACGTGCTTGTCGGCCGCGATGGCTTTGCGCGCGATCTGCGTCATCTGCACCGATTGCATCAGCCAGTCGCTGCCGACCAGCCGCGCCACGATGGCGTTGCTGTGCTGGATGATGAAGGGCGTCAGCAGCATCGAGATGACCATGGACGCCAGCGTCGGGTTGAACAGCGCCGGGGGCACCAGGCCGTTCTGGTTGGCCAGTTGCAGCAGCACCAGGCCAAACTCGCCCGCCTGCATCAGATACAGCCCCACGCGCAGCGAGGTCCCCATCGAAGCGCCGAACGCCCGGGCCAGCACGGTGATCAGCGCCACCTTGAAGGTCAGCGACAGGGTCAGCAGCAGCAACACCAACGGCCAGCGCTCGAGCACCAGGCGCCAGTCCAGCATCATGCCGATGGTGATGAAAAACAGCCCCAGCAACACATCGTGGAAAGGGCGGATGTCCGACTCCACCTGGTGCTTGTACTCCGTCTCGGCGATCAGCATGCCGGCCACGAACGCGCCCAGCGCCAGCGACAGCCCCGCATGCTCGGTCAGCCAGGCCAGCCCCAGCGTGACGAGCAGCAGGTTGAGCATGAACAGTTCCTGGCTCTTGCGCCGCGCGACCAGCGTCAGCCACCAGCGCATCACCCGCTGGCCACCGGTGAGCAGCACGGTCAGCAGCACCGCCGCTTTGGCCAGCGCCAGCAGCAGCGCGCCGGCCAGGTTCTCGCTGTCGGCGCCCAGCGCCGGGATCAGCACCAGCAGCGGCACCACCGCCAGATCCTGAAACAGCAGAATGCCAACCACGCGCTGGCCGTGCTCGGACTCCAGCTCCAGCCGGTCGGCCATCAGCTTGACGACGATGGCGGTGCTGCTCATCGCCATGACGCCGCCCATGGCCAGCGCCATCTGCCACTCCAGCTTCCACCACTGCGGCAGCCACCACCCCAGCACCAGCGACGCCAGCGTGGTCAGCAGCACCGTCACCACCACCTGCGCCGTCCCCAGCCCAAACACATAGCGCTTCATCGCGCGCAACTTGGGCAGGCTGAACTCCAGCCCGATGGCGAACATCAGGAACACCACGCCAAACTCGGCCAGGTAGCGCAGTCCGGCGGAGTTTTGCGCCAAGGCCAGCGCGTGCGGACCGATCAGCACGCCGACCGCCAGGTAGCCGATCATCGCCGGCAGCCGCAGGGTGCGGCAGACCACGACACCCAGCACGGCAGCCAGCAGATACAGCAGCGCGATGTCCAGCGAGTTCATCCCGCCGATCTTACGGCGGCGCGGGCGATGGCCTTGCCGGATAATCCCCACATGACGCCGTCCCCCGCCACCCATCCCGCGCCCGATGCCGATGCGCTGCTGGCCCTCGCGCGCGAGGCGCTGGACACCGAAATCCAGGGCCTGCAGGCGATGGCCGACCGGCTGGACATCCGATTTGCGCAGGCGGTGCACACGGTACTGGCCTGCCGCGGGCGAGTGGTGGTCACCGGCATGGGCAAAAGCGGGCACGTCGGCCGCAAAATCGCCGCGACGCTGGCCTCCACCGGCACGCCCGCCCTGTTCATGCACCCGGCCGAGGCCAGCCACGGCGACCTGGGCATGATCACGCCGGCCGACGTGGTCCTGGCCATCAGCAACTCCGGCGAGAGCGAGGAGCTGACCGCCATCCTGCCGCTGATCAAGCGCATGGGGGTGCCGCTGCTGGCGATGACGGGGCGGGCCGACTCCAGCCTGGGCCGGCATGCCGATGTGGTGCTGGACACGGGGGTGGCGCGCGAGGCCTGCCCCCATAACCTGGCCCCGACCGCCAGCACCACGGCGCAGATGGCCATGGGCGACGCACTGGCGGTGGCGCTGCTGAGCGCACGCGGCTTTCAGCCCGACGACTTTGCCCGCTCGCACCCCGGCGGCGCGCTCGGCCGCCGTCTGCTGACACTGGTGCGCGACGTGATGCGCCCGCTGGAGGCGACACCACAGGTGCCCCCCACCGCCACGCTGATCGAGACCATGCGCGCCATGAGCGCAGGCGGCCTGGGCGCGGCGGCGGTGGTGGACGACGCGGGTGCGGCCATCGGCATCTTCACCGACGGCGATTTGCGACGGCTGATCGAACGGCGCGAGAGCGCCGACCTGCGCCAGCTGACCGCCGGCGAAGTCATGCACCCGCAGCCGCGCACCGTGCGGCCCCAGATGCTGGCCGTGGAGGCGGCCGACCTCATGGAAACGCACCGCATCACCAGCGTGCTCGTGGTCGACGACGGCGGGCGGCTGGTGGGTGCCCTCAACCACCACGACCTGATGCGCGCCAAGGTGATCTGATGACCCCGCCTGCGCTGAACTTTCCCCCCGAAACGCTGCTGCGGGCGCAGGACGTGCGCGTCGCCTTCTTCGACGTGGACGGTGTGCTCACCGACGGCGGGCTCTACTTCGGGCCCGATGGCGAGGCGCTCAAGCGCTTTTCCAGCCTGGACGGCCATGGGCTGAAACTGCTGCGCCGCGCGGGCATCGAGCCCGCCGTCGTCACCGGGCGCGACTCGGCCGCCCTGCGCAACCGCCTGCAGGCACTCGGTGTGCAGCATGTGCGTTACGGCACGGAGGACAAGCGGCCGGCCGCCGAGGCCATTCTGCATGCCCTGGGCCTGGACTGGTCGCAGGCCGCCGCCATGGGCGACGACTGGCCCGATCTGCCCGTGCTGCGCCGCTGCGCGTTCGCCGTGGCCCCGCCATCCGCGCACGCCGAGGTGCGGGCCTGTGTGCACCACATCACCCAGGCCGCGGCGGGCTATGGCGCGGCGCGGGAGTTTTGCGACCTGCTGCTGGTGGCGTCGGGCCGCTACGCCAGCCTGCTGGCCGAGGCGTCGGCGTGAACCCCATCCCCGCCGCCCCGCCGTCCCCGGCCACCCCGCGCTGGCACGGGCTGTGGGAGCGGCTGTCGCTGTACCTGCCGGTGCTGCTGATGGGGGTACTGGCCCTGGTGACCTACGGGATCGTCCAACGCATCCCGGGGCCAGCCGCTGCACCGGATACGCCGCTGGCGGAAGGCCAGCCCGACTACCGCCTTGAGGGCTTCATCCTGCGCCGCTACGAGGCCGATGGCCGCCTGGGATCGGTGCTGACCGGTGCGGTGCTGGAGCATTTTCCGGCCAACGGCCTGCTGCGGGTGCAGGACGCCACGCTGGAGCGCATCGACCACGCGGGGCAAATGCGGCTGCTGGCGCGCGCCCGCGAGCTGCGCACCGACGACGCGCGCACCACCTACCACCTGCGCGGCGACGTGCGCCTGGTGCGCGAGGCCTGGCCGGAGGGGGAACGCAAAAATGCCACGCCGCGCCTAACCTTGGAAGGCCAGACCCTGACGTGGCATGACGATCGGCGGTTGCTCGAATCGGATCAGCCGGTTCGGCTGACGCGCGGTGCGGACACGCTCATCGGCAACCGCCTGCGGTACGACGAGCGCAATGGCATCGCCGACCTGCAGGGGCAGGTGCGCGCCACGCTGGTGGCACGCCCAGCGCAGAGTCAATAACCGCCGCGGTCGTCGCGCCGACGGCCGGTGCCATACGGGCTGCGGAACTGGCCCTCGCCGCCGCCGAAGCCACCACCATCACGGCGACCGCCGCCAAAGCCACCGCTGCGCGGGGGACGCGCCTCCATCGGGCGCGCCTCATTAACCACCAGATCGCGGCCGCCCATGGACTGGCCGTTCATGCCGGAGATGGCGGCCTGCGCCTCGGCATCGGTGCCCATCTCGACGAAACCGAAACCCTTGGAGCGGCCGGTATCGCGCTCCATCATGACCTTGGCGCTGGACACTTGGCCAAACGCGCTGAATGCCTGCTCGAGATCGCCATCGCGCACCGAATACGGAAGATTGCCGACGTACAACTTGTTGCCCATCTGAGGGACTCCTGAAAACACACGAAACAAAGGGTAGCGATGGAGCCCCGACGGCACACAAGAGAACTGCAGCACGCGAAACCGACCGATCACCAAGACGCAAGCGTCGCGGACACTTGCAACGCCCATTATGCGCGCTCGCCGCGATATGCGCCCGTTTTTTCGACGATCGGCCCGATAAAGCGCGTCAGCGATGCGTCAGAACAACACTTGGCCCGCGCCGCCACGCGCCCGCATGGGTGGGATGCCGCGCTTGTATACTCCCTTCCAGCGCCGATTTGAGTCCCGCTTGCGGGCGCGTAACAAATACCGCTAAAGAGGAAGACGTGGCCATCGGCCAAGTCCGGCAAGCCCTCGATCACGGCGCGGCTACAGGATCGATACCGTGATCGTCACTCCTCAGCGTCATGCCTTCGACACACCCCTGCCCTTGCGCGGGGGCGGTGTGCTGCCTGCCTTCGAGCTGGTCTACGAGACCTACGGCCAGCTCAACGCCGCGCGCGACAACGCGGTGCTGATCTGCCACGCGCTCAACGCCAGCCACCACGTCGCCGGCCTGCACGCCGACGAACGTGGGCAGCCCATCCCCAAGAGCGAGGGCTGGTGGCACAACATGATCGGCCCCGGCAAGCCGGTGGACACGCGCCGCTTCTTCGTCATCGGCGTCAACAACGTCGGCTCGTGCTTCGGCTCCACCGGGCCGACGCACGTCAACCCCGCCACCGGCCAGCCGTGGGGCGCGGACTTCCCCGTCGTAACGGTGGAGGACTGGGTCGAGGCGCAGGCGCGGCTGCTGGACGCGCTCGGCATCGAGCGGCTGGCCGCCGTGATGGGCGGCAGCCTGGGCGGCATGCAGGCGCTGAGCTGGACGCTGCAGTATCCGCAGCGTGTACGCCACGCGGTCGTCATCGCCAGCGCCCCCAACCTGACGGCGGAAAACATCGCCTTCAACGAGGTGGCGCGCCGCGCCATCGTCAGCGACCCGGACTTCCACGGCGGGCACTACCTGCGCCACGGCACCAAGCCGCGCCGGGGGCTGCGCATCGCGCGCATGATCGGCCACATCACCTACCTGAGCGACGACGTGATGAACGAGAAGTTCGGCCGCCGCCTGCGCCCGCTCGCGCAGGCGCTGCGCGCCGGCGACGCGGAGGCCGCCGAGCGGCTGACCTACCGCTACACGACGCAGGACATCGAGTTCGAGATCGAGAGCTACCTGCGCCACCAGGGCGACAAGTTCAGCGAGTACTTCGACGCCAACACCTACCTGCTGATCACGCGCGCGCTGGACTACTTCGACCCGGCGCGCGAGTTCGACGGAGACCTGTCGGCGGCGCTGGCACGCGCGCAGGCCGACTTCCTGCTCGTGTCCTTCAGCACCGACTGGCGCTTCGCGCCGGCGCGCAGCCGCGAGATCGTCAAGGCGCTGCTGGACAACCGCCGCGCCGTCAGCTACGCCGAGATCGACGCGCCGCACGGGCACGACGCCTTCCTGCTCGACGACGCGCGCTACCACGCCGCCGTGCGCGCCTACTTCGAGCACCGCGTCGGCGCCGGTCTGCAGCCGCCCACCACCGGAGGTGCCGCATGAGCGACCGCCAGATCCAGCAACTCATCGCGGGCCTGGTGCCGCACGGCGCGCGCGTGCTCGACCTCGGCTGCGGCGACGGCGCGCTGCTGGCGCACCTGCGCGAGGCGCGCGGCTGCCACGGCTACGGCATCGAGCTGGACGACGCGCAGGTGCTCGCGTGCTTGAAGCGCGGGCTGGACGTGCTGCAGTTCAACCTCGAGGAAGGGTTGTCGATGTTCGCCGATGGCAGCTTCGACGTCGTGTTGCAGATCGACACGCTGCCGCACCTGCGCAACGCCGAGACGATGCTGCGCGAGACCGCGCGCGTGGGCCGCAGCGCCATCGTCGCCTTCCCCAACTTCGCGCACTGGCCGAATCGCCTGCGCGTGCTGGCCGGGCGCATGCCGGTGACCAAGCGGCTGCCGTACCAGTGGTACGACACGCCCAACATCCGCGTCGGCACGTTCGCGGACTTCGAGGTGCTGGCGCAGCGCCTGGGCCTGCACATCGAAGATGCGTTTGGGCTGGAGAACGGACGCGAGGTCCGCACCCTGCCCAATCTGCTGGCCAGCACCGCGGTGTTCAAGCTGACCAAACGCTGAGGCCGAGGCCGCGACCCGGCACGGGTCGGCACCGGTCAGGCGAGTTCGCGGATCGTCTCGCCCAGCGCATCCACCAGGCGGTGGATCTCGGCCTCGGTGCTGATGAAGGGCGGTGCCAGTTGGATCGTGTCCCCGCCATAGCGCACGTAAAAGCCCTTGGCCCACATGCGCATGGCGATCTCGAACGGGCGTTTGAGCGGCTCGCCCGGCACCGGCGCAAAGGTCAGCCCGGCCGCCAGCCCGTAGTTGCGAATGTCGGTCAGGTGCGGGCTGGCGCCGCGCAGGCCGTGCACCGCCGCCTCGAACACCGGGGCCAGCGCGCGCACGCGGGCAATGGCCTCGTCCTGCTCCAGCAGCCGCATCGACGCCAGCCCCGCCGCGCACGCCACCGGGTGCGCGGAATAGGTGTAGCCGTGCGGAAACTCCAGCGCATACTCGGGGCCGCCCGCGGCCATGAAGGTGTCGTAGATCTCTTGCCGCACCACGACGCCGCCCAAGGGCTGCACGCCATTGGTCACCTGCTTGGCAAAGTTCAGGATGTCGGGCGTGACGCCAAAGGCCTCGGCCCCCGTCCAGGCGCCGCTGCGACCAAAGCCGCTGATCACCTCGTCGAAGATGAGCAGGATGTCGTGCGCGGTGCAAATCTCGCGCAGGCGCTGCAGATAGCCCACCGGCGGGATGACCACGCCGGCCGAGCCGGAAAACGGCTCGACGATGACGGCGGCAATCGTCGATGCGTCGTGCAGCGCGATCAGGTCCAGCAGATGGTCGGCCAGATGCTGGGCATAGGCGGCATCCGCCGGGGGCTGGCCGCGGTAAAAGCCCCCGGCCGGCGGCTGCGTGTGGGGCAGATGGTCCGCCTCCACGCCCTGGCCGAACAGCTTGCGGTTGCCCACGATGCCCCCGACCGAAATGCCGCCGAAGTTGACCCCGTGGTAGCCCTTGGCGCGGCCGATCAGGCGCGTCTTGCTGGCCTGCCCCTTGGCCCGCCAGTAGGCGCGCGCCATCTTGAGCGAGGTGTCCGCCGACTCCGACCCCGACCCGGTAAAAAACACGCGGTTAAGGCCTGCCGGCATGCGCTCGACGATGCGGTTGGCCAGCTCGAACGACAGCGGATGGCCAAACTGGAACGCGGGCGAATAGTCCAGCGTCGCGACCTGGCGGCTGACGGCCTCGACGATCTCGCGCCGGCCATGGCCGAGCCCCGTGCACCACAGGCCCGACAGGCCATCGAAGATGCGGCGCCCGTCGGCATCGATCAAGTAGGCGCCTTCGGCGGCGACCACGAGGCGCGGATCGGCCTTGAACTGCCGGTTGCCCGTGAACGGCATCCAGTGCGCGGCCATCCAGTCGGCGCCGCCGGGCGCGACCTCGGCGCTGGTGGGCGTAAACGCCCCGGCCGTGGGGGCGACGATGTGCGAGCGGTCCGACAGATCCATGGCAACGGTCCTTTTTTTACGCGGATCGTGCCATTATGCGCGCCATGCACGCAGTCAAGGAGCCACCCGCCGCCCCGCCGGGCGGGCCACCCCGCCCCGAGGTGGGGCTGATTCTGTTCGCCCACGGCGCACGCGATCCGGCCTGGGCCGGCCCGTTCGAGCGCGTGGCGGCGGCCGTGCGCGCCGCGCGGCCGGAGCTGGCGGTGTCGCTGGCGTTCCTGGAGTTCATGGCGCCGGACTTGCCCGCTGCCGGCGCCGCCCTGGCGGCAGCCGGCTGCCGCCAGGTGACGGTGCTGCCCCTGTTTTTGGGCGCAGGCGGCCACGTCCGCAAGGATTTGCCCCACCTCCTGGAAGGGTTGCGCGCGCGGCACCCGGCGGTGCAGTGGCTCCTGGCGCCGGCCATCGGCGAGGACGCACGGCTGGTGGAGGCGATCGCGGGGATTGCAATCGCTGCCATATGAACACCGGTTATAGATATCAAACAATCTTTTCGTTGGTTTTTTCATAACCAAAACGGAGAATCCCGGGCATCGATGACTTGATGCCCCGCGATGTACCGGTACTCCGACTTCGACCGACGCTTCATCCGCCAGCGCGCCGCCCAGTTCCGCGATCAGTTGCGGCGGCACCTGGCCGGGCAGCTCAGCGCCGACGACTTTCGGCCGCTGCGGCTGCAAAACGGCTGGTATGTGCAGCGCCACGCGCCCATGCTGCGCGTGGCCATCCCCTATGGCGAACTGAGCAGCCGCCAGTTGCGCACCCTGGCGCGCGTGGCGCGCGAGTTCGACCGCGTGACCGACGGGCCGCAGGCCGGTCAGGGTGGTTTCGGCCACTTCACCACGCGGCAGAACATCCAGTTCAACTGGATCCCGCTGGCCCGCGCGGCCGATGTGATGGATGTGCTGGCCGAGGCGGATCTGCACGGCATCCAGACCAGTGGCAACTGCATCCGCAACATCACCACCGATGCGCTGGCCGGCATCGCCCCGGACGAGGTCGTGGACCCCCGCCCCTATTGCGAGCTGCTGCGCCAGTGGAGCACGCTGCACCCGGAATTCGCCTTCCTGCCGCGCAAGTTCAAGATCGCCGTGACGGGCGCGGCGGACGACCGCGCGGCCATCGCCTGGCACGACATCGGCCTGCAACTGCGCCGCGACGCCCACGGCGCGGTGGGCTTTCGCGTGCTGGCGGGCGGCGGCATGGGGCGCACGCCGCTTATCGCGCCGGAGCTGCGCGCCTTTGTGCCGTGGCAGGACATCGTGCTGTATCTGGAAGCGATCCTGCGCGTGTACAACCTGTTCGGGCGACGCGACAACCTCTACAAAGCCCGGCTGAAGATTCTGGTGAAGGCCGAGGGTCAGCGCTTCGTGGACGCGGTGGAGGCCGAATACCGCGCGCTGCGGGACGACGATGCGCTGGGCGCGCAGCTGCGTCTGACACCAGCCGCCCTGGCGGAGGTGCAGGCGCACTTCGCCCCCCCGCCGGGTTGGGCGGCTGAAGCCCCACCAACCGCCCCATCGGCCCCCTCGTCGGCCGCCGCTGCGCCGACCGAAGCAGCCGCGGCGCTGCCGCCCGCCTACCGGCGTTGGCGCGAGCGCCATGTGCAGGCGCACCGGCTGCCCGGGCTGTGCGCTGTGACGCTCACGCTCAAGCGCGCCGGACAGCCGCCGGGCGATGCCAGTGCCGACCAGCTCGACGCAGCCGCCGATCTGGCGGACCGTTTCAGCGCCGGCGAGGCGCGCGTGACGCACGAACAAAATCTGCTGCTGCCCTGGGTGCGCGAGGCCGATCTGCCCGCGCTGTGGCAGGCCGCGCAGGCGGTGGGCTTGGGGGCATCCAACCACGGCCTGCTGACCGATCTGATCGCCTGCCCGGGCGGCGATCTGTGCAGTCTGGCCAACGCGCGCACCTTGCCCATCGCAGCGGCCGTGCTCGAGCGCTACCAGGACCCGGACGAGCTGGAAGCCATCGGCGAGCTGGCGCTGCACATCAGCGGCTGCATGAACTCCTGCGGACACCACCACAGCGGGCACATCGGCATCCTGGGCGTGGACAAGGACGGCAGCGAGTGGTACCAGCTCACGCTGGGCGGCTCCGACGGACAGACGCGTCACGGCCCGGCGCGCGCGGGCCGGGTGGTCGGCCCCGCCTTTGCCGCCGACGAGATCGTCGATGCCCTGGACGCCGTGGTCGCAACCTACCTGGAGCAGCGCGCACCGGGCGAACGCTTCCTGGACACGCTCACCCGGCTGGGGCTGGAGCCTTTCCGCACCGCCACCGATGCCGTGCGCCACACGACCGCCGTTCCCGCCTGAGCCCGCCGCCATGACGACCCTGCACTTCATCGATCCCCACGCGGACCTGTGGCGCCCCGCACCGGACGAGGCGGCGCCCCGCCCGGCCGCCGGCCTGTTGCTCCGGCACGACCAGTGGCGTGCCGTGCGCGCCGGCTGGCCGGCCGAAGTCCCGGTCGGTGTGACCTGGCCCAACGACGCGGACATCGCCGAGCTGGTGGATGACCTGCCCCGACTGGAGCTGATCGCGCTGACCTTTCCCAAATGGACCGACGGCCGGGCCTACAGCCAGGCCCGGCTGCTGCGCGGTCGCTGGCGCTGGCGCGGCCAAATCCGCGCCGTGGGCGACGTCATCCCCGACATGGCGCCGCTGCTGTGGCGCAGCGGCTTCGACACCGCGGTGCTGCGCCCGGGCGAATCGACGGCAGTCGCACAGCAAGCGCTGCAGGCCTTCGACGGCCACTATCAACCCGACACCCGCCGCACACGCACGGCACCGGAGCGCGCCCATGGCTGAACCCCTGTCGCTGCGGATCGACATACCGCCCGTCGAGCCGGGCCGAGCCATCGCGCTGTACGCCCGCGAGACGCCCGGCCATGCGCAGCGCGTGGCCGCCACGGTGCAGCGCCTGCGCGAGGCCGCGGCCGCCCATGCCGGCCGCATCGTGCTGGCCACCAGCCTGGGGGCGGAGGACATGGTGCTCACGGATCTGATCGCCCGCCACGGTCTGCCCATCGCCGTGGCCACGCTGGACACCGGGCGCCTGCACCCCGAGACGCGGGCGCTGATCGACCGGCTGCAGGCGCACTATGGTCTGGCGGTCGAGATCTTCCGGCCGGACCCGGCGGCGGTGGACGCCTTCGAGCGCGAACACGGCCTGGACGCCATGTACCGCAGCCGCGAGCTGCGCCACGCGTGCTGCGCGCTGCGCAAGCTGGCCCCGCTGGAGCGACTGCTGGCAGGGCGCGAGGCCTGGATCACCGGCCTGCGGCGCGAGCAGTCCGCCACCCGCGCCGACGTGCCGCTGCAGGCGCGGGATGCGCAGGGTCGCCTCAAGCTCAATCCGCTGGCCGACTGGTCGTGGGCCGACGTGTGGCACCACATCGCCCGCCACGGGGTGCCCTACAACCCGCTGCACGACGCCTTCATGCCCAGCATCGGTTGCGCGCCCTGCACGCGCCCCATCGCCGTCGGCGAGGACTTTCGCGCCGGCCGCTGGTGGTGGGAACACGACGACACCCGCGAATGCGGCCTGCACGTCGAGCGCCACCCCTTGCCCAACACCCCTGGATCCCCTGCCC
>NZ_VJOO01000088.1 GCF_007556755.1 Tepidimonas fonticaldi | reverse complement strand
CGCAGGCCGCTTGCCGCGCCCCGAGGGCGTCAGCTGCGCACGCAGGTTTGCATTCGGGGCGAATACGCCGTGGAAGCGGGTGAGATGCGCGCGAGGTGGCGGGACCAGTGCCGCCAGCTTGGCGATGAAGTCCACCGCATCCCATTCGACATGCGTGGTCCCATTTCGCCACGGCGTCTTGAGCTGATACCGCACCCTACCCTGCGGTGAGATCGACAGCCGCTTCTCGCTGATCGCCGGGCGCGTGATGTAGCGGCACAGCTTTTCGAGCTTGTGGCTTTCGTGTGCTTCCGCGGCCACGCCGGCATGCAGCGAGAAGCCGCCGACCTTGCCGGCATCGCCCTCCAGCGAGCCTGCGTCACCGGGCAATGTTTGCAGCGTGACGACCTTGCGGCCAGCGTCGCGACCGGTGGCGATGCGGTAGGTCATCGAACTCATCCGCAGCCCATCCATGCCGTCGTCGCTACCCGCGCTGTCGGACAGGAACACGGATTCGTCTTCGCCTTC
>NZ_VJOO01000087.1 GCF_007556755.1 Tepidimonas fonticaldi | reverse complement strand
CGGCTGTCGGTCGGATGGGCCACCGCCTTGGGTTGTACGGTGGTGTCCACCACCACGCGCTTGAGTTCCTGCGGCTTGATGAGTCCGGTTTCCACCGCCACGTTGATCGTCTGCGCCAGGAGTTCTTCCACCCCCTCCTCGCCCAGCAGCCGGCGAAACTTCACCAGCGTCGTGGCGTCGCACGGCCGGCGATGTTCAAAGTACGCCCGCCCCGAGAAGAACTGCCATGTGGGGGTTTCGCCCCAGCGCTCGACCACCCCTTCGTCCGACTCGTTGAAGGCGTGCTTCAGATACAGCAGCGCGATCATCACGCGCAGCGGCACGCGGGGTCGGCCTGCGTTGGACGCCCGAGCTGCGCGCACCGGAGATTCGCCAAAGAGGTCCAGATCGGGCATGGCCACCCCAGAGCGGGCTTTGCGCATGAACAGGTGCGACAGCCTTGCTTCCAACTCCTGCCACGGCATGCGTGAGGACAACACCGCCAGCGGATGGCGCAGGTCGATCATCTGATCGAGCCG
>NZ_VJOO01000086.1 GCF_007556755.1 Tepidimonas fonticaldi | reverse complement strand
GATGGCCGCCGCCATCGCCAGCGCGATGCCGGTGTTGCCGCTGGTGGCCTCGATCAGCGTGTCGCCGGGGCGGATCTCGCCGCGCTCCTCGGCGCGGCGGATCATCGACAGCGCCGGGCGGTCCTTGACCGAGCCGGCCGGGTTGTTGCCCTCCAGCTTGCCCAGCACCACGTTGCCGCGCGCGCGGTTGTCCGGCTCGCCGATGCGCTGCAGCGCCACCAGCGGCGTGTGGCCGATGGCATCTTCGATCGTGGGGTAGCGGCGCGGGG
>NZ_VJOO01000085.1 GCF_007556755.1 Tepidimonas fonticaldi | reverse complement strand
AGACAAGGATCCCGTCACGAGTGTCAAGTGGCCCTGGGGTCGATCCCCGCTCACGCGGGGCAGACCTGCCGCGCTTCAGGCTGCCAGCGGCCCGCTGAGGTCGATCCCCGCTCACGCGGGGCAGACCGCTCGATGCCAGCGACCGCCGCTATCTGGTCGGGTCGATCCCCGCTCACGCGGGGCAGACCAGCACGACGGTTTTCTGAACAACCGCTTGGGGGGTCGATCCCCGCTCACGCGGGGCAGACCTACCATGTCGCCCTGCTCCTCGAGGGCGCGGAGGTCGATCCCCGCTCACGCGGGGCAGACTGTCCAGTACGGCCTGGACGTGCGGGCTCAGGGGGTCGATCCCCGCTCACGCGGGGCAGACGAGCAGTCGATGATGTAGCCGGGACGCCTCTTCGGTCGATCCCCGCTCACGCGGGGCAGACCACAGCAAGACGCGGGCAATAGCCAGGGTGTACGGTCGATCCCCGCTCACGCGGGGCAGACAGCGTGGTTGCTATCGCCTCTTTCCCCTGTGGGGGTCG
>NZ_VJOO01000084.1 GCF_007556755.1 Tepidimonas fonticaldi | reverse complement strand
GGTCCTGGATCGGGTCTTCGAGCGCATGCAGGCCGAACAGCTGGTCCGGGTGCGGCTGGAGGCGGTCAGCCTGGACAGTACGATCGTCAAGGTCCACCCGGACGGCACCGGCGCACGAAAAAAAACGGCCCGCAGGCCATCGGCCGCTCCCGCGCAGGCTGGACCACCAAAATTCATATGGCTGCCGCGGATTCCCGCTGCGCGTTAGCCTTCTCGCTTTCGCCGGGCCAGGCGGGCGATGCCCCAGCCGGTCGCGCCCTGCTGCATGCCCTGCCACCCCTGAGCGCGCGCTGCCATCTGGTCATGGATCGCGCCTACGAGGGCAATGAAACCCGGCAGCTCGCGCTGGATCTGGGCCTGGATCCGGTCGTGCCCCCGCATCCGCTGCGGGCCCAGCCATGGGCGTACAACACCGAGATCTACAAGCGCCGCAACGAAATCGAGCGCCTGTTGCGCCGTCTGAAAGGGTTCCGCCGCATCTTCAGCCGCTTCGACAAGCTCGACGTCATGTTCGCGGCCTTCATCCACTTCGCACTGATCGTCGAATC
>NZ_VJOO01000083.1 GCF_007556755.1 Tepidimonas fonticaldi | reverse complement strand
AGCGGCCGCGCAAGCGCCGCTTTGGGCACAGATCGGGCACAGATCGGGGGTTCATGCGTGGGTTTTCGACATCGCGGGGCCACGCAGCGGCTCAGTGCGTAGCCATTTCTCACCGAATCCCGGCACAGGGCCGAGCGCAGCCCTGCGGGGTCGTGGCCGCATTGGATCGGACTCTGGCTTGGCTGCCGGCTGTGTGGCCGGCGCCTCATCACGCGGCGGGCGGCGGGGCGCGCGCTGCGGGCCGGTAGTGCGCTTGCTCCAGCGCGCCGTGTTTCTCGAAGTGGGCGAGGATGGCGCGAATGGCCTTGGGGTCTTCGATGCTGGCGACGATCCGCACCGCGCCGCCGCAGTGGGCGCAGGTGGTGACGTCGATGGAAAAGACCCGCTTGAGCCGTTGCGCCCAGCTCATCGCACGGCGCTTCTGCTCGGGGCTGCGCGGTTCGTCGTGGGCGCTGACGTCCACCGGCACTGCATCGCTCGCAGGCCGCTTGCCGCGCCCCGAGGGCGTCAGCTGCGCGCGCAGGTTTGCATTCGGGGCGAATACGCCGTGGAAGCGGGTGAGATGCGCGCGAGGTGGCGGGACCAGTGCCGCCAGCTTGGCGATGAAGTCCACCGCATCCCATTCGACATGCGTGGTCCCATT
>NZ_VJOO01000082.1 GCF_007556755.1 Tepidimonas fonticaldi | reverse complement strand
TCACTCGATGATCTTGGCGACGACGCCGGCGCCGACGGTGCGGCCGCCCTCGCGGATCGCAAAGCGCAGGCCCTCTTCCATCGCGATCGGCGCAATCAGCTTGACCGTGATCGAGACGTTGTCGCCCGGCATCACCATCTCTTTGTCCTTGGGCAGCTCGATGGAGCCCGTGACGTCGGTGGTGCGGAAGTAGAACTGCGGACGGTAGTTGTTGAAGAACGGGGTGTGGCGGCCGCCTTCTTCCTTGCTCAGCACGTACACCTCACCGGTGAAGTGGGTGTGCGGCGTGATGGAGCCGGGCTTGGCCAGCACTTGGCCGCGCTCGACTTCCTCGCGCTTGGTGCCGCGCAGCAGAATGCCGACGTTGTCGCCCGCCTGGCCCTGGTCGAGCAGCTTGCGGAACATTTCCACGCCGGTGCAGGTGGTCTTGGCGGTGGGGCGGATGCCGACGATTTCGACTTCGTCACCGACTTTGATGATGCCGCGCTCGATACGGCCGGTCACGACGGTGCCGCGGCCGGAGATGGAGAAGACGTCTTCCACGGGCATCAGGAAGGCGCCGTCGATGGCGCGCTCGGGCGTGGGGATGTAGCTGTCCAGCGCTTCGGCCAGCTTCATGATGGCGCCTTCGCCCAGCTCGCCCTTGTCGCCTTCGAGCGCCTT
>NZ_VJOO01000081.1 GCF_007556755.1 Tepidimonas fonticaldi | reverse complement strand
CGCGCAGGTTTGCATTCGGGGCGAATACGCCGTGGAAGCGGGTGAGATGCGCGCGAGGTGGCGGGACCAGTGCCGCCAGCTTGGCGATGAAGTCCACCGCATCCCATTCGACATGCGTGGTCCCATTGCGCCACGGCGTCTTGAGCTGATACCGCACCCTACCCTGCGATGAGATCGACAGCCGCTGCTCGCTGATCGCCGGGCGCGTGATGTAGCGGCACAGCTTTTCGAGCTTGTGGCTCTCGTGTGCTTCCGCGGCCACGCCGGCATGTAGCGAGAAGCCGCCGACCTTGCCGGCATCGCCCTCCAGCGAGCCTGCGTCACCGGGCAATGTTTGCAGCGTGACGACCTTGCGGCCAGCGCCGCGACCGGTGGCGATGCGGTAGGTCATCGAACTCATCCGCAGCCCATCCATGCCGTCGTTGCTACCCGCGCTGTCGGACAGGAACACGGATTCGTCTTCGCCTTCGAGCCAGCCGCGGCGCGACAGGTGCCGGCACACGCGATGCGCGATGATGTTGGCGAGCTGCGTCAGTTGCGCAGAGGTGGGGGCACGGGTGCGGTGCAGGCGCGGCTTGCGCTGCGGACGCTCGGTGGTCGTCCCTGAAAAATTCATTTTCACGCCGCCCTTAGCCGCAGCTGGGCAGGGTTGGCGCCACTGGACTCGGTTGGCCGCCGCTGGGCGAGCCACCGGCCGATGAGGCGCACGGCCGCAATGAGGCG
>NZ_VJOO01000080.1 GCF_007556755.1 Tepidimonas fonticaldi | reverse complement strand
TGCACGAACAGGTCAGCGCCGGGCTGAGAGCGCCAGAAGGACGAGGGCTTGATGCGCGATGTGCTCATGGGCGCCATCATGCCGGCTCACGGGCTGCAAGGGGGAGGGAGGTTTCGAGAAGTGCCCTTGAGGCCGAAGACCGCCCGCTGCCCGAGTATGTGCGCGAGGAGTTCGAGACCTACCTGCGCTGCGGCGTGCTCGAGCACGGCTTCCTGCGCGTGGTCTGCGAGCACTGTCGTGCAGAGAGGCTGGTGGCGTATTCCTGCAAGAAGCGCGGGCTGTGCCCGAGCTGCGGCGCACGGCGCATGGCCGAGTCGGCGCGGCATCTGGTGGACGAGGTGTTCGGCCCGCGACCGGTGCGGCAATGGGTGCTGAGTTTCCCGTACCCGTTGCGCTTCCTGTTCGCCAGCAAGCCGGAGGCCATCAGCCCGGTGCTGGGCATCGTGCATCGTGTGATCGCCGGTTGGCTTGCCGATCAGGCCGGCGTGCCGCGGGATACGGCGCAATGCGGTGCGGTGACCCTGATCCAGCGCTTCGGCAGCGCGCTGAATCTCAACATCCACTTCCACATGCTGTGGCTCGACGGCGTGTACGAGGACACCACCGAGTCGTCCCTGAAATATTCATAACCTCATGATTTTTCTTGTGTTATTGTCTGTTTGCGAGTACAATTTCCCCCAGAGTTGATGGTCTGATGCGCCGTTTTCTGGGAGTTTTTCGATGTTTGCCTGCCC
>NZ_VJOO01000008.1 GCF_007556755.1 Tepidimonas fonticaldi | reverse complement strand
CGGTAGGGGGGCAGCGGCCGCACACGGGCGCCCGGGGCCAGGCCCATGACTTCGCTGGCCGGCATCAAAAACGCCCGGTCGCCCGAAAAGCCCACGACTTCGGCCAGGACGGCCGCCTCCGTCGCGGTGGGGGGGGCGAGCGGATCGGGGTTGGGGTCGATGATGCACTGCGAGCCGACCGGCGTGCGGATGCCCTGCGCCTCCAGCACCAGACCGGCCAGCCGCGTCAGCCGGCCGCTGGCCTCCAGCGGCGTCGGCTGCTGGGCGGCCTGCCGCGCGGCGGCCAAAAACTGCTCCCAGGTGGACGGTTCAGCCATGGTCGGCACCCTCACTTGCCCACGACAGGTCCAGCCCCAGGTTGCCCACCGCTCGGGCCCAGCGGCGCTCGACGGTCGCGTCCACCGAGCCCTGGGCCGTCTCGAGCACGCAGCCACCCGCGGACACCCGCGCGTCCGGCACCAGGGTGACGCGCTGGCGGGCCAGGGCGTCGGCCATCAGCGGCTCCAGCCGCTGGGCATCGTCGGGGTGGAGTCGCAGCACCGCGGGCCGCGCGTCGTTGGTCAACAGCGACAGCGCCTCGTCGACCACGGCGCGCACGGGCTCCAGCGGTTGGGCCAGCTCCCGCCGCACCACTTGGCGCGCAATGTCGCAGGCCAGCAGCAGCACCTGGTCGGCCAGCGTGCGCTGCACCGCATCCAGCTGGGCTTGCGCGGTGGCCAGCAGGGCAGCAAAGCGCTGCGCGTGTTCCTCCGCCTGCTGGCGCAGCGGTTCGGTCAGGGCCTCGCGCGCCTCCTGCGCGCCTGTCTGGCGGCCCTGCTCGAAACCTTGCGCAAACGCCTGGGCGCGGACCTCCTCGAGCTGCTCGGCGGTGACGGCGGGCTCCTCCTGCGCTTGGCGGGCGGCGCGCCGGGCGGCATCGTCCACGGGCTCGAACGTCCAGGACGAGACGGCCTGCACCTCCTCGCGCGGGATGAAGCGCTGGTAGGGGTGGCCCCCGCGGTTAGACGAAGGCATCGTCGCCGCCTCCACCCAGCACGATCTGGCCCTCGTCGGCCAGACGGCGCACGATCTTGAGGATTTCCTTCTGCTGCGCCTCCACCTCCGACAGCCGCACCGGCCCGCGCGACTCCAGATCTTCCTTGAGCGCCTCGGCCGCGCGGCTGGACATGTTGGACAGAATTTTGTCGCGCAGCTCCTGCGAGGCGCCCTTGAGGGCGACCACCAGCGCGTCCGACGACACCTCCTTGAGCACCATCTGCAGCGACTTGTTGTCCAGTTTGAGCAGGTCCTCGAAGGTGAACATCTTGTCCATGATCTTTTGCGCCAGATCCGGGTCCTGCTCGCGGATGGCGTCGATGACGCTGGCCTCCAGGCTCGTGCCCAGCAGGTTGATGATCTCGGCGGCGGTCTTGACGCCGCCCAGCGAGCTCTTGCGGATCTTGTCGCCACCGGCCAGCACCTGGTAGAGCGCCTCGTTGAGGTCCTTGAGCGCCGTGGGCTGGATGCCCTCGAGCGTCGCGATGCGCAGCATCACCTCGTTGCGCGTGCGCTCGGTGAAGTGCTTGAGGATGTTGGCGGCATGGTCCTGGTCGAGGTGCACCAGGATGGCGGCCAGGATCTGCGGATGCTCGTTGCGCAGCAGTTCGGCGACCGAGATCGGGTCCATCCACTTCAGGCTCTCGATGCCGGAGACGTCGCCGCCCTGCAGGATGCGGTCGATCAGCAGCGCCGCCTTGTCGTCGCCCAGCGCGCGTTTGAGCACCGAGCGCACATAGTTGTCCGTGTCCGACACCAGCAGGCTTTGCGACTGGGCTTCGCGCGTGAAGCGCTCGATGACCGATTCGACCTTCTCTTTGGGCACGGCGCGCATGCGTGCGATCGCCTCGCCCAAGCGCTGCACCTCCTTGGGCGAAAAGTGCTTGAAGACCTCGGCGGCCTCCTCCTCGCCCAGCGACATGAGGAAGATGGCCGCTTCCTGCAATCCGTCGTCCGTATCAGCCATGTGCGCTCAAACCCGTTGCCGGCTGGCTCAGGCGGTGGCCCCTTCGCCGCTGATCCAGCCCTTGATGATGTTGGCCACGGCGACCGGATTTTCTTTCGCCAGCCGGCGCGCGTCGGCCAGCCGCAGCTCTTCAGGGGTGGGCTCATTGTGCACCGGTTGGGGCAGGCTGGGGCGTTCCACCACCTCGCCCACCACGGCTTCGAGCTGGCTGCCCGGGCCGGGCAGGGCGGCTGTGCCCGCCGCATTCGCCCCCGCGCCCGCATTGCCGGCTGGCGGGGCCTGCATCATCTTCAGCGCCGGACGGACCATGCCCAGGAAGAGGATCAGACCCAGTGCCAGCATACCCAGGGGGCCGGCCAGGCTGCGCAGCCAAGCCTGGGTGTCGGGGTTTTGATACCAGGGGATTTCCACCGGCTCCACCCGCGGCTGGTTGAACGGTGCGTTGACCACGTTGACCGAGTCGCCGCGCTCGCCGTTGTAGCCGATTGCCTCGCGCACCAGGGCCTGGATCTGCTCCAGCCGCTCGGGCGGCAGGGCGGCGGCGGCCGGGCCTTTTTTGGCGTCCGGGCTGGGCAGGTGGTTGATCACCACGGCCGCGCTCAGCCGGCGCACCGTCCCCGTCGCGCCCCGGGTGACCGAGATGGTCTTGTCCACCTCGTAATTGACCACCTGCTCGCGCCGGCGCGGCCCTTCCGCCGTGGTGCCGGCGACGTTGCCATTGCCCACGACGCCCACCGGCGGCGCAGCCCCGTTGATGGGCGCGGTCGTCCCGGTCGGGGCGACGTTGGAGACGGCCCCGGGCACTCCGTTGGGCTGCGGTGTGCCAGGCCCGTTTTCCTCCACGGTCTGCGAGCTGCGCACCGCCGCCGGTTCGGTGCCCTGGTTGGGCCGGTGCTGTTCGCTCGTGCGCTCGGTGATCGAGAAGTCCACGTCCGCCGTCACGGTGGCGCGCACATTGTCGCGCCCGACGACCGGCTCCAGCAGGTCCAGCACCCGCTGGGTGTACATCTGCTCCAGCATGCGCACATATTCCAGTTGGCGCGAATCGATGCCGCCATCGCCCTCGGCCCGTTGCGACAGCAGGGTGCCGTGCTGGTCGATCACGCTGACCGCCTTGGGGTCCATCTCCGGCACGGAGCTGGCCACCAGGTGCACGATGCCCGCGACCTGGGTGCGGTCCAGCGTGCGGCCCGGGTGCAGCGTCAGCACCACGCTGGCCGAGGGCTTTTGCTGCTCGCGGAAGAACCCGTTCTGGTTGGGCAGCGCCAAATGCACGCGCGCATCGGCGACCGAGTTGATCGACAGAATCGTGCGGGTGAGCTCGCCCTCCAGGCTGCGCTGGAAGTTGACCCGCTCCTGGAACTGCGTCATACCCAGGCGTGTCTGGTCCATCAGCTCGAACCCCGTCACGGCGCCCTTGGGCAGCCCCTGGCTGGCCAGCTTCATGCGCAGGTCGTTGACGCGGTCGGCCGGCACCAGGATGGCCTTGCCGCCGTCGGCGTGCTTGTACGGCACGTTCATTTGCGACAGTTGGGCCAGCACCGCCCCGCCGTCCTTGTCCGACAGGTTGGCGTACAGCACGCGGTAGTCCGGGCGGTTGGCCATATAAAACGCCGCGGCCAGCACGGCGATCATCGCGACCACGCCCGCGCCCAGCGACAACTTGCGTCCCGTGCTCAGGCGTTGCCAGCCGGCAACCAGCGGCGAGGGCTGGCCCGTCGGGGCGGGCAGGGCGGGGTCCAGTTCGGCGACAGCGGTGGAAGTAGCCATGGCACGGATTATCAAAACCCGTCCCCGCGCGCTAAAGCCCGAACACCCGGGTTTTTATCGGCCTCTTTGCGCTTAAGTCGGCGGGCGATGCGCCGCTACCATCGGCGCCATCGTTATCCACCCGATCGGAGCCGCCATGGACCTGCGCCTGCTCCCCATGAATACCGCTTCGATGAGCCCCGCCCAAGCCGCCGCCTTGCGCGCGGCCCAAAAAGCGCTGGCCGCTCAGGCCGCCGCGGGCGCGGCCCAACCGTCTGCCCCTACGGCGGCAGCGCCGGCGCGCGGGTTTGGCGACGCGCTGCGCACCGCACTCCAAGATGTCAGCGCGGCCCAAAACCGCGCCAGCGAGTTGCAAAACCAAGTGCAAATGGGCAACCGCAACGTCAGTCTGGAAGAAACGATGGTCGCGATGCAGAAGGCGCAGATCGGCTTTCAGGCCGCGTTGCATGTGCGCAACCGCATGATGCAGGCTTACACCGACGTCATGAACATGCAGGTGTAAGCCCCAAGCGGCCGCGCTGCCCGTTCAGTGCAGCAGGGTCGAGCGGCTGCCCGGCGGGGTTGCTTCCCACAGGTCCAGCCACGGCTCGGCCAGGGCGCGGATGCGGGCGTCGTGCTTCAGGATCGCCAGCATGATGCGGTGCTTCTCGGCCCGCTCGGTCGGGCTGAGCTGCGCGGTGCTGCCCACTTCGCGCAACCGCTCGATCAGCACGGCGCAGGCGCCTTCGAGCTCGACCACACGGTCCCAATCGTCCGACTCGGCGGCCTGCAGCATGTGTTCGCTGGCCTGCTCCAGCGCGCGGTAGTAGTCCAGCACGTTCATCTCCGGGGTGTCCATGATCGCCGTCTTTCGGTCGTTTGTCATGCCTGACTCGGCTTCACTGGGGACGGATCTGGTTCCAGGCGTCGGCTACGCCACGCAGGTGCTGGCGCACTTCTTCGAACATCGCGCGGTCGCGCTTGGCGTGGGCCTCGGCCAGCCGCGCGGTGCAGTACTGGTACAGGGCGTCCAGCCGCTGGGCCAGCTCGCCACCTTTCTCGAGGTCGATGCCTCCGCGCAGCCCCTCGTCCACCAGGCGGATCGCTTTGTTGACCGCGCGCCCGCGCTGCTCGGTCTGCCGGGCTTCGGTTGCGGCCATGGCCAGCGCGATCTGCTCGTCCACCGCGTCGAACAGCATGGCGATCAGCTCGTGCGGGCTCGCAGCCGCCACGCGGCTGGCGGCCGCTTGCTGGGTGTAGGCGTTGACGCTGCGGGTCGCGGGGGAGGTGTACATCGTGTCGCTCCGTGTCAGGGGTTGGTCTTTGCCTGTGTTATCGGCCATCTGTCACCTCGCTTGAGCCCCGGCGCCCGTCCGTGATCGTGCGAACAGCGCCTGACCGGTGGTATCGTTGTCACTGTAGCGCAGTCTGCGGTCGATGCCGGGGCAGCAACCGCAAACAGCTACGTCTTTCCGCCGGGCGGGCATAGGCTGGCGTCCGCCCAGCGGTGGATCGAGGCTGCCAACGCCTCCCCGCCGGGCAGCCGCGTCAGATGGTCGGCCATCATTCGCGCAGCCTCGTGGGCACCCGCATTGACCATGAGGCGTGCCAGCCGCACCATCGCATCCTTGTCCGAGGGATGTTCGGTCAGGTGGCGCTCGTACACATCGATCGCCCGATCGATATGGCCTGTGGCTGCCAGGAAATCACCGTATTGCATGCGGTACCCCGGCTGCAGGTCGGCCAAGCACTGCAATGCCTGCTCAGCCATGGTGGCTTCGCCGTGTTCCAGGGCCCAGTTCGCGATACGCACCAGCGCCAGTTTCCACAGCGTCCGATCGGGGGCTTGCAGCACACGGTCGTAGTGCCCAAGCGCCTCATCGGGGCGGCCCTCCAACTCGGCCAGCAAACCCCGTGCGAGAGCGATGTAGGGCGCAGCGGCTTTGGCATCCTGCACGCGATTCAGCCCGGCCAGCGTGTTGCGTACCCCGTCGGCGTTGTGCTGTACAAACAATTGCTCCAGCCGCACGCGCGCGGCGCGCAGGTCGCCATGGGAGCGGGCTCGACGCAGGTGTGCCCCGTCGGTGGCGTCCAGGTCCCGCTGGAGCGCCTGCTGCAAGCCCTCGATCACCGAGCGCAGGGGCATGGGTGTGTCGGCCGGCAACGGGCCATTTCGAACGAGCCAGCCCTGGATCCGGCCGGGTTCGCCATGCTTGGCCCACTCCACCCCCAATTGGTTCAGTGACCAAGACCCGGCGTACTCATGGCGCCGCCGTCGGATCTTGACCATGGCGTGTTCGATCCAGCCGCGCAGGCGGCGTGCGCCGTCCAGGAATGCGTCGTAATAGCCCCGCAGGGCGTCTTGTGCCTCGCGCGCGTCGAGCGTTTCGACGTCACGCACCGCCTTCATGCCGCGAAGCAGCGCGTGCAGGCTGCATTGCTTGATCAGCCGCGACAGATCGGGGTGTTCGGCGTCCAGTTCCGCTTCAAAACGTTCCAGGCGCAGACGCAGGTTTCGGTTGCGGATGGTGCCATCTTCCGCGAACAGCTTGTCGGTGACCTTGCGTGCGTGGCGCAGCCGGTCTTCCAGTTGTCCCAGTTCGTCGATCCGTCGCTGCATGTCGCGGGCTACACGCTCCGTATGTCGCAGGCGTTGGCCGTTGGTGAACGCCTGGGGGTCAGGCGGCGGAATCGTTTCGCCGCGTTCCGCATCATCCAAGCCGAGTTCGACCCAAGGGACATAATCGACCGCCTCGACCCGAGCCGCACCTGGGGAGGGATTGACAAGTCGAATACCCCGGTCGCGCAGTTGGCGCGCCTGCTGCGCCAGCGTATCGATAGCGGCCGCGAAATCGGCCGTCGTGCTGGCCCGACGGCCGTCATTCGTTTCCACTTCCAGGTTGGTCAAGTCGAAGCGCGGCCCGGCCTTGCGCTCATTGCTGCCTTCGGCGTGGGTATAGCCCTCTGGGGTGAAACACAAATCGACCCCGGCCAGGATCACACGGTTCAAGCCCAGTTCTCCCGCAAACTGCAAGGCCGTGTTGGTCACGGTGGGGCCAACGCCGTGCAGCGGTTCAGGGGGATTCAGCGGGGACGACCAGGGCAGCAGCGATCCGAGGTAGTAGCTGGAGTGTGGCCATTGGGCCAGCAACCGGGGATTGACGTGGTACTGATGCACGAAGACCACCGCGGGTCCGAAACGCAGCATGTCCCGGCTGATTTCGTAACTCATCTCGGTGGGGTCCACCGAAAACACGAAATCCGGCTCAAGCCCCACTTGCAGCAGCCGACGGCTGATGCGCGAGACGGCCAGAACGACCAAACGTTCCCGGTGTTGCCGTACCCAGTCGAGCGCCGTGTCCAGCGACGGTCCCCCCGCCAGCAGCACGCCTGTTCGGCCTTTGAGTCGGCCCCGCCAGATGCCCGCGGGTTGTACGTTATCCACCGCGTTGGCCAGTTGGCATGCGATGAACGTCTCGTTGCCTCGCAGCCCGACCGTTCGCCAATGCAGCGAGGCCACGGCTTCGCGCAGCGTCCAGCCGAGCTGCGTGTGATCCGGGGCCTCGGCGGATCGTGCAGCTAGGGAAAACACCACTTCGACCCGGTCGATGAACAGGTAGTCCGCCAGGCGCAGGTCGCTGGCGGCCTCCATCCAGTCGTCGGTCGTCGCGCAGCGAACGTGGGGTGGCAGGGCGTCGAGCAATCCCACGGCGCGCAGCGCGGCGTGCACCTGCGGCGGTTCGACGAACAGGTAGCGGGTGCCCGCGGGCGCGGCCTCCCGCAGAACGTGGCGGATCAAATGGCCCGAGTCGCTGCCAGCGACGATGTACAGCGTATCCTCGGAACGAAGCTCGCCGCGGAATGCTTCTTCCAGCGTTGGCGTCACTCCCAGTTTGTCGAACGTTACGCCGTTGACGGCCTCCAGCGTCTGCTCGCCAAACCGGTTGACCCGCCACTGCAGGGGAGCTGCTTGAGATGAAGGGGCACTGTCGTTCGAGATTGCAGACAGGGTTTGAGCGGACATTTCGCAGATTTCCCGTGGGCCAGGTGCGATAGCATCTTAGTGTGTGCAAAGCACTGCGGTGCGTGGAACAGCTCGATGGACCAAGGACAAACCGATGCATCGACCCCTCTCACGGGGCTTTGTCTGGTGACGGGGGCCGATGGCTTCATCGGTTCGCACCTCGTGGAGCTGCTGGTGGCGCAGGGCTGCCGGGTGCGGGCGCTGGCGCAGTACAACAGCTTCAATCACTGGGGGTGGCTGGAGGGCCTGCCGTGTCTGCCGCAGGTGGAGGTGGTGAGCGGGGACATCCGGGACCCGCATTTCTGCCACCAGATCATGCAGGGGGTGGACGTGGTGTTCCATCTCGCCGCGCTGATCGCGATCCCGTACTCGTACGCGGCCCCCGACAGCTACGTCGAGACCAACGTGCGCGGCACGCTCAACGTCTGCCAGGCGGCGCGGGCCGCCGGCGTGCGCCGCCTCGTGCACACCTCCACCAGCGAGGTGTACGGTACCGCGCGCTACGTGCCGATCGACGAGGCGCACCCGTTGCAGCCGCAGTCGCCCTACAGCGCCTCCAAGGTCGGCGCCGATGCCATCGCGCTGAGCTTCCTCAGCAGCTTCGGGCTGCCGGTGACGGTGGCGCGGCCGTTCAACACCTACGGGCCGCGGCAGTCGGCCCGCGCCGTGATCCCGACGATCATCAGCCAGGTGGCCGCCGGCAGCCGTGTCCTCAAGCTCGGCGATCTGCGCCCGACGCGCGATTTCAACTACGTGGAAGACACCTGCCGTGGCCTGCTGGCGCTGGCGCAGTGCGACGCGGCGGTCGGCGAAGTGGTCAACATCGGCTCCAATTACGAGATTTCCATCGGCGATACGGTCCGGCTGATCCTGGAGCTAATGGGCGCCGACGTCGAAGTGCAGCAGGAGGACGAACGCCTGCGCCCGCCGCAGTCCGAGGTGTTTCGCCTGTGGTGCGACAACCGCAAGATCGAGCGACTGACCGGTTATCGTCCCCGCGTCGATCTGCGCGAGGGGCTGCGGCGCACGATCGCGTGGTTCACCGATCCGGCCAACCTGCAGCGTTACAAGCCGCATCGATACAATGTCTGACGTCGACGCCTTCATCCGCTTCGTGCGCGGGCTGTACGGCCAGCCGCAGGGCGTCGTTCCCCTGCATGCCCCGGTCATGGGGGCGTTCGAGAAGGCACTGGTGGCCGAGGCCATCGACTCGACGTACGTCTCCAGCGTCGGGGCGTTCGTGAACCGGTTCGAGGAGGCGGTGGCGGCTTTCGTGGGGGCGCGTCATGCCGTGGCCACCGTCAACGGCACCGCCGCGCTTCACGTGGCGCTGCGGGTCGCGGGTGTCCAGCCCGGTGACCTGGTGGTGACCCAGGCGCTGACGTTCGTCGCCACCGCCAACGCGATCTCCTACTGCGGGGCGGAGCCGGTGTTCGTCGACGTGGAGGAGGAGACGCTCGGCATGGATCCGCGGGCGCTGCAGGCGTGGCTGCGCCAGCATGCCACCGTCCGGCACGGCGCCTGCGTGGAGCGGGCCAGCGGCCGTGCCGTGCGCGCCTGCGTGCCGATGCACACGCTTGGTCACCCCGCGCGCATGGAGGCCATCGCCGAAATCTGCGCCGAATGGGGGCTGGCGCTGGTGGAGGACGCGGCCGAGGCGCTCGGCAGCATGCGCCACGGCCGCCATGCGGGCACCTTCGGCCGCCTGGGGGTGTTCAGCTTCAACGGCAACAAGGTCATCACGACGGGTGGCGGCGGCATGATCGTCACCGATGACGAGGCCTTGGCCCGGCGGGCCCGGCACCTGACGACGACCGCCAAGCGGCCGCACGCCTGGGCCTTCGAGCATGACGAGGTGGGTTACAACTACCGCCTGCCGAACCTGAACGCCGCCTTCGGCGTGGCGCAGATGGAGCGTCTGCCGGCGTTGCTGGCCAGCAAGCGCGAGGTGGCCGCGGCCTACGCGCACGCGGCGCAGCGTTACGGCTGGCACTTCTTGCCAGAGCCGGCCGGCGCGCGCAGCAACTACTGGCTCAACGCGCTGCGGCTGCCTGATGTGGCCGCGCGCGACGCTTTCCTGCAGGCCACCAACGCGGTCGGGGTGATGACGCGGCCGCTGTGGACCCCGATGCATCGCCTGCCGATGTACGCGCGCTGCCGGCGCGACGCGCTGGAGTTGACCGATCGGCTGGCCGACAGCGTGGTCAACGTGCCGAGCTCGCCACTGCCTGGACTTGGGGAGTGAACGCGTGGCGCGCCGCATCGCCGTCGTCACCGGCACCCGGGCGGACTACGGCCTGCTGTACTGGCTCATTCACGACCTGCACGAGGCGCCGGACTTCGAGCTGCAGCTGGTCGTCACCGGCATGCACCTGATGGCGCGTTTCGGCCGCACGGTGGAGGTGATCGAGCGCGATGGCTTCCCCATCGCGGCCACGGTCGATCTGGGGCTGGAAGATGACGCCCCGCTGTCGGTGGCGCGGGCGATCGGGTCCGGCACGGCCGGGCTGGCCGATGCGTTCGCCCGCCTGCAGCCGGACTGGGTCGTGATCCTCGGGGATCGCTTCGAGGCGCTGGCTGCGGCCTGTGCCGCCTTCACCTTGCGCCTGCCGATCGCGCACCTGCACGGCGGGGAGATCACCGAAGGCGCGCTGGATGACGGCTACCGGCATGCCATCACCAAGCTCGCGGCGCTGCACTTTACCGCGGCCGAGCCGTACCGCCGCCGGGTGATCCAGATGGGGGAGCCGCCCGAGCGGGTCCACAACGTCGGGGCGCCGGGGCTGGAGCACTGGGTACGCACGCCCCTGCTGTCGTGCAGCGAGCTGGAGCACGCGCTCGACTTCGAACTCGGTGAGCCGACGTTGCTCGTGACCTTCCATCCTGCGACGCTGGACGAGGGCAGTCCGGCCGACCAGTGCCGCGAGCTGCTGGCGGCGCTGGATTCGTTCGGTCAGGCGCACATCGTCTTTACGATGCCGAATGCCGATCCGGGCGGGGCGGCCATCATCCCGCTCCTGGAGGAGTACGTGGCTCGTCATTCGCAGCGCTGTCGTCTGTTCGCCTCGCTCGGCCAGCAACGCTACCTGTCGCTGCTGCGCCACGTGCAGGCGGTGGTTGGCAACTCTTCCAGCGGCATCATCGAGGCGCCCAGCGCCGGTTGCGCCACCGTCAACATCGGCGACCGCCAGCGCGGCCGGCTGCGTGCGGCCAGCGTGATCGACTGCGCGCCGCGCCGGTCCGACATCGAGGCGGCGATCCGGCGGGCCCTCGACCCGGCCTTCCGCGCGACGCTGCGCGAGGTGCGCAACCCCTATGGCGACGGGCACGTCGCGGCCCGTATCCTGCGGGTGTTGCGCGAGGTCGATCCGCGAGCTCTGCTGCGCAAGCCCTTTCATGACCTGCCGGGAGTGACCGATGGATGAAGTGAAGGCTCCGGAGCCGGTGCTGGTGATCGCCGAGGCCGGCGTCAACCACAATGGTCGTCCCGACTGGGCGTTCCGGCTCGTCGAGGTGGCCGCGCAGGCGGGGGCGGACGTGGTCAAGTTCCAGACCTTCCGGGCCGACAGCCTAGTCACCGCCGATGCGCCGAAGGCCGCCTACCAGCAGCGCACCACCGGGGCCGGGGAGTCCCAGCAGGCCATGTTGCGCCGGCTGGAGCTGCCGGCGGCGCTGCACCGGGAACTGAAGGCGCATGCCGAGCAGCGCGGGCTGCGGTTTCTGTCCACGGCGTTCGACGAGCCGAGCCTGCGCCTGCTGGTCGACGAGCTTGGTCTCACGCTGCTGAAGATTCCGTCCGGCGAACTGACCAACGCGCCGTTTCTGCTGCAGCACGCGCGCAGCGGGGCCGAGCTGATCGTCTCCACCGGCATGGCGACGCTGGCGGAGGTCGAGCAGGCGCTCGGCGTGATCGCTTTCGGGCGCATCGCCGGCGCGCAGGAGCGGCCGGGCCCGGCCGCGTTCCGGGCCGCCTACGCGTCGCCTGAAGGTCAGGCGACGCTGCGTCGTGGGGTGACCCTGCTGCACTGCACCAGCGACTACCCGGCCGCAGCCGAGGCGGTCAACCTGCGCGCGATGGACGCCATGGCGGCCGCCTTCGGCCTGCCGGTGGGGTACTCGGACCACACGCTCGGCATCGAGGTGGCGCTGGCCGCCGTCGCGCGTGGCGCCCGCGTGCTCGAGAAGCACTTCACGCTGGATCGCACGCTGCCGGGCCCGGACCATGCGGCGTCGCTGGAACCGCCGGAGCTGGCGCGTCTGGTGGCCGGTGTGCGCACGGTCTCGGCGGCGCTGGGGGATGGCATCAAGCGGCCGCAGCCCGCCGAGCTGGCCACGGCGGCGGTGGCGCGCAAGAGCCTGGTCGCCCGTCGGGCGATCCGCGCCGGGCATGTGCTCGGCGCGGAGGACGTCGCGGTGATGCGGCCCGGCACCGGCATGCCGCCGATGGCGTACTGGGACGTGATCGGGCGGGTGGCGTCGCGCGACTACGCCGCCGGAGATCTGCTGGATGAGTGATCCGTTCGTCATCCTCGGCGGAGGCGGGCATGCGCGGGTGGTGCTGGACGTGCTGCGCAGCCTTGGCCGACCGGTTCTCGGGGTGTTGATGCCTGGGCGGCCCGCCGGCGCGGACTGGCACGGCCTGCCGGTGCTCGGCGATGATGCCTGGCTGGAGCAGCCGCAGGCACGCGCGTGCCTGTTTGCGATCGGTGTCGGCCTGGTACCCGGTCGCCGGTCGCGCCGGCAGGCGGTTTTCGAGCGGCTCCGGGGGCTGGGGCTGCGGATGCCGGCGCTGGTGCATCCGGCGGCGGTGGTGTCGCAGGCCGCCGAGGTGGCCGGGGCGGTGCAGGTCATGGCCGGCGCGATCGTGCAGCCGGGGGTGCGTCTCGGCGCCGGGGTGCTGCTCAACACCGGCGCGCGGGTGGATCACGACTGCGCGATCGGCGAGGGGGCGCACGTCGCTCCCGGCGCGATCCTGTGCGGTGACGTGCAGGTCGGAGCGCGGGCCTTCATCGGCGCCGGGGCGGTGGTGCTGCCCGGCGTGACCGTTGGCGAAGGCGCCGAAGTAGCCGCCGGGGCTGTCGTGCGGCGGGACGTGCCGCCGCGGTGCCGCTACATTTCGGGGCAGCCGCTCAAGGCGGTGGAGGACGAGGCATGATCGGTGACTGGCAGGACCTGCTTTTGCGGCGCGACGACACCATCCGGCGCGCCATCGAGGTAATCGACCGCGGTGCCAAGCGCATCGCGCTGGTTGTGGACGAGGCCGGGCGGCTGCTGGGCACCGTCACCGACGGCGACGTGCGCCGCGGCATCCTGCGCCACCTGAGCCTGGACGCGCCCGTGGCGGAGGTGATGAACCCGCAGCCGCGCGTGCTGCGGCCGGGCTATGGGCGAGAGGAGGCGCTGCGCCTGCTGGGCAGCGCGCAGGTGCTGCAGGTGCCGATCGTGGGCGAGGACGGCATGCTGGTCGGGCTGGAGACCTTGACCGACCTGCTCAAGCGCCCGCGGCTGGAAAACCCGGTGTTCCTGATGGCCGGGGGGTTCGGGACGCGCCTGCGGCCGCTGACCGACGATTGCCCCAAGCCGATGTTGCCCGTGGGCGGGCGGCCGATGCTGGAGCACATCCTGCAGGATCTGGTCGACTACGGTTTCTACCGTTTCTACATCTCCGTGCACTACCTGCGCGAGAAGGTCATCCAGCACTTTCAGGATGGCAGCCGCTGGGGCGTGACGATCCAGTATGTGCACGAGGAGACACCGCTGGGCACCGCCGGGGCGCTGGGGCTGTTGCCGAAGGAAGCCGTGCAGCGCCCGCTGATCGTCGTCAACGGCGACATCATGACGCGCATCAACTACGAGGCCCTGCTGCAGGATCACGACCGCCACACCCCGGCGGCCACCGTCTGCACCCGCCAGTACGACTTTCAGGTGCCGTACGGCGTGATCGAGCACGACGAGCAGCGCGTCACCAACATCATCGAAAAGCCGGTGCACCACTTCTTCGTCGCCGCCGGCATCTACGTGCTGGCGCCGCAGGTGGTGCATGCGGTGGAGCCGCACGTCCGCCTGGACATGCCCGACTTGCTGAAGCGCCAGATCGAGGCCGGCCGGGAGGTGCGCATGTTCCCGGTGCACGAGTACTGGCTGGACATCGGTCGCCCGGGGGACTTCGAACTCGCGCAGCGCGACGCGCTGCGGGTGATCGAACGTGGCTGACGCAGCCGGCGGAACCGTGCTCGCCCTGATTCCCGCGCGCGGGGGCAGCAAGGGCGTGCCGGGCAAGAACGTCCGGGAGGTGGCCGGCAAGCCGCTGATCGCCTGGACCATCGAGGCGGCCCGCCAGGCGGCCTGCATCGACCGGGTGGTGGTCTCGTCCGACGACGCAGGGATCCTCGACGTCGCGCGCGCATGGGTGGCGCAGACGCCGTTCGTGCGGCCGGCGGAGCTCGCGCGCGATGAGACGCCCGGCATCGACGTGGTGCTGCACGCGCTGCAGCAACTGCCTGGCGTGACGTGGGTGGCGCTGCTGCAGCCGACGTCGCCGCTGCGCACGGCGCGGGACATCGATGCGGCGTTCGCGCTCTGTCAGGAAAAGGGCGCGCCGGCCTGCGTCAGCGTCACCGAGGCCGCGACGCCGCCGTGGTGGATGTTCCGCATGTCCGGCGAAGGCCGACTGCGCTCGTTCCTCCCCGAGGGGGAGCGCCCACAGCGGCGGCAGGATGCGCCGCTGCTCTACGCGCTCAATGGGGCGGTGTACGTGGCCCGCGCCGACTGGCTGCGGCGTACCCGGTCGTTCCTGACGGACGAGACGGTGGCGTACGTGATGCCGCCCGAGCGCTCCATCGACATCGACACACCGCTGGATCTGACGATCGCGGCATGCCTGTTGCGCGAGCGGCTGCGGCACGACGGCGGCGCGTGAGTGTGCCGCCGCCGATGCGCGACGTCAACCTTGCAGCAGCCGCAGCACGTTCTGCGGCAGCTGGTTGGCCTGGGCGATCATGGCGGTGCCGGCTTGCTGCAGGATCTGCGTGCGGCTGAGGTTCGCGGTCTCGGCGGCAAAGTCGGCGTCCATGATGCGGCCGCGGGCGGCCTGCTGCTTCTCGATGCCGACGCGCAGGTTGGTCATGATGTTCTCGAACCGGCTCATGTAGGCGCCGAGTTCGGCACGGCGGGCAACGATGCCCTGGATGGCAGTGTCCAGAGTGCCCAGAATCGACGCGATGTTGGATGGAGTCGCATTCGAAGCGATCGAGAACCCGGAGGTCATCGCACCGCTCACACCGGACAGGCCGGCGAGCGACGTCAGGTTGAAACTGATCGTCTGGCCGCCTTGCGCACCGATTTGGAAAACGAACGAGCCAGCCTGTGAGCCCAAAACGGCGCGCCCGTTGAAGCTCGTCTGGTTTTGCACCCGCACGAGTTCCTGAGAGAGCTGGCGGAATTCTTGGTTGATATTGAGCCGCTCTGCCCCGCCGTTCGTTCCATTGCCAGCGCGCAGTGCCAGGTCGCGCATGCGCTGCAGGACATCGGTTACGGAGGACAGCGCCCCGTCGATGACTTCCACCATCGAGAGCGCATCGCCCGTGTTTTGCAGGGCGACGGTCATGCCGCGGGCTTGGCTGTTCATGCGCTCGGCGATGCCGAGGCCGGCGGCATCGTCCTTGGCGGTGTTGACTCGCAGGCCGGACGACAGGCGAGCCATCGTGGTCTGCAGCGACTGCATGTTGTTGACGGTGTTGCGCTGCGCGTTCAGCGACATCACGTTGGTGTTGATGGTCAGGGCCATGGTGCGCTCCTAGCGGTGGTTCCAGGGAATCAGTGGCCTGGCGTGCGGTTGGGGCCCGTCCAGCGCCTCCATGGTTGTGATCATCGGCGAGCCAGAAAAAAACAAAGCCCCGATTAACGGGGCTTAGCGTGCCTATTTCCGAGCGTCAGCGTTTGTTCGCGCTCCAACTCGCCAGTTGTTGGTTGATAAAGCTGCTCAGGCCACTGTAGCCCGCCATCTTCGTATCCAACATGGTGTACTGCGCGCGCAGTGCCGTTTCTGTGCGCTGGACGCGTTCGTTGATGCGGTCGATCTCCTGGTTTTTGCGTTTGATCGTGTCTTGCAGACTGCGTTCGCGCGCGCTGGCGGACCCACTGGCTGTGAGCGCATCCCGTGCAAAGTTGCGCAGCCGTTCTCCCACGCCGCCGTTGCCAAACAGACCGGCGAGACCCTGGGGGTTGGCCAATGCCGCATCCAGCCGGGTCGCGTCGGTGACCAACTGCCCATTGCGGTCGAAGGACACGCCTGCTTCGTTCAGCGTGGCAGGGGTGTTGCCGCTGACCGTGTCGGACACATAACGGCGCAACATCGTCAGAATGCCTATAGCGGCAGAGTCGCCGCGCAAGGGACCATTGCCTTGGCCTGTCGGATCGCTGCGTGTCAGGTCGCGGATGGTGCGGCTCAGGTCGTTGAAGGCGGTGCGGAAGTCCTCGATGGCCTTGCGCATGCTGTCCCGATCATCGCTGACGGTGAGCGTTACCGGCTGGGACGTGACGGCATTGGCGGTGAAGGAGACACCCGACAGTACGTTATCGAAGGTATTGCTCGCGGAGGCGACCGCAATCCCCTCGACGGTCGCTTGAGCATCTGCGGCGTTCTGCACGAGTGTCTGGCCAACCGGTCCGCCGCCATCTTCAAAGAAGGCCAGCCGGCCGATACCCGTGCTCGTATCCGTGACGAGATTGTTTGCGGTGTCGAAAGCACGGATCTCGAACCCATTGGTCTGCCCCGTGTTCGTGCCCCGCAGTACCAAACGCTCCTCGTTGCCGCTGCGGACCACCACCGCGCGCACGCCTGCATCAGCGGTGTTGATCTTGCTGGCGATCGTACTCAAGGTGTCGGTTGCGGCAATCGAGATGCTGACCGGACTGCCGCTGCCCGGGGTGAAGAGGCCTCCGCTCCATTGGCCAGACGATATCTCCAGCCGCCCCGCTTCGCCGATCTGTTCGCCGAGATTGAAGGCCATGGTGCGGGTGCTCTGGGCCTGGGCCAGAGCCTGAATCTGCACGGTGTACTGGCCGCTGACAGCGCCGGTCTGCGCAGAGACCGAAACAGAATCTGGCGCGCTGGACTGCGCGCGCAGGGCCTGCCACGTCGACGCCGTTGCGAGCTTGCCGGCGGCGTCCTGCAACTTGGCCAGACCAGCCTTGATTTGCCCCCAAGCCGAGACGCTGGACTGCAGCGACCCAATTTGCGACTGGATGTTGGCGATCGGCTTGCGCTCCAGTGCCACCAACTGCGAGACGATGCTGTTGACGTCGAGGCCGCTGCCCACGCCGGGGGAGGAGATGGCCATGGGGTGCTCCTTGTTTCCTGAACCTCGTTTTTATACCTTGAGCGCAACTTCGGCAAGCCGCGAAGCAGCGGGTGTGCGGTGGCCCTGTTTTAAGTGCAGAAGGCCGACTGGTGCCGGCCTTCTGTCCTCAAACAGCAGGTGGTGGTTACCGCAGCAGAGCCAGCACGTTCTGCGGCAGCTGGTTGGCCTGCGCGATCATAGCCGTGCCGGCTTGCTGCAGGATCTGTGTGCGGCTGAGGTTGGCGGTTTCAGCGGCGAAGTCGGCATCCATGATGCGGCCGCGGGCGGCGGTTTGTTTTTCGATGCCCACGCGCAGGTTGGTCATGACGTTTTCGAAGCGGCTCATGTAGGCACCCAGTTCGGCGCGGCGGCCGACGATGCCCTGGATCGCGTTGTCCAGCACCGTCAAGATGCTGGTGATGTTTCCGGCGCTGGTGCTCGCGTCGATGGACAGGGTGTTCGCGATCGTGCTGAGGCCGGAAACCCCGTTCAGGTCCGAGAACGCCACCGAAATGGTTTGTCCGCCTTGCGCGCCGATCTGGAACACGAACTGGCCGGCGGCGCTGCCCAGGATGGCCTGGCCGTTGAAGTTGGTCTGGTCGCGGATCCGCGTCAGCTCGTCGGCGAGCTGGCGGAACTCCTGGTTGATGTTGGTGCGCTCGGCCGCGCCGTTGGTGCCGTTGCCGGCGCGCAGGGCCAGGTCACGCATGCGCTGCAGCACGTCGGTGACGGTGGACAGGGCGCCATCGGCGACCTCCACCATCGACAGGGCATCGGCCGTGTTCTGCAGGGCGACGGTCATGCCGCGCGCCTGGCTGTTCATGCGCTCGGCGATGCCGAGCCCCGCGGCGTCGTCCTTGGCGGTGTTGACGCGCAGGCCGGACGACAGGCGAGCCATGGTCGTCTGCAGCGACTGCATGTTGTTGACGGTGTTGCGCTGCGCGTTCAGCGAGATGACGTTGGTGTTGATAGACAGGCTCATAGCGGTCGCTCCTGTGGTTGACAACCCGGGTGGCCCAGCGCAGTTGGCCCCGTGCCTTCTGCCGTTGAACCGTTTGGTGTCCGGTTGAGTGATATATCGGGCCCCCGCGGCAAAACTTGAGGGCCTCCCCATAGAATCTGCGCACGCCTGTCGCGTGCTGCGCGTGGGCCTCGTCTGCCGAGTGCTGCATGAGTCGAATCGACCGATCCTCCCCCGTCCCGCTGCCCACGGAGCAGTTGCGCATCGGTTTGGTTTTGCCGTTCACGTTGCAGGACGCGGAGGGGCGGGTGTTGCTGGCCAAAGGGCAGCGCATCGAGGACGAGCAGCAGTTGCGTCTGCTGCGCGAGCGGCGGCAGGTCTTCGTGCCGTTCGAAGAGTCGGAGCTGGCGGTCAAGGTCTTCATGGCGGGGCTGCTGGAGCTGGACCGGCGCGGCGGGGCGATCAAGGACCTGGACCGCTATGTGCAGTTGAGCGATGACGGCGTGGCCAAGGAGGCGGAGCCGTTGCGCGGTACGCTGCCGGAGCAGTGTGCCGAGGTGGCCGCGCGGCTGCGCCGGCTGCTGGCGGGCATCGAGATGGGCGGCGTAGCACCGGCGGACAGTCCGGCGCGCTTCGAGCAGTTGTGGCGTGACATTGGGCAGCTCACCGCCAACGAGGCGGTGGCGGAGGCGAGCACGCTGGTGCTGACCTACCGCGCCTGCACCAGCCCGGCCGAGTACAGCGTGCTGCACGCGCTGCAGTGCGCGGTGCTGGCGCGGCAGGTGGCGCCGCTGCTCAAACTGTCGGTGGAGGAGTCGCGCACCGTGGTGCTGGCCACGGCGAGCATGAATGTGGCGATGTTGCGGCTGCAGGATGCGCTGGCGCAGCAGCGTGTGGCCCCATCGCCGGTGCAGCGCGCGCAGATCGACGCCCACGCCGCGGAGGGCGAGCGGCTGCTGCGTGCTGCGGGGGTGGCCGACCCGCTGTGGCTGGAGGCGGTGCGCTTGCACCACACGCCCCTGGCGCCGGGTGTGGCGTTGGCGCAACGCCCGCCCGGCCAGCGGCTGGCGCACATCGTGCAGGTGCTGGACCGCTACACGGCGGCCATGAGTCCGCGCGCCAGCCGCCCGGGCCGCACGGCCAAGGACGCGGCGCGCACGGCGATTTTGTTTCGCACCGGGGGCGCGCAGGACGAGGTGGGGCTGGCGCTGGTGCAGTTGCTGGGCTTGTACCCCCCCGGCACGTTCGTGCGCCTGACGGGGGGCGAGACGGCGATGGTGTTGCGCCGCGGCGCGCGGGCCGGCACGCCTGTCGCCGCCGTGGTGGCCAACCGCGCGGGCGAACCGCTGGGGGCGCCCAAGCTGGTCAGTACCGCGCGTCCGGAATATGCCCCCGCCGATGCGGTGCCGGGGTCGTCGGTGCGTGCGCGCATCAATCTGGACGAGATGGTCAAGCTGCTGGCCTTTGCGCGCACGCCCGGTTCGGGGTTGCGCTGAGGGCACTGACGGCATGGACCGCCCGCCCAAGGTCCCGCAATCGGTGCTGGTCGTGGTGCACACGAGCGCGCTGGATGTGCTGCTGCTGGAGCGGGCCGATGCGCCGGGCTTCTGGCAGTCGGTGACGGGAGCCAAGGACACGCCGGAGGAACCGTGGGAACAGACTGCGGTGCGGGAGGTGGCCGAAGAAACCGGCATCGACGCCCGCGCGGCGGGTTGCGCCTTGAGCGACTGGGGGTTGGAGAATGTGTACGCGATCTACCCCCGCTGGCGCCACCGGTATGCACCGGGGGTGACGCACAACACCGAGCGGGTGTTCGGCCTGTGCGTGCCGCCGGGGACGGCGGCGCGGCTGGCGCCCCGGGAGCACAAGGCCTACCTCTGGCTGCCGTGGCGCGAGGCGGCGGATCGCTGCTTCTCGCCCTCCAACGCCGAGGCCATTCTGTGGCTGCCGCGGTACTTGCGGCAGGGCTGATGGCATGATTTGCGCATGACGACCGTGCGCGTGGCGACCTACAACATCCACAAGGGCGTGCAGGGGGTGGGGCCGCTCAAGCGGCTGGAGATCCACAACCTGGTCCGTGCCGTGGCCACGCTGCAGGCGGATGTGGTCTGCCTGCAGGAGGTGCGGGCCTTTCATCGCCGGCTGCAGCGGCGTTTTGGCCATTGGCCGGCTGGCGATCAGGCGCAGTTCTTGGCCCCGCCGGGCTACCACGTCGTCTATCGCACCAATGCCGTCACCCGCCATGGCGAGCACGGCAACGCGTTGCTGAGCCGCTTTCCGGTCTTGGCCCACGGCCATCAGGATGTGTCGGATCACCGTTTCGAGCAGCGCGGGTTGTTGCATGTCAGCCTGGCCGTGCCGGGCGGTGCGGGCGAGGTCGGTGCCACCTGTCCGCCCGTGCGGACCTTGCATGTGATCGTCGTGCACCTGGGGCTCATCCACGCTAGCCGGGAGCGCCAGGTGGAGGCGCTGGGGCGCTTCATCGACCAGTCCGTGCCCGCTGATGCCTCCTTGGTCGTCGCCGGTGACTTCAACGATTGGAGCGAGCGGCTGCACGAGCCGATGGCGGCGCTGGGCCTGCACACGGCCCCGCGGTCGCGCGTGCCCACGTATCCGTCGCGTTGGCCGCTGCTGCCGCTGGACCGCATTTATGCGCGCGGGGTGGCGGTGCGGGCGCTGTCCGCCCCCCACGGGGGCGGTTGGGGCCGTTGGTCGGACCATTTGCCGCTGGTGGCGGAGTTGGCGTTGCCGTGACCGCACCCCTGCGTCCTGGGCATCGCCTGCGGCTGCTGGAGGGAGGGCGGGCCCTGTTCCCGGCCATGGTGCAGGCCATGGATCGTGCGCGCCATTTGATCCATGTGGAGACGTACATCTTCGTCTTTGCCCACGATGCCTTGCCCGTGGCTGAGGCCATGGAGCGCGCGGCGCGGCGCGGCGTCCAGGTGCGGCTGGTGGTCGATGCGGTCGGCACGCCCCAGGTGCCCCCCGAGTGGGTGCAGCGCTTTCGGGCGGCGGGGGTGCAGTGGCGGATCTACGCGCCGCTGGGGCGACTCGGGCTGCTGATTCCGAGCCGATGGCGGCGTCTGCACCGCAAGCTGTGTGTGGTCGATGGGGTGGTGGGGTTTTGCGGCGGGATCAACCTGATCGACGACCGGGATGACGTGGTGCTGGGCCGGCTGGCCGTCCCCCGCCTGGATTACGCCGTGGAAGTGAGCGGGCCGCTGGTCAGCGACATGCTGGCGACGATGGAGCGGCTGTGGTGGCGCCTGCTCGCGGCGCGGCGGGCGCGCCAGCGCGAGTTTCGCGCGGCCTGGCAGGCGTGGCGTGCCGCCCGGGCCGGCGACGATCTGCACGCCTGGTGGCACGGCTGGTTGACGGAGCGCGATGCGGCGTCGACCGATCCCGAGAGCGTGCCGCCCATCCACGGGGCCGCCGCGGCCGTGTTGTGGCGGGACAACGTGCGCCATCGCCACGACATCGAGCATGCCTACCTGCAGGCGATTGCGCAGGCGCGGCACGAGCTGATTATTGCCAATGCGTATTTCATCCCCGGGCGCCGGCTGCGCCACGCACTGGCGCAGGCTGCAGCGCGCGGGGTGCGCGTGCGCCTGCTGGTGCAGGGCAAGTACGAACGCTTTTTGCAATACCACGCGCCGCGCCCGGTGCACGCATGGCTGTTGCGCGCGGGGGTGGAAATCCACGAGTACGCACCCAGCGCCCTGCACGCCAAGGTGGCGGTGGCCGACGAGTGCTGGGCCACCGTGGGCTCCACCAATCTGGATCCGATCAGTCTGTTGCTGGCGCGCGAGGCCAACGTCGTCACCACCGATGCGCGCTTCGTGCGCCACTTGCGCGCGCGGCTCGATCACCTGATGCGCACCGCCGGGGTGGCGCTCGACATGGAGTCCCTGCAGCGTCGCCCCTGGCGCGAGCGCGCGCGGGATTGGATCGCCTTTGCCGTCATGCGGGCGGTGCTGTTTTTGACCGGGCACCGGTACTGATGGTGGGGTTGATGACCCGGTGTTAGCATCCGCGCATGCTCATGAAAGCCCCCGAGACCATGACCGACGACACCCGGCCCGACGAGGGCGTGCCCGTCTCCGTGCGGATCCGCGAGCGGATCCGGGCGGCGCGCAAGCGCTTTCACTCCAACGACAACATCGCCGAGTTCATCCGCCCGGGCGAGCTGGAGCAGCTGCTCGACGAGGTGTCGGAGAAGATGCAGGCCGTGCTGGATGCCATGGTCATCGACACCGCCAACGACCACAACACCGAGGACACCGCGCGCCGCGTGGCCAAGATGTACCTCAAGGAGGTGTTTGCGGGCCGTTATGTGCCGGCGCCGTCGATCACCGAGTTCCCCAACGCCGAGCACCTCAACGAACTGATGATCGTCGGCCCGATCACGGTGCGCAGTGCGTGCAGCCACCACTTCTGCCCCGTGATCGGCAAGGTGTGGATCGGCGTCATGCCCAACGAGCACACCAACGTCATTGGGCTGAGCAAATACGCCCGTCTGGCGGAGTGGGTGATGGGCCGCCCGCAGATCCAGGAAGAGGCCGTGGTGCAGCTGGCCGACCTGATCCAGGAAAAGACCCAGCCCGACGGGCTGGCGATCGTCATGGAAGCCACCCATTACTGTATGGCGTGGCGCGGCGTCAAGGACATGGACAGCCGCATGATCAACTCGGTGATGCGCGGCGTCTTTCTGAAAGATCCGAACCTGCGCCGCGAGTTCTTGTCCCTGATTCCGCGGAGCTGAGGCCATGCTGGTGCGTTTGCTCTATGTCAGCCGGGCCGTGGATCCGGACACCTCGCACGCCATCGAGTCGATCCTGGCCTCGGCGCGGCGCCACAATCTGCACAACGGCATTACCGGGATCCTGTGCTACGGCGGCGGCATCTTTTTGCAGGCCATCGAGGGGGGGCGCAGTGCGGTCAACCGGCTGTACAAGCAGATCGTCGACGATCCGCGCCATCAGGATGTCGAGCTGCTGCTCTACGAAGAAATCACCGAACGCCGCTTTGGCGGCTGGACCATGGGGCAGGTCAACCTCACCAAGCTCAACACGTCCATCGTGCTGAAGTATTCCGAGCGGCCGGAGTTCGATCCCTACACCGTCTCGGGCCAGGTGTCGCTGGCGCTGCTGGAAGAACTGATGGCCACGGCCAGCATCATCGGCCGCGTCTGAGTGCCCGAGAGGCCGGCGTTGGCGACCCCGGCGGAGCGCCCGCGGCTGCTCGGGTGCGACTTCACCAGCGCCCCGTCGGCGCGCAAGCCCATCGTGCATGCCGTGGGGCGCGTGGTGGGGCAGGGTGATCGCGGCCGACGCGTGGTGCTGGACGGGCTGGAGCGCTTTGCGTCGCTGGCCACATGGACCGCCGCGCTGGAGCGCCCGGGCCCGTGGGTGGGCGGTTTCGATTTGCCGTTTGGGCTGCCGCGGGCCTTGGTGCAGGCCCTGGGCTGGCCGACGACGTGGCGGGCCTGCATGGCCCACTATGCGGGGCTGTCGCGCTCGCAGATCCGCGAAATTTTTGCCGCCTACTGCGCGGCGCGGCCGGCGGGGGCCAAGCTGGCGCACCGCGCCACCGATGGCCCGGCCGGCTCCAGCCCCAGCATGAAGTGGGTCAACCCGCCGGTGGCCTACATGCTGCACGCGGGCGTGCCGCGCTTGTTGGCGGCCGGGGTGGCGTTGCCCGGATTGCACGAGCCGCCGGGCGGCTCGGATCGCGTGGCGCTGGAGGCCTATCCGGGTCTGCTGGCCCGCAGCGTGCTGGGCCCGCGGTCGTACAAAAGCGACGAGCGGGCCCGGCAGACCCCGGAGCGCCTGATCGCCCGCAAGGACCTGCTCCATGCCTTGGAGGCCGGAACCGCACCGCTGCTGGCCGCAGCGGGCCTGCGCCTGCATCTGAGCCCGGCGCAGCACGAGGCGCTGGTGGACGACCCCCGCGGCGATGCCCTGGACGCCGTGCTGTGTCTGGTGCAAGCGGCTTGGGGCTGCCTGCAGCACGAGGCCGGTCACCCCTGCTGGGGTCTGCCGCCGTTCGATCCCTTGGAAGGATGGATCGTCACGGCGGGGGTAACGGCGGGAGTGTCGGCCCCCGTCAGGCCGGCCGATGGCGCGGCCCGCACACCGGGCAGTCGGGGTGTCGGGCGAGCTGCACCTCGGTGAACGCCATGCCACGGCCGTCCAGCATCAGCAGCCGGCCGATCAGGCGCGAGCCCAAGCCCACGATCAGCTTGAGCGCCTCGGCCGCCTGCATCGTCCCGATGATGCCGACCAGCGGCGCGAAGACGCCCATGGTCGCACAGCGGGTTTCTTCCAGCCCCTCGGTTTCCGGGAACAGGCAGGCGTAGCAGGGCGAGTGCGGATCGCGTGGGTCGTACACCGACAACTGCCCGTCGAACCGGATCGCCGCCCCCGACACCAGCGGAACCCCGTGCCGCACGCTGGCGCGGTTGATCAGGTGGCGGGTGCGGAAGTTGTCCGTGCAGTCCAGCAGCACATCGGCGCCGGGCAACACACCGTCGAGCACGGCGTCGTCGGCGCGCTGCAGCAGCGGCTGGATGCGCACCTCCGGATTGATAGCGCGCATGGCCACCTGCGCCGACAGGGCCTTGGGCAGCCCCACACGCGACAGGTCGTGCGCGATCTGGCGCTGCAGGTTGGTGGCGTCCACCGTGTCGTGGTCGATCACGGTGATGCGGCCCACCCCGGCGCTGGCCAGATAGAGCGCCACCGGCGAGCCGAGCCCGCCCGCGCCGACGATCACCGCATGAGCGGCCAGCAGCCGCTCCTGGCCTTCGACGCCGATGTCGTCGAGCAGGATGTGGCGCGAATAGCGCAGCAGTTGCTCGTCGGTCATGCGAGCGTCAGTTGTCGGCCTTGGCAGGGCGCTCGGCGGCGGTCTTGCTGGCCACCACCGGCAGGCCCTTGAGACGGTTGAGCGCCTGCTGGAGCTGGAAGTCCTTGTCCGACCCAAACTCCGGCAGCAGCCGCGCGCCCGGGTTCTTGCGCTGCTCTTCTTCCAGGCGCTGGCGCGCCTGCTCGCGTTCGCGCTCGCGCTGGCGCAGCGCCTCCCGCTCGGCCTCGGTCAACTTGGCCTCGTCCGGGCCGGCCAGGTGCTTCTCGAGGTCGGCCTCGCGCGTGCGCAGCGCGGCGAACAGGTTGCCTTCGGGCGTTTCGTCCACCCACACGTCGGGCACGATGCCCTTGGCCTGGATGGAGCGGCCGCTGGGCGTGTAGTAGCGCGCGGTGGTGAGCTTGAGCGCCGTATCGGGGCCGAGCGGGCGCACCGTCTGCACCGAGCCCTTGCCAAAGGTCTGGCTGCCCATGATGACGGCGCGCTTGTGGTCCTGCAGCGCACCGGCGACGATCTCGCTGGCGGAGGCCGAGCCCTCATTGACCAGCACCACGATCGGGATGCGCTTGAACAGCCCCTGCGTTTGCGCCGTCAGCCGCGCGATCGGGTCGTTGCCGGCACGGCGCAGGTAGTCGCGCGGCGTGGCGCGGTAGGTGGCCTTGCTTTCCTCCAGCTGGCCGTTGGTCGTGACCACCACGGCGTTGTCGGGCAGGAAGGCCGCCGACAGGCCGACCGCCGCATCCAGCAGCCCGCCCGGATCGTTGCGCAGGTCCAGCACCAGGCCCTTGAGCGCGGGCTCCGAGCGCGCGATCTCTTCGATCTTGCGGGCAAAGTCCTCCAGCGTGCGTTCCTGGAATTGCGACACGCGCACCCAGGCGTAGCCGGGCTCCACCACCTTGGCGCGCACGCTGACGGTCTTGATCTCTTGCCGCGTGATGGTCACCGGGAAGGTGCGGTTTTCGTCGCGGCGGAAGACGGTCAGGGTCACCTGGGTGTTGGGCTCGCCGCGCATGCGCTTGACAGCGTCGTTGATGGTCAGGCCCTTGACGGCGGTGTCGTCGATCTTGGTGATGAGGTCACCGGCCTTGAGGCCCGCGCGGAAGGCGGGCGAGTCCTCGATCGGCGTGACGACCTTGACGAGGCCGTCTTCCATCGTGATTTCGATGCCCACACCGACGAAGCGCCCGGAGGTGCCTTCGCGGAATTCCTTGAAGCTCTTGCGGTCGAAATACTGCGAGTGGGGATCGAGCGACGACACCATGCCGACGATGGCGTCGGTGATGAGCTTCTTGTCGTCGACGGGCTCGACGTAGTCGCTCTTGATCATGCCGAAGACGGCGGCCAGTTGCTGGAGTTCTTCCAGCGGCAGCGGCGCGAGCGTCGCCCGCGCGGTCGCCTGCAGCTGCACCGTCGTCAGTGCGCCGGCCAGCGCCCCGAGGGCCACCCAGCCGGCAATCTTCAGTTTCTGCCCCATCGCAATCCCTGTCGTCGCGTCTCGCGCCACTATACACGTTGGACCGGCGGCGCGCCGGCGCGGTTCCCGTCGGGCGGGGCCTGGGCTCAGGCTTTGCCTTGGCGGGCGACGGCGGCCGCGGCCGCTTCCGCTGCGACGGCGTCACCCAGGTAGTAGCGGCGCAGCGGCTTCATGTCGTCGTCGAACTCGTACACCAGCGGGATGCCGTTGGGGATGTTCAACCCGACGATGTCCGTGTCCGAGATGCCGTCCAGGTGTTTGATGAGCGCCCGGATGGAGTTGCCGTGCGCGGCGATCAGCACGCGCTGGCCGCTGCGGATGGCGGGCACGATGGTGTCGTTCCAGCAGGGCACCACGCGCGCCACGGTGTCCTTCAGGCACTCGGTCAGGGGAATCTGCTCCGGCGGCAGGGCGGCGTAGCGCCGGTCCTGGCGCTGGCCGCGCGGGTCGTTGGGGGCCAGCGGCGGCGGCGGCGTGTCGTAGCTGCGGCGCCAGACCAGCACCTGCTCGTCGCCGTATTGCTTGGCCATGTCCGCTTTGTTCAGGCCCTGCAGGGCGCCGTAGTGGCGTTCGTTGAGCCGCCAGTCCTTGATCACCGGCAGCCAGACGCGGTCCATCTCGTCCAGCACGTACCACAGCGTGTGGATGGCGCGCTTGAGCACGCTGGTGAAGCTCAGGTCGAAGTCCCAGCCTTCGGCCTTGAGCAGCCGCCCCGCCGACATGGCCTGCGACACCCCCGTGGGCGTGAGGTCGACATCGGTCCAGCCGGTGAAGCGGTTCTCGAGGTTCCAGGTGGACTCTCCGTGGCGGATCAGGACGAGCTTGTGCATGGCGGCAGGGGGGATTCCCGGGTGGGGCGACAAAGGGAAAACCCACATTCTAGAATACCGGTCTGCCGGGACGGGGCTGTCCCGATCGATTCCAAACCAAGGCGGACCGTGGATTTTTTGATCGAAAACTGGATGTTGGTGGCGGTGGCGGTCGGCTCGGCCGTGATGCTCATGTGGCCGGCGTTGGGCGGCGCGGCGGGCGGAGCGGGTGTGTCGCCGACCGAGGCGGTGCAACTCATCAACCGTGAGAAGGCGGCCGTGATCGACGTGTGCTCGCCCGCCGAGTTTGCTGCCGGGCATGTGGCGGGGGCGCGCAACATTCCGCTGGACGCGCTGGAGCAGCAGTTGCCCCAGGCCGTCAAAAACAAGGCGACGCCGCTGGTGCTGGTGTGCGCGTCGGGCATGCGCTCGCGCCGCGCCGTGGCCATCGCCAAGAAGCTGGGTTACGACAAGGCGGTCTCGCTGTCGGGCGGCATGGCCGCCTGGCGCGGCGCCAACCTGCCGGTCCAAAAGGCCTGATCGCGCACCGCAAAGGGCAACCGCATGGCACATGTCAAGATTTTCAGCAGTGACTACTGCCCCTATTGCCACCGGGCCAAGGCGCTGTTGCGCGCGCGCGGCGTGACCGAGTGGGAGGAGATCAACGTCGATGGCCAGCCGGAGGTTCGCCAGGAGATGGCGCGGCTGGTCGGGCGCACCAGCGTGCCGCAGATCTTCATCGACGGGCGCCACATCGGGGGGTGCGATGACCTGCACGCCCTCGATGCCCGCGGCGGCCTGGTGCCGTTGCTGCAGGGTCAGGGCGGCTGAGGTCGGCCGCTCCCCGCCGGCTCGGTTGCCGCTGTCATAATCCACCCGTCTCGCCGGCCCCCGTGCGGCGCATCCCGCACTCCTGGGGGCGGCTATACCCGGGCATCCGCCGCCGGCGGGTGCCGCTCAACCGACTTCGACCATGTCCGACGATCAAACCCCCGTTTTCCAGATCCAGCGCATCTATCTGAAAGAGGCCTCGCTGGAGCAGCCGAACTCCCCTGCCATCTTCCTGGAGCAGCAGCAACCCAGCGTGGACATCCAGTTGGGTGTCGAAGCCAAGGGGGTGGCCGATGGCGTGTACGAGGTGGCGGTCGCGGCCACCGTGCACACCAAGATCGGTGAGCGCACCGTGTTTCTGGTCGAGTGCAAGCAGGCGGGGATTTTCGAGATCCGCAACCTGCCGCAGGAGCAAATGGGCCCGATCATGGGCATCGCCTGCCCGCAGATCATCTATCCCTACCTGCGCGCCAACGTGGCCGACGTGATCACGCGCGCCGGCTTCCCGCCCGTGCATTTGGCCGAGATCAACTTCCAGGCCATGTACGAGCAGCAGCAGGCCCAGCAGCAGGACGACGCGCCGCGCATCGTCACCGCCTGATGGGCGCCGCGGCGGGTGACCGGCCCGCCCTGTCGCCAACCGCTTTTCTGCCGCTGCCATGCACCTGACCGTGATCGGCGCCGGCGCCTGGGGGACGGCCCTCGCCATCGCGGCGGCCGGCACCCACCGAGTGCGCTTGTGGGCCCGCGACCGCGCGCAGGCCGAGCGTCTGCAAAGCGAGCGCGTCAATGCCCGCTATCTGCCGGGGGCGGCATTGCCGCAGTCGCTCGAGTGCGACGGGGGCGACCCGGCATCGCTGGCGCCGTCGCTGGCGGCCACCGACTTGGTCGTCATCGCCACCCCGATGGCGGGGTTGCGGCAATGGTTGCAGTGGCTGTCCGGCGCCTTGCCCGCCGCGGGCCGTGGCGACATTCCCGTCACCTGGCTGTGCAAAGGCTTCGAGCGAGCGTGCGAGCCCAGCGCCGACGGCTTGTTGGGGCACGAAATCGCCGCCCGGGTGGCCCCGGACCTGCGCGTCGGGGTGCTGAGCGGCCCCAGCTTTGCGCAGGAAGTGGCGGCCGGCCTGCCGACGGCGTTGGTGGCGGCCGGTGCCCAGGCCCCGGTGCGCGACGCCTTGGTGGCCGCTTTCCATGGCCCGACCCTGCGCGTCTATGCCAACGACGACATCGTCGGCGTCGAAGTCGGCGGTGCGGTCAAAAACGTCATGGCCATCGCCACCGGGTTGTGCGATGGCCTGCGTCTGGGGCACAACGCCCGGGCGGCCTTGATCACCCGCGGCCTGGCCGAGATGACCCGCCTGGGGCTGGCGCTCGGGGCGCGGGCTGAGACCTTCATGGGCCTGTCCGGCTTGGGCGATCTGGTGTTGACCGCCACCGGCGACCTGAGCCGCAACCGCCAGGTCGGGCTGCTGTTGGCCCAGGGCCTGACGCTGACCCAGGCGGTGGATTCGCTCGGGCACGTGGCCGAGGGGGTGTACAGCGCGCGCACCGTGGCGCAGCGCGCCCGTTCGCTGGGGGTGCGCATGCCGATCACCGATGCCGTGGTGGCGCTGCTGGACGGCGCCCTGCAGCCGCGCGATGCGGTCGCGCGGTTGATGGCGCGCGATCCGGTGGCGGAGTGATGTCCTTCGGGGGCGTCAAAACTCCCAGTTGTCGATCAGGCGGGTGCGGCCCAGGCGGGCCGCGCCGAGCGCCACCAAGCGGCCCGGTTGCAGGTCGGCCACCGTGGGGGGCTGCAGATCCTCGCGCCGGCGCACGGTCAGGTAGTCGGGCTGCCAGCCACGGGCCGCCAGCGCCTGCTCGGCGTGGCGCTCCAGCGCGGCCAGGTTGCGCTCGCCGCCCAGCACGTCGGCGGCCAGCAGGCGCAGCGCCTGCACCAGTTGGGGCGCCTCGGCTCGCTCCTCGGACGAGAGATAGCCGTTGCGCGAACTCAGCGCCAGCCCGTCCGGCGCGCGCGCGATGTCGCCGCCGTGGATGGTGACCGGCAGGGCAAACTGCCGCACCATCTGGCGAATCACCATGAGCTGCTGGTAGTCCTTCTTGCCGAACACGGCGTGGCGCTCGCCCTTGGCCTGGGCAAAGACGCACTGGAACAGCTTCATCACCACCGTGCAGACGCCGGTGAAAAAGCCGGGGCGGAAATGCCCCTCCAGCATGTCGGCCAGCGCCGGATGGGGCTGCACCTTGAAGGTTTGCGGTTCCGGGTACAGCTCGCTTTCGGCGGGCGCGAAGACGATGTCGCAGCCCACTTCCGCCAAGCGCTCGCAGTCGGCCTGCAGCGTGCGCGGGTAGGTGTCGAAGTCCTCGTGCGGCAGAAATTGCAGCCGGTTGACGAAGATGCTGGCCACGGTGACGTCGCCCAGGGTGCGCGCATGGCGCACCAGGCTCAGGTGGCCGTCGTGCAGATTGCCCATGGTGGGCACGAAGGCGGGGCGGTCGAACGGGGCGAGCGCCTGGCGCAGCTCGGCGATGGTGTGGATGACTTGCATCGGGATGGCGGGGAGGCAAACGGGGGGCGTGGGGGCGCGGCAGGCCGCGGTTTACCACGCGTGCGCGGTGTTGTCGGGGAAGGTGCCGGCCTTGACGGCGGCGACATAGGCGGCCATGGCGTCGCGCACGCTGGCCGCCCCGTCCATGAAGTTGCGCACGAACTTCGGCGTCTTGCCCAGGTGGATGCCCAGCATGTCGTGCATCACCAGCACCTGGCCGGCGGTGCCGTTGCCGCTTCCGATGCCGATGGTGTGGCAGCGCGGCAGTTGCTGGGTGATTTCGGCTGCCAGCGCGGCGGGCACCATCTCCAGCACCAGCATCGTCGCGCCGGCATCCTGCAGCGCCAGCGCGTCGCGGCGCAGTTGCTGCGCCTCTGCGTCGTTGCGACCCTGCACGCGGTAGCCGCCGATGGCGTGCACCGTTTGCGGCGTCAGGCCCAGGTGGGCGCAGACGGGGATGCCGCGCTCCACCAAAAACCGCACCGTCTCCACCGTCCAGCCACCGCCTTCGAGCTTGACCATGTGCGCGCCGGCCTGCATCAGCGCGGCGGCACTGCGCACGGCCTGCTCGCGCGACTCCTGATAGCTGCCGAAGGGCAGGTCGCCGATCACCCACACGGTGCCCTGCACGCGGCGCAGGCCGCGCACCACGCTTTCGGTGTGGTAGCACATCTCTTGCAACGACACGCCGACCGTGCTGGGGCGCCCCTGACACACCATGCCCAGCGAGTCGCCCACCAGCAGGCAGTCCACGCCGGCGGCGTCGGCCACGGCGGCAAACGTCGCGTCGTAGGCGGTGAGCATGGCGATCTTCTCGCCACGCTCGCGCATCTCCTGCAGGCGCGGCAGGCTGATGGGCTTGCGCGGCGGCAAGGGCGCGGCAGCTGGCAAGGTGCCGTACGGGGTGCGCGGTGTGGTGTCGGTCATGGCGTCCTGTCCTCCAAGACGCGCAAGTCTAGTCGATGCGTCTGCCCTTGCAGCGCGGGGCAGGCGCAGGGGTGTGGATGCCGCTATGCTTGCGGTTTCCGGAGTTTTTGGCATGCCGATGAGCGACCCCGCACGCCCCGACCCCCTGTCGTTGCAGCCGCCGCTGCCGGACATCGCCGCGCAGGCGGCGGCCGACGTCGCCCGTGCGCTGGCCGAGGACCTGGGCGGCGGCGATCTGACCGCCGCGCTGGTGGATCCCGGCCTGCGCATGCGGGCGCGGGTGATCGCGCGCGAGCCGGCCGTGGTGTGCGGCGAGCCCTGGGTGCGCGCGGCCGTGCATGCGCTGGACCCCGGTGCGCAATGGCACTGGCGGGTGCCGGATGGCCAGCAGGTCGAGCGCGATGGGGTCGTGTTCGAAGTCGAGGCCCATGCCCGCGCTCTGCTGTCGGCCGAGCGTACCGCATTGAATTTTTTGCAGACGCTGTCGGCCGTGGCCACGCAGACCGCGCGCTATGTGGCGGCGGTGGCGGGCACGCGTGCGCGCATCTGCGACACGCGCAAGACGCTGCCTGGCCTGCGCGTGGCGCAAAAGTACGCCGTGCGCACGGGCGGCGGGCTGAACCACCGCATGGGCCTGCACGACGCGGTGCTGATCAAGGAAAACCACATCGCCGCCGCCGGCGGCGTGCGGGCGGCGCTCGCGCGGGTGCAGGCCCTCGCGCCCCAGGCGCTGTTCGTGCAGATCGAGGTCGAGACGCTGGCGCAGTTGCGCGAAGCGCTGGATGGCGGTGCGCGCGTGATTCTGCTCGACAACATGGATTTGCCGACCCTGCGCGAGGCGGTCGCCCTGAACGACGCCCACCCGGGCGGCGGCGCCGTGCTGGAGATCTCCGGCGGTGTCAACCTGCAGACCGTGCGCGCGCTGGCCGAAACCGGCGTGGACCGCATCTCGGTCGGGGCGCTGACCAAGGATGTCCAGGCCATCGACCTGTCCATGCGGCTGCAACCCCTTTGAGTATCCCCACCATGGCATCCCTCATCGAAATCGACGTCGAGCAGCCGGCCTGCACCACCCGCCACGCCTGGGCACGCGTGCCCGAGGAGCCCTCGCCCGCCGAGCGCGAGGCCCTCAAAGCCCGCATCCGGACGCTGTTGCGCGAGCGCGGCGCGGTCATGGTCTCGCACTACTATGTGCACCCGGACCTGCAGGATTTGGCCGAGGAGACGGGCGGCATCGTCAGCGACTCGCTGGAGATGGCGCGCTTTGGGCGCGACCACCCGGCGCGCACCCTGATCGTCTCGGGCGTGCGCTTCATGGGGGAGACGGCCAAGATCCTCTCGCCCGAAAAAACCGTGCTGATGCCCGATCTGGATGCGACCTGCTCGCTGGACCTGGGTTGCCCGGAAGGGGACTTTGCCGCCTTTCGCGCCCAGCATCCGGACCGCACGGTGGTCGTCTATGCCAACACCAGTGCGGCCGTCAAGGCGCAGGCTGACTGGCTGGTGACGTCCAGTTGCGCGCTGGACATCGTGCGGGCCTTGCGCGACAAGGGCCACAAGATCCTGTGGGCGCCGGACAAGCACCTGGGGGCCTACATCCAGCGCGAGACCGGGGCCGACATGGTCCTGTGGCGCGGCTCGTGCGTGGTGCACGACGAGTTCAAGGCCTTCGAGCTGGAGCAACTGCGCCGCGATCACCCCGGCGCCAAGGTGCTGGTGCACCCCGAAAGCCCGGCCGAGGTGGTGGCGCAGGCGGATGTGGTGGGCTCCACCTCGCAAATCCTGAAGGCCGCAGCCGAGCTGGACGCCACGGTGTTCATCGTCGCCACCGACAACGGCATGATGCACAAGCTGCGCACGCTCAACCCGGGCAAGCGCTTCATCGAAGCGCCCACGGCCGGCAACAGCGCCACGTGCAAGAGCTGCGCCCATTGCCCCTGGATGGCGATGAACGGCTTGCGCGGCGTGCTGGAGGTGCTGGAGACCGGGCGCAACGAAATCCACGTCGATCCCGCCCTGATTCCCCGCGCCCGGCAGCCCATCGATCGCATGTTGGCCTTCACCGCCGCCCTCAAGCGGGGCGAGCCGGCGGGGGCCTTGGTCCCCGGCATCGGCGCGGCCTGATCCCCTGCGCGCACGCGCGGCGCGGCATCCGGGCACAATGGGGCATCGATTGCCCGGAGGTGTGCCCATGGCCGTCTTGCGCATTGTCTGGGGGGCGCTCGGCGCCCTCGCCCTCGCCGCTGGGGCGCAGGCCCGTCCGCTCGAGTTCGACGACATTGCGCGCGAGGGCGAGCTCCGGCTGCTGGCGGAGCGGCCCGATCCCCACGCCTATGGCTACGAGTCGCGCGTGCGCATCGACGACGACAGCCTGCGCACGGGCGTCGTGCGCGTGGAGACCTGCCACCTGCGCCTGGACCCCAACGCCCGCGTGGTGGTGCTGTTCAACCGCGATCGGGTCGAATCCATCCGCATCACCCAGGCGCGCGGGGTGGAGCGCGCCTGGGTCGAGGACCACCGCGTCGAACTGGCGGGGGTGGGGCGGGGCGCCACGGTGTGCATCGAACTGCGCTCGCGTGCGCTCGATCCGCTGGGCGATGGCCGCTGGCGTCTGCACGCCGGGCCGTTGATGCGCCGCTACCTGGATGGCTTTTTGCCCATGGAGGCCGATCTGGCCGTGACCTGGCCGGACGGCCTGCTGTCGGTTGCGGCGGTCGATCCCGCGCCGCAGCCCGGCGTGCGGCTCACGGCAGGCCCGGACGGGGCGCGGCTGCAGGTGACGTTTGCCGGCCGCCTGTCCGCGCGGTGGGAGCTGCGCCGCACCGCGGGCCCCGGCGCCGAGCGGTGACCGATGTTGATTGCGCATCATGGAAAACGGATGCGCAATCATGAAACCCGATTCGGTTCGCCGCTACGCCGGGTTTTGCGGGGTGCAATCAAAATTCCGTGATACGAAACAAAGCGTCCAAGGCGTTGATTTTCATGGTGCTAAAAATGTCTTGTATAAGACACAAGACAAGTTTTATGTCTTATATAAGACCTATACTGTGGGCAACGGGACGGGGTATCGCCACCCGGCTGCACCGGTCCCCGCCAGGGTTTCCCATCACCACAGGAGTGTTGTCATGACGCAAAACCTCACCCGCGATCAGCAGATCGCCGCCCTCGAAAAAGACTGGGCCGAAAATCCGCGCTGGAAGGGCATCAAGCGCGGCTACAGCGCCGCCGACGTGGTGCGCCTGCGCGGCTCGCTGCAGATTGAGTACACGCTGGCCAAGCGCGGTGCCGAAAAGCTGTGGCGCCTGATCAACGGCGAGGCCAAGAAGGGCTACGTCAACGCCTTTGGCGCCATCACCGCCGGTCAGGCCATGCAGCAGGCCAAGGCGGGGCTGGAGGCCGTGTATCTGTCTGGCTGGCAAGTCGCCGCCGACGGCAACACCAGCGAGACGATGTACCCCGACCAGTCGCTGTACGCGTACGACTCGGTGCCGACGATGGTGCGCCGCATCAACAACACCTTCAAGCGCGCCGACGAGATCCAGTGGAGCCGCGGCATCGGCCCCGGTGATGCCGGCTACATCGACTACTTCCTGCCGATCGTGGCGGACGCCGAAGCCGGCTTCGGCGGCGTGCTCAACGCCTTCGAGCTGATGAAGAACATGATCGCCGCGGGCGCCGCCGGCGTGCACTTCGAGGACCAGTTGGCCGCGGTGAAGAAGTGCGGCCACATGGGCGGCAAGGTGCTGGTGCCCACGCAAGAGGCGATCGAGAAGCTGATCGCCGCGCGCTTTGCGGCCGACGTGATGGGCGTGCCGACCATCGTGCTGGCGCGCACCGACGCCGAAGCGGCCAACCTGCTGACCAGCGATCACGACGCCAACGACCGTCCGTTCCTGACCGGCGAGCGCACGCAAGAGGGCTTCTTCCGCGTGAAGAACGGCCTGGAGCAGGCGATCAGCCGCGGCGTGGCCTACGCGCCGTACGCCGACCTGGTGTGGTGCGAGACCGGCACGCCGGACCTGGGCTTTGCGCGCGAGTTTGCGCAGGCCATCCACGCCAAGTACCCGGGCAAGCTGCTGTCCTACAACTGCTCGCCGTCCTTCAACTGGAAGAAGAACCTGGACGACAAGACCATCGCCAAGTTCCAGGACGAACTGTCGGCGCTGGGCTACAAGTACCAGTTCATCACCCTGGCGGGCATCCACATCAACTGGTTCAACACCTTCAAGTTCGCCTACAACTACGCCCGCGGCGAAGGCATGAAGCACTATGTCGAAATGGTGCAGGAGCCGGAATTCGCCGCCCGCGAACTGGGCTACACCTTCGTGTCGCACCAGCAGGAAGTCGGCGCCGGCTACTTCGACGACGTGACCACCGTCATCCAGGGCGGTTCCTCCAGCGTCAAGGCGCTGGCCGGCTCGACCGAAGAAGAGCAGTTCCACTGATCCCAAACCGCCCCAGAGCGGCGGAGGAGACCGCGGCCCGGCAGGCGAAGGCTTGCCGGGCCTTTTTGCTTCCGCGGCGAGGTCCGTGGCCGGTGCCGAGCAGGGCGGGCGGGAGCGCGGCCGTCAGACGATGCGGCACGCCTCGTCGAAAGCCAGCCGGGGGCCGCGCGGGTGCAGGCCGGCCGGGTCGCCGTAGCCCAGGTTGCACAAAAAGTTGGTGCGCACCGAGGTGCCGGCCCAGAAGGCGGCGTCCACCGCGGCGGCGTCGAAGCCGCTCATCGGGCCGCAGTCCAGCCCCAGCGCCCGCGCGGCCAGGATGAAATACCCACCCTGCAGGCTGGAGTTGCGAAAGGCCGTGGCCTGGATCGCCTCGGGCTGGCCCTCGAACCAGCTCCGCGCATCGGGGTTGTGGGGAAAGAGTTGCGGCAGCTTCTCGTAGAACGCCAGATCCATGCCGATGATGGCCGTGACGGGCGCGGCGGCCGTCTTGGCGCGGTTGCCCTCGCTCAGGCACGGCAGCAGCCGGGCCTTGGCCTGCGGCGACTTGACGAACAGGATGCGCGCTGGGCCGCAGTTGGCCGACGTGGGGCCCCATTTCATCAGGTCGTACAGGCGGTGCAGCGTCTCGTCCGCCACGGCCTTGTCCTGCCAGGCGTTGTGGGTGCGGGCGTCGTCGAACAGTTGCTCGGTGGTGATCTGCATGGTGTCGATGGGATTCAGAGCCAAAGCGCCCATTTTGCAATGGGTTCGTGCAGCGGGTTCGTACGGCAGTGCCGCGCGTGGCGCGCAGTGAGAGGGGTTAGCGGATCTGTGCGAAAATACCGTCGAGCTGAGAGTACCCAACCCGCAGGCGATACGGTTATGACACCGCGAACTTCCCCGGAGGTCACCCCGGCCTGAACAGGCCGGCGGCAGTTCGCGCCTGCTCGATCAACACCTTCTTGCGCGGCCCCGAGCCGCGTTTTTCGTTTTTCAGGACCCTCACCCATGATCCAGATCACGCTCCCCGACGGGTCGCAGCGCACCTTCGATGCGCCGGTCACCGTCGCCGAGATTGCGGCGGCCATCGGCGCCGGGCTGGCCAAGGCGGCTGTCGCGGGCAAGGTGCAGACCGCCGGTGACGATGCGCCGCGCCTGGTAGACACGGCCTACCGTGTCGAGCGCGATGCGCGGGTGTGGATCGTCACGCCCAAGGATCCGGAGGGGCTGGAAATCATCCGCCACTCGACGGCGCACCTGCTGGCCTATGCCGTCAAAGAGCTGTACCCGGATGCGCAGGTCACCATCGGCCCGGTCATCGACAACGGCTTTTATTACGACTTTTCGTACAAGCGGCCCTTTACGCCGGAGGACCTGGTCGCCATCGAGAAAAAGATGGCCGAACTGGCCGCCAAGGACGAGCCGGTGGTCCGGCGCGTGCTGCCCCGTGACGAAGCCGTGGCCTACTTCAAGGGGCTGGGCGAGCACTACAAGGCCGAAATCATCGGCAGCATCCCGGCGGGGGAGGAGGTCAGCCTCTACCGCGAAGGCGCTTTCGAGGACCTGTGCCGCGGCCCGCACGTGCCCAGCACCGGCAAGCTCAAGCACTTCAAGCTGATGAAGGTGGCCGGGGCCTATTGGCGCGGCGATCACCGCAACGAGATGCTGCAGCGCATCTACGGCACGGCCTGGGCCAGCAAGGAGGACCTGCAGCAGTACCTGACCCTGCTGGAAGAGGCCGAGCGGCGCGACCACCGCAAGCTCGGCAAGGAGCTGGACCTGTTCCACATCGACGACCATGCGCCGGGGCTGGTGTTCTGGCACCCCAAGGGCTGGACGCTGTGGCAGCAGGTGGAGCAGTACATGCGGCAGGTCTACCGCGACAACGGCTACCTGGAGGTCAAGGGCCCGCAGATCCTGGACAAGGCGCTGTGGGAGAAGACCGGCCACTGGGACAAGTACCGGGACAACATGTTCATCACCGAGAGCGAGAAGCGCGACTACGCGATCAAGCCGATGAACTGCCCCGGCCACATCCTGATCTTCAAGCAGGGCGTCAAGAGCTACCGCGACCTGCCGCTGCGCTATGGCGAGTTTGGCCAGTGCCACCGCAACGAGCCCAGCGGCGGCCTGCACGGCATCATGCGCGTGCGCGGCTTCACGCAGGACGACGGCCACATCTTCTGCACCGAGGACCAGATCCTGCCCGAGTGCGACGCCTTCACGCGGTTGCTGAAGAAGGTGTACGCGGACTTTGGCTTTACCGAGATCCTCTACAAGGTCTCGACGCGGCCGGCGGCGCGCATCGGCTCCGATGAACTCTGGGACAAGGCCGAGGCGGCGCTGATGCAGAGCCTGCGCGACTCCGGCTGCGACTTCGTCATCTCCGAAGGGGATGGCGCGTTCTACGGCCCCAAGATCGAGTACACGCTCAAGGACGCCATCGGCCGCGAGTGGCAGTGCGGCACCATCCAGGTGGATTTCAACCTGAGTGAGCGGCTGGATGCCGAGTACGTGGCCGAGGACGGCAGCCGCCAGCGCCCGGTCATTCTGCACCGCGCCATCGTCGGCAGCCTGGAGCGCTTCATCGGCATCCTCATCGAGCAGCACGCGGGCGCCTTGCCGGCGTGGCTGGCGCCGATCCAGGTGGCGGTGCTCAACATCACCGATGCGCAGGCCGGCTACTGTGGCGAAATTGCCAAAACGCTTCAGGATCAAGGGTTTAGGGTGGCGCTGGATCTTGGCAACGAGAAGATCACCTATAAAATCCGCCAGCAGGCGTTGCAAAAGGTGCCTTACATCCTGGTCGTCGGCGACAAGGAGAAGGCCGCCGGGACGGTCGCCGTGCGCGCGCGCGGCAACCAGGACCTCGGCGTCATGCCCTTGGCGGACTTCGCCCAGCGCCTGCGTTCGGACATCGCGTCCAAACATTGACAAAGGAACCACACCATCGCTACCGCCCGCCCCAGCAACTTCCGTGACCGTCGCCAGCGCGAGGAGCGCCAGCACCGTTTGAACCGCGAGATCACCGCGCCCGAGGTCCGCCTCACCGGCCCCGATGGGCAGCAAATCGGTGTCGTGTCCATCCAAGAGGCGCTGCGCATGGCGGGCGACCTCGACGTCGATCTGGTCGAAATCGCGCCGATGGCCACCCCGCCGGTGTGCCGCCTGATCGACTACGGCAAGTTCAAATACGCCGAACAGAAGAAGGCGGCCGAGGCCAAGGCCAAGCAAAAGGTCATCGAGGTCAAGGAAATCAAGTTCCGGCCCGGGACCGACGAGGGCGACTACCAGGTCAAGATGCGCAACATCCGCCGCTTCCTGGAAGACGGCGACAAGTGCAAGGTGACCCTGCGCTTCCGTGGCCGGGAGATCACCCACCAGGAGCTGGGCTTGGCGTTGCTGGAGCGCATCCGCACCGAGCTGGGCGACAGCATCGTGGTCGAGCAGTTCCCCAAGCTGGAGGGGCGGCAGATGATCATGATGATCGCGCCGTCGCGCAAAAAGGGCGCTGGCGCCGGCAAGGCGGAAGCTGCCGCCCCGGCGGCCTGATCGCCGCGCCCCGTGCTGCATGGGTGCGGCTGCGCAGCCGCGCGGCGCCGTCGTTGCTATAATCACAGGCTTCGCACGCAACCAAGCGTGCGCTTTGGTGCGTTGCGGCGTTTCGCGGTGTGTCATGGCGCATGGCGGTGTGCGAAGCCGGCCCGGTCATCCCGGGGCTGGAACGACAAGTGGCTCGGGGCCGACAAGTCCCTGGCGGCAAAGCCGGGGCGCCTCACGAGCACAATTCAACAGGAAGCAGTCATCATGCCCAAGATGAAGACCAAGAGCAGCGCGAAGAAGCGTTTTCGCGTTCGTCCCGGTGGCACCGTCAAGCGCGGTCAGGCCTTCAAGCGCCACATCCTGACCAAGAAGACGACCAAGAACAAGCGCCAGCTGCGTGGCGCGGCCAACGTCCACGAGACGAACATGGGCCACATCGCGCAGATGATGCCCTTTGCCGGCCTGTGATGGGCGGCGGTACCCCCGTAACGAACAAGGAGTAAACCATGCCTCGCGTCAAACGTGGTGTCACCGCGCGCGCCCGCCACAAAAAGGTGCTCGCCCTGGCCAAGGGTTTCCGTGGCCGCCGCAAGAATGTGTTCCGCGTCGCCAAGCAGGCGGTGATGAAGGCCGGTCAGTACGCCTACCGCGACCGCCGTGCCCGCAAGCGTGTCTTCCGTCAGCTCTGGATCGCCCGCATCAACGCTGGCGTGCGCGAGCTGGGTCTGACCTACAGCCAGTTTGCCAACGGTCTGCGCAAGGCGGCGATCGAGATCGACCGCAAGGTGCTGGCCGATCTGGCCGTCAACGACAAGGCGGCCTTCGGCGCCATCGTCGAGCGCGTCAAGGCCCATCTGCAGGCCCCGGGCGCAGCGACGGCCGCCTGACGTCCCAGGCCGCCCACCCGGGTGGCCGTCCGTCTTTCCACGGGCCAGTCGCCTTGCGCGCTGGCCCGTTCGTTTTTGGGGCCGAGCGCGCCCCGCAACGGATCACCGCATGAACGACCTCGAATCCCTGGTGCAGTCGGCGCGCGAGCAGTTCGCGCAGGCCCAAACCCCCAACGACCTGGAAAACGCCAAGGCACGCTTTCTGGGCAAGAGCGGCGCGATCACCGAGCGCATGAAGGGGCTGGCGGCGCTGAGCCCCGAGGAGAAAAAGGCGGCGGGCGCGGCCATCAACCAGGCCAAGCAGGCCATCGAAGCGGCGCTGCAGGCGCGCCGCGCCGAGCTGGCCGAGGCCGAGCTGCAGCGCCAGCTGGCCGCCGAGGCGCTGGACGTGACGCTGCCGGGCCGCCAGCGCGGCCAGGGCGGGCTGCACCCCGTGAGCCTGACGCTGGAGCGCATCGAGGCCATCTTCGGCTCGATGGGCTTCGAGGTGGCCGACGGGCCGGAGATCGAGACCGACTGGTTCAACTTCACCGCGCTCAATACCCCGGCGGACCACCCGGCGCGCTCGATGCACGACACCTTCTATGTCGAAGGGGGAACGCCCGAGGCGCCGCTGCTGCTGCGCACCCACACCAGCCCGATGCAGATCCGCCACGCGGTGCAGCACGTCAAGCGCGCGCGTGCCGCGGCCGGCGACGGCGGGGCGGGGCTGTTCGCCGGCGACATGCCGGAGATCCGCGTCATCGCCCCGGGGCGCACCTACCGCGTGGACAGCGACGCCACGCACTCGCCGATGTTTCACCAGTGCGAGGGGCTGTGGATCGGCCGCAACGTCAGCTTCAAGGACCTGAAGGTGGTCTTCACGGCGTTTTGCCGCACCTTTTTCGAGACCGACGACCTGGTGCTGCGCTTCCGGCCGAGCTTCTTCCCGTTCACCGAGCCGAGCGCCGAGATCGACATCCAGTTTGCCAGCGGCCCGCTGGCCGGGCGCTGGCTGGAGGTGGCCGGCTCCGGCCAGGTGCACCCCAACGTGGTGCGCAACATGGGGCTGGACCCGGAGCACTACATTGGCTTTGCATTTGGCATGGGGCCGGACCGGCTGACCATGCTGCGCTACGGCGTCAACGACCTGCGCCTGTTCTTCGATGGTGACCTGCGCTTTCTGTCGCAGTTCCGTTGAGGTTGAGAGAAAGAGCCCCCGATGCAATTCCCCGAATCCTGGCTGCGTGCCTTTTGCAACCCTCCCCTCGACAGCCGCGCGCTGGCCGATCTGCTGACCATGGCGGGTCTGGAGGTGGAGGAATGGGAGCCGGTGGCTCCCCCCTTCACCCGCGTGGTGGTGGGCGAGATCCTGAGCGCCGAGCCGCACCCCAACGCCGACCGGCTGCGCGTCTGCCGCGTGGACGCGGGGCAGGGCGAACCGCTGCAGATCGTCTGCGGCGCGCCGAACGCGCGCGCCGGCATCCGCGTGCCGTGCGCGCTGGTGGGCGCGGTGCTGCCGCCCGGCGAGGACGGCAAGCCGTTCGAGATCCGCGTCGGCAAGCTGCGCGGGGTGGAAAGCCACGGCATGCTCTGCTCGGCGCGCGAGCTGGGCCTGTCGGACGACCACGGCGGGCTGCTGGAACTCGCCGCCGACGCGCCGGTCGGGCGCGATCTGCGCGAGGCGCTGGCGCTGGACGACCGCATCTTCACCCTCAAGCTCACGCCCAACCTCGCGCACTGCCTGAGCGTCTACGGCGTGGCGCGCGAGGTGGCGGCGCTGACCGGCGCGCCGCTGCAGGCCCCGGTGTTTGCGCCGGTGGCACCGCGCCACGGCGAGGTGCTGCCGGTGCGCATCGACGCGCCGGACCTGTGCGGGCGCTTCACCGGCCGCATCATCCGCGGCATCGACCCCACGGCCAAGACGCCCGACTGGATGGTGCAGCGCCTGGCGCGCTGCGGCCAGCGCAGCATCTCGGCCCTCGTGGACATCTCCAATTACGTGATGTTCGAGCTGGGCCGCCCCTCGCACATCTTCGACCTGGACCGCATCCACGGCGGCTTGCAGGTGCGCTGGGGCCGCGCCGGCGAGACGCTGGAGCTGCTCAACGGCCAGACCGTGACGCTGGACGAGACGGTGGGCGTCATTGCCGATGACCGCGGCGTGGAGTCGCTGGCGGGCATCATGGGCGGGCAGGCCACGGCGGTGTCGGACGCCACGCGCAACGTCTATGTGGAGGCGGCGTTCTGGTGGCCGCGCGCGATCGCGGGCCGCTCGCGCCGCTTCAACTTCAGCACGGACGCCGGCCACCGCTTCGAGCGCGGGGTCGATCCGAGCACCACGCGCGAGCACGTGGAGCGCATCACCCAGCTGATCCTGGAGATCTGCGGCGGCGAGGTCGGCCCGATCGACGACCACGTCGTCAACGTGCCGCAGCCGCAGCCGGTGACGCTGCGCGTGGCGCGCGCGGCCAAAGTGATCGGCATGCCGCTGACGCAGGCGCAGTGCGCCGAGCCGCTGCGCCGGCTGGGGCTGGAGGTGGCCGAGGGCGACGGCGTGCTGACGGTGACGCCGCCGCCGTACCGCTTCGACCTGCAGATCGAGGAGGATCTGATCGAGGAGGTGGCGCGCGTCATCGGCTACGACCGCCTGCCGGATACGCCGCCGCTGGCCCCGGTGGTGCCGCGCGTGCGGCCGGAGGCCCAGCGCAGCGCCCATGCGGTGCGGCGCCAGCTCGCGGATCTGGGGTATCAGGAGACGATCAACTTCAGCTTCGTCGAAGAGCGCTGGGAGCGCGACTACGCGGGCAATGACGCGCCGATCCGGCTGCTCAACCCGATTGCCAGCCACCTGAGTGTGATGCGCTCCAGTCTGATCGGCAGCCTGCTGGCTGTGCTCAAGTACAACACCGACCGCAAGGTGCCGCGCGCCCGCCTGTTCGAGATCGGGCGCGTATTCCGCCGCGATCCGGCGGTGCCGGACAGCGACACCACCGTGGCGGGCTTGGATCAGCCGCGCCGGCTGGCCGGGCTGGCGTGGGGCGACGAGTCCGCCTTGCAGTGGGGCGTACCCGCCCGGCCGCTGGATTTTTACGACGTCAAAGGCGATGTGGAGGCCCTGCTGGCCCCGCGCCGCCCGGTGTTCGAGCCGGCGCAGCACCCCGCGCTGCACCCGGGGCGTTGCGCCCGCGTGCTGCTCGACGGCCGCCCCGTGGGTATCGTGGGCGAGCTGCATCCGCGCTGGCGCCAGGCCGAAGGCTGGACCCAGGCGCCGGTGCTGTTCGAGCTGGACTGGGATGCGGTCGTCGAGCGCCCGGTGCCCCAGGCCCAGCCGCTGGGTCGGCACCAGCCCGTGCAGCGGGACGTGGCGGTGGTCGTGCGCGAGGCCGTCACCCACGCCGAGCTGATGGCGGCCATTGGGGCGGTCGAGCAGCCGTGGCTGCGCGAGGCGGTGCTGTTCGACGTCTATCGGCCCAAGGCGGGGACGGCGGGCGGCGCCCTGGCCGAGGGCGAAAAGAGCCTGGCCGTGCGCCTGACCCTGGAGCGCCACGACGCCAACCTGACCGACGAGGAGATCGACGCCGTCGTGCAGGCCGTGTTGGCATCGCTGCAACAGCGCGTCGGGGCCCGCCTGCGGGCGTGACCCCGGGGTGTGTCGAAGGCCGTGGCGGTCCTGCTACGATTGCCGCCATGGCCACGCGCAACCCCCGAACGGAACCCGAAGACGCCGGTGACGGCGCGACCCTGACCAAGGCCGAGTTGGCCGAGCGACTGTTCGATCGCATCGGCTTCAACAAGCGGGAATCCAAGGACATCGTCGATGCGTTTTTTGCGCTGATCGCCGAGCGCCTGATCGCCGGCGAGGATGTGCGCATCGCCGGGTTCGGGCAGTTTCAGGTGCGCATGAAGGCCCCGCGCCCGGGGCGCAATCCACGCACCGGCGAGCTGGTACCGATCGAGGCGCGGCGCGTGGTGACCTTCCACGCCTCGCCCAAGCTCAAGGGAGCGATGCAGGGTTCGGGCGCGTCTGCCGCCAGCGACCCGGATCGATGAGGCCGGTGGCCAGCGCCACCCCGGCCAGGATCACGATGCCGCACCCCACCATCCAGGGGGTGATGGTCTCGCCCAGCAGCAGCGCGCCGTAGCCGATGGCGAACACCGGGATCAGAAAGGTCACGGTGAGCGTTTTGGCGGGGCCGGCGGCCTCGATCAACCGAAAGTACAGCAGGTAGGCCAGCGCGGTGCAAAGCACGCCGGCCACCCCGACGGCGGCCCAGGCACCGGCGCTGGCGGGCTGCGCGGGCCAGGTCCACAGGGTGGGCAGCAGCAGGCCCAAGGTGGCGCCGAACTGGCTGCCCGCGGCTGTGGCCATGGGGGGAATGCCCATCAGGTATTTTTTGGTGTAGCTGGCCGCCACGGCATAGAGGATGGTGGCGCCCAGACAGGCCAGCACGGCCCAGCCCGTGCCGCCGGGGGTAAAGCTGGCCTTGTTCCACGACAGCAGCGCCACCCCCAGAAACCCCAGCGCCAGCCCCACGGCGCGCCAGCGCCCTGGGCGATCACCCAGCCACAGCCAGGCCACCAGCGCACCGAACAGCGGCACGGTGGCGTTGAGGATCGCCGTCAGGCCGGTGCTGATCGACAGCACCGCGTAGGCGAACAGCCCAAAGGGAATGCCCGAGTTGATCAGCCCGACGAACAGGATGCGCCCCGCGTGGACGCGAAACGCGCGCCAGTGGCCGCTGAGCACCAGAATCGGCAGCAGCACCGCGCCCGCGACGGCCACGCGCAGGCCGGCGGTGGCCACCGGCCCAAATTCCAGCGCCGCCTGGCGCATGAACAGAAAGGACGAACCCCACAGGGCTGCCAGAAACAAAAACTCGGCCGCAAGCTTGGGCGACATGGCGCGGGATGGGATGGGGTGATGGCGCCCGGGCCGTCGCCGGCCGGGGCACGACAGGGGGAGCGACAGGGAGGGCGATCATAAGCCCTCCTACAATCGGCGCACTGTCACACACCCGTCTCGACCGTCCACAGACCCATGACCGATTCGACCGTTTCCCACCGTCCGCTGCCTGCCCACGCCTTCAAGGCGTACGACATCCGTGGCGTGGTGCCCGACGTGATCGACGAGGCCTTTGCCCGGGCGCTGGGGCACGCCTTTGGGGCCCGGGTCCGAGCGGCCGGCGAGCAGACCGTGGCCGTGGGGCGCGATGGGCGGCTGAGCAGCCCGGCCCTGGCCGCCGCGCTGATCGACGGGCTGTCGATGGCGGGGGTGGACGTGCTGGACATCGGCATGGTCACCACGCCCATGCTGTACTTTGCGGCGGCCACGCACTGCCGCAGTGGCATTCAGGTCACGGGCAGCCACAACCCCAAGCACCACAACGGCTTCAAGATGGTGCTGGCGGGGTGCGCCATCTACGGCGACGAAATCCAGGCCCTGCGCGAGGCCATGGCATCTGGCTTGACACCAGCGTCCGCGCGCGGGCAGGTGCGCCGGCTGGATATTCAGCCGGAGTACATCGCGCGCATCGCCGGCGAGGTGCGGCTGGCGCGGCCGCTCAAGCTCGTGATCGACTGCGGCAACGGCGTCACGGGGGCCTCCGCCCCCGCGCTGTTCAGGGCGCTGGGCTGCGACGTGACGGTGCTGTACGGCGAGGTCGATGGCGAATTCCCCAACCACCATCCGGACCCCTCCAAGCCGGAGAATCTGCGCGACCTCATCGCCACCCTGCAGCGCACGGGCGCCGATCTGGGTTTTGCCTTCGACGGCGATGGCGACCGGCTGGGCGTCGTCACCCCCAGCGGCCAGAACATCTTTCCCGACCGGCAGATGATGCTGTTTGCCGCCGACGTGCTGTCGCGCGTGCCCGGGGGGACCATCGTGTTCGACGTCAAGTGCAGCCAGCGGCTGGCGCCGGCGATCCGCGCCGCCGGCGGCGTGCCGCTGATGCACCGCACCGGCCACTCGCTGATCAAGGCCAAGATGCGCGAGGTCGGCGCGCCGCTGGGCGGCGAGATGAGCGGGCACATCTTCTTCCAGGAGCGCTGGTACGGCTTCGACGACGGCAGCTACGCCGGCGCGCGGCTGCTGGAGATCCTGAGCCGTCACGCCGACCCCGGTGCCGTGCTCGACGGCTTGCCCACCAGCCACTCGACGCCGGAACTCAACGTCGCCTGCGCCGAGGGCGAGCCGCACCGGCTGGTGGCCGAGTTGCAGCGCGTGGCCCGCTTCGCCCCGCCGGCCGAGGTCAGCACCGTGGACGGCCTGCGGGTCGACTGGCCGGACGGCTTCGGGCTGATCCGCGCCTCCAACACCACGCCGGTGCTGGTGCTGCGCTTCGAGGGGCAGACGCCCGAGGCACTGGCGCGCATCGAGGCCGAAATGCTGGGCTGGCTGCGCCGCGTCAAGCCTGATGCGGTGGTGGGCGACGCGGCCCATTGACGCCCGCCCGTGCAGGAATCCGTCGTGTCCTCCGCCTCGTCCGCCGCCCCCGCCGCCCTCACCCCGGACCCCGACCCGGAGGTCATCGTCTTCAACCTGAAGCGGCGCTACACCGGCGTGTCGGCCACCGTCAACGCGCTGGTGCCGATACAGGCGCGCCAGTGGCGGCTGGCCTACTGCGGCACGCCGCTGCCGCACGGCATGCCGGGCCTGACGCTGCGGCAGGCGATCGCGCTGTCGCGCCGGCCGCCGGCGGGGCGGCCTTTCCGCATCTGGCACGTGCGGCGTGACCACGAGATGGCCGCCGGCCTGTGGGCGCGCGACGTGCTGCGGCTGCCGGTGCGGCTGGTGTTTACCTCGGCGGCGCAGCACCGGCACGGCTGGTTTCCGCGCTGGCTGATCAGCCGCATGGACGCGGTGATCGCCACCACGCCGAAGGCCGCCAGCTTCGTGCCGAACACCACGGCGGTGGTGCCGCACGGCATCGACCTGACCCGCTTTGCGCCGCCGCCGGACAAGCTGGCGGCGTGGGCCGACAGCGGCTTGCCGGGGCGCTTTGGCGTCGGCGTGTTCGGGCGCGTGCGGCCGGACAAAGGCACCGACGTGTTCGTGGACGCGATGATCGCCGCGCTGCCGCACCTGCCGGACGTGACGGCGGTGATCGCCGGCCGCGCGATGCCGCAGCACGAGGCCTACCAGCGCGAGCTGCAGGCGCGCATCGACGCCGCGGGCCTGTCGGATCGCATCCGCTTCCTCGGCGAAGTGCCGGCGGCCGAGGTGCACCGCTGGTATCAGCGCTGCCTGGTGTGCGTGGCCTGCCCGCGTTACGAGCCGTTCGGGCTCACGCCGTTCGAGGCGGCGGCGTGCGGCTGCGCCGTGGTGTGCTCGCGCACCGGGGCGTTCGAGGAGCTGGTGCAGCCCGGCGTCAACGGCGCGCTGGTGGACACCGGCGATGCCGCAGGGCTGGCCGCGGCGCTGCGGCAGGTGCTGGCCGACCCGCAGGCGGCGGTGCGGATGGGGCAGGCCGCGCGGGCGCGCGTGGCGGGGCAGTTTTCGCTCGAGCGCGAGGCGGCCGGCATCGGGGCGGTGTATGCGCGGCTGTTCGCTACCGGCTGACGCGCCTGCGCCTATGCGGTGGAGCGAGCGGCTGGCCCTCGGTCTGTACGGGGGTGTGATGACCGCGCTGCAACCCCTGTTGCGCCGCAAGCTGGCGAGCCGTGGCCGGCAGGAACCCGGCTATCTGGAAGCCATCGAGGAGCGGTTCGGGCGCTATGCCGTCGAGCCGTCCCAGGGCTGGTTGTGGGTGCACGCCGTGTCGTTGGGCGAAACCCGGGCCGCGGCCTTGTGGATCGACCGCTTGCGCGAGCGCCGCCCCGACATCCGCATCCTCTGGACCCATGGCACGGCGACCGGTCGCGCCGAGGGGCGGCGCCACCTGCGCCCGGGGGATGTGCAGGTCTGGCTGCCCTGGGATGCGCCGGGGCCTGTGCAGCGGTTTTTGGCGCATTTCCGCCCCCGGTTGGGGGTGCTGATGGAAACCGAAGTCTGGCCCGCCCTGGTGCAGGGCTGCCGCACGGCAGGGGTGCCGCTGCTGCTGGCCAATGCGCGGCTGAACGCGCGCTCGTGGCGGCGCGCGCAGCGTCTGCGCTGGCTGGCGGGGCCGGCCTATGCGGGCTTGTCCGGCGTGTTGGCCCAGACGGCCGGCGATGCGGACCGGCTGCGGACGCTGGGGGCGCCGGTCGATCCGCCGGCCGGTGGCACGATGGGCAATGTCAAATTCGACGTGCCGTGGCACCCCGGACCATGGGCGTTGGGGCGGACATGGCGATTGGCGTGGCAGGCCGCGACCGCCGCCCCAGACGCGCCCAGCGGGCGGCCGATCCTGATGCTGGCCAGCAGCCGGGAAGGGGAGGAAGCGGCCTGGTGCGACGCATGGCAGGCCCAAGTCCAAGCCACACGGGGGGCGGGCACCTGCCCGATTCGCCCGCTGTGGCTGATCGTGCCGCGCCATCCCCAGCGCTTCGATGCGGTGGAGGCGCTGCTGCGCCAGGCCGGACTGCGCGTCGTGCGGCGCAGCGCGCTGGGGCCGCTGGACGCTGCCGAACCCGTCTGGCCCTCGGCAGCGCGGGGGGCCGACGTTCTGCTGGGCGACAGCCTGGGTGAAATGCCTTGGTATTACGGGCTGGCGCAAGTGGCGCTGCTCGGGGGCAGCTTTGCGCCCTTGGGCGGCCAGAACCTGATCGAGGCGGCCGCCTGCGAATGCCCCGTGGTCATGGGGCCGCACACCTTCAATTTTGCCGAGGCGTCGGAGGCGGCCATCGCGGCCGGTGCCGCCGAGCGTGTGCCAGACCTCGCCAACGCGGTGGCCCGGGCGCTGGACTGGCTGGCCGATCCGCCCGCCCTGGCCCGTGCCCAGGCGGGTTGCCAAACGTTACTGCAAACGCACGCCGGCGCCGCGGCGCGCTGCGTGGATGCCGTGCTGCGCTGGTGGGACCTCAGCGCGCCTGCAACAGCGCGTTGATGGGCTGCAGATCTTCGGGCTTGAGCACCCCGGCCGCCTGACGCAGGCGCAGGTTGCCGACCAGCACGTCGTAGCGCGCCTTGGCCAATTGGGCCTTGGTCTGGTAGAGCTGGCTCTGGGCGTTGAGCACGTCGATGTTGATGCGCACGCCCACCTGGTAGCCGAGCTGGTTGGCCTCCAGTGCGCTCTGGCTGGACGCCTCGGCCGCTTCCAGGGCCCGCACCTGGCCCAGGCCCGACTGCACGCCAAAGAAGGCGGCGCGGGTGGCCTGGCTCACCCCACGTACCGCGCCTTCGACGTCGTTGCGCGCCTTGTCTTCCAGCGCCACGGTTTCCTTCACGCGGTTGTCCAGGGCGCCGCCCGAGTACAGCGGCAGGTTGAACTGCACGCCGATGCTGGCGGTCTGGTTGCGCAGATACCCGGGGATGGCCGCAACCGACGACGGCGCGCGCGCGAACTGGTACTGCGCCACGGCGTCCAGCGTCGGGCCCTTGGCCGCCTCGGCCTTGCGGACTTCCAGGCGGGTCACGTCGAGCGCCGCCTGGGCGGCGCGCACGCTCGGGTGCTCGGCCGCCGCACGCTGCACCCACGCGTTCACGTCGTTGGGAGCCAGCGTGGGCAAGGTGACGGGCGTGGGCAGCCGCCACGGCTGCGTGCCGCTGCGGCCCACCAGCTGATCCAGCGCCAGCTTCTTGACGCGCAGGTCGTTCTCGGCGGCGATCTCCTGCGCGACGACCAGGTCGAAGCGCGCCTGCGCCTCGCGCGTGTCGGTGATGGTGGCGGTGCCGACCTCGAAGTTGCGCTGGGCGGCGGCAAGCTGCTGCTCGACCGCGGCCTTCTGCGCCCGCACGAAAGTCAACGTGTCCTCCGCGCCCAAGACGTCGAAGTACGCCTGCGACAGGCGCACGATCAGATCCTGTTCGACCGATTGCAGCTGGGCCTCGGCGGCCTGCAGCGAGCGCTGGGCCTGCTCCACCTCCAACTGGTTGCCGGGGCGGTACAGCGGCTGGGTGGCCGCCAGACGCACGGTCTGGTTGTTGAAGGTGTCGTCCAGCACCGAGGCGGAGCTGTCGCGGCGGTTGACGAAGGCCTCGGCCGACAGGCCGACGGAGGGCAGCACCCGGGCGCGGGCCTGTTCCGCCTTGGCGCGGTTGGCCTCGAACTGCGCCTTGGCGGCCAGGTAGGCGGCATCGTAGCTCTGGGCTGCTTCCAGCAGCGATTGCAGGCTTTGGGCGTGGGCCACACCAGCCACCCCGGCCAGTGTGCCGAGCAGCAAAGCCGCTGGCAGGCGCAGGATCCGGGCGGCGGGCCGATGGGGCACCAAGGATGGGGCGAGTTTCGGCATGGCGTGCAGTCCCTGGAGAGGTTTATACAGGTGGGAGTATATGACGAATGGCCGAATCCTGCAGCCCCGTCGGGTCAGTACTGCGGGATCGAGGGGTCGACCTCGGCCGCCCAGGCGTGGATGCCGCCGGCGATGTTGACGACGTGTTCATACCCCTGCCGGTGCAAAAAGAACGCCACCTGGGCGCTGCGCCCCCCGTGGTGGCACAGGCAGGCGATGGGCCGTTCGCGCGGCAGCTCGCTCAGCCGCATGGGGATGCTGGCCATGGGCATGTGCCGCAGCTCGAAGCCATCCGGGCGCACGCTGGCGGTCTGGACTTCCCAGGGCTCGCGCACATCCAGCACGATGGGCTCGGCGTCCGGGGTTTGCGCGCGGCATTGCCGCAGCCAGTCGGCCAGTTGCGCGGGGCGGATGTGGGGCACCATGGTGGCGGTCTCAGAAGCGGAAGCGGGTGGGTTCCGGGAAGTTGCGCAGGCGCGGGATCACGATGTCCCAGGGCTGCTCGCTGTGGTAGCTGGCTTCGCCGGTGCGCTGCACCAGGGTGGCACGCATGATGGGCTCGTCACCCACCACGGCGAACAGGCGGCCGCCCACGCGCAGCAGCTCCAGCAGGTCGGCGGGCACTTCCGCGACCGAACCGCTCAACACGATGACGTCGTACGGCGCTTCGCTCACGCACGGCGCAAAGCGGCCGGCGGCTGCGTCCGCGGTCTTGACCTGCACGTTGCCGACGCCCGCGCGCGCGAGGTTGGCGCGCGCCGTCTCGGCCAGCGCGGGGTTGATTTCCAGCGTGAGCACTTGGCGCGACAGGCGGCCGAGCAGTGCCGCCATGTAGCCGGAGCCGGTGCCGATTTCCAGCACGTTGTCGGTGGGCTTGAGGGCCAGGTCTTGCAGGGTGCGGGCCTCGACCTTGGGCGCGAGCATGCATTCGCCCTCGACGGCCGGCTGCGACAGCGGGATTTCCAGATCGGACAGGGCGAGGGCCTGGTAGGCGGGCGGCACGAAGGTCTCGCGCTTGATCTGGCCCAGCAGCGCCAGCACCGTGGCGTCGAGCACCTCCCAGGGCCGGATCTGCTGCTCGATCATGTTGAAGCGGGCTTTCTCGAAGTCGAACGCGGTGGCGCTCATGCCGTACTCCTGTGGGTATATCTGGCGGGCAATTCGATCAATTCTACCGAAGCATGGGTTGGGGCCGGGGGCCGAGGCGGCCATGCTCAGCCGCCCCGCTCCAGCAGCGCCCGCAGGCGGTAGAGGGCGTCCAGCGCGTCGCGCGGGCTCAGGGCGTCCGGGTCCAGCTCGGCCAGCCGTTGCAGCACCGGGTGTGCGTCGGCCACGGTGGGTTCGGGCTCGGGCGCGGCGGCAAAGAGGTCGATCTGCTGCTGCGCGCGGGCGCTTTCCGCCTCCAGTTGCGCCAGGGTGTGCCGGGCCTGTTGCACGACGGCGGCCGGCACCCCGGCCAGGCGGGCCACCTGCACACCGTAGCTGCGGCTGGCCGGGCCCGGCTCGATCTGGTGCAGAAAAACGATCTCCCGGCCTTTGCCTTCCACTGCGCTGACGTGCACATTGACGGCCCCGGGGTGGCGCGCGGGGAACTCGGTCAGCTCGAAGTAGTGCGTGGCAAACAGCGTGAAGGCGCGCACGCGGTCGTGCAAATGGGTGGCAATCGCGCTGGCCAGCGCCAGCCCGTCGAAGGTGGAGGTGCCGCGGCCGATCTCGTCCATCAGCACCAGGCTGTGCTCGGTGGCGCTGTGCAGGATTTGCGCCGCCTCGGTCATTTCCAGCATGAAGGTGGACTGCGCGTTGGCCAGGTCGTCGGCGGCGCCGATGCGGGTGTGGATGGCGTCGATCGGCCCCAGGCGGCAGGCGTCCGCGGGCACGTAGCTACCGATGCTGGCCAGCAGCACGATCAGCGCCACCTGGCGCATGTAGGTGGACTTGCCGCCCATGTTGGGGCCGGTGATGATCTGCAGGCGTGTGCGCGCGTCCAGCACCGTGTCGTTGGGGATGAAGGGGCCGGCGCCGGTTTCCTGCAGGCGCGCTTCCACCACGGGATGGCGGCCCTGGCGGATTTCGATGCGCGGTTCGGGCCCGAAGGTGGGGGCCTGCCAGCCCAGGGTTAGCGACCGCTCTGCCAGCGCCGCCAGCACGTCCAGCGTGGCGAGCGCCCGCGCCAGGGTGCCCAGCGCGGGCACGAAGGGCTGCAGCTCGTCCAGCAGCCGCTCGTAGAGCCACTTCTCGCGCGCCAGCGCGCGCTCCTGGGCGCTGAGCGCCTTGTCCTCGAAGGCTTTGAGTTCCGGCGTGATGAAGCGCTCGGCGTTTTTCAGCGTCTGGCGGCGGCGGTAGTCGTCCGGCACCTTGTCGAGCTGCCCCTGCGTGACCTCGATGTAGAAGCCGTGCACCTTGTTGTACTGCACGCGCAGGTTGGCAATGCCGGTGCGGGCGCGCTCGCGCGCTTCCAGGTCGAGCAAAAAGGCGTCCGCATTGGCCTGGATGGCGCGCAGCTCGTCCAGCTCGGCGTCGTAACCCGGTGCGATCACGCTGCCGTCGCGGATCAGGGCCGCGGGTTCGGGCAGCAGCGCGCGCGCCAGCAGTGCTGCCACCTCCAGCGGCGGGCGCAGGTCGGCGGCCAAGCGCTGCAGCAGCGTGGCGGGGTGCGTGTCGGCCAACATCGCCACCGCCTGGGCCAGGTGGTCGGCGCGTTGTAGCGTTTGCGTCAGGCCGGCCAGCTCGCGCGGGCGTGCCTGCCGCAGCGCGATGCGCGCTGCCAGGCGCTCGACGTCGCTCAGGCCGCGCAGGCCGCGGCGCAGATCGTCGGGGCCGTGGGTGCGCAGCACGCCGATGGCGGCCAGCCGCTCGCGCGCGACGGCGCGGTCGCGCGGTGGCTCCAACAGCCAGCGCCGCAGCAGTCGGCTGCCCATGCCGGTGGCGCAGGTGTCCAGCAGGGACAGCAGGGTCGGCGCGGACTCGCCGCGCAGGGTTTGCGTCAGCTCCAGGTTGCGGCGCGTGGTCGCGGGCAGCTCGATCCACTCTTGCGGCCGCACCACGCGCAGCGCACGCACATGCCCCAGTTGCCGGCCCTGGGTGTGTTCGGCGTAGTCCAGCAGCGCCGATGCCGCGGCGTGCGCCTCGGGCAGGTCCTGCGCCCCCCAGCCCGCCAGCGTGGCCGCTTGCAGCTGGTCGCACAGCTTGCGCTGGCCCAGGGCCGCGTCGAAGGCCCAGGCCGGCCGCACCGTCAGGGCCGGGCGCACGGCGGCAGCCGCGGCGTCCAGCCAGCTGCGCAGCTCCGCTTCGGCTGCTGGCGCCAGGTCGCCGCCGTGCAGCACCTCGTGCGGGGCCAGGCGCTGCAGCCAGCCGCGCAACTCGGCCCAGTCGCATTCGGCCAGGTGGACGGTGCCTTCGGTCACGGCCAGCCAGGCCAGCCCGCAGCGCCGGCGTGCCCCCACGTGCAAGGCCAGCAGCAGCGCATCGGTCTTGTCGGCCAGCAGTTCGCTGTCGGTTAGGGTGCCGGGTGTCACCACGCGCACCACTTGCCGCTCCACCGGCCCCTTGGCGGTGGCCACGTCGCCCACCTGCTCGCAGATGGCCACCGACTCGCCCAGCCGGATCAGCCGGGCCAAGTAGGTCTCCACCGAATGGACCGGCACGCCGGCCATCACCACCGGGGCGCCGGCCGACTGCCCGCGCGTGGTCAGCGTGATGTCCAGCAGCCGCGCGGCCTTGTGGGCGTCGTCGTAGAACAGCTCGTAAAAATCCCCCATGCGGTAAAAGACCAGCGTGTGGGGGTAATCTGCCTTGATGCGCAGCCACTGCGCCATCATGGGCGTGTGCGCTTCCAGCGGCGCGGGGGGCGCGCCGCCGATGGCACCGGGGGGCGACGCGGAGGCCGTCACCATCGTCAGCAGCGGGGACCAATCACGCAGCGATCACCACGGGGCATCGCCGGCGCCCGGCGCTTCGCCGGCGGGCGCGTCATCCTTCGCGCGTTCGCCCGTGCGCTCGTCGGCAGCGCGTTCGCGCGACACGCCTTCGGCACTTTGGCTGTCGAGCGCCATCTTGTCGCGCACCGGGGCAAACTTGCTGTACTTGCCCAGCACCCCCACCAGTTGCCCGTAGATGCGCGGGTTGGCCGCCAGGCATTCCTTTTGTTCCAGGAAGTCGGCTTCGCCCGTGAAGTTGCCGATCAGGCCGCCCGCCTCGGTGACCAGCAACGCGCCGGCTGCCACGTCCCATGGGCTCAGACCCGTCTCGAAAAACCCGTCGCTGAAGCCCGCAGCCACATAGGCCAGATCCAGCGCCGCGGCACCGGGCCGGCGCACGCCCGCCACGCGCGGCATCACGTCGCCCAGCATGCGCAAATAGGTCTGGAACGCATCGCCGGGGCGGAAGGGGAAGCCCGTGCTCAACAGGCAGTCGCGCAGCTGGGTGCGCTTGGCCACGCGGATGCGGCGGTCGTTGAGATAGGCGCCGCGGCCCTTGCTGGCGGTGAACAGGTCGTTGCGCGACGGGTCGTAGATGACCGCCTGGTCCAGCCGCCCGTCCACCATCAGCGCGATGCTCACGCAATAGACCGGAAAGCCGTGGATGAAGTTGGTGGTGCCGTCCAGCGGATCGATGATCCAGGTGAAGGCGCGGCCTTTGCCCTTGCCCTCCCGGCGGCCGGATTCCTCGGCCCAGATGCCGTGGTCGGGGTAAGCGCCCAGCAGCGTCTCGATGATGGCGGCTTCGGCGGCGTGGTCGACCTCGGTGACGAAATCGTTGGTCTGCTTGGCGCCGACGCGCAGGGTGTCGAGGTCCAGCGAGGCCCGGTTGATGAGGGCGCCGGCGGCGCGCGCGGCCTTGATGGCCACGTTGAGCATGGGATGAAGGTGGGAGGACATGGATTGTGGGCAAGAGCGACGGGGGCTGCGCGATGGCAGCGACAATACGCGGGATTCTACCGATGCCCCACCGTTTCGCCAAACCGTGCGCCCGGATACACCCACCCGCTTCGTCCTCATCGAGCCCAGCCACGCCGGCAACGTCGGCGCGGCGGCGCGCGCGCTCAAGGTCATGGGTTTTGGCGATCTGGTGCTGGTGCGGCCGCGCTGGCCGGACGTGCTGCAGCGCCCCGAGGCCATCGAGCGGGCCAGCGGCGCGACGGATGTGCTGGCCCGCGCCCGCGTGGTGGATACGCTGGACGAAGCCCTGGGGGGCATGGATCATGTGTGCGCCACCGCGATGACCCCGCGCGACTTTGGCCCCCCGACGGCCGCGCCGCGGGAACATCTGGCCGCGTTGGCGCCCCGCGCCCGTGCCGGCGAGGTGGGCGGGGTGGCGTTTTTGTTCGGCCCCGAACGCTACGGCATGGCCAACGAGGACGTCTACCGCTGCCACGTGTGTCTGCGCATCCCCACGGCGCCGGACTACGGCTCGCTCAATCTGGCGGCGGCGGTGCAGTTGATCGCGTACGAGTGGCGGCAGGCCCTGGGCGGCTTCGACGCCGAGTCGGTGCCGGCGCGGGCCCGCGGCCCCGCGGCCGAGCCACCGGCGGACGCGCCGACCGTCTCGGCCATGCTGGCGCATTGGGAGGAGGCGCTGGTCGCCGTGGGTTATCTGGACCCCGCCGCGCCCAAGAAGCTGATGCCGCGGCTGCGCCTGCTGTTCCAGCGCGCCGCGCCGACCGCGTCCGAAGTCCACATCCTGCGCGGGGTGGCGCGCGCGATGATCGCCGCCGCCCGGGGCGGCAGGCGCTAGACTCTGCATCCCACCGCCGCCCGCCCGCCATGTTTCGACGCCTCAAAGCCGACATCGACGCCATCCTGGAGCGCGACCCCGCGGCGCGCTCGCGCTGGGAGGTGGTGACGTGCTACCCGGGCTTTCACGCCATCGTGCTGCACCGGCTGGCGCACGCGTGCTGGAACGCGGGCTGGAAGTGGCTGGGACGCTGGATTTCGCACTGGAACCGCTGGCTCACGGGCATCGAGATTCATCCCGGCGCGCGCATCGGCGAGCGCGTCTTCATCGACCACGGCATGGGCGTGGTGATCGGCGAGACCGCCGAGATTGGCGACGGCTGCACCATCTACCACGGGGTCACGCTGGGCGGCACGTCGCTCTACAAGGGCGCCAAGCGCCACCCCACGCTGGGCTGCAATGTGATCGTAGGCGCGGGCGCCAAGGTGCTGGGGGGCTTTGCGGTCGGTGACGGGGCCAAGATCGGCAGCAACGCCGTCGTGACCAAGCCGGTGCCGGCCGGCGCCACGGCGGTGGGCAACCCGGCGCGCATCATCGTGGCCGATGCGGACGAAAAGCGCGAGGCCGCAGCGGCCAAGATGGGCTTTTCGGCGTACGGCGTGACGCAAAACGACGACCCGCTGAGTCAGGCGCTGCGCGGTTTGATCGACAACGCCGCCGGCCACGAGCACCAGATCGCGCTACTGTGGCAGGCCATCGAGAAGCTGGCGTGCGCACAGCGCGGCGACTGCGTGCCGTCGGATGCCGCGAAGACCGAGCACTTCGAGGCGGAGCGGCTCAATCAGCTGGTGGGCAAATGAGGTCGGTGCCGTTGGCCCAGCGAACCCGGTCGCGCCCGGCTGCCAGGGCCACAGCCGTGGCGGCTGGCCGCCATAGATGGGCCAGCCTTCCGCTGGCGGCGGGGGCCAGGTGGGCACATGCACCAGACGGCGGAACAACCAGCGCCGCTCGCGGCTCAGCACCACGACGCCGTGTGCGTCGCTGACGATGGCGTTGTCCGCTTCGGCGGGCAGCACGCCTTCGTCCAAGGTGATCGACACCCCCACATACCCCACGAAGCGGCCGTCCACCATCACCGGTTCCGCAAAAACCACGCTGCGCCGGCCGGTCGTCTCGCCGACCATGAACATGCGCGCCGATTGCCCCTCGCGGGTGGCAGCGTACAGTGGCCCGTCGCGGTAGCGATTGCCCACGAAGGAGCGGATGCCCGGGGGCTCGCCTGAGGCCACCACCACCCCCTCCCGGTCGGCGACGGCGATCAGGCCCAGCCCCAGCTCGCGCACGCCAATGTCCAGCCGCGCATCCAGTTGCCGCAGCCGCTGCGCGATCGCGGGCGGAGGCGGCGTGGGGTTTTGCGCCAGCGCATGCAGCAGGGCGCGCACCTCACCGCCTTGGGAAAAACTCACCGCCACGCCCGCCGCCCAGACGCGCCACGGCGGCTGCTCGGTGGCGGCGTGTGGGGGGACGGGGGCGTCCACGGTGGGCGATCAAGGGGCGCGCGGCGGGCGCACGGCCGACTTGGGCCGAAAGGCCGCGCACACGGCGTCGTCCGTTTCCAGATACGGTCCGCCGATCAGGTCGATGCAATAAGGCACGGCGGCAAAGATACCATGCACCACGGGTTTGCCGTCGCCGTCGCGCAGGCCTTCCAGCGTTTCGGCGATCGATTTGGGCTGCCCCGGCAGGTTGATGATCAGGCTGCGCCCGCGGATCACCGCCACCTGCCGCGACAGAATGGCCGTGGGCACGAAGCGCAGGCTGATCTGGCGCATCTGCTCGCCAAAGCCCGGCATCTCTTTGTCGGCCACGGCCAGCGTCGCCTCGGGCGTCACATCGCGCGGGGCCGGGCCGGTGCCCCCCGTGGTCAGGATCAGGCTGCAGCCGGCCTGGTCGGCCAGCTCGATCAATGTGTCGCTGATGCGCTCGCGCTCGTCGGGGATGAGCCGCTCGACGAAGGTGATGGGGTTTTTCAGCGCGCGGCCCAGCCAGTCGCGCAGCGCGGGCAGGCCCTTGTCCTCGTACACGCCCTGGCTGGCGCGGTCGCTGATGGAGACGATGCCGATGGTGACGGGATCGAAGGCGCTCATGGTCGGGGTCATTCGGGGGTGGAATCGGCGCGGGCGTCGAGCGCGGCGCGCACATGTTGGAACAGCTCGCGATAGGCGCGGCCCTGGCGCTGCGCCTGGCCGGGGGCCGTGTCGGGGCGGGCCTCCGCGGCCTTGCGCGCTTGGCGGACCAGGGCGCGCAGCCGCTGCCAGTCGGCCTGCGGCTCCACGTCGCGCCATGCGTCCAGGGCAGCGTCGTCGGCGATCAGCCGCTCGCGCCAGCGCTCGGCCTCGTGCAGGCGCTGCGTCTCGGCGGCGCTGCCCTGGTGCTGCTCGGCGATCGCGGCTTCGATGGCGGCGACCTGGTCCTCGTCCAGCCGGCGCATCAGCTTGCCGACGTACTGCAACTGGCGGCGCCGGCCCTCGAAGTCGCTGATGCGTTTGGCCTCGGCGACGGCGTCCAGCAGCGCATCGGGCAGGGTCAGGCGCTGCAACAGCGAGGCCTTGAGCGTCAACAACTGCTCCCCCACGGTCTGCAGGTGGGCGCTGTGCTTTTTCAGGTCGGTCTTGCTGTGCTCGGCGTCCCACTTCGCGGCACGCTTGAGTTCGGCGTCCTCTTCGCTGCCGTAGGCGACGAAGTGACCCTTGACGAAATACCCTTTGGGTGGCTTGCGTGGCATGGCCGGTATCATAGCCAGCCACATGAAAGCCACCCGTTCCAAAAAGCCCCCCCGCGCCAACGACGGCGCGCTCCCGGGTTTTCAGTTTTCGCAAGAACAGTTTCGTGCCCTGGCCGACCTGGCGCTGCAGCACGCCCGCCAACTGGGGGTGGCCGACGCCGGTGTCGAGGTGTCCGAGGGCAGCGGCCTGAGTGTGTCGGTGCGCTGCGGCGCGCTTGAGAACGTCGAGCGCAACCGCGACAAGTCGCTGGGCGTCACGGTCTATCTGGGGCAGCGGCGGGGCAATGCATCGACGTCGGATTTCTCGGCCGAGGCGATCCGCCGCACGGTTCAGGCGGCGTACGACATCGCGCGCTTCACCGCCGAGGACCCGGCCGCGGGCCTGCCGGACGAGATCGACGTCGCCAACGACTACCCCGATCTGGAGCTCTTCCACCCCTGGCCGATCACGGCCGAGCAGGCGGTGGAGCTGGCGCTGCGCTGCGAGGCCGCGGCCTTTGCCGTGAGCCCGCGCATCACCAACAGCGAGGGCGCGGCGGTTTCGGCGCAGCAATCGCACTTCTGGGCCGAGCACATGCGCGGCGGGGCGCGCGGGCGGCAGGGCATTTTTGCCGGCGGCTACGCCAGCTCCCGCCACAGCCTGTCGGTGTCGCCCATCGCCGGCAAGGGCGATGGCATGCAGCGCGACTATTGGTACAGCTCGCAGCGCAACCCGGCCGAGCTGGCCAGCCCCGAGGCGGTGGGCCGCTACGCCGCCGAGCGCGCCCTGGCGCGGCTGAAGCCGCGCAAGATCGCGACCACCGAATGCCCCGTGCTGTTCGATGCCCCGCTGGCCGCAGGGCTGCTGGGCGCTTTCGTGCAGGCGGTCAGCGGCGGCGCGCTGTACCGGCGCACCACCTTCCTGCCCGACAGCCTGGGGCGGCAGGTGTTTCCGGCGCATATCGACATCCAGGAGGACCCTCACCTGATCGGGGCCAAGGGCAGCGCGCCCTTCGACGATGAGGGGGTGCGCACGCTGGCCCGCCCCGTGGTCAGCGCGGGCTGTGTCAAAGGCTATTTTCTGAGCACCTACTCGGCGCGCAAGCTGGGCATGCGCACCACGGGCAATGCCGGCGGGTCGCACAACCTGCTGATGACCAGCCGCCTCACCCAGCCGGACGACGACTTGCCGGCCATGCTGCGCCGGCTGGGCCGCGGGCTGTTCGTGACCGAGCTGATGGGCCAGGGCGTCAACCCCGTGACCGGAGACTACTCGCGCGGTGCGGCCGGTTTCTGGGTCGAGGACGGCACCATTGCCTACCCGGTGCAGGAAATCACCATCGCCGGCAACCTGAAGGACATGTTCCTCGGCATCGAAGCCATCGGCGCCGATGTGTACAACCTGGGGGCCAAGAACGTCGGCTCGGTGCTGGTCAACCGCATGAAGGTGGCCGGCAGCTGAGGTGGGCGCAGGGCCAATGGATCCGGGTTTACCATCCGACCATGGCCTGCTACCACTTCACCTGCGACGCGGAACCGGAATATCTGCCGCAGCACTCGTCGCCCGGCGACGACATCTACCGCTTCGCGTACACCATCACCATCCACAACGTGGGCGACGTCGCCGCCCAACTGATCGCCCGCCATTGGGAGATCGAGGACGCCGAAGGCCGCACGCAGGTGGTCGATGGTCTGGGCGTCGTGGGCCAGCAACCGCTGCTGCACCCCGGCGAGGCATTTCGCTACACCAGCTCGGCCGAGCTGCGCACGCCCATGGGCATCATGAGCGGGCACTACTTCTGCGTCGCCGTGGACGGCACCCGGTTCGAGGCGGCGATTGCGCCGTTCGTGCTCAAGGCGTCGTGACGCGGGTGGGGCTTGGCCTCGATGCCCACAGGGCGGCGGCAGAGTGACAAGCTGCCGCGTCAAGGGCTAGAATGAATCTAGCCTCTCATCGTTTCGGACGCTTGAGCCTCGGGACCGCGGTTGCGGGTGCATGGGGCAGAGAGGCCACCCGGATCCGAAGAACTGCGAGCGACGGCGCATGCCGGCCCAGGGAGGGTTTCGCCATGACCTTCGATCTGCACTACGGCGCCACGCCCTCGGTCGAACCCACCGTCGTGCGCGAGCTGACCACGCCGCCCGCGCTGCGTCTGCTCAACCCCGAGCCCGACACAATCGACTTCGTGGTCGAGCCGTCGTGGGATGAGCGCACCGTCGTTTCGCTCGGTGACAACGGCGCGCAGTTCTTCGACCTGTGGTTCTGGTCGCTGGCGGTGGCCTGGGGGTTGCTGCCCGCCGCGGTGCCTCTGGACACGCAGGCGCACACCCTCTGGCTGTGGGCGCAGCCCGAGCCCGACGGTCGCCTGCAACTCGGCCTGATGCGGGCCGATGGGGACGAGCCCTTCGACAAGGCTCGCGCGCTGGCCGGTATCCGTTGGCGCGAGCCGCGGGCCGACCTGGTGCGCCGCCTGGGTGCGATGTGGGATGCCATCCTGCCCAGTGCGGCCTCCGGCGAGGCGCCGGCGCACGAGGCAAAAGGACGCCGGTGGCGCAAGCCTTGGCTGTCCGTGGCCGAGGTGCCGTCCCTGGAGCCGCCGCCTTGGCCCTTGCCGGCGCGCGTGGCGTGGTTTTACCTGCTGCTGGTGCGCCATGTGGAGTTCGGCCGGTTCTCGGAAGCGTTCGCGGACGATCCGGTCGGCTGGACGCTGAGCCTGCTCAAGGGCGAGTCCTTTGCGCTGGATGCCACGCAGGCGGCGTGGAGCATGTTGTTCGACGACGATCCCCCGGGGGAGGAGGCGGTGCGGCAGATCCAGAGCGTCTGCGATGCCGTGCGCGCTGGGCAGGAGGGTTTCCGCGCCGCCAACAAACGAGAACTTTTCCAGGCCTGCATGCAGGTCAGCGAGGCCTGTCGCGATGCCAAGGCCGCCATCGTGCAGGCGATCCGGCCCCGGCTGCCGATGGCCCGAGGCAGCCACGTGGCCGACGGGCAAGGTCGGCGTGCGGTGGTCATCGACGTGCGCGGCGGCCATGCGCTGCTGTATTGGGAGGACGGCCGCATCACCCGGGAGCAGTTGTTGGCCGCTTGCGATGGCTCCAACTGGCGCTGGCCGGTGGCGCATGGCCCCCGCTTCGATAACCGTGCCAGCCTCGACCCGATCGACCAGCGCCGGCTGCGCTTTTGGGAACTCGACGCCTCGCCGGTGGACATCGTCTGCCCGGTGTGCGGCTACCCGTCCACCGATGACGTGTGGATCGAGGTCCAAGACTGCGACGTTTGCGGCTTCGGGCTGGATGAAGCCGTCAACAGCCTTCTGGCAGAGGACCTGACGGAAACCGACGACGGCCAGTGGCTGACCCCGCGGCTGAACGAGGCGCGCGAGCGCTTCCGGCGCACGACCTGGTCCGGCCCCGAGGATGAGGATGTGGACCCCGAAAGCTACCGGGCGCGGATGCGCGATCCGCGCTACCGCGTCCTCGTGCGGGCTTACATGGCCGAATGGGACGCCTGGCTGAACGAGCCCGACCCCGAGCGCAAGCCCCTGGAGATGTGGCGGCGCTGGAACCGGCTGCGCGGCTACCCTGACTGAGGCCGACATGAGCGAGCGCTTGACTCCTTTTGCCGCCTTCTTGCGCCACCGCTACCGCGCACACGTGCAGGGCTGGCTGATGCTGGGCGTTGCCGGGCTGGCGGGCTACTACGTCAGCCTGTTTCCGCACGAGCCACTCTGGCTGCTCATGCCGGTGGCGTTCATCGTGGCGTTTTTCGTCGTCGCCATCGGGGTGGTGGTGGCGGCGATGCTGCGCATACCGTGGTGGCTGCTGGCGCCGCTGGCCTTCCTGTCGATGGCCGTCGAGTGGGCATGGCGACAGCGGGGGCATCGACCGTGGCGCCGCCAGCCCCAGCCGCGCGAGCCCTTCCTGAGCCATCCCTTCGCGCTGTGGCAACGCAGGCGGCTGCGCCGCTTGCGGCGCGAGCGTGCCCGCGCGAGGGCGGGCGCTGCGATCATCGCATGGCCTGCCGCGCGCGCAACCCGCACGGCACCGCGCGTCGCGCGACACCGGCCTGGGCGTCCCTCGTGGTCCGCGCAGGGGCTGGGCAGCTACCTCCGCGAGGTGTTCGAGCAGCACTGGGTAGTCTGGATGCTTGCCGCGCCGGTGGCCGTCACGCTGTGGTTTTGGCTGGTCGAGGATCAGATGTTCCTGGTTGCACTGATCCTGGGCGTGCTGCTGTGGCTGATCGGTTCGGTGATCCTGGTCATTCCCCTCGCGGCGGGGCTGCTGGCCCTGGCCTCGGCGCTGGCGGTCGGGGCGGGGCTGACGCCGCTGCAACGGCAAGCGGTGGTGCAGCACGCCGCGGCCCAACGGGCAGCGTGGGCGCAGGCAGCCGCTGCCACGCCGCCATCCGCCCCACCGCGGCGCGGCAGCTGGGTCTGGCCGCTGCTGATTGGGCTGTGGATCGGCAGTGCTTGGGGGGCCGATGAGTAACACTAGCCTCTGCTAGACTGGGACTGCGCTGACTGATACCGCTTGGACCGAGATGACCGCCACCACCGACCTCTCGTGGGACGAACTCAAGGCCATGATCGCCGCCTTGGCCGAGCAGAGCCGCGAGACCGACCGCCGCATTCAGGAGACCGACCGTCAGCTGCGGGAACTGAAGCGCCAGATCGCCGAGCAGGGTCGCCAGATCGGCGGCATCGGGGACAAGTTCGGCTACTTTGCCGAGGGCATGGCGCTGCCGACGATGGAAAAGCTGCTGCGGCGGCGCTTTCACATGGAGATCGTCAACCCGCGCAGCCGCATCCGCAAGGACGGCTGCGAGCGCGAATACGACGTGCTGGCCTGGGCCAACGGTAAGGTCAACACGGTCGTGGTGGTGGAGGTCAAAAGCCGCGTCAAGCTCGAGGCGATTGCTCAACTGATCGAGCAGCTAGAGACGTTGTTCGACTTCTTGCCTGAGCTCAAGGGCAAGGCGCGCGTGGGGATCTTGGCGGGCATCGACTGGGACGCGGGGGTGGAGGAGGAGGCGCAGGCCGCTGGGCTCTACACCGCACGCATCCGCGACGAGATGTTCGAGCTGACGACACCGAAGGGCTTCAAGCCGCGCAAGTGGTGACGGGCTGGCCAGGGGCGCGCCTCGCACGGTGGCAGACGACCCAGCCGGCCACGAGGCGGTGACGTATCGTGGCCATCGGCCACGAACGGCTGTCGGGCCCGGTGTCGGCCGGCAGCGGCCGTTCAGCGGCGCGCCCGGGCACGCCGCACCGGCCCCGCCGGAAGCAGGCTGGTCAAGCGCTGGTAGCGCTGCAGCAGCTCGGCCACCCGCTGCGCGTCGCCGGCGTAGCGGCGCGGGCCGCCCGACAACGCGTAGGCGGCGTCCACCGCAGCGTCGAGCCGCTGGTGGGCGCGGCGCAGCTCCGCCGGCATGGTCAGCGGGTCGTAGAGGTCGGCCAGCGTCGCCGGCTGCGGCCCTTGCTGAAACAGCGCCCGCGCGTCCAGCACCGCCTGCGCGTCGGCTTCGATGGCGGCGCGGGCACGCTGCGCGGGGCTGCCGGGCGGGGCGTCGTCGGGCAACTCGGGCCACGGAAAGTTGTTGTACACGATGGCGGCGGAGTAGCGAAAACGGCTTTCAAGCCGGCCGCACACCGCGCGCAGCCAGGCGTTGTGCATGGCGCTGGACAGCACGCCGAAGTGGTAGAGCGTGGCGCCGGGCACGATGAACACCAGATCGCTGCAAAGTGTGCTGGGCTGCTCAAAGCCGATCGGCAGGTATTCTCGGCGCTCGGATGAGACTTTGGGGATGACCAGATACGGCGCCTCCGGGACGTTTTCGACGTGAAAGCGCGTCGGGGTGTCGGCCAGCCGCCGGGTGGGGGCGCTGGGGCTGCGCAGCCGGCAGTCGCGCACCGCCTGCACGCGCCGCATCACCTCGGGCATGGCGCGCAGCTGCGCCGGCGGGCAGTCGCGCAGCCACAGCACCCAGCGCTCGGCGCCGTTGAGGAATTCCTCGGCCCCCAGCCAGCGGCGCAGCCACGGCGCGGCGGCCGGCTCGCGGGCCAACAGCTCGTCGCGCTGCTCGCGCGTCAGCAGGTAGTGCCCGCCGTCGATCGGCTTGTTGCCGATGCCGATCGGCGGCACCGCCGCCAGCGGCTGGCTGCGGCGCGGCAGCAGCACATCGGGGCCATCCACCAGATACGGATTGATGCGCTCGACGCGGCGCTCCAGCGGTTCGCCCCGGGGGTGTTCGTAGTCGAACAGGCGCTTGGCCTGCGCGTCGTGCAGCCCAAAGCCGACGATGACGCAGTGCACCGCGGCCTTGCCGCGCGCCTCGTTGGTCCACTGGAAGGTGCGGTGCGCGAAGTGAATGCGCACGCCCTGCGCCAGCAGCCAGCTCCACAGCACGCCCACCTGCTCGCCCTGCGTGATGCTGTTGGTGGAGACAAAAGCCGCGGTGGGGGACGGTGAGCCGTCGGGCTGGGCGGCGCGGGCATCCTGCAGGTAGCGGGCCGCCTTCACGTACCACGCCGCCACGTAGTCCAGCAGCCCGGCGTTGTCGATGCCGGCGCAGACGGCGCGCATCTCGGCCCGCTGCCCGTCGTCCATGTTTTTCGCGCCGACGAACGGTGGGTTGCCCAGCACATGGCTGCAGCGTGCGGCGGGCAGCGCGGTGTTCCAGTCCAGCGCCAACGCGTTGCCGTGCACGATGTGCGGGCTGGAGCGCAGCGGGATGCGCGCGTAGTAGAGGCCAAACTCCTCGCTGACGCGCAGGTTCATCTGGTGGTCCACCAGCCACAACGCCACCTGTGCGATCTGGGCCGGGAACTCTTCGATCTCGATGCCGTAGAACTGGTCCACGTCCACGCGGATGAACTGGTGGATGTCCAGCATCTGCTGGCCGTCCTGGTAGCTGGCCCGCAGCACCTCCAGCTCCAGCCGGCGCAGCTCGCGGTAGCTGATGACCAGAAAGTTGCCGCAGCCGCACGCCGGGTCGAAGAAGGTCAGCCGCCGCAGCTTCTGGTGGAACTCCCACAGCCGCTGGCGGTGGTGGCGCACGCGTTCGAACTCTTCCCACAGCGCGTCGAGGAACAGCGGGCGGATCAGCTTGAGGATGTTGTCCTCGGAGGTGTAGTGCGCGCCGAGCTGGCGGCGCGCCTGCTCGTCCATGATGGACTGGAACAGACTGCCGAAGATGGCGGGGCTGATGGCCGACCAGTCCAGCGCGCAGGCGTCCAGCAGCGCATCGCGCATCTGGGCGTCGAAGTCGGCCATCGGCAGCACTTCCTCGAACAATCGGCCGTTGACGTAGGGGAACGCGGCCAGTTGCGCGTCCAGCGTGCGGCTGCGCTGGGCCTCGGGGGTGTTGAGCACCTGGAACAGCTGCGCCAGCCTCGGGCCGAGGTCGCTGCCATCGGGGGCGGTGCGTTCCTCGATGAACTGGCGCAGCGCCTGCGCGGGTTGGAAGATGCCGGTGTCGTCAGCAAACAGGCAGAACAGCAAACGCACCAGCAGCACTTCCAGCGCATGGCCGCCGTAGCCGCTGGCCTTGAGCATGTCGTGCAGCCGGCCCATGCGTTCGGCGGCGCGGATGTTGACGGGGTCCTGCGGCTGGATGGCGTGGACTTTGTAGCCGGCCAGCGCGCCGAACAGCCGGATGTGCTTGTGCAGGTCCGCCAGCGCGAATTCGCGTTCTTCCCCGCTGGCCAGCATGCGCACGCGAAAGCGCGCGAAGTCACAAACCACGACGAGCTGCGGCAAGTCGCGCTCGGCGATGCCGTGCAGGTAGCCCATCGCCTGCTCCATGGCGCGGTCCAGGTCCTTGCCGCGGCTTTTGTGCTCGACCAGCAGCATGCCGGGCCAGAACAGATCGACGAAGCCGTCGGTGCGTCCCCTGGGGCCGCCCAGCCGCTTGACGGCGTGCTCGAAGGTGGCCACGCGCTTGTCGCTGATGCCGAAGATGTCGAAGAAATCCAGCCAGAACGGCTTGGCCTGCGAGTCTTCGCGGCTGGCGTCTTCCCAGCGCTTGGCGAAGGCCAGCGCCTTGTGCTTGATTTCGTTCCACGACAGCGGCACGGGTCGGCTCCTCCCTCTTGGCGGCGGCGCGGCGTGCGAGTGGCGCCGCCAAGGGTAGCAGCATAGCGCAGCCAGATCGGGCGAGCCGGCCGCGGCCTCGGCGCGGTAGCTCGCGGCATTGACCCGCGTCCAGCGGGGGCCTGCGGCGGGCGTCAGCAGCGGCGCACGGCGTCCGTTGCGTCGCTGAAAAAGGAAAAAGGAAAAAGGGCTTACGCGATCGCTCACGTAAGCCCTTGGTTGGATTGGTCGGCGTGGCGGGATTCGAACTCGCGACCCCTTGCACCCCATGCAAGTGCGCTACCAGGCTGCGCTACACGCCGAGAACCGGGATTATACGGTGTTTTCCGCGGCCTTCCCCGGCGCCAGCGTCGCCGGTTCGAGCAATGCCCGGATGGCGCGCAGCTCCGCGAGCAGGGCATGCCGCTGTTCCGCGCCAGCGGTGAGGGGCAACACAGGGGTGGGTTGGGTTCCGGCGGCCGCTTGCGGCGCTTCGGGGGCGCCGGCGGGCGCGTCCGGGGGGGCTTTGCGCTGGTCGCGCTCCTGCTGGGCCAGCTCGGCCAGCCGGTTGCGTGCGCCGTGGATGGTGAAGCCCTGGTCGTACAGCAATTCGCGGATGCGGCGAATCATCAGCACCTCGTGGTGCTGGTAGTAGCGGCGGTTGCCCCGGCGCTTCATCGGTCGCAGCTGGGTGAACTCCTGCTCCCAGTAGCGCAGCACGTGTGGCTTGACGCCGCACAGCTCGCTCACCTCGCCGATGGTGAAGTAGCGCTTGGGCGGAATGGGGGGCAGCGCGTCGTCGCTGGACATGGTGTTCGGGACTCCCAAACCCGCAAATTTACCGCAACCGCGTCAGACGCCCATGATTTCCGGCCCGCCCTTGGCCAGCGCGCGCTGGTACGCGGGTCGGGCACGGTAGCGCTCGCGGTAGGCGGCGACGCCGGGCAAGCGTGCAGCCGTCTGCGGTCCGCCCAGGGCCAGTGCGGCCTCCACCGCAAAGCTCATCTGAAAATCCGCCAGGGCCAGCCGCTGGCCCGTCAGCCAGGGGCGGTCGCGCAGCGTCTGCTCCAGCAGGCCCAGCGCGGCGTCGATGTTGGGGTCGACAAAACGCTGCAGCACCTGCCGGCTGATCTCGCGCGCGATCGGGCGTGCGAAGAACGGCATGCGCTGCTTGGGGATGTTGACGAACACGAGCTTCATGACCACCCAGTTCATCAGCGAGCCTTCCGCGAAGTGCATCCAGAACCGGTTGTCGCGGTGGGCGGCGGTGCCCGGCGGCGGCACCAGATTCCCCAGTTCGCCGTCCGGCGCGGGCGGAAAGGACTCGGCCAGGTATTCAAGGATCGCGCCCGATTCGGCCACGGTGACGTCGCCGTGGGTGATGACGGGCGCCTTGCCCAGGGGATGGATGGCCTTCAGCTCGGGCGGCGCCAGCCGGGTGCGGGCGTCGCGGGGGTAGGTGCGCAGCTCATAGGCCACGCCCAGTTCTTCCAGCAACCACAGCACGCGGTGCGAGCGGGAGTGCTCCAGGTGGTGGACGACCAGCAGGGTCATGGGGGGCTCCGTTGGGTCAGCGGGACCGGATCAGCGCATCGAGCCGCTGGGCGTCGGCGCAGAACAGGCGGATGCCTTCGGCGAGCTTCTCGGTGGCCATGGCGTCGTCGTTGAGCGCGAGGCGAAACGCCGCCTCGTCGTCGGCGCGGTAGTGCACCTGCGGCAGGTCGGCGCGGCGGGCTTCCTCCTCGTCCAGCGCGCGCGGCACGTCGCCCGGGGTGGCAGCCAGGCGCGCCAGCAGCTCCGGGCTGATCGTGAGCAGGTCGCAGCCGGCCAGCGCCAGGATCTGGCCGGTGTTGCGGAAACTGGCGCCCATCACCTCGGTGCGGATACCAAAGTGCCGGTAGTGGCGCCAGATGCGCGCCACCGACTGCACGCCGGGGTCGTTCGGGCCGGCCATCGCGGCCTCGTCCCACTGCGCGCCGGCGCGCGCCTTGTGCCAGTCGTAGATGCGGCCGACGAACGGCGAGATCAGCTGGACGCCGGCGTCGGCGCAGGCCACCGCCTGGCAGAAGCTGAACAGCAGCGTGAGGTTGGTGTGGATGCCGTCGCGCTCCAGCAGCTCGGCGGCGCGGATGCCCTCCCAGGTGGCGGCGATCTTGATCAGCACGCGCGCGCGCGGCACGCCCTCGGCCTCGTAGAGCGCGATGAGGCGGCGGGCGCGCGCCACGGTGGCGGCGGCGTCGAAGCTCAGGCGCGCATCCACCTCGGTGGAGACGCGGCCCGGCACGATGCGCAAAATCTCGGTGCCGAATCGCACCAGCAGCCGATCCACGCGCTCGTCGAGCGGTCGATCGCGGTGGCGAGCCAGTACCTCGTCCACCAACGGGGCGTATTCGGGCTTGAGCGCGGCCTTCAGGATCAAGGAAGGGTTGGTGGTCGCGTCGCGCGGCTGGTATTGCGCCATCTGCAGAAAGTCGCCGGTGTCGGCGACGACGGTGGTGTGGCGCTTGAGGGCGTCGAGCTGGTTCATGGTGCCGTGCAGGGGAAGGGGAGTGCGCGGGGTCAGGTCAGGGGAACGGACAGTTGATCGATCACGGGCCGGGTGTCCGGGCGCACGCCGCGCCACCAGGCAAAGGCCTCCGCGGCTTGCTCGACCAGCATGCCTACGCCATCGGCCAGGTGGCCGACGCCGGCCTCGCGCGCCTGACGCAGAAAGGGTGTGAGCCCCTTGCCGTACACCATGTCGTAGGCCAAGCCATCGCGCACAAACACCCCCGCGGGCAGGGGCAGCGCATCGGCCGTCAGGCTGGCCGACGTGGCGTTGATGACGATGTCGAACGCCCCCGTGGCCGGCAAGTCCGCCCAGCCGCCCGCGGCCAGCACACCCCGGCCCAGTCCGAGGGCGTGGAAGGACTGCACCAGTTCATGTGCTTTGTCCGCACTGCGGTTGGCGACGAAGAGCCGCTCGGGGCCCGCCGCGAGCAGCGGCTGCAAGGCGCCGCGCGCGGCCCCCCCGGCCCCCAGCACCAGCACGCGCCGGCCGGCGATGGGCTGGCCCAGGTTGGCCGTGATGTCACGCACCAAGCCGATGCCGTCGAAATTCTCGGCCCGGCAGCGGGGGCCGTCGAAAGCCAGGGCGTTGGCCGCGCCGGCGATGCGGGCACGCTCGCTGACGTCGTTGGCGTAGGCGCAGGCTTCGACTTTGAACGGCAGCGTGACGTTGACGCCCCGCCCGCCCGCGGCGCGAAACGCGTCCACCGTGGCGGCAAAGCCGTCCAGCGGAGCCTCGATGGCGGTGTAGGTGAGGGCCTGGCCCGTGGCCTGGGCGAACAGGGTGTGGATGCGGGGCGATTGGCTGTGGCCGATGGGGTGGCCGATCACGGCATAACGGTCCATGCGGGCATTGTCGCCGATCCCGGCCGGGGTGCTGGCTACCCGTGCGCGGCTGAACGGTGTCGTCAAAGCCTTTGATGGGCCGTGAGGCGGGCAACCGCTAGCATGGATGCGTCGTGACCGTCGTGCGGAGTTGCCTGTGTCTGCCTTGCCCGTGTTGTTCGTCTCCCATGGATCGCCGATGATGGCCCTGGCCCCAGGCGAGGCCGGGGCGGCTTTGCAGCGCTGGGGCCAGTCGCTGACCGCGCGTGACGATGTGCGTGCGGTGGTGGTGATGTCGCCCCATTGGATGGCACCCGTGGCGGCGGTGGGCAGCCACCCCATGCCGCCGACGTGGCACGACTTTGGCGGTTTTCCGCCTGCGCTGTACCGCTTGCAGTATCCCGCGCCCGGGGATCCGGCGTTGGCCCGCGCCGTCGCCGAGCGCCTGCAAGCCGCCGGCATCCCCACGGGGGAGGACCCGCAGCGCCCGCGCGACCACGGCGCGTGGGCGCCGTTGCGGTTTTTGTTGCCGCAAGCGCGCTGGCCCGTGGTGCAGGTGGCCCTGCCGGCCGATGCCGGCCCGGCCGAGGTATACGCCATCGGTGCGGCGCTGGCCGATCTGCGCCGGGACGGTGTGTTGATGGTCGGCTCCGGCAGCCTCACGCACAACCTGATGGAGTTTTTTGGCGGCCGGCCGGCCATCGACGAGGCGGCCGACCCCTATGTGCAGGCGTTTTCGGCGTGGGTGTGGCAGGCGCTGCAGGCCGGCGATTTGCCGGCGCTGCTGGACTACCGGGACCGGGCCCCGCAGGCGGCGCGCGCCCACCCGAGCGAAGAGCACCTGTTGCCGTTGTTCTTTGCGCTGGGGGCCGCGGGCTGGCCAAAGGCCGGGGCGCCAGACGGTCAGCCCGTCGTGCATGCGATCACGCGCGAGGTGCAGTACCGCTATCTGGCGATGGACAGCTATGCCTTCGTGTGATCCGGCGCCGGCTCGCGTCCGGCATCACGACACCCACTTGGTCGCGTCGTTGTCACCGGGCAGGTCGTCGTCCTTGATCAGGGCCTCGCGCAGGACCAACAGGTCCATCATCACATCGAACGGAAAGCCCCGCCGCCCCCCGCGGTGGTCGTGCGTCAGCTCGTGAAACCGCTCGCGCAGGGCCTGCGGATCGTGCCGCACGGCGGCCAGCGCGTTGGCGATGCGCGGAAACTGCGCCGCCAGCGCCTGCGGGTACGCCACCCCGGGTAGGGCGCGCAACCACGCCTCGGTCTCGGGCAACAGGGTGGGCACGTCGGTATCGGCCATGATCGGGTCATTATGCGCACGGCCGCGCGGGGCCGCAACTCTCTCTCCCACAGACTTCGGGATAGGATGGGTCATCCGCTGCGAAACCTTGCTCCACCCCGTTCTACCCACGGTCGTCCCATGCAGTTGTCCAGCTTGCTCATCGCCATCGAAGTCGGTGGCGTCGTGGCGTTCGCCACCTCCGGTCTGATCGAGGCCATGCGCAAGCGCATGGACGCGGTGGGGGTGTTCTCGGTGGCGTTCGTGAGTGCTTTTGGTGGCGGGACGGTGCGCGATTTGCTGTTGGATCGCCGGCCGCTGTTCTGGATCGAGCACGAAGCCTACCTGTGGCTGGTGCTGGCGATGGCGCTGACGGCGCCGGCCTGGCTGCCCATGGCCCTGCGCGAGACGGGCGCGCGGCTGATGCACGTGGCCGACGCGCTGGGACTGGGGCTGTTTGCGATTGCGGGCACCAGCATCGCCCAGGCCAGCGGCATGTCACCGCTGGTCAGTGCGCTGATGGGGGTGACGACCGCCATCGTCGGCGGTGTGGCGCGCGACGTGCTGTGCAACGAGGTGCCGCAGGTCTATCACGACCACCGGCCGTATGCGGTGTGTGCGCTGGCGGGCAGCGCGGCCTACCTGGGGCTGGCGGCCGCGGGTGCAGGGGCCCAGTGGGCCAGCGCAGCCGGGGTGGCGGTGGCCACCGGCAGCCGACTGGCCGCCGTGGCACTGGGGTGGCGTCTGCCCCGCTGGCATCCCCGCCGACCCTGACCCCCCGCGTCAGGTCGTGGCCAGTTCCGCCACCGGCACGCAGCTGCAGAACAGGTTGCGGTCGCCGTAGACGTTGTCCACGCGCCCCACCGGGGGCCAGTACTTGGTGCCCGCGCGGCCGTGGGCGCGGTGGAATGGCAGCGCCGCGCCCAGCTCGCGGGCATACGGGTGGGGCCAATCCTCCGTCAGGCAACGGCTGGCGGTGTGCGGGGCGTTTTTCAGCGGGTTGTCCTCCCGCGGCCAGACGCCCAGCTCCACGGCGCGGATCTCCTCGCGGATGGCGATCATCGCGTCGATGAAGCGGTCCAGCTCCTCCAGCGTCTCGCTTTCGGTCGGCTCCACCATCAGCGTGTTGGCGACGGGGAAGGACAGCGTCGGCGCGTGGAAGCCGTAGTCCATCAGCCGCTTGGCGATGTCTTCGGCCATCACGCCGCAGGTGTCCTTGAAGCCGCGGCAGTCCAGGATGCACTCGTGCGCCACATGGCCGTTGGCACTGGCGTAGAGCGTCGGGTAGTGCTCGCGCAGGCGGGCGCTGACGTAGTTGGCCGCCAGGATGGCCGTCTCGGTCGCGCGCTGCAGGCCGTCGGCACCCATCATGCGGATGTACATCCACGAGATGGGCAGCACGGCGGCGTTGCCCAGCGGGGCGGCCGAGACCGCGCCGACCGTCGCATCCGCGCGTGCGCCGCCGGCGTAGGCGCCCGCTGCATGGGCCGTGGCGTGCCCCGGCAGGTAGGGGGCCAGATCCGCCACCACGCACACCGGGCCCACGCCCGGGCCCCCGCCGCCGTGCGGGATGCAGAAGGTCTTGTGCAGGTTCAGGTGGCTGACGTCACCGCCGAACTCGCCCGGTGCGGCGGTGCCGACCAGGGCGTTCATGTTGGCCCCGTCGATGTACACCCGCCCCCCGTGCTGGTGCACCAGCTCGCACAAGGCCTTGACGCCGGTCTCGAACACCCCGTGCGTGCTGGGGTAGGTGATCATTACGCAGGACAGGCGCTCGCTGTACTGCTCGCACTTGGCGCGCAGGTCGTCCAGGTCCACGTTGCCCTGGGCGTCACAGGCCACCACCACGACCTGCAGCCCCACCATCTGGGCGCTGGCGGGGTTGGTGCCGTGGGCCGACTGCGGGATGAGGCAAATGTTGCGGTGGGATTCACCCCGGGCCGCGTGGTAGGCCTGGATGGCCAGCAGGCCGGCATACTCGCCTTGCGAGCCGGCGTTGGGCTGCAGGCTGATGGCGGCGTACCCGGTCGCTTGGCACAGCCAGGCGCGCAGCTGCTCGTCGAGCAGGCGGTAGCCCTCCAACTGATCCGCCGGCGCGAAGGGATGCACCTGCGCGAACTCGGGCCAGGTGATGGGGATCATCTCGCTGGTGGCGTTGAGCTTCATGGTGCACGAGCCCAGCGGGATCATGGTGCGGTCCAGCGCCAAATCCTTGTCCGACAGGCTGCGGATGTAGCGCAGCATGCCGGTTTCGCTGTGGTGGGTGTTGAACACCGGGTGCGTCAGATAGGCGCTGGTGCGCCGCAGCGCAGCGGGGATCAGCGGCTCGATGCCGGCCTCGAAGTCGGCAAACGACGGCAGCGCCTGCCCCGGCGCGGCGAACACGGCCCACAGGGCCTCGATGTCGGCGCGCGTGGTCGTCTCGTCCAGCGAAATACTCAGGTTGCCATGCCCCAGGTCGCGCAAGTTCATGCCGCGCTCGCGCGCGCGGGCCAGCAGCGACGCGGTGGCGTTGCCGGTGTGCAGGCACAGGGTATCGAACGCGGTGCCGTTGGCCGGGGCGTGCCCCAGGGCGGTCAGTCCGCGCGCCAGGATGGCCGTGTAGCTGGTCACGCGCTCGGCGATGCGGCGCAACCCCTGCGGGCCGTGGTAGACGGCGTACATGCTGGCCACGACGGCGGGCAGCACCTGCGCGGTGCAGATGTTGGAGGTGGCCTTTTCGCGGCGGATGTGCTGCTCGCGCGTCTGCAGCGCCAGCCGGTAGGCGGGCTGACCGTGCACGTCCACGCTGACACCGACCAGGCGCCCGGGCAGCGAGCGTTTGTAGGCGTCGCGGCAGGCCATGAAGCCGGCGTGCGGCCCCCCTGCGCCCATGGGCATGCCAAAGCGCTGGCTGCTGCCCACCACGATGTCGGCCCCCCACTCGCCGGGGGGCGTCAGCAGCGTCAGCGCCAGCAGGTCCGACGCGACGATGACTGCCGCGCCCTTGGCGTGGGCGGCTTCCGCATCGGCGCGCAGGTCGTCGATGCGGCCATGGGTGGCCGGATACTGCATCAGCACGGCAAAGTAGCCGTCACCGCGCAGGGCTTGCTGCCAAGCCTCGGCCGAATGGGTGACGATCACCTGTAGGCCCAGCGGGCGGGCGCGCGTCTGCACCACTTCGATGGTTTGCGGGTGGCAGTCGCCCGAGACGACGATGGCGTTGCCCGTGGCCTTGACCGAGCGGCGCGCCAGCGTCATGGCTTCGGCGGCGGCGGTGGCCTCGTCCAGCATGGACGCATTGGCGATGTCCATGCCCGTCAGGTCGGTCACCATGGTCTGGAAGTTGACCAGCGCCTCCATGCGGCCCTGCGAAATCTCGGCCTGGTACGGGGTGTAGGCGGTGTACCAGGCGGGGTTTTCCAGGATGTTGCGCAGGATGACGCCGGGCGTGTGGGTGCCGTAGTAGCCCTGGCCGATGAAGCTGCGCAGAAGGCGGTTTTTCTGGGCGATGGCCTTGAGTTCGGCCAGCGCCTGCGCCTCGGGCAGCGGGGCGGGCAGGTCCATCGCGCGCACGCGGGCAATGGCGCGCGGCACGATGCTGTCGGTCAGGGCGCGGCGGCTGGCTTCGCCGATCGCGGCGAGCATGCGCTGCTCGTCCGCCGGGCCGATGCCGACGTGGCGGTCGACGAACTCGCCGGCGTTTTCCAGCGCCGACAGTGGGGTGGGGGTGGTCATGGGGCCGCTCCGCTCACTGGGTCAGTTGGCCGTAGGCCGTCTCGTCGAGCAGGGCATCGACCTCGGCCGGGGCACTCAGGCGCACCTTGAAGAACCAGCCCGCGCCCAGTGGGTCGCTGTTGGCCAGCGAGGGGTCGGCGCGCAGCGCCTCGTTGACCTCGACCACCTCGCCGCTGACGGGCATGTACACATCGGCTGCGGCCTTGACGGACTCGACGACGCCCGCGACGTCCTTTTGCGCCAGGGTCTTGCCCACCTCGGGCAGTTCCACGAACACCACATCGCCCAGCGCGTCCTGGGCGTGGTGGGTGATGCCAACGGTGGCAATGTCGCCGTCGACGCGGATCCATTCGTGGTCGGGGGTGTACTTCAGGGTCATGGCAGGCTCCTGGGGATCAAGGGTGGGAAAACGGGTCAGCCGCGGTGGTAGCGCGGGGGCAGGAAAGGCGGGGCGGTCACTTCCATCGGCACCGGCTTGCCGCGCACCAGCGCCTGCAGCCGGGTGCCGGCGGCGGCGTGTTCGCGGGTCACATAGCCCATGGCAATCGGGCGGTCCAGCGTCGGCGACAGCAGGCCGCTGGTCACCTGGCCGACGGGGGTGCCGTCGGGGGTTTGCAGCGGTGTCGGCTCGCGCACGGGCACGCGTTCCAGGGCCTGCAGGCCAACGCGCACGCGCGCCACGGGCTGCGTGCCGTCCAATTGCGCCAGCACGCGCGCCGCGCCGGGAAAGCCCCCCGCGCGCGCGCCGCCGCTGCGGCGCACTTTCTGGATGGCCCAGGTCAGCGCGGCCTCCACCGGCGTGGTGCCGGTGTCGATGTCGTTGCCATACAGGCACAGGCCGGCTTCCAGCCGCAGGGAATTGCGGGCCCCCAGACCGATGGGCTGGACTTCCGGCTGGGCCAGCAGCGCCTGGGCGAAGGCGGTCGCTGCTTCGCCGGGCAGCGAGATTTCGAAGCCGTCCTCCCCCGTGTAGCCGCTGCGGGTCACGTACAGCGGCACGCCCTGCCAGTCGAACGCCCCACCCGCCATGAACACCAGGCCCTCCACCCCCGGCAGCAGGCGGGCGAGGGCCGTGACGGCCTGCGGACCCTGCAGCGCCAGCAGGGCCTGCTGGGGCAGGGGTTCCACCCGGCAGCGCTGGCCGATGCGGGCCTGGATGTGGGCGATGTCGGCCTGCTTGCACGCCCCGTTGACCACCAGGAACAGGTCGCCGCCGTTGGCCCAGTCGCGGTTGACGAACATCAGGTCGTCCAGAATGCCGCCGTCATCGGCCAGCAGCAGCCCGTAGCGCTGCCGGTGCGCGGCGAGTCCGATCACATCCATGGGGATCAGGCTTTCCAGCGCGGCGGCGGCTTCCGGGCCGACCAGGCGCAGTTGCCCCATGTGCGACACGTCGAACAGGCCGGCCGCCTGGCGTGTGTGCTGGTGTTCGCGGATCAGGCCCGCCGGGTACTGCACCGGCATGTGGTAGCCGGCAAACGGCACCATGCGCGCACCGAGCGCGAGGTGCAGGTCGTGCAGAGGGGTCTTGAGCAGGGCGTCGGCGGCGGACATGGAACGGTTCCAAACAGGTGGTCACGGCCGGCGCCCAAGGGCGCCGGGGCACACCTGCTGTCCGCTTTACCTGAGAGATTCACGCGCCGACGCCGCCCGTGCGGTGGTGGGCCCGCTTGCTCCTTCGGTGGACGGCGCCGGGCGCGGGGCCGGCGGCGACGCCTCTCTCCAGCAGGCAAGCACCCCGCGGGGTGCTGCATCAGTCCTTTTGCCTGAGCGTTCGGCGGGGGCCTGCGCCTTCGGCGGCCGCTGGGCGGAACCCGTGGGGGTGTCCGGGCTGGCTCTCTCCTGATGGCGCGGATTGTAGCCGCTCGCGTTCGCGCGCGGGCATCGGGGTGCGGACCGCAAAGCGCGCTGGCTCAAGGGTTGCAGTGGTCGCAGCGGCTCGGGTCGGCGCGGTCGGGGCCGGGGCGGAGGCGCTCCTCGCTGTGGCCGCAGCCGGCGCAGCTCCAGCGCTGGCGCAGCGGCTCGCGCGTGGGCAGGCCGCAGCGGGCGCACGGCAGGCCGGGCACCTGCGCCGTGATCCAGTAGCCGGGCCGTCCGCACGCCGGGCAGTCGGAGGTCAGCCGCCGGGCCAGATCCAGCCCCGCTTGCCGGATGAGCGCTTGGCGCGTGGGGTTGGTGTGGGCGCGCAGGTCGTTTTCCACGAAGACCTGGCCGTTGGCGGCGCGTGCGCGCGCGTCTTCGAAGGCACGGCGCAGGGCGTTGGGGTCGCCCAGGCCCTTGGCTACATCGGGGTGGTCCGCGTGTTCCGGCCGGATGACCAGCTGGTGACCGGGGAACCCGGCCCGCGCGGCAAAGGCCTCCAGCTCGGCCCAGTCGCGCACCGTTGCATGCGCGCTGCGCGCCGGCCCCTGGGCCATGCCGACGACTTCCAGCCCGCGTTCGTCGTCGATCCAGACCACCAGCTCGATGTCCCAATGCAACAGACCCGTGAACGGATCCGGACCGAACGCCCCCTCGCTGGCCAGTCCCAGGGGCAGGCCACTCAGTTGCATGCCGATGCGCGCTTTGCGCCGCGCGGCCTCGATTTGGGTGCCGGCGCGTTCGACGTCGCGGGTGAAGGTGCCCAGCGTGTCGGTGTCAAAACCGTCCACCCGCTGCACGGTGCAGCCCAGCAGGGCCTGCAGCGGCGGGCCGAGCAGCGCCTCCTTGCCGTGCTGGGTCAGCAGGGCCACGCGCCGGCCGCGGCAGTGCGCGGCGTAGGTGCCCGGAGCAGGGGACGTTGGGGTCGAATCCATGCGAGAGGCCGCGCTCGGCGGCCCGAGGCGGTCACCGCTGCGGCGGCGTCACATGCCCGCGTAGTTGGGCCCGCCGCCGCCTTCGGGCGTGACCCAGACGATGTTCTGCGTCGGATCCTTGATGTCGCAGGTTTTGCAGTGCACGCAGTTCTGCGCGTTGATGACGAGCTGGGGGCCGTCGGCTTTTTCGACGAACTCATAGACGCCGGCGGGGCAGTAGCGGCCCTCCGGCCCGCCGTAAACGGCGAGGTTGACCGCCACCGGCACCGAGGCGTCCTTCAGCGTCAGGTGCGCGGGCTGGTTTTCCTCGTGGTTGGTGTTGGAGAGGAAGACGCTGGAGAGCCGGTCGAAGGTCAGCACGCCGTCCGGCTTGGGGTAGCGGATCGGCTCGACCTGGCTGGCGGCGTGCAGGCGCGCGTGGTCGGGCGTGTGGCGGTGCACCGTCCACGGCGGGCTCTTGATGCCCAGGCGCGGCAGCAGCCAGTGCTCGATGCCGGTCATCAGCGCGCCGATCGTGTTGCCCTTCTTGAACCAGGTCTTGAAGTTGCGCGCGCGGTGCAGCTCCTCGTAGAGCCAGCTCCGCTCGAACGCGGCCGGGTAGGCCGTCAGCTCGTCGTGCGCGCGGCCGGCGCGCAGCGCTTCGAAGGCCGCCTCGGCGCACAGCATGCCGGTCTTGATGGCGGCGTGGCTGCCCTTGATGCGCGCGGCGTTGAGGTAGCCCGCGTCGCAGCCGACCAGCGCCCCGCCGGGGAAGATGGTCTTGGGCAGGCTCAGCAGCCCGCCGGCGGTGATGGCGCGCGCGCCGTAGCCGATGCGCTTGCCGCCCTCCAGATGGGCGCGGATCGCCGGGTGGGTCTTCCAGCGCTGCATCTCCTCGAAGGGGCTCAGCCACGGGTTCTGATAGTCCAGCCCGACGACGAAGCCGAGCGTGACCTTGTTGCCCTCCATGTGGTAGAGGAAGCCGCCGCCGTAGGTGTGCTCGTCCAGCGGCCAGCCGGCGGTGTGCACGACCAGGCCCGGTTTGGCCTTCTCGGGCGGGATCTCCCAGAGCTCCTTGATGCCGATGCCGTAGGTCTGCGGGTCGCGGCCCTCATCCAGCCGGAAGCGCGCGATCAGCTCCTTGCCCAGGTGGCCGCGCGCGCCCTCGGCAAAGACGGTGTACTTGGCATGCAGCTCCATGCCCAGTTGGAAGGCATCGGTCGGCTCGCCGTCCTTGCCCAAGCCCATGTGGCCGGTGGCCACGCCCTTGACCGCGCCGTTGTCATCGAACAGCACCTCGGCGGCGGTGAAGCCGGGGAAGATCTCCACGCCCAGCGCCTCGGCCTGCTCGCCCAGCCATTTGGTGACGGCGCCCAGGCTGATGACGTAGTTGCCCTCGTTGTGAAAGCACTCGGGCATCAGCCAGCCCGGGGTGCGCATGGCCCCCTCGGGTTGCAGGAACAGCACCTCGTCCCCACTGACGGGCTGGTTCAGCGGCGCGCCGCGCTCCTTCCAGTCGGGGAAGAGCTCGGTGATCGCGCGCGGGTCCATCACCGCGCCCGACAGGATGTGTGCGCCCGGCTCGGAGCCCTTTTCCAGCACGCAGACCGACACCTCCGCCCCCTGGGCGGCGGCCAGTTGCTTGAGCCGGATCGCGGTGGCCAGCCCCGCCGGGCCGGCGCCGACCACGACGACGTCGTACTCCATGGCCTCACGGGGGCCGAATTGCTCGATCAGATGCGCCGGGGTTTTCATGGCGTTGGGGTCTTCCTCGGGGGTGGCCGTTCGCCGGGTGCGTGTCGCACCGGCGTCGTTGTCGGATGCGCGACGGATTGTAGTGGCGCCTGCCGTACCATCGCTGTCAAGCCACCGACACGATGGACCCCTCGATGCGACTCGATTTACCCGCCGACAAACGCCTCGTCCACACCATGACCATCCCGATCCGCTGGGGCGACATGGACGCGATGGGCCACGTCAACAACACGATCTACTTCCGCTACATGGAGACGGCGCGCCTGCAGTGGATGGGCGAGTGGGGGATGCCCGCCAACCCGCAGGGCCAGGGGCCGGTGATCGTCAACGCGTTTTGCAACTTCTTTCGTCAGCTGGAGTACCCGGGCGAGGTGATCGTGCACAGCTACGTCGGCGCGCTGGGCCAGCGCTCGTTCGACATGTTCCACGAGATGCGGCGCAGCGACGGCGGCGACACCGTCTACGCCAACGGCGGCGCCACCGTGGTGTGGGTGGACTTTCCGGCGCAGCGCTCGCTGCCCCTGCCCGAGGCGCTGCGCGCGCGGCTGACCGCCGGCGCCTGAGGCCGGCCGCGCCGGCAGGGGCGCCCCCTGGCGCCGGCCGGGCCGCGCGGCCGCGGTCACTTGGCCTTCGGCAACCGCCCCATCAGGTAGAACTCGGGGTTGGGCACCATGCCGCTGAACGAGGCCATGCGGTTGGACAGGCCGAAGAAGGCGGTGATGGCGGCGATGTCCCAGATATCCTCGTCGTTCAGGCCGTGCGCATGCAGCGCGGCGAAGTCGGCCTCCTCGACCTCGTGCGAGCGCTGGCACACCTTCATCGCGAAGTCCAGGATCGCGCGCTGGCGCGGCGAGATGTCCGCCTTGCGGTAGTTGACCGCCACCTGGTCGGCCACCAGCGGCTTTTTCTCGTAGATGCGCAGGATGGCGCCGTGCGCCACCACGCAGTACAGGCACTGGTTGGCGGCGCTGGTGGCCACGACGATCATCTCGCGCTCGCCCTTGGTCAGGTTGGAGGGGCGCCCGACCGTCTCCGGCATCATCAGCGCGTCGTGGTAGGCGAAAAAGGCGCGCCACTCCGCCGGGCGGCGGGCGAACATCAAAAAGACGTTGGGCACGAAGCCGGCTTTCTCCTGCACCTCCAGGATGCGGGCGCGGATGTCCTCGGGCACGTCGGCCAGATCGGGCAGGGGATAGCGGGTGGTCATGGGGCCTCCTCCGGTGGGGTATGGGGGGTTCAATCGTCCAGGGATGCGCTCCAGCGCGCGTTCCAGTCGCGGCGCCCGGGGGCTGCGCGCCATTCTTCGATGCGGCGGCGGTCGCGTTTGGTGGGGCGGCCCTGGGTAAGAGTAGCGGCGGGCTCGGGCGCCAGTCGGCGCAGCTCCGCATACCGCTCGCGCGCAGCGATCGATTCGGGGGTTTCTTCGTACAGCAGCGCGGCCTGTGGGGCCGGGCCGCGCACGGTGCTCAGCCCCCGCACGACCACGGTGCGGACGACGTCGCCGGTGCGCATCTGGATGACGTCGCCCACGCGCGGTTCGCGGCTGGCTTTGGCCACCGTGCCGTTGACGAGCACGCGGCCGCGGTCGATGGTCTCGGCCGCCAGGGCACGGGTCTTGTAAAAGCGCGCCGCCCACAGCCACTTGTCCAGGCGCACGCGGCCGGGGCTGTCGTCGTCGGGCTTGGGCGAGCGGCTCATGGCCGGCAATGGTAGCGCGACTGCCGTGGCGCGATCTCCCCGGACAGCGGCTACCATTTGCCCATGGCGATGCACAGGCCCCCGACCGGCGAGCTGCCCAGCGATGCCCGCAGCATCCTGGAGCTGGCAGCGCGCTCGATGTTCGAGCTGTTTGCCAACGCCAGCCAAGGCATGATGCTGGTGGACCGGCAGGCGCGCGTGGTCTGGATCAACGACCAGTACCGGCGCTTTCTGCCGGCGCTGGGCTTCGAGCGCGAATCGGACTTCGTCGGCCAGCCGGTGTCGGCGGTGGTGCAAAACACGCAAATGCACCGCGTGCTGGAGACGGGGCAGCCGATCCTCGTGGATTTGCTGAGCAACCGCGCCGGCACCTTCGTCGTCAGCCGCATCCCGTTGCGCGATGACCAGGGGACGGTCATCGGGGCGCTGGGCATCGTGTTGTTCGACCATCCCGAAACGACCCTGCAGCCCCTGATCGCCAAGTTTGCCCGGCTGCAGCAGGACTTGGACGATGCCCGGCGCGAGCTGGCCCGCCAGCGGCGCAGCAAATACACCTTTGCCAGCTTCGTCGGGCGCAGCCCCGCGGCGCTGGAGGTCAAGCGACAGGCGCGGCGCGCGGCGCAAAGCACATCGCCCGTGCTGTTGCTGGGCGAGACTGGCACCGGCAAGGAACTGCTCGCCCATGCCATCCATGCGGCGTCGGCGCGGGCCGGGCGGGCCTTCGTGGGTGTCAACATCGCCGCCGTGCCCGAGACGCTGCTGGAGGCCGAGTTCTTTGGCGTGGCACCCGGCGCTTACACGGGGGCCGATCGCAAGGCGCGCGACGGCAAATTCAAGCTGGCCGATGGGGGCACGCTCTTTCTGGACGAGATTGGCGACATGCCGCCGGCGGTGCAGGTCAAGCTGCTGCGTGCCCTGCAGGAAGGCGAGATCGAACCGCTGGGGTCCAACCGCGTCGAGCCGGTGGATGTGCGGGTGATCGCCGCCACCTCGCGCGACCTGGCGCAGATGGTTGCGCAAGGACGGTTTCGGGAGGATCTGTACTACCGCCTCCACGTGCTGCCGATCCGCGTGCCCCCGCTGCGGGAGCGGCGCAGCGACATCCCCTTGCTGGTCGATATGCTGTGCGAGGACATTGCGCTGCGCAGCGGCACTCCCGCGCTGGAGCTGACGCCGGCGGCCTTGGCCCTGCTGATGGAGCAGCCCTGGCGCGGCAATGTGCGCGAGCTGCGCAATGCGCTCGAGCAAATCGCCCTGCGGTGCGACAACCCTCGGGTCGATGCCCCCGAAGTCGCGTCCGTGTTGGCCGCGGCCGGTGCGCCGCTGCAGGCATCCCCGCAGCCGGTGGCGGCAGCCGGGGGCCTCGATGGCGCCCAGCCGCCGGAGCCAGGCGCGACGCTGTCCGCCGTGGTGGCGGAGCCGGAGCCCGCGCCGCCCGCCGAGCCATTCGAGCCCCTGCCGCAGCGCATCGCTCGTGTGGAGCGCGAAGCGATCGAAGCGGCCTTGCGCCGCTGCGCAGGCAACCGCGTGGGGGCAGCGCGGCTGTTGGGGATCTCTCGCGCCACGCTGTATGCCAAGCTGTCCGCTTGGGGTGTCCAGAATTTGACCGTTGCCTGAAAGTTGGACACCGCCAACCGTCGCGGGTGTCTGAAATCTGGACATAGACCGCCCCCATTTGCGGGTTAACCCGGGGTGTTTGGCCCCGTTTTCGCTTGGCATGGGTTCTGCTTCTGTGGCGGGGACCGCGCGCGCATCGGCGCCGCCGGGTCCCACCGCACAGAGGAGACAGATATGGTTGACTTCACCCGCCGTCTGGCCGTCGTGGCCTTGGCATGTTCCGCCGTCGTGGCGCACGCCCAGTCGGGGCAGGAAATCCGCATCGCCCACGTCTACAGCAAGACCGGGCCGCTGGAAGCCTACGGCAAGCAGACGCAGAGCGGCCTGATGATGGGCTTGGAGTACGCCACGGGCGGCACCATGACCGTGGCGGGCAAAAAGATCGTCGTGATCGAGAAGGACGACCAGGGCAAGCCCGACGTGGGCAAGAGCCTGCTCGCCGCCGCGTACGGCGACGACAAGGCCGACATCGCGGTCGGTCCGACGTCCTCCGGCGTGGCGCTGGCCATGCTGCCCGTGGCCGAGGAGTACAAAAAGATCCTGCTCGTGGAGCCGGCCGTGGCCGATTCCATCACCGGCGACAAGTGGAACAAGTACATCTTCCGCACGGGGCGCAACAGTTCGCAGGATGCGATCTCCAACGCCGTGGCGCTGGACAAAGAGGGCACGGTCATCGCCACGCTGGCGCAGGACTACGCCTTTGGCCGCGATGGGGTCGCCGCCTTCAAACAAGCGCTCAAGAAGGCCAAGCTGGTCCACGAGGAATATCTGCCCACCAACACCACCGACTTCACGGCCGGGGCGCAGCGACTGATCGACAAGCTCAAGGACCAGCCCGGCCGCAAGGTCATCTTCATCATCTGGGCCGGGGCCGGCAACCCGTTCAAGATCGCCGACCTCGATCTGAAGCGCCACGGCATCGAAATCGCCACGGGCGGCAACATTCTGCCCGCCATGGCGGCCTACAAAAACTTCCCTGGCATGGAGGGCGCCACGTACTACTACTTCGGTATCCCCAAAAATCCGGTCAACGAATGGCTGGTGGCCAACCACTATAAGCGCTTCAAGTCGCCGCCGGACTTCTTCACCGCGGGGGCATGAGCGCGGCCATCGCGATCGTCGAGGCGCTGAAAAAGACCCAAGGCGACACCAACACCAACAAGCTGATCAAGACGATGGAGGGCATGCGCTTCCAGACGCCGAAGGGGGAGATGACCTTCCGCCCCGAGGACCATCAGGCGATGCAGGCCATGTACCACTTCCGCATCAAGGTGGACCCGGCCTTCCCGTGGGGCGTGCCCGAGCTGGTGCGCGAAATCAAGCCGGAGGAAATGCAGGTGCCCATCCGCAACAAGCGCTGAGCGCCGGGGGCCACCATGCTGCAGACGGAGGGACTGACGGTCCGCTTCGGCGGGCACGTCGCGGTCGATGGGGTGAGCTGCACCTTCGCGCCGGGGACGCTGACGGCCATCGTCGGCCCCAACGGGGCGGGCAAGACGACGTACTTCAACCTCATCTCGGGGCAGATCCGCGCCACCGCGGGCCGCGTGCGGCTCAACGGTCAGGACCTGACCGGTCTGGGCGCGGCCGAGCGCACCCGCGCCGGCCTGGGGCGAGCCTTTCAGTTGACGCAGTTGTTCCCGCGCCTGACGGTGCTGGAGAACGTCCGCTTGGCGGTGCAGGCGCGCGCGGGGGAGGGGCTAAACCTGTGGCAGATCTGGAGTGACCGCCGCGAGTTGCTGGGGCGCGCACGCGAGATCGTTGCCGCCGTTGCCCTGGCCGACAAGCAGGATGTTCCTGCCGCCGCGTTACCTCATGGTGACCAACGCAAGCTGGAGGTTGCGATTCTGATGGCGCTTGAGCCACAGGTGTTCATGTTCGACGAGCCCACCGCGGGCATGAGTGTGGATGACGTGCCCGTGGTCCTGAACCTGATCCGTGCGCTCAAGGCGGACAAGACCAAGACCATTTTGCTGGTCGAGCACAAGATGGACGTCGTGCGGGAGCTGGCCGACCGCATCATCGTGCTGCACAACGGGCAGCTCGTGGCCGATGGCGAGCCGGAGGCGGTGATCGCCTCCCCGGTGGTGCAACGGGCCTATCTGGGCCTGGATGTGGAGGTCGCGGCATGAGTGCAGCGCCCCCCGTCCTGAGCCTGGAGGGTGTGCACACGTACATCGGCCAGTACCACATCCTGCACGGGGTGGACCTGTCCGTGCCGCGCGGGCAGGTGACCATGCTGCTGGGGCGCAACGGCGCCGGCAAAACGACCACCTTGCGCACGATCATGGGGCTGTGGCCCGCGCGCAGCGGCCGCATCGCCTTCGCGGGGCAACCGATCGGCGGTGCCGGCGTCGCCCTGTCCACGCCCGAGATCGCCCGCCGCGGCATCGCCTACGTGCCAGAGAACATGGGGATCTTCGGTGACTTGTCGGTCAAGGACAACCTGCTGCTGGCGGCGCGCAGCGCTCGCAGGGTGGACGACATCGACACCGCCCGGCTGGAATGGATTTTTTCGCTGTTTCCGGCGCTGCGCAAATTCTGGCTGTATCCGGCCGGCAAACTCTCGGGCGGGCAAAAGCAAATGCTGTCGGTCGCGCGCGCCATCGTGGAGCCGCGCGAGCTGCTGCTCATCGACGAGCCGAGCAAGGGCCTGGCCCCCGCGATCGTGCAGAACTTGATCGGTGCCTTGCGCGAGCTCAAGCAAACCCAGACCACCGTACTGCTGGTGGAGCAGAACTTTGCCATGGCCAAGGCCCTGGGCGACACCGTGGCGGTGATGGACGACGGGCGCGTCGTGCACCGCGGGTCGATGGCCGAGCTGGTCGAGGATGCGGCGCTGCAGCAGCGCCTGTTGGGCCTGTCGCTGGCGGCCCACGGTTGAACGAGGAGCACACCGACGTGAACACCGTCACTTCCCCCCTGCCGGCGGCCGAGGTGGCCCTCGCCAAGGTCCGGCTGGACTGGATTCCGCTGCTGCTGGTGGCCGCCTTGATGGCCGTGGCACTGCCACTGGTAGGTTCTGTACCGACGTGGCTGACGCTCACCGTCGCCGGTCTGGCCATGGGCATGATCATTTTCGTCATCGCGTCGGGGCTGACGCTGGTTTTCGGCCTGATGGATGTGCTCAATTTCGGCCACGGTGTGTTCATCGCGCTGGGCGCCTTCGTGGCGACGACGGTGTTGGCGGGCATGGCGGACTGGACCGGCAGCGCCTCGCTGGCGGCCAACCTGATCGCCATCTTCGCGGCGATGGGGGTGGCGATGGCGGTCACCGGGGCGATCGGTTATGCCTTCGAGCGTGTGGTGGTGCGGCCGGTGTATGGCCAGCACCTCAAGCAAATCCTCATCACCATGGGCGGCATGATCATCGGGGAGGAGCTGATCAAGGTGATCTGGGGGCCGGAGCAGACCCCGCTGCCGCTGCCCGAGGCGTTGCGTGGTGCCCTGCTGTGGGGCGATGCCGCGGTGGAGAAGTACCGCGTGCTGGCGGTGGCGATCGGTTCCGCGGTGCTGCTGGCCATGCTTTATCTGCTCAACCGCACCAAGATCGGCCTGCTGATCCGCGCCGGCGTGCAGGACCTGGAGATGGTGGAGAGCCTGGGCTACCGCGTGCGGCGCCTGTTCGTCGGCGTGTTCGTCGCCGGCTCGGCGCTGGCCGGGCTGGGGGGCGTGATGTGGGGGTTGTACCAGCAGATGGTGACGCCGCAGATGGGCGCGCAGATCAATGTTCTGCTGTTCATCGTCATCATCATCGGCGGGCTGGGGTCCTCGTTTGGCTGCCTGGTGGGGGCGCTGCTGGTGGGGCTGATGGCCAATTACACCGGCTTTCTGGCGCCGAAGGTGGCGCTGTTTTCCAACATCGGCCTGATGGTCGCCATCCTGCTGTGGCGGCCCAACGGGCTGTATCCGGTGGCCGCACGCTGAACGGGGGGCGACCATGCTGCATCGACTGCTCTCCCACGACCTGCCGCGCAGCCGTTGGCTCGCGTTGGCCCTGGTGCTGATCGTGCTGGCCTTGCTGGTGGCGCCGTTTGCCCTGCCCGGCAGCAAATCGCTCAATGTCGCGGCCAAGATCCTGATCTTCGTCGTGCTCGTGGCCAGCTACGACCTGTTGCTGGGCTACACCGGGATCGTCAGCTTCGCGCACACCATGTTCTTTGGCATCGGCGCTTATGGGGTGGCGATCGCCTCCACCCGCATGGGCGAGGGTTGGGCCGCGCTGGGCACCGGCATCGTCCTGGCGCTGCTGCTGTCGCTGGCGCTGTCCCTGGCCATCGGCCTGTTCAGCCTGCGGGTGCGCGCCATTTTCTACGCCATGGTGACGCTGGCGGTGGCCTCGGCGTTCCAGACGCTGGCGTCGCAGTTGTCCGAGTTCACCGGGGGCGAGGATGGGCTGACGTTTCGCCTGCCCGAGCTGCTGAGCCCGAGCTTCGAGCCGTTCGAGGAAGAGGTGCTGGGCGTGCTGATCGACGGCCGGCTGATCACCTACTACGGCCTGCTCGTGCTGGCCGTGGCGCTGGTGCTGCTGATGCTGCGCATTGTCAATTCACCGTTCGGGCGGGTGCTGCAGGCCATCCGCGAGAACGATTTCCGTGCCGAAGCCATCGGCTACCGCACCGTCGTCTATCGCACGCTGGGCAATGTTTTGGCGGCGCTGTTTGCCACCCTGGCGGGGGCGATGCTGGCCATCTGGCTGCGCTACAACGGGCCGGACACGTCGTTGAGCTTCGAGATCATGCTCGATGTGCTGCTCATCGTGGTGATCGGGGGCATGGGCACGCTGTACGGCGCGGTGGTCGGCAGCGTGCTGTTCGTGCTGGCGCAAAACTACTTGCAGGATCTGATGCGGCTGGCGGCCGGCGGTGTCGAGGGGGTGCCGGTGCTGTCGCAGCTCGTTTCGCCGGACCGCTGGCTGCTGTGGCTGGGGGTGCTGTTCGTGGTGTGCGTCTATCGCTTTCCCAATGGCATCGTCGGCTGGTTGCGCGAGCGCGCCGACCGTTCCCCCCTTCGTCCGGAGACGTCCGCATGAGCACCGCTTCCGCATCCGCCACCGTGGCCGCCCCGCGTTCGCGCTACCTCGTGTGCGAGGGCCGCGAGATCCACTTCATGGACTGGGGGCCGGAGGATGCGCCGGTCGTCCTGGCCTGGCACGGGCTGGCCCGCACCGGCCGCGACATGGACGAACTGGCCGCCTGGCTGAGTCCGCGCTATCGCGTCCTGTGCCCGGACACGATCGGCCGCGGGCTGAGCCAGTGGAGCCCCGATCCGGCCCAGGAGTACTGCCTGGCCTTCTACGCGCGGCTGGCCACCTCGTTGCTCGATCAACTCGACATCGAGCGTGCGCACTGGGTGGGCACGTCGATGGGGGGCGCCATCGGCATGGTCTGCGCGGCCGGGCCGCTGCGGGGGCGCATTCGCCGTCTGGTGCTCAATGACATCGGCCCGGCGCTGGCGCCCGCCGCCGTGCAGCGCATCCGTACCTACGCCGGCAATCCGGCAGCGTTCGACACCGTGTCGGCGCTGGAGGCCTACTTCCGCACGGTGTACCAGCCGTACGGTTACCTGTCCGATGCCCAGTGGCGGCGGTTGACCGAGACGTCGGTGCGCCGGCTGCCGGACGGTCGGGTAACGCCGCACTACGACCCGGCGATGGTGCAGCAGTTCATCCACCATCCGCACGACTACGACCTGTGGCCGGTCTACGACAGCCTGGACGTGCCCGTGCTGTGCCTGCGCGGGGCCGACTCCGATTTGCTGTTGCCCGAGACGGCCGAGGCGATGCGCGACCGGGGGCCGCGGGCGGTGGTGGTGACCGTGGCGGGTTGCGGCCATGCCCCCGCCCTCAATGTGCCGGCGCAGTTGGATCTGGTGCAGCGGTTTCTGGAGGGCGACGTTTGACGCGGCGGTTTCCGCTCGTCGGCGGGTCCATCGCGCCTCACATCGCCGCACCGAGCGCCCGCGCGCGCTGGCGCGTGGCCTCGGCGGCGGCGGGGTCGTGCGGCGTGCGCGTCGGCCAGCCGGCCAGGTGCCGCTCGGCCAGATCCGCCAGCGCCCGCAGCCAGCCCAGGTCGTCGTTCAGGCACGGGATGTAATGGAACTCCCGCCCGCCGGCGGACAGGAAGGCTGCGCGCGCCTCCTGGTCGATTTCCTCCAGCGTCTCGATGCAGTCGGCGGTGAAGCCGGGGCACACCACGTCCACCCGGCCCACGCCCTGGCGCGCGAGTTCCACCAGCGTCGGCTCGGTGTACGGCTGCAACCACTTCGCCTTGCCGAAGCGCGACTGGAACGTCACGACCGCCTGCCCGGGCGGCAGCTCCAGCGCCTCGGCCAGCAGCCGGCCGGTCTTGTGGCATTCGCAGTGGTAGGGGTCGCCGAGCTGCAGCGTGCGCGCCGGCATGCCATGGAAGCTCATCACCAGCCGCTCGGGCCGTCCGTGCTCGGCCCAGTGCGCGCGCACGCGCGCGGCCAGCGCCCCGATGTAGCCGGCGTCGTCGTGGTAGTGGTTGACGAAGCGCAGCTCCGGCGCCCAGCGCCGCGCGCCAGCCCAGCGCCACACCTCGTCGAAGGCGCTGGCGGTGGTGGCGGCGCAATACTGCGGGTAGGCCGGCAGGATCAGGACGCGCGTGCAGCCGGCGGCCTTGAGCGCCTCCAGCTCGCGCGCGATAGCCGGCTCCCCGTAGCGCATGGCCCAGCGCACCGTCACGTGGTGGCCGCGCTCGCCCAGCAGGCCCTGCAGCAGCTTGGCCTGCCGCTCGGTCCACACCTTCAGCGGCGAGCCCTCCGGCGTCCAGATGGTGGCGTACTTGGCCGCCGACTTGCGCGGCCGCACGTTCAGGATGATGCCGTGCAGGATCGGCCACCACAGCGCGCGCGGCAACTCCACCACGCGCGGGTCGCCGAGGAACTGGCCCAGGTAGCGCCGCAGCGCCGCCGGGGTCGGCGCCTCGGGCGTGCCGAGGTTGATCCACAGGATGCCCGTGCGGGCGGGCTGGCCGTGGGTGTAGGCGGGTTCGGGGTGCATGCGCATGGTGGTATTCTGGAGCACGATGATGGACATTGCCGGCCTGCGGGCCTTGACCCTCGACCTGGACGACACGCTGTGGCCGATGCGGCCCACCATCGAGCGCGCCGAGGCCGCGCTGCAGGCGTGGCTGGAGGCGCACGCGCCTGCCACCGCCGCGCGGCTGCGCGACCGCGTCTGGGCGCGCGCGGTGCGCGCCGGCGTGCAGCGCGATCACCCGGACCGCCACCACGACCTGACCTTCCTGCGCCGCGAGGCGATCCGCGTCGCGCTGCGTGAAAGCGGCGACGACCCGGCGCTGGCGGAACCGGCGTTCGAGGTGTTCTACGCCGAGCGCCAGCGCGTCGAGCTGTTCGCGGACGCGCGCCCGGCGCTGGAGCGGCTGGCGGCGCGCTGGCCGCTGGTGGCGGTCTCCAACGGCAACGCCGACGTGCGCCGCGTGGGCCTGGGCGACTACTTCGTCGCCCACGTCGGCGCGCGCGAGGCGGGTGTGGCCAAGCCGCACCCCGGCATCTACCAGGCGGCGCTGGCGGCGGCGGGCGCGGCGCCGCAGGCGGCGCTGCACGTCGGCGACGACCCGCTGCTGGATGTGGTCGGCGCGCGCCGCGCGGGGCTGGCCGCCGTCTGGGTCAACCGCCACGGCCACGACTGGGACGCCACCGTGCAGCCGAAGGACTGCGGCTGCGGCGGCGGGGACATGGCGCGCGCGCTGCACGCCGGCAGCGTGCAGCCGCAGCCGCACGAGCGCCCGAACGCGCAGGTGGCGCATCTGCTAGAACTGTGTGAGCGGCTGGGCCTGGTGTGAGGCACTGGGCGGCCAAGGCAATGAGCATTGAGGAGCATGAACCGATGGCGCTGACGATCTACGGCATCTTTGCCTCGCGCGCGGTGCGGCCGCTGTGGGCCGCGCAGGAGCTGGGCCTGCCCTACACCCACGTGCCGACGCCGTATCAGGGCGGGGCGACGCGCACGCCGGAGTTCCTGGCCCTCAACCCCAACGGCCACATCCCGGTGCTGGTCGACGAGCGGCCGCAGGGGCGCGTGGTGGTGTGGGAGTCGATGGCCTGCGCGCTGTATCTGGCGCGGCACTACGGCAAGGGTGACGGCAGCGACCTCGCGCCGGCCGGCCCGGCGGAGGACGCCGAGGCGCTGCGCTGGGCGTTCTGGGCCGTCACCGAGCTGGAGGCCGACGCGCTGTGCGTGCTGATGCACCGCCTGGGCCTGCCGCCCGAGCGGCGCGATGCCGACAAGCTCGCCGCCGCCGAAAAGCGCCTGCGCGTGCCGCTGCGGGTGCTGGAAGACCATCTGGCAGCGCGCGCCGCGCAGGGGCACGACCATCTGGCGGCAGCGCGCTTCACCATCGCCGACCTGTGCGTGGCCTGCGTGGCCAACTGGGCGCGCCCGTCGCAGGAGCTGATGCACGCCTTCCCGCGCGTGCACGACTGGCTGCAGCGCTGCCACGCCCGGCCCGCCTATCAGGTGCTCAAGGCCGCAGCGAAGGGGCAGGGGTGAGCGCCGCCACCGCCGCCAGCCCGCTGCGCACGGCGCCCTCCAGCGTGGCGGGGTAGGGGCCCGTCACGTAGTCGCCGGCAGCCACCAGCCCGTCGGCGATGCGCGCGGCCGGCCGGCGCAGGCCGGGCGTGCAGGCGAAGGTGGCGCGCTTTTCCATGACGGTTTGTCGAACCGCACCACCGTGCAATCCCAGCGCTGACGCCGCCTGCGCCTGAACCGCCTCGGTCAGGGCCGACCGGTTGGCCGCCAGGGCGGGGTCGGGTGCGCTGGCCACGAAGGCCAGGCCATCCCACCCGTCCTTCGGCACCGCCCGGCGAAACACGAATTGCGCGGGGGACCCGCGGCCATCGCTGCGCAGCGCCAGCATCGGGGTGGCGGCGGGCCAACGCCAACCAGCGGGCGGATTCAGATAGACCGTGGCGATCGGGGTGTGTGTCAACGCCCGCGCCTGCTCTATCCACGGGGCAACACCGTCCGGCCCATCCCCCGCAAGGTCGCGCATGCCAGCCAGCAGCCGTGCCGCCTCCCACGCCGGGCAGGCCAGGATCACGGCGGTCGATTGGACGACCCGGCCACTGCCCAAAGTGATGCGCCAATCGCTGCGGTCGGGCGCACGGTCGAGCGCGACCGCACGGGCGCCGGTCAGCAAGTGTGCCCCCGCGCGGCGCAGCGCGGCCGTGGCGGGGTCGGGCAGCAATTGCCCCAGGTCGACCCGTGGAATCAGCAAGTCGCTGGGCGCGAACGGCGGCACCGCCTCCCCCAGCAGCGCATCGCGCAGCACACGCAAAAACACCGCCCCGCTCGCCCGCGCCATCGGGGTGTTGAGGGCGGCGACGCACAGCGGCTCGATCAGCTCCGCCACCACCCGCGGCGGCAGCTCGGCGCACAGGTCCGCCACCGTGGCCGTTGCCGCACAGGCAAAGGCTTGGCGCTGCCAGCGGCCGGCGGCACGCAGCATCGCCCACCGCTCACCCGCAGACCAACCGCGCACGCACAGCAGGGCAGCGGCCAGGCCCCAGGGAGCCAGCCGCCCCGGCAGACGATCCGCCCAGCGGGGCAGTGCCAGACCGGTGCCGTCGGGGTAGGGCAAGGCCAGCGGCATGCGTTGCAGGGCAGCCTCCAGGTCCACCCCCAGGCGGCGCATCAGGCGCAGGGTGGCGGTGTAGGCGCCGATCAGGATGTGCTGGCCATTGTCCAAGGCGGCGGTGTTGCCGTGCCGGTCGTCGGCTGGCAGCCGGCGCGCCCGTCCGCCCCAATGGGGCGCGGCTTCCAGCACCGTCACGCCCCAGCCAGCGTCGGAGGCGGCCACGGCGGCGGCCAGCCCCGCCCAGCCCCCGCCGATGACCGTGAGCGTGCGCGGTGCCACCGTGTTCAAAACCGCCCCAAGGCTTGCATCTTCCACGCCAGCCAGAATTTGCGCAGCGGCGTCAGCCCGACCCGCTGGGTCAGCACCAGGGCGGGCTCCCGCGCGATTTCGCGCAGCAACGTGCGGTAGATGCTGGCCATCATCAGCCCCGGTTTTTGCGCGCGCCGATCCGCGCTGGGCAACAGGGCAATCGCCTCGTCGTAGGTGGCCAGTGCGCGTTCGATCTGGAAGGCCATCAACGCCGCAAACCGCTGCGGGAACGACGGCTCGGCCCCAATGCCGCGTTTGAGCAGCTCGTGCGCCTTGACGTCGAAGCGCTGCAGCTCCTGGATCGGCAAATAGATGCGGCCGCGCAGCGCATCCTCGCCCACGTCGCGGATGATGTTGGTGAGCTGAAACGCCAGCCCCAGCCGGTGCGCGTAGGCGGTGGTCTGCGCTTCGGTCTGGCCAAAGATGCGGGCCGCCACCTCGCCCACCACGCCGGCGACCAGGTGGCAGTAGCGCTGCAACCCCGGGTAGTCCAGATAGCGGCTTTGCTGCAGATCCATCTCGCAGCCGTCGATGATCTGCAACAACGGCTCGGCCGTCAGGCCGTACGGCGCGATGTGTGGGCGCAACGCCACGAGGGCGGGGTGCTCGGGCGGCGCGCCGTCGCCAAAAGCGCGCAGCACCTGCTGGCGCCACCAGCCCAGCTTGGTCTGCGCCACGCCGGGGTCGCTCACCTCGTCGACCACGTCGTCGATCTCGCGGCAGAAGGCGTAGAACGCCGTGATCGCCGCCCGCCGCGCCGGCGGCAAAAACAAAAAGGCGTAATAAAAGCTGCTGCCGGAGGCGGCGGCCCGCTGCTGGGCGTAGGCCTGGGCCTGCTGCAAGGGGTCCGTGGCGTTCATGCCCCCTCCGCGTCACGGGTCGGGCGCGTCGAGCCGCTCGCCGGCGCTGCCGGGGGGCGGTGCCGGATGGCGCGGGCCAGCAGCATCGGCCAGTCGCCGCCGCGCAGGCGGGGCCGGTGGGTGAGGGTGCGGCCGCCAACGGCCTCGATCCGCTCCAGCACGCGCAGCCCGCCCTGCAGGACCAGCCGCAACTCCCAGCCAAAGCGCCCGCGCAGGCGAGTGGGCAGCCCCCAGCCCTGCCGCAGCAGCGCCCGCGCGCGGCGGCAGCCTTCCAGCACGAGGGGCGCGAGCGCCGCTTCCGGCAGCGCGCGCACATCCCCCTGCGCGGGCAGTCCGTGCGCCCGCAGGGTGGCGTCCGTCAGATAGCAGCGCCCCCGCGCCAGATCTTGCCCCAGGTCCTGCCAAAAGTTGATGAGTTGCAGGGCCGTGCAGATGGCATCGCTTTCGCGCTCGGCTTCGGCGCCGCGTACACCCGCCAGGTGCAGCAGCAGGCGGCCGATCGGGTTGGCCGATCGGGCGCAATACGCCAGCAGCTCCGCGTCGTCGCGGTAGCGCCGCCCCTCGGCGCTCCAGCGCACATCCTGCTGGAACGCATCCAGCAGCGCCTCCAGGGGGGGCAGCGGCAGATCGTGGCGGCGCCGCGCATCGTCCAGAGCGGTCAGCATGGGCGTCCATGCCGGGGGCAGCGCCAGTGACGGCTGCCCGCCGTGCCACATGATCCGCAGTGCCTGGCGCAAGGTGGCCAATGCCGCCAATCGGTCCGGTGCCGCCGCGTCCCCCTCATCGGCCAGATCGTCGGCCGTGCGGGCAAAGCGGTAAATCGCCACCACCGCCGAGCGCCAGCGCCGCGGGCACAGGATGGACGCGACGGGAAAGTTCTCGTAATGATCGATACCGGAGGCCAGCGACATGTCGCGATGTTGCCACAGCGCCATGTCGCAACGATTTTGTCCGGCGACCGAGGGGTGTTACGATAGATCATTTAGGGTCATCAGTCCCCTCACAAAAACATCAACAAACAAGCTAGGCGGGGAGTCATGCGTCAGGTCTTGCAACATCTCGAGCAGCTCGCGCGCCTGACGCGCGGGAAAGACCGCGACAGTATGGACGCCACGCTGGTGGAGGTGCTGCTGCCGTTGCTGGAGGCGCGCAGCGTCGTGCTGTGGGAGGCCCTGCCTGACGAAGGGCAAGACCGATTGCTGACCCGCGCGCGGCTGGAACGGGGCATGGCCGTTCCGCAATCCTCCGCCCCCTGGGCTCCCCTGGCCGATCTGCCCCGGGTGGACGATGACCCGGCCCGGGTCGAAGCATGGCGCACCGGTCAATCGCGCGTCATCGTCGGGGAGGGCGAAGCGCACCTGTTGGTGCCCTTGATCACCGAGTCCGAGCGCCGGTTGCTCATCGAAGCCCGCTTGGACCATGCCCCGGCCACGCATTCGGTGCGCGTGGTGGAGGGCATGGCGCGGATTTTCGAGAACTTCATCAACCTGCTCGACTCCAGCGAGCGCGACACCCTGACCGGGCTGCTCAACCGCAAGTCGTTCGACGACACGTTTTTCAAGGCCACGCAGCGCGACCCCGCCCCCGCAGATGCTCCGGGCGAGCAGCGCCGCTGCCACGGGCCCTACTGGCTGGCCGTGGTCGATGTCGACCACTTCAAATCGGTCAACGACCGCTACGGCCACTTGATCGGCGACGAGGTGCTGCTGCTGATCGCACGGATTCTGCGCAGCACCTTCCGGCACGACGATCGGCTGTACCGCTTTGGCGGCGAGGAATTCGTGGCACTGGTGCGCGCCTGCGATGCGCAGGCCGCCGCTGCGGCCTTCGAGCGCCTGCGCCGCAACGTCGAGGACTACCCCTTTCCGCAGGTGGGGCGCATCACGGTCAGCATCGGCTACACGGTCGTGCGGGAGCACGACACCCCCTCCGACGCCTTCGAGCGCGCCGACCGGGCCGTCTACCTGGCCAAGGCCGAGGGGCGCAACGCCGTTCGGGGGTTCGAAACCGCCGTCCAGATCGGCGAGCCGTCCCCGCAGCGCGGCGCGGAACGCGACGTCGAGCTGTTTTGACCCGCCGCGCCGCCGAGGGCAGTGCGACGCCCGGCTACAATCGGCCCTCGTTTGTGCGGGCACCATCCGGCCCGCCAGCGCGCGGGTGGCGAAATTGGTAGACGCACCAGGTTTAGGTCCTGATGGTGGCGACACCGTGGGGGTTCGAGTCCCCCCCCGCGCACCACGATCATGGCCCGGGTGGCGAGCGGGCCTTCCACACGGTTCGGTCGCCAGATACGTCTTCGTGCGATGGCTACTGGGGGGGGGCGCGCAGAGGTTGAAGCCATGTCATGGCTCACCGCAGCGCATAACATATGCACGTGTTATATGTTGCTTGGGGTGGGCGCCATGCACTTCAACATCTATCTCGACGACGCCACCGGGCAGAAGCTGAACGCCATGGCCCAGCAGGTCGGCGAGAGCCGCAACGCGCTGATCCGCAGGGCGGTTAGCGAATGGCTGGCCCACCAGTCCCAGCCACAGTGGCCGCAAGCCGTGTTGGACTTCACGGGCATGGCCGATGCGCCCCGGTTCGAGGCCGGTCGTGATCGGCTGAAGCCGCCAGTGGACGATCCGCTGGCATGAAGTACCTGCTCGACACCTGCACGGTCTCGGACTTCGTCAAGGGCCAGCCGGGCGTGATGGCGCGCATCAAAGCGCTCTCACCAAGACAAATCGTCGTCTCCGCGCTGACGCGCATGGAGATCGACTACGGGTTGGCTTTGAACAGTGAGCGTGCCCGGAAACTGACCCCGGTGCTCGACGCCTTTTTCTCGGTCGTCAGCACTGTGCCGTTCGATGAGGCGGATGCGCGAGCTACGGCGGCGATTCGCGCTGCCCTGAAGTCGAAGGGCCAGCCCATCGGCGCCTATGATGCTGTGATTGCCGGCACCGCTGTGGCACGTGGCTTGATCGTGGTCACCTCCAACGTCGGCGAATTCCATCGGGTCAGCGGCTTGCAGGTGGAGAACTGGCGGTAGTACTCCATGATTGCGTTCTGGGCCGATCCCGATGTCCGCCACGCCGCCACCGCGGCGGTGTTTGCCGTCGTCTATCTGGGCATGTTCCTCGGGGGGCTGCCGCGGCTGCGCCTGGACCGCACCGGCGTGGCGGTGCTGGGGGCCATCGCCATGATCGCGGTCAATGGCTGGTCGGTGGCGGAGGCTGCGGCCGCCATTGATCTGCCGACGGTGGTGCTGCTCTTTGCCTTCATGCTGGTGTCGGCGCAAATGCGCCTGGGGGGCTTTTACGCGGCCGTCACGCGTGCCGTCGGGGGCTGGCCCCTGCCGCCCGCGGCGCTCATGGGGGCGTTGCTGGCGGTCGTGGCGGTGCTGTCGGCGGTGTTCTCCAACGATGTGGTGTGTCTGGCGGTGACGCCGGTCGTCGTGCGCATCGCGTGGCGGCGCGGCTGGGATCCGATCCCATGGTTGGTTGGGGTGGCCTGCGCGTCGAACATCGGCTCCGCCGCGACGCTGATCGGCAATCCGCAGAATATGCTGATCGGCTCCGTCATGGGGGTGCCCTTCGGCGCCTATCTGCAGGCCGCGCTGCCGCCGGTGCTGCTGGCCCTGGTCGGCTTGTGGGGGCTGATGGTCTGGCGCTTGCGGGTCGGCCAGCGCAGCGGCGCCGTGGTCGTGCCCGCCAGTGCGAGCGAGGTGGATGACGGCCCGCCCTTCGACCGGTGGCAGGCCACCAAGGGCTTGCTGGTCGCGGGGGCGCTGCTCGTCGTCTTTTTGTTCACCGACTGGCCGCGGGAGGTTGCGGCGCTGGTGGCGGCCGGTGTGCTGCTGCTGAGCCGGCGCATGCACTCCTCCCAGGTCATGGGCTTGGTGGACTGGCCGTTGCTGTTGCTCTTTGCCGGGCTGTTCATCGTCAACCATGGCTTCGAAGGTACGGGGCTGGCGGCGCGGGCGGTGGCGGCGCTGGCGGCCCAGGGCATCACTCTGGCCGACCCGCTGGTGCTGGCCGTCACGGGCGTGACGCTGTCCAACCTCGTCTCCAACGTGCCGGCGGTCATGCTGCTGCTGCCACATTTGGGCGATCACGCCCAGGCGGTCACGCTGGCGCTGGTCAGCACCTACGCGGGCAATCTGCTGCTCGTCGGCTCCATCGCCAACCTGATCGTGGCCGATCTGGCCGGACGTGACGGCGTCGCGATCGACTGGCGCCGGCACGCGGCCGTGGGGGTGCCGGCCACGGCGATCAGCCTGCTGACGTGGTGGGCGTGGCAATGGGGCAGCGCGGTCCTGGGGCTCTGAGCCGGGGCGCGGAGATGGGTGCGGGCTGCCGCTTGGGGTTCCCCGCGTGGGGCCCTCGGCGGGCTTCGCTACAATTGCCAGTTTGCCCGATCCGTCGGGTGTGGGTGGCGTTCGCCCCGTTGGCAGCATCGCCAGGCTGAGCGGTCAAAGCGGCAACCGATCGTCGCTGAGACCGCTGCAACCGCCAAAGAAGGTCGCTGGCGTGCCGATGGGGGCGATTCGCCGCCGCGGAATATCCCTGGATTTGTCCTGCGGGCAGGTCCGTCTTCGATACACAGGAGCAATCATGGCAGTCAATGTCGAAACCCTGGACAAGCTCGAGCGTAAGATCACGCTCGAGCTGCCGCTCGAGGCGATCCAGAAAGAGGTGGACACCCGCCTCAAGCGTCTGCAGCGCCAGGTCAAGCTCGACGGCTTTCGCCCCGGCAAGGTGCCGATGTCGGTCGTCGCGCAGCGCTACGGCTATTCGGTCCACTACGAGGTCATGAACGACCAGGTCGGTCAGGCTTTCAACGCCGCCGTCGCCGAGGCGCAGTTGCGCGTGGCGGGCCAGCCGCGCATCACCGAGAAGGACGGCGCCCCCGAGGGCGTGGTGGCGTTCGAGGCGGTGTTCGAGGTGTTCCCCGAAGTCAAGATCGGGGACCTGTCGGCCACCGAGGTCGAGCAGTTGCAGGCCGAGGTCGACGAGGCCGCCATCGAGCGTACGCTGGACATTCTGCGCAAGCAGCGCCGCACCTTTGCCGCCCGTGCCGACGGCGAGGCCGCGCAGTCGGGTGACCGCGTCACCATCGACTTCGAGGGCAAGATCGACGGCGAGCCCTTCCAGGGCGGTCAGGCCACCGACTTTGCCTTCGTGCTGGGCGATGGCCAGATGCTCAAGGAGTTCGAGGACGCCGTGCTGGGCATGAAGGTCGGCGAGTCCAAGACCTTCCCGCTCGCCTTCCCCGAGGACTACCACGGCAAGGAAGTGGCCGGCAAGACCGCGGACTTTCTGGTGACGGTCAAGAAGATCGAGCAGCAACACCTGCCCGAAGTCGACGAGGCCTTCATCAAGTCCCTCGGCATCGAGGCGGGCACGCTCGAGGCGCTGCGCGAGGACATCCGCCGCAACCTGGAGCGCGAGGTCAAGTTCCGCCTGCAGGCGCGCAACAAGACGGCCGCGCTGGATGCGCTGGCGGCGGCGGCCGAGCTCGACCTGCCCAAGGCCGCGGTGGAGGCCGAGATCGACCGCCTGGTCGAGGGCGCGCGCAACGACCTGAAGCAGCGCGGCATCAAGGACGCCGACAAGGCGCCCATCCCGCGCGAGCTGTTCCAGCAGCAGGCCGAGCGCCGCGTGCGCCTGGGTCTGGTGGTGGCCGAGCTGATCAAGGCCAACGACCTGCGCGCCACGCCGGAGCAGATCGACGCCCACCTGCGCGAGCTGGCCGCGTCCTACGAGTACCCGGAAGAGGTCGTGCGCTGGTACAAGTCCAGCGCCGAGCGCCTGTCGGAGATCGAGGCCATCGTGCTCGAAAACAACGTGGCCGACTTCGTTTTCGGCAAGGCCAAGGTCACGCCCAAGCGCATCGAGTTTGCCGAGCTGATGGGCCAGGGCTGATCTTGGCGCGGCCGCTGCCGTCCATGGGGCGGCATGGCCCCACCCACGAGGGCGGACCCCGGTCCGCCCTTTTTCTTGGGGTGCCGTCGCAAACCGCCCCGAGCGGTTACAGTAAGCCCCCAAGGACACCCCTTTGATTCGGAGCTGACGACGCATGAGCGCATTGGACGTACAGAACCTCGGCTTGGTCCCCATGGTCATCGAGCAGTCGGGACGGGGCGAGCGGGCCTATGACATCTACTCCCGCCTCCTGAAGGAGCGCGTCGTGTTCCTGGTCGGACCGGTCAACGACCAGTCCGCCAACCTGGTGGTCGCGCAGCTGCTGTTCCTGGAGAGCGAGAACCCGGACAAGGACATCTCGCTCTACATCAATTCGCCGGGCGGCTCGGTCAGCGCGGGCATGGCCATCTTCGACACGATGAACTTCATCAAGCCGGATGTCTCCACGCTGTGCGTGGGCATGGCGGCCAGCATGGGCGCGTTCCTGCTGGCGGCCGGTGCCAAGGGCAAGCGGTTTGCGCTGCCCAACTCCCGGGTGATGATCCACCAGCCGCTGGGCGGCGCCCAGGGCCAGGCCACCGACATCGAGATCCACGCGCGCGAGATCCTGCGCCTGCGCGCCGACCTCAACCGCATCCTGAGCGAGCGCTCGGGCCAGCCGCTGGAGAAGATCGAGCGCGACACCGAGCGCGACTATTTCATGTCCGCGGCCGAGGCGGCCGAGTACGGGCTGGTCGACAAAGTCATCGACAAGCGCGCGTGATCCGGGTCCGTCCGACCGTTTCCTTTTCGACCCCTCTATACAGCACTCCCCATGGCCGACAAGAAAGGTAGCCGCGACAAGACTCTGTATTGCTCGTTCTGCGGCAAGAGCCAGCACGAGGTCAAAAAGCTCATCGCGGGCCCTTCGGTCTTCATTTGCGACGAGTGCATCGACCTGTGCAACGACATCATCCGTGACGAAGCACCGGCCACGGAACTGGGGACCGCGGCGCTGACCGACGCGCTGCCCACGCCGGGGCAGATCAAGGAACACCTGGATCAGTACGTCATCGGCCAGGAGGCCGCCAAAAAGACCCTGGCCGTCGCGGTCTACAACCACTACAAGCGCCTGCGCCACAACGACGCGGTCAAAAAGAGCGGTGTCGAGCTGGCCAAGAGCAACATCCTGCTGATCGGCCCCACCGGCAGCGGCAAGACGCTGCTGGCCGCCACGCTCGCGCGCAAGCTGGATGTGCCCTTCGTGATGGCCGACGCCACCACGCTGACCGAAGCCGGCTACGTCGGCGAGGATGTCGAAAACATCATCGCCAAGCTGCTGCAAACCTGCGACTACGACGTGCAAAAGGCCCAGCGCGGTATCGTCTACATCGACGAGATCGACAAGATCACCCGCAAGTCCGAGAACCCGTCCATCACCCGCGACGTCTCGGGCGAGGGCGTGCAGCAGGCCCTGCTCAAGCTGATCGAAGGCACGATCGCCAGCGTTCCGCCGCAGGGCGGGCGCAAGCACCCCAATCAGGACATGCTGCAGGTCGACACGACCAACATCCTGTTCATCTGCGGGGGCGCGTTTGCCGGCCTGGAAAAGATCATCGAGCAGCGCACCGAAGCCTCGGGCATCGGTTTTGGCGCGGCCGTGCGCAGCAAGCGCGAGCGCCCGCTGACCGAGCTGTTCGCGCAGGTGGAGCCGGACGACCTGGTGCGCTACGGCCTGATCCCGGAGCTGGTGGGCCGCCTGCCCGTGGTGACCGCGCTGGCCGAACTGACCGAGGACGCCCTGGTGGACATCCTCACGGTGCCCAAGAACGCCGTCGTCAAGCAGTTTGCCGAGTTGTTTGGCATGGAGGGGGTGGAGCTGGAGGTGCGTCCCGCCGCGCTGCGCGCGATCGCGCGCAAGGCGCTGCAGCGCAAGACCGGCGCGCGCGGCCTGCGCTCCATCCTGGAGCAGGCGCTGATGGACACCATGTTCGAGCTGCCCAGCCTGCACAACGTCGAGCGCGTCGTCGTCGAGGAGGCCACGATCACCGAAGGCAAGGCGCCCCTGCTCGTTTACCGCGAAGCGGCCAAGCAGGCCTGACCCCGTGCCGGCGGCGCAGGGGGGCGGGCTTGAAGTCCGGCTTCGCCGCCCCCAACTTAGCCGCGAGAAAGGAATTCCCGATGTCCGGACACCCCGCGCTCCCCCCTCAGCCCGTCGAGCTGCCGCTGCTGCCGCTGCGCGACGTGGTGGTCTTTCCGCACATGGTCATCCCGCTGTTCGTGGGGCGGCCCAAGAGCATCAAGGCGCTCGAGGCCGCGATGGCCAACGAGCGGCGCATCATGCTGGTCGCGCAGAAAACCGCGGCCAAGGACGAGCCCCAACCCGGCGACCTGTTCGACATGGGCTGCGTCGCCAGCATCCTGCAGATGCTCAAACTGCCCGACGGCACCGTCAAGGTGCTGGTGGAGGGCGTGCAGCGCGCCAAGGTGCTGCAGGTGGAAGAAGGCGAGACGCATTTTTCCGCCAGCGTCATGCCGGTCGATGCCGAGGCGGAGCGGCGCGACGCCGACCCGACCGAGATCGAGGCGCTGCGCCGCGCGGTCATGCAGCAGTTTGACCAGTACGTCAAACTCAACAAAAAGATTCCGGCCGAGATCCTGACCTCGATCGCGAGCATCGACGATCCGGGGCGGCTCGCCGACACCATCGCTGCCCACCTGCCGCTCAAGCTCGAGGCCAAGCAGAGCGTGCTGGATTTGGAGCGGCTGGTTGCGCGGCTGGAAAATCTGTTTGCGCAACTGGAGGCCGAGGTCGAGATCCTCAACGTCGACCGGCGCATCCGCGGGCGCGTCAAGCGCCAGATGGAGAAGAACCAGCGCGAGTTCTACCTCAACGAGCAGGTCAAGGCGATCCAGAAGGAGCTCGGCGAGGGCGAGGAGGGCGCCGACCTCGAGGAGCTGGAGAAGAAGATCAAGGCCGCGCGCATGCCCAAGGAGGCGCGCAAGAAGGCCGAGAGCGAGCTCAAGAAGCTCAAGCTCATGTCGCCGATGTCGGCCGAGGCCACCGTCGTGCGCAACTACATCGACGTGCTGGTCAACCTGCCGTGGAGCAAGAAGACCAAGATCCGGCACGATCTGGCCTACGCCGATGAGGTGCTCAACGCCGACCACCACGGGCTGGAGAAGGTCAAGGAGCGCATCCTGGAGTACCTGGCGGTGCAGCAGCGCGTCGACAAGGTCAAGGCGCCGATCCTGTGCCTGGTCGGGCCGCCCGGCGTCGGCAAGACGTCGCTGGGCCAGTCGATCGCCAAGGCCACCGGGCGCAAGTACGTGCGCATGGCGCTGGGCGGCATGCGCGACGAGGCCGAGATCCGCGGCCACCGGCGCACCTACATCGGCGCGCTGCCGGGCAAGGTGCTGCAAAACCTCACCAAGGTGGGCGTACGCAACCCCTTGTTCCTGCTGGACGAGATCGACAAGCTCGGCATGGACTTCCGCGGCGACCCGGCCTCGGCGCTGCTGGAGGTGCTGGATCCGGAGCAGAACCACACCTTCCAGGACCACTACGTCGAGCTGGACTTCGACCTGTCGGACGTGATGTTCGTGGCCACGTCCAACTCGCTCAACATCCCGCCGGCGCTGCTGGACCGCATGGAGGTGATTCGCCTCTCGGGCTACACCGAGGACGAGAAGGTGGCCATCGCGCTGCGCTACCTGCTGCCGAAGCAGCGCGCCCACAACGGGGTCAAGGACGACGAGCTGGAGGTGACCGAGGCCGCCGTGCGCGACATCGTGCGCTACTACACGCGCGAGGCCGGCGTGCGCGCGCTGGAGCGCGAGATTTCGCGCATCTGCCGCAAGGTGGTCAAGGGCCTGCTGCTGGGCAAGATGACCAAGCCCGTGGTCGTCACGCCGGACAACCTGGCCGACTTCCTCGGCGTGCGCAAGTATGCGTTCGGCCGCGCCGAGCAGCAGAACCAGGTTGGGCAGGTGGTCGGGCTGGCGTGGACGGAGGTCGGTGGCGACCTGCTGACGATCGAGGCGGCGATCATGCCTGGCAAGGGCAACGTGATCCGCACCGGGTCGCTGGGCGACGTGATGAAGGAGTCGGTGGAGGCCGCGCGCACGGTGGTGCGCAGCCGCGCCCGGCAGTTAGGGATTGCCGATGAGCTGTTCGAAAAGAAGGACATCCACATCCACGTGCCCGACGGGGCCACGCCGAAGGACGGCCCGAGCGCCGGCATCGCGATGACCACCGCGATCGTCTCGGCGCTGACCGGCATCCCGGTGCGCGCCGACGTGGCGATGACCGGCGAGATCACGCTGCGCGGCGAAGTCACCGCCATCGGCGGGCTGAAGGAAAAGCTGCTGGCGGCGCTGCGCGGCGGCATCCGCACCGTGCTGATCCCGGAGGAAAACGTCAAGGACCTGGCCGAGATCCCGGACAACGTCAAGCAGGGGCTGGAGATCGTGCCGGTCAAGTGGATCGACCGCGTGCTGGAGCTGGCGCTGGAGCGCCAGCCGGTGCCGCTGCCGGAGGTGGAGCCGGTTCTGGAAGCGGCGACTGCCCCGAGCGTGGAGCCGCCCGCGGTCAAGCACTGACCGCTTGCCGATATCGGCGGCGATCCGCAGGGAAAGTCGCCGATTTTTGGTGTAGAATAATGGCTTCAGACGACGCGACGCCACCAACGTCGCAGACCTCTGAAACAACGCGGGAATAGCTCAGTTGGTAGAGCGCAACCTTGCCAAGGTTGAGGTCGCGAGTTCGAGACTCGTTTCCCGCTCCAGATCCCGGGTGGCTGGCTGGCCAGTCGCCCAATCCGGCGGTCTGTCGGGTTGAACCAGACAAGGCGCGGTAGCAAAGCGGTTATGCACCGGATTGCAAATCCGAGTAGGTCGGTTCGACTCCGGCCCGCGCCTCCAGGGTCACGTTCCCTGCCACAGGCGGGGACACAGGCGGGAATAGCTCAGTTGGTAGAGCGCAACCTTGCCAAGGTTGAGGTCGCGAGTTCGAGACTCGTTTCCCGCTCCAGATAGTGATCTACAGACTTCTACTGACGTCTGTAAGTCGTTGAAAAGAGGGGCTTTGGCCCCTTTTTTCATTCCAGCGAGCGCCACGGAAATCCACCCACAGCTACCGTTTTTGAGTGACCAATTGAGGCACAAGAATACGGTTGGGACGGCTACCGGATAGTTGCTGGGGCTGAGCGGGAACCATGACGAGCATTAGGCCTAAGTCATAACTTAGGAGCCTCGAAATGGCACTCTCTGATCTGACAGTCCGGCAGGCAAGAACCACCGGCAAGCGCTACACCCTCTCCGATAACGACTGCCTGGGCCTGATGGTCTCTGCCGCAGGCGGCAAGTCGTGGATCTTCCGATACTACTGGCTGGGCAAGCAAAAGCGCATGTCCCTGGGTGGCTATCCCGCCCTCAGTCTGCGCGAGGCCCGCGCCGAGCGGGACAAGGCTCAGGTTCTGCTCGCCAAGGGCATTGATCCCCAAATCGAACGCGACCAGCGCCGGCACGCGGCCAAGCTGGCGGGCGAATACACCTTCAAGAACGTCTTCGATGCTTGGGTCGAGCATCGCCGCAAGGAACTCAAGGAAGGCCGTCAGAGCACGCTTTCGCAGATCCTGCGCATCTTCAACAAGGACGTGCTGCCTACCCTGGGGAAGATGTCGATCTACGACATTCGACGGCCCCAGCTCGTGGGCGTCGTGGCGGCGATCGAGAAACGCAAGGCGTTCACCACCGCCGAGAAGGTCCGCACCTGGTTCAACCAGATGTTCCGCTATGCCCTGGTCATCGCCGAAGGGCTGGAAGTCAATCCGGCCGCGGACCTGGACGTGGTGGCCGAGCCCAAGCCCCCGGTGGCCCACAACCCCTATCTGCACCTGCCCGAGCTGCCCGAGTTCCTTCAGAAGCTCCGGCGCTACAACCCCCGGGGCTGGCAGACCCAGCTTGGCGTCCGGCTGCTGTTCCTGACGGGGGTGCGCACGGGCGAGTTGCGCCTGGCCGAGCCTGAGCAATTCGACCTCGACCGCGGCTTGTGGATCATCCCGCCGCAGGTCGTCAAGCAACTCCAGGACGAAATGCGCAAGGCCGGCAAGCGGCCGCAGGACGTGCCGCCCTACATCGTGCCCCTGTCCCTGCAGGCCATCGAGATCGTGCGCTATCTCCTGGGCGTGATGCGTCCAGCGCAGAAGTACCTGCTGTCGCATCGCAGCGAACTCAAGAAGCGCATCAGCGAGAACACCCTCAACAAGGCCGTGCAGCTCATGGGCTACGAGGGGCGCCTGACCGGCCACGGCATCCGCGGCACCATCTCGACCGCGCTCAACGAGATCGGATACCCGAAGATTTGGGTGGACGCTCAGCTTTCGCACTCCGACCCCAACAAGGTGAGTTCGGCCTACAACCACGCCAAGTACGTGGAGCCTCGGCGTCGCATGATGCAGGACTGGGCAGACCGTCTTGACCTGCTCGAACAGGGTGAAGTCGAAGCCGCGAGCGCGCATCTGACCATCCGTATCGACGGGGTGCCGGCAATGGCGGAAGTGGAGGAAGTGGTGGGCGCGGTCTCCACGACTGCTGAGCCTGTTGTCCCCGGCGTGCCGCCCGTGGTGGCCACGCCTATCGTCGTGACCCCCAACAGCGGCGGAATCATGTTCCAGCGGCTGTCGCAGGTGCCGCCGCCTCCGGTGCATGCCCCGGAGCCGGAAGTCTCCGCGATCCAGCGCGAGCGCGAGGAAATGCTGGCCATCTACGAGTCGCCGAACAATCTGCCGGTCCCGCTGTTCGGCAAGCTGGCCGGGAAGTCCAAGGACCAGATCAACCGCGAGCTGAAGGCGGGCAAGCTGCTGTCGATCAGCCTGGGCAACCGGGGGCAGCGGGTTCCCGACTGGCAACTGGTGCCGCTCAAGCACAAGCTGGCCCAAGTGCTCATGAACCAATGCCCGCACGCCGATTCGTGGGACCTGTACCGCATGCTGACCCAGCCTCACCCCGACCTGGGTGATCGTGCGGCCATTGATGCGGTCACGCCAACGAACGTGCCCGCAATCATCCGGGTTCTCATGGGCGACTACCAGCACCATGCGGATGTGCCCGAGGCCGTTGCCCCGCGGCCCATCCCCGAGGACGTGCGGCAGAGCGTCCGCCGACTGGTGGACAGCGCAGCGGTGCTTGAAGGGGTCTAGTCCGGTCTAGTCCCATGCTGCAACCTATGGCCGGGATGAGACGGCTCCGGCCTATAGGAGTGCCTGCTACAGGGCGCCTGCCTCGGCGATCTGCAGCGCCCTGCGCTCGAAACGCTTGGCAGCAGAATCTGCTTGCGCGTGGGGCCGTTGGAGGTACGTCACGATCTCATAGGGGCCATCGGCGAGCGGTCGCATGCTTACCCCCCATTGATGGGCACGCTCGATGCGCGATTGCGCGCATACGCCGATGCCGTAGCCGGCTGAAACCCACAGCGCCATCATCTCGAATGAAGTTGCAGGCAGGATGTTCTCTTGGTCCACTGGCATCAGGGAGGCCAACCTCTCGTCCAGCAAGGGACAAGCCTCCGCCTGCCAGCGATAGATTGGATAGTCCTGAAGATCGGAGATGGTGAGCTTCGCCTGATCAACCAAACGGAACCGCGGTGGTATCGCGACGGCCATGCTTTCGCACCACAGCCTCCGGCTACTCGTCAGGTGATCCCCCGCACTGCTAAGAGATAGCCCCGCGTCGTAGCGGCCCTCATGCAGGCCCGTTACCAGCTCTTGATCCGAAACTTCACGCACGGCGATCGCGACACCCGGCTCGTGCGCTCGCTGCAGTGCAAGCAGCGCCGACAGCCGTGAAGACGGCACACCTGGCGCTATGGCGAGTGTGAAATTCGGGGACGGTCTGATGGCGTTGTGCATGGATGCCCCCAAGAGGCAACGGGATCGAAAAGAGCAGCCGACATCATACTCAAGAGATATCTTTAACGTGGTTAAAGATCAGTGATTCCATGACGCTTCTGCGAATGCAGAAGCGCACTATTCGGCCTGGACGGCCCGCCGGAGTAACCACCTATGAGTCCGCACCGGCGTTGGCGTTCGGGCAAGCGGTGCGAGCCGCTCGCCTGGCTCAGGGGATTGCTCAGGATGAGTTCGCGGGCTTGGCGGGGATCGCGCGCTCGCACATGGGCAAGATTGAGCGCGGCGAGCACATGCCGACACTCGCTCTCATTCTAAAAATTTCCCTGGCTCTCAAGATCAGCTCGGCCGAACTGATGACGGCCACGGAGCGCAACCTCTACCTTCAGGGCGATGCGTGACGCCGGATGTGGCGCAGGCGTCGTAGCTAATCGCTCTTTGGCGAACGCAAACGCTCGATGAAGCGCTCTACGGGTGCGGATAGTCCGCTACCGCCTTCGGGCCGAAGCAGGTAGGTGATGATGACGGCCGAATCGAGCGCCAACGGCCGGATCACCACGTCGGGACGTTGACACGCCGCGATTCGGGTCGCCGTTGCGAAGCCGATGCCGTAACCAGCTCCGACCAATGTGAGCATCATGTCCAGCGACGAGACATGCTCAACGATGGTGGACTCGCGCTCCAGGGGATGTAGCAGCCGGGTCAATTCGCGGCAGTAGCCCTCGCAAAGCTGCGGATCGCACATCACCAGCGGGTAACTCACGAGTTCACGTAGCGACACTTCCTTGTGGGCCAGCAACGGGTGCCGGATCGGCACGGTCACCACCAGCGGGTCCTGCCAGATGGGCTCCGTCACCAGTCCGTCGCCGACGTCCGCGGTGTGTGCGAAACCGATCGCGAAGTCGCCGGATCGCAGTCCCCGCAACTGTTCCGCCAGGGTGACCTCGGAGAGCCGTATTTCGATCTCCGGCTCCTCCTGGCGGCACAGGGCAAGAAGTGCAGACAGCCGCGGGTCGATGGCGCCATCGGAGATGGCGATGCGCACGCTGCCTCTTAGGCCTGCGGCGATCGCCCTGACGTTTTCTCGTGCCTGCTCCAGGTTGGTGAACAGCCTGCGAATGTCCTGAAGGAAGGTGGTGCCCGCTGGCGTCAACCGCGTTCCCCGCCGATCGCGGTCAAAGAGCAGCACCCCCAGTTCGTCTTCCAATTCCTTGATCGTGCGGGACAGCGGCGGCTGCTCGATGTGCAAGCGCTCCGCAGCACGGGTGAAATGCAGCTCTTCGGCGAGAGCCACGAAGCAGCGCAAATGACGAAGTTCCATGGGCACGTCCTTCAGCAATCCTGGTCATTGGGTTGGCCACGGCGCATTGCTGCCGAAGTGCGCTTAGAGGGGGCGACGTAGTGCTGGGTCCCTCTTCAGGGCGAGGAAAAAGGCCATCGGTGTATCTGAATAAGAATACATATGTTCATGGGCGGTGTCAACCACCAAGTGCAACGGTGGAATCACTGAAGGGAGTGGCTGGCTTGGGTGGCCTTCTGCAGCATGGCCTGGTAGACCGCGATCGGAGGGTAGAAGCCGTGGATGGCGCGCGGGCGGT
>NZ_VJOO01000079.1 GCF_007556755.1 Tepidimonas fonticaldi | reverse complement strand
CGCGCAGGTTTGCATTCGGGGCGAATACGCCGTGGAAGCGGGTGAGATGCGCGCGAGGTGGCGGGACCAGTGCCGCCAGCTTGGCGATGAAGTCCACCGCATCCCATTCGACATGCGTGGTCCCATTGCGCCAGCTGCGCCAGACTGACTGGAAGACCCCACACCGGAAAGTCCCATGGACAGCTACCGACCAATCGACTGCCATCTGCACGACTACCTGGAGATCGCCTGCCTGTACCGTTACCGACTGCTGCTCGAACTGGTTGACGGCGGGCGACTCGAAGCCGATGCCATCAGCACCGAGACGCGCCCCAGCAAGGAGGAATTCCTGCTTGTGGCAAGCGAAAGCGGCCAGCAGGCCCTGCGCCTGGATCTGCTGCTGGCCATTACCCCGCTCACACCCGGTGCGCGCTTCGGCCGGGTACTGTTGGGCAACCGCCCGAAAACCTGAAAGAACCGCCCCTCCGGCGCAGACAAAAAACCGGGCAATGCCCGGTTCTTTCCTACCACATCAGGTCGTCAGGAACCTGATAGGCGGCGTACGGATCATCGGCATCCGGGGGTATAGGAAGTTCAACCGCCCTTTTTTGCGAGTCTGGCGGGTAGGAAGCGGCCGCGCAAGCGCCGCTTTGGGCACAGATCGGGCACAGATCGGGGGTTCATGCGTGGGTTTTCGACATCGCGGGGCCACGCAGCGGCTCAGTGCGTAGCCATTTCTCACCGAATCCCGGCACA
>NZ_VJOO01000078.1 GCF_007556755.1 Tepidimonas fonticaldi | reverse complement strand
GTGACCGGCGATGGCGTTGTTCTTCACGTAGCCCACGCCGTTCTCGGTCTTGCCCTTGGTGCGGGCGCGAAACGGCGCGCACGCCCGGGCTGCGATGTCCCAGTGGCGGCAGAACGCCTCAAAGCGGCTGTTGAGCCGAACCTGGCGCGTGGGCGTGTCGTGCTTGTCGACCAGTGCCTTGGCATTGTCGATGAGGAGCGTCTGCGGCCGTCCGCCGAAGTGGGCGAACGCCGCCTCGATGCCAGCGAACCAGGCGCTTTGGCGCTCGTGGCGGAATGCGCAGGCAAACCCCTTGCGTGAGTAGCCCAGTGTGGCCACAAAGAGGAACACCCGTACCGACTCGCCGCCGATCATCACGCGCGTCTGCCCAAAGTCGATCTGCATTTGCTCACCCGGCGCGGTCTCGAAGCGGATCGTCGCACGGCGGCTCGCTTCGAGTTCCTGGCGGAACCCTCGGCACGCGCGCTCGACCGTGCGCAGGCTCGTTTCAATGCCAAGCTCCTTGCTCAACTGCTGACGCACCACGTCGCAGTTACCCCGGTGCTGCAGGAAGCGCTCCCGCAGCCATGCTTCATGACCGACCAAAACGCCGGTGCGCTGTGGCCGCTTATACGGCACCGGCCCGCCCGCGTTCAGATACCGCCGCACTGTGTTGCGCGCGATGCCCAACGTCTTGGCGATCCGCTTCGCGCCCCACCCCGACTGCCCCAAGCGAACGATCGTCGTGATCGCTTCCGGCTCCAACATCTCCTGCACTCCGCAAACCACACGGCGCACAGGATCTACCTCAATGTGCTTCGTTTCCAACGATGGCCTCCTTGCGAACGAGGGGGTCAGTTCCTCGTGTCGCTAGGGGGTCAATTTACGGTGTCGCCTGACA
>NZ_VJOO01000077.1 GCF_007556755.1 Tepidimonas fonticaldi | reverse complement strand
TAGCGGTGCCGGTGGGTGCGTGGCGGTGGCACCAGCGCGGCGATGCGGTCGATCAGTTCCAGCGGTGTGAGGTGCAGCTCATCAACCTTGGCACCGCGCTTGTCGCTGGTGGGTTCGCTGCGCTGCTTGCCGCAGCGGTACACCAGTTTGCTTCCCTCTTTGCGCAGCCTGTCCATCGCAAAGGGTGGGCGGGCGCAATAGCGCAAGAGCCGCTCAAGGCCTGGACGGTCGTGGGATTCAATGCACACCCCGGCATCCACCGAGAAACCGCTGTGTTTGTACCCCAGCATCTCTTTTGCCTCGAAGTTCTCCAGCAGCCCACGGCCCACAAAGGCGCGCAGGATACGTTTTTGCAGTGTGGTCTGCACTGGGGCCACGGTAGCCGCATCGATGCCGGTGGCCGCGTGAAAGATGACACCCGGCGATGAGATTCGAGGGGTCGCATCAGCATCGCCCTCGCCCTCCACTTCCTCAAACACCCCGTCCACCACACAAACGTGGAAGTGGACGTGTTCATTGAGGCTGGAGCCGAATCGGTGAATGAAGGCGATGGCACCGATGTGCAGGCCTGCCTTGTCCATATGGGCCGCACCGGGGCTGTGGGTCTGCAGAGTTTGTGCGATCACCCGCAGAAAGATGCGCAGCACCATGCTCAGCACCGCTCCGTCGCGCTGCATGAAGTAACGAAGCCGCTTGGGAACCGACAGCACCCACTGGCGCACCGGCAGGCGGGGGAATACGTGATCGTTCAGGTGCGCTGCTGTCTCCACCATGCGCCGGGTGGTGCACGAGGGGCAGACTCCCCGGCCTTTGCAGGAGAAGGCTACAAAGTAGTCGTGCCCACAGTCGCCGCAGCGAGCGCGGGCAAAGCCATGGGCAAAGATGCCGCACTCAAGATACTTGGCAAACGCTTTGCGCACGAAGGGCTTGGGGGTGTGGTGGTCGCCCTGGCCGTCGAACTGACCCGCGCTGGCCAACTCTAGCCAGGTCTCGTAGTGCTCGGCTACC
>NZ_VJOO01000076.1 GCF_007556755.1 Tepidimonas fonticaldi | reverse complement strand
GGCTCAACCGCGCGCGACGATGCGCGCCATCTCCAGGCACTTGGCGGCGTAGCCCCATTCGTTGTCGTACCAGGCCACGACCTTCACGAACGTCTCGTCCAGCGCCATGCCCGCCTTGGCATCGAAGACGCTGGTGCAGCTCTCGCCCCGAAAGTCGGTGGACACCACCATGTCTTCGGTGTAGCCCAGCACGCCCGCCATGCCGCCTTCGGCCACCGGCCGCTGGCTCATGGCGCGCATCTCGGCACAGATCTCGGCGTAGCTGGCCGGGCGCTCCAGCTCGCAGGTGAGGTCCACCACCGAGACGTCGCTGGTGGGCACGCGCAGCGACATGCCGGTGAGCTTTTTGTTGAGCGCCGGGATGACTTTGCCCACGGCCTTGGCCGCACCGGTGCTGCTGGGGATGATGTTTTCCAGGATGCCGCGCCCGCCGCGCCAGTCCTTGCGCGAGGAGCCGTCCACGGTCTTTTGGCTGGCGGTGGCGGCGTGCACGGTGGTCATGAGCCCGCGCTTGAGACCCCAACGGTCGTGCAGCACTTTGGCCACGGGCGCCAGGCAGTTGGTGGTGCACGAGGCGTTGCTGATGACGGCCTCGCCCGCGTAGCCGCCGTGGTTGACGCCGTAGACGAACATGGGGGTGTCGTCTTTGCTGGGGGCGGAGATGACGACTTTTTTGGCGCCGGCATCGAGGTGCACCTGGCAGCTTTCGGTGGTCAGGAACTGGCCGGTGCACTCCAGCACCACGTCCACGCCCATGTCGCCCCAGCGCAGCCGGGGGTTGTCGCGCTCGTGGCTCAGCGCAATGCGCCGGCCGTTGACGATGAGCGCGTCGTCGCCCTCGTGCGCGACGCTGCCGCGAAAGCGCCCGTGCACGCTGTCGTACTGCAGCATGTAGGCCAGGTAGTCGGCGCCCTTGGGGTCGTTGATACCGACGACTTCGATGTCGTCAAAGCCCCCTTGCAGCGCCGCGCGCAGCGACAGGCGCCCAATGCGGCCAAAACCGTTGATGCCAACGCGGATGGTCATGGTGTG
>NZ_VJOO01000075.1 GCF_007556755.1 Tepidimonas fonticaldi | reverse complement strand
TGGGGTCGCTTTTGGAACAAATCCGATCTTCGCCGATACCAGTCCTTCATGGCCTGCATGGGCGTGCGGGCATCGAGGGCAGTCTGAGGCAGATGGTGGTTGTAGAGCCAAGCGTAGCGCAAGAGGGTTTGCTCCAGGTCTTGGCCGCTGAGGAAGTGATGGCTGCGCAGCACCTCTTCGATACGACCGTTGAAGCGCTCCACCATGCCGTTGGTCTGGGGCCGCCGTGGACGGGTAAGCCGATGTTCGATGCCCAGCGCAGCGCACAGCTCATCGAAGGCGTGCTGCCCGGTGGGGGTGCGCTCACCCGTGGTGACGAAGCGGTCGGTGAATTCCTTGCCGTTGTCGGTGAGGATCGTGCGGATGCGCACCGGGCAGGCCTTGGCCAGGGCGGCCAAAAAGGCGCGCGCGGCGCGTGCGCTCTTGGTGCTCTTGAGCTGGATGAACACCCAGCGCGTGGCGCGGTCGATGGCCACGAACAGGTAGCGACGCCTATCCTCATCGGCCATTTGGGGCAGGTATTTCACGTCGATGTGTACGTAGCCCGGCTCGTAGGCAGCAAAGGGGGCGTGCGTGGCCTTGCGCGCCTGCGGCTGCAGCGCCCGCAGGTTGCTCACCCCGTGGCGGCGCAGGCAGCGATCCAGGCCAGAGCGCGAGACATCTGGGTTGACGAACTCGCGCATGACCGCCAGCAGATCGTCCAGCGACAGCAGCAGGGTCTTGCGCAGTTGCACCGCGATGATCTCCTGCGCCGCTGTCAAGGTGGTCGGCAGCCGATGCGGCGTGTGCGGCCGGTCTTCGAAGCTCGTGCGGTGCTTCCACTTGAAGACGGTCATGGGCGACACACCGTAGCGCTGCGCCAGCGTCTGGATCGACTCGTCGCTGGCGGCAATCTCGGCGCGGATCGCCGGGGTGGTGCGCGCCAACTTGTGCAGTCGCACGATCATGATCGCACTCCTTCGGATGAGACCTCGCCGCCGACTCCCGCGCCTCGCAGCAGCTCTTGCAGGATGCTGCGTGCCAGCAGGTATCCACGGCGGCTGGGTATTATGTGATCATCCGGGATGCGACA
>NZ_VJOO01000074.1 GCF_007556755.1 Tepidimonas fonticaldi | reverse complement strand
GGCGGTGTCAACCACCAAGTGCAACGGTGGAATCACTGAAGGGAGTGGCTGGCTTGGGTGGCCTTCTGCAGCATGGCCTGGTAGACCGCGATCGGAGGGTAGAAGCCGTGGATGGCGCGCGGGCGGTTGTTGAGCCGGTCGGCGATCGCATCGAGCTCTTCCTGGCTGTAGACCGACAGGTCCGTGCCCTTGGGCAGGTACTGGCGCAGCAGACCGTTGATGTTCTCGCAACTGCCCCGCTGCCACGGACTGCGCGGGTCGCAGAAGTAGACCCGGATGCCGGTGGCCTCAGTCAGCTCCGGGTGGCGCGCCATTTCCTTGCCGCGGTCGTAGGTCAGGGTCTTGCGCATCGGCTCAGCAATGCTGCGCAGCTTGGCGGTGAAGCCCTCCAGGGCCGAGGCTGCCGTGGCATCCTTGAGCTTGGCCAGCATCACCAGACGCGAGCTGCGCTCGACCAACACCCCAACGGCCGAGCGGTTGGCCGCCCCCTTGAGCAGATCGCCTTCCCAGTGCCCCGGGAAAGCCCGCTCGTTGGCCTCGGGCGGACGCAGGTGGATGCTGACCGCCTCGGGCAGCTGGCCACGCCGGTCCTGGCCTCGCGAGCGCGGCATGCGCTTGGCTTGCGCACGCCTCAGACAGGCGATGAGTTCCTTGCGCAGCTCACCGCGCGGCATCGCGTAGATGCAGTTGTAGATGGTCTCGTGCGAGACGCGGCGATCCGGATCGTCGGGCCACATGCGCTTGAGTGTGCCGGCAATCTGAGACGGCGACCAGCCCTCCAGCAGGAAGTGGTGCACCACGCCGAAGAGCACACCGTCTTCGGAGAGCTTGCGGCTGCGTCGGCGCTTGAGCCGCATCACATGGGCACGCGCCCCGGCTGCCCGCGCGTCATAAGTGCTGCTGCCTGCCGGCACGAAGGCCGCGCGCTGCGGCCAGTCCAGCGCTCGCCGGATCTCGCGCGTGATCGTCGACGGCGAGCGTTGCAGCGTGCGGGCAATGCTGCGAGCCGAGCAGCCCTGCTGCAGCATGATCATGATGGTGGCGCGCTCTTCGGCGCTCAAGTGCTGGTAGCGGGTTCCCATGGGTCGGCGGCAGGGTCGGGTACAAGGCAGATCAGGGGTGTTGCACTTGATTATTGACTCCGCC
>NZ_VJOO01000073.1 GCF_007556755.1 Tepidimonas fonticaldi | reverse complement strand
GCCTTGGGGGCTGAGCTGGGCGTGCACTTGGCCAGCCCCGAGGGCGGCTGCGGGAACCATCGCAACGGCCGCAGCGGCAAGACCGTGCTGACCGACGGCGGGCCGCTGCGGATCGAGGTGCCCCGCGACCGGGCCGGCAGCTTCGAACCGCAGCTGATCCCGAAGCATGAGCGCCGGTTTGCCGGCTTTGACGACCGGATCATCTCGATGTATGCCCGCGGCATGTCGGTGCGCGAGATTCAGGGCCATCTGGCCGAGATGTACGCCATCGAGGTGTCACCGGAGTTCATCAGCGCCGTCACCGACGCGGTGATGACCGAGGTGGGGGCCTGGCAGGCCCGGCCGCTGGAGCCGATGTACCCGGTGGTGTTCTTCGATGCCCTGCGGGTGAAGATCCGTGAGGACGGCGTGGTGCGCAACAAGGCGGTGTATCTGGCCTTGGGCGTGCTGCCGGACGGGACCCGCGACATTCTGGGGCTTTGGATCGAGAACACCGAAGGCGCGAAGTTCTGGATGAAGGTGTTCAACGATCTCAAGACCCGCGGGGTCACGGACCTGCTGATCGGCGTGGCCGACGGCCTGAAGGGCCTGCCGGAGGCACTGGAGGCGGTGTTTCCGGCCACGACCCTGCAGACCTGCATCGTGCACCTGATCCGCAACAGCCTCGACTATGCGAGCTGGAAGGACCGTAAGGCGCTGGCCGCGGCGATCAAGCCGATCTACACCGCACCGAGCGCGGAGGCCGCCGAGCGCGCGCTGGACGCGTTCGAGGCAGGGCCGTGGGGCCAGCGCTTCCCGACCGTGGTCGCGGCCTGGCGGCGGGCGTGGAGCCGGGTGATCCCGTTCTTCGCGTTCCCGCCCGAAGTGCGGCGGATCATCTACACCACCAACGCCATCGAGAGCGTGCATTCGCGGTTACGCAAGATCATCAAGAGCCGCGGGCACTTCCCAAGCGACGAGGCGGCCACCAAGCTGATCTGGCTGGCCTTGCGCAACATCACCGCGGACTGGAAGCGGGCGAGCAAGGAGTGGAAATCGGCGATGAACCAGTTCGCGATACTATACGGCGACCGCTTCACCCTCGCACCACGCTGAACGACACGAGGACAGATTCAGAAACCGCCCCACACACAAAAAACAGGACATCCCC
>NZ_VJOO01000072.1 GCF_007556755.1 Tepidimonas fonticaldi | reverse complement strand
AGGGCACTTCGCAAAACCCCATTTCCGAGAGCTGAACCGGCATGAGGGCGCTCGCGTCGTTCAGTTCGGGGTTCTCGGTGCCGCTCAGGCCCCGTCATCGCCGCCTTGGCGGGCGCCCGAGGCCCTGCAAAACGGCGTTTGCAGGCTGCAGCGGGCGCACCTCTGCCTTCATCGCGCACACCCGCACGGGTCATGGCGCACCAGCCAGACCAGCCGCTTGGCGTTGTACGCCGCGCACTTGAGCAGGATCGCCAGTTCGTTTCTCGCCAGCGTCATCGCCCGCACGCACTTGCCGCCCAACTGCTCGAGGCCGGCGAACACATGTTCGCCTCTGGCGCGGACGCGGTTGATCGCCTTGTTGCGCGCGTCCAGTCGCACGCGCCGCTCCTGCCCGGGCTTGGCACGCCGCGCGATGCCGTCGCGCAGCCCGTGGGCCTGCAGCCACTGGCGGTTGGTCTGCGCGTCGTAGCCTCGGTCGGCCAGCAGCCGCGCGCCGGTGTTGGCGCGGTCCAGCACCTCCTTGAGCGTCTGGCCGTCATCGACATTGGCCGGCGTGACCTTGACCCGGCGGATCAGCTTGTAGCGCGCGTCCGCGTTGGCGTGCGCCTTGTAGCCGTAGAAGCTCTTGCCGTGCTTCTTGGTCCAGCGCGCGTCGCGGTCGGTGTGCTGCAGCCGCTTGGCATTCCAGCCCTCGGGCCTGCGGCCTTCGTTGAGCGCTTCGCGCTCGTCCTTGTTCGCCTGGGTGAGCGGTGCCTGCACGATGCTGGCATCCACGATCTGCCCGCCGCGCGGGATGTAGCCGTGCTGCTGCAACTGCAGGCTCACCGCCTCGAAGATGGCGCGGCCGCCCAGCCCGCCTTGGGCCAAGCGCTGCTTGAAACTCCACAGCGTGCGCGCATCGGGGATGTGCAGTGCTGCGTCCAGGCGGCAGAAGTGCGGCAAGCTCATGCGGTCCAGCACCTGGTACTCGCAGTCCTCGTCGCTGAGGTTGTACAGCGACTGGATGAACAGCAGCCGCACCATCACCTCGGTGGGGTACGGCGGGCGCCCGCCTTTGCTACGGTCAGCGCGAGGGCAGGCGGTGTCGACCCGGGCGGCAATGGCCGCGAAGTCGATCAGTTCGTCCATTGCTGCCAGGTTGGCGATGAAGCCGCCGAGCTTGGCTTGGCGTTGGTCTTGCACGAACAGGTCAGCGCCGGGCTGAGAGCGCCAGAAGGACGAGGGCTTGATGCGCGATGTGCTCATGGGCGCCATCATGCCGGCTCACGGGCTGCAAGGGGGAGGGAGGTTTCGAGAAGTGCCCT
>NZ_VJOO01000071.1 GCF_007556755.1 Tepidimonas fonticaldi | reverse complement strand
CGGCGCTCACCCCGGCATCGAGCCGGAATGAGTCGCTTCGGTGGGTTCCTGCTGCTGGCGGCATGACTGCACCGCTCACTTCACAGGCGCAACGGGCGTGTCCCGCCCTGAGTATGTTGATCGCGCCGACCAGATCGGCGTTTTCCGCGAAACCGCATTCGACGCACAGAAACCGGGCCTGCGTCTGGCGGTTGTCCGCCGACACATGGCCGCAGGCCGGGCACGTCCGCGACGTGTTCTGCGGCGGCACGACGATGAGATGCCCGCCGGCCCATGCCAGCTTGTAGCCCAGTTGTCGGCGGAACTCGAACCAGCCTTGGTCGAGGATGGCTTTGTTCAGACCGGACTTGGCCCGAACATTCTTGCCTGGATTCTCGGTTGTGCCTGCCGCCGACCTGGACATGTTTCGCACCTGCAAGTCCTCGATGCACACCATCGCGTGGTTTTGGCTGATCGTGGTCGTGGCCTTGTGCAGGTAGTCGCGGCGGACGTTACCGATCCGGGCGTGAATCTTCTGGACGCGGGCTTTCGCCTTCTTCCAGTTGTTGCTGAACTTCGTTTTGCGGCTCATCGCCTGCTGCGCACGGCGCAAGCGGTCTTCGTGCCGCTTGAAACTGTTGAGCGGCGCGTAGAACGTGCCGTCTGAGAGCGTGGCAAAGCGTGTCACGCCCATGTCGATGCCCACGGCACTGGTGGCCTTGGGCACTGGGGCTTGAATTTCACGCTCTGTCTGGATCGACACGAACCATTTGCCGCACGACTGGCTGACGGTAACGTTCTTCACCGTACCCAGAACCTCGCGGCTGTTGCGGTAGCGCACCCAGCCGAGCTTGGGCAGGAAGATACGGCTGTTGCCCTGATCGAGCTTGATCTGCTTCGGATCGGGGTAGCGGAAGCTGTCGTGTTGGCCCTTCTTCTTGAAGCGCGGGACGTTGGCCCGCTTGGCGAAGAAGTTGGCGTAAGCGCGCTCCAGATCCTTGAGCGTTTGTTGCAGCGGATGCACAGGCGCATCGGCCAGCCACGGCGTTTCAGGCCCATTGCGCCACTCGGTGAGCAGCTTGCACAGGCCGGCGTAGCCGAGCTTCTTCTCGCCTTGCTCGTAGCGTTCCTTCTGCAACGCCAGCGCCTTGTTGAAGACGAAGCGGCACGACCCGGCAAAGCGGCGCATCTGGCGCTGCTGTTCGCCGGTCGGCATCAGTTCGTATCTGAAGGCTTGCAGACGTTGCATGGGCGAAATGATACGCTTGGCCTATGGGACGCCTACGGCGTCCGCGCTATCCTTCCCCGGCCTGAAGGCCGAGGCTTGCCGCGCACC
>NZ_VJOO01000070.1 GCF_007556755.1 Tepidimonas fonticaldi | reverse complement strand
GATCAGCTCTGCGAGGAGCTAGGCATTGAGCATCGCCTGACCCGCCCAAAACACCCGCAGACCAACGGCATGGTTGAACGCTTCAACGGGCGCATCGCCGACATCCTGCGCACCCATCACTTCCATTGCGGCGAAGAACTTGAGGCCACCATCCTGCGGTATGTCTGGCTGTACAATCACCAACTGCCACAGAAAGCCTTGGGGCACGTCAGCCCCATCCAGGCCATGAAACAATGGCAGCGATCACACCCCGAACTGTTCAACAGACGTGTTACCAATCAGCCGGGACACGACAGCCGGCCCGCAGACGCAGGTTCGCCATACGGTCAGGATGGAAGGCGCGCTGAGCCCGCTTGGTTATCTCGTGCGGCGAGGCCTGCGCAGATCGATGCGCGCGCAGGATGCGGCGCTGCTCCGCTACCTCACCAGGGAAGCGCGCGGCAGCAGCCTCACCATCAACCGCCAGCGCCGGCGTGCCCGCAAGGCCCAGCTCACCCGAAAGGCCGCCAATGACTGACCCTGCATCCGCGGGCGCGCCCGCCGAGCGCCGCACGCTCTGGATCGTGCTGATGCTCAACGTCGGGATCGCCTTGGCCTTCCTGATCGCTGGGATCAGTGGCGATTCCAGCGCGCTGCTCGCCAACGGTCTCGACAATCTCTCGGACGCGGCGGTCTACGCACTGAGCCTGATCGCGCTCAGCCGAGGCGCGAAATGGAAGACCCGCGCGGCCGCCGTGTCGGGGGTCATGCTCCTGATCTTCGCCGGCGGCATCATGCTCGATGTCGGACGACGTTACCTGCAAGGCAGCGAGCCGATCGGCATCACCATGATGGCGATGTCTGCGGTCGCGGCTGTGGTCAACTTCATCTGCCTCAAGCTCTTGCAACGGCTGCGCGAGCCCGACGTCAACCTGCGCGCCGCGACGACCTTCAGCTTCAACGATTTCATCTCGAACGGCGGAATCCTGATCGCCGGCCTGCTGGTCTGGTGGCTCGGCTCCAACTGGCCCGATCTGCTGGTCGGGCTGCTTACCGCGGCCATCGCCGTCAAGGGTGGCGTCGAGATCCTGCGCGATGCGCGAGAGGAAGCGCGCCGGGACAGGGAGGCAAAGGAATGAGGCCTCCCACCATTCACTCCCCCCAAGCCGACACCGGAGAGCAGGTCGAGCAGAGGAGGGTATAGGAAGTTCAACCGCCTTTTTTGCGAGTCTGGCGGGTAGGCAGCGGCCGCGCAAGCGCCGCTTTGGGCACAGATCGGGCACAGATCGGGGGTTCATGCGTGGGTTTTCGACATCGCGGGGCCACGCAGCGGCTCAGTGCGTAGCCATTTCTCACCGAATCCCGGCACA
>NZ_VJOO01000007.1 GCF_007556755.1 Tepidimonas fonticaldi | reverse complement strand
CGGCGCCCTTGGGGTCGTTGATACCGACGACTTCGATGTCGTCAAAGCCCCCTTGCAGCGCCGCGCGCAGCGACAGGCGCCCAATGCGGCCAAAACCGTTGATGCCAACGCGGATGGTCATGGTGTGCAACCGGAGGGAGTGGGTGTGAAGGAAAACGCTTGGGGCGCCGGGGCGCATCCATGGCGGCCGGATGCCGTCGCTGGCCCCAGCGCGGACGGCATCAGCGCGCCGAAATCCGCGATCACACGGTCGGGCGCGCAGGCCTCGATGGGCTCGCCCATGTTGTAGCCGTACGGCACGCACCAGACGGCGATGCCGGCGTGGCGCGCGGTGGCCACATCGATCGACGAGTCGCCCACCAGCAGCGCGCGGCTGCGGTCCACCCCGTAGCGCAACAGGCTGTCGGCCACGGCCAGCGGGTTGGGCTTCTTGACCGGCAGCGTGTCGCCGCTGATGACGCGGTCGAACAGGGTTTCGAGCGCGTGCGCCTGCAGCACGCGGGCGGTGTAGCGCGCCTCCTTGTTGGTGACGACGACCAGCCGCACGCCGGCGGCGCGCAGCGCCTGCAGCGCCTCCACCACGCGCGGGTACGGGTGGCTGCGGGTGCCGCAGCGCGCCTCGTAGTGGCGCTGGAACACCGCCTCCGCCGCCGCGAAGCCCGCATCGCCGCGCACGGCGTCGGCGCTGCGGCCCTGGCGCGCGGCCAGCGCCTGCACCAGCAGCTCGCGCGTGCCGTGGCCGATCCAGCGCGTCACCTGCTCCAGCGACGCCGGCTGCAGCCCCAGCTCGGTGAGCGTGTCGTTGACGGCGTCGGCGATCTCCGGCGCGGTCTCGACCAGCGTGCCGTCCAAGTCGAACAGCATCAGGTCGAACGGCAGCGCGGTGCGCGCCGGCGCGCTCACGCCAGCACCTCGCGCACGGCCTGCGCCACCTTGGCCGGGGTCAGGCCGAAGTACTCGTACAGCGCCGGCGCCGGGGCCGACTCGCCGAAGCGGTCGATGCCGACCACGCGGCCGCGGCGGCCGACGTACTTGCGCCAGAAGTCCGGGTGCGCGGCCTCCACCGCCACCGCCGGCAGCGCCGGCGGCAGCACGGCGTCCTGGTAAGCGGCATCCTGGCGGTCGAACACGCTGGTGCTCGGCATCGAGACGACGCGCGTCGGGATGCCCTCAGCAGCCAGCAGCTCCTGCGCTTTGAGCGCGATCGAGACCTCCGAGCCGGTGGCCAAGATCACCGCGCGCGCGCCGTCCATGTCCTTGAGCACGTAGCCGCCGCGCGCCGCGCCGTCGGCGTGCGCGCGCTGCGTCACCACCGGCAGGTTCTGCCGTGACAGGCACAGCGCCGAGGGACCGTCGCGGCGCTGCACCGCCGCCGCCCACGCCACCAGCGTCTCCAGCGCATCCGCCGGGCGCCACACGTCCAGCTGCGGGATCAGCCGCAGGCTCGGCACGTGCTCCACGCTCTGGTGCGTCGGGCCGTCCTCGCCCAGGCCGATGGAGTCGTGCGTGAACACGTGCACGACGCGCTGCTTCATCAGCGCGGCCATGCGGATGGCGTTGCGGCTGTAGTCGCTGAAGGTCAGGAACGTGCCGCCGTACGGCAGGTAGCCGCCGTGCAGTGCGATGCCGTTCATCATCGCCGCCATGCCGAACTCGCGCACGCCGTAGCTGAGGTGGTTGCCCCAGCGATCGCGCCCGGCGATCGTGCAGCCCTTGAAGTTGGTGAGGTTGGAGCCAGTCAGGTCGGCGCTGCCGCCGAAGAATTCCGGGATCAGCGGGGCGAGTTCGTCCAACGCCAGTTGGCTGGCCTTGCGCGTGGCCACGGCGTCGGTGCGCGCGGCGGCGGCGTCCAGCAGCGCCGGCAGGCGCTCGGCCAGTTCGGGCTTGAGCTCCCCGCGCATGCGGCGCTCGAACTCGGCGGCGAGTTCCGGATACGCCTCGGCATAGGCGGCAAAGCGCTGGCGCCAGGCGGCCTCGGCCGCCGCGCCGTGGGCGCGCGCGTCCCAGGCAGCGTAGATCTCGGCCGGGATCTCGAACGGCGCATGCGGCCATTCCAGCGCCGCGCGCGTGGCGGCGACCTCGGCCGCGCCGAGCGCCGCGCCGTGCACGTCGTGCGTGCCGGCCTTGTTCGGCGAGCCCTGGCCGATCACGGTCTTGCAGCAGATCAGCGTCGGCTTGCCGTCCGGGCGGCGCGCCTGCGCCTTGGCCAGCCGGATCGCGGCATCCACCGCGTCGGGGTCATGCCCATCGACGTTGCGGATCACATGCCAGCCATACGCCTCGAAGCGCGCCGGCGTGTCGTCGGCGAACCAGCCCTCGACGTGGCCGTCGATCGAGATGCCGTTGTCGTCGTAGAAGGCGATCAGCTTGGGCAGGCGCAGCGTGCCGGCCAGCGAGCAGACCTCGTGGCTGATGCCCTCCATCATGCAGCCGTCGCCGAGGAACACGTAGGTGTAATGATCGACGATGGTGTGGCCGGGGCGGTTGAACTCGGCGGCCAGCAGCTTTTCGGCCAGCGCCATGCCGACCGCGTTGGCGATGCCTTGCCCAAGCGGCCCGGTGGTGGTCTCCACGCCGGGGGTGATGCCGACCTCCGGGTGGCCCGGCGTCTTGCTGTGCAGCTGGCGAAAGGCCTTGAGCTCCTCTACGGCCAAGTCGTAGCCGGTCAGGTGCAGCAGCGCGTAGATCAGCATCGAGCCGTGGCCGTTGGACAGCACGAAGCGGTCACGGTCGGCCCAGGCCGGGTTGGCCGGGTTGTGCTTGAGGTGGCGGTTCCACAGCACCTCGGCGATCTCGGCCATGCCCATCGGGGCGCCGGGGTGGCCGCTCTTGGCCTGCTCGACGGCGTCCACCGCCAGCATGCGGATCGCGTTGGCCATGCGGCGGGCCAGCCGTGCATCGACCGGGGCCCGGCCCGGGGCGTCGTTCAGATTCATGGGGTTGCTCCGTCGTGGGCGCTTACGCCAGCCCCAGCACGCGCTGGCGGCGCTCCATCATGCGCCAGATGAAGGGGGTGAAGATCAACTGCATCGCCAGTTCCATCTTGCCCCCGGGGATGACGATGGTATTCGCCCGGCTCATCCACGAGCCGTCGATCATCGACAGCAGGTAGGGGAAGTCGATGCCCTTGGGCTTGGCGAAGCGGATCACGACCATGCTCTCGTCGGCGGTGGGGATGTCGCGCGCGATGAACGGGTTCGAAGTATCCACCACCGGCACGCGCTGGAAGTTGACGTGCGTGTGCTGAAACTGCGGGCAGATGTAGTTGACGTAGTCCGGCATGCGGCGCAGGATGGTGTCCACCACCGCCTCTTGGCTGTAGCCGCGCTGGGTTTTGTCGCGGATGAGCTTTTGGATCCACTCCAGGTTGATGGACGGCACGACACCGATCAGCAGGTCCGGGTACTGCGCCACATTGACGGTGTCGGTGACGACCGCGCCGTGCAGCCCCTCGTAGAACAGCATGTCGGTGTCGGGCGGCAGGTCTTCCCACGGCGTGAAAGTGCCGGGCTCCTGGCCATAGGGTTCCGCCTCCTGCGCGTTGTGCAGGTATTTGCGGCTGCGGCCGCGCCCGGCCTCGGCGTAGGTTTTGAAGAGGTTTTCCAGCTCTTCGAACAGGTTGGCCTCGGGCCCGAAGTGGCTGAAGTGGCGGTTGCCGCTCGCCTCCTGCTCGGCCATCATGGCCTTCATCGTGCGGCGGTCGTAGCGATGGAAGCTGTCGCCTTCGATGATGGCGGCACGCACGCCCTCGCGGCGAAAGATGTTTTGGAAGGTGCGCGTGACGGTGGAGGTGCCGGCGCCGGACGAACCGGTGATGGCGATGATGGGGTGGCGTTCGGACATGGGGACGGCTCCGATCCAGCGGGATCAATCGCGAAACAACGAGCGCTCGGCAAACAGCGGGTTGCCATCGCGCAGGGGTACGGGGTCGCGGTGGTAGCGCTCGATGCGCTCGACCTCCTCCCGCGATCCGAAGACGAAGCCGATGCGCTGGTGCAGGCTGTCGGGCTGCACGGCAAGGACGGGGCCGTGGCCGGTGCTGGCCCGCCCGCCGGCTTGCTCGATGATCATGCCGATCGGGTTGGCCTCGTAGAGCAGGCGCAAGCGGCCCGGTTTGGCGGGGTCGCGCGTGTCGCGCGGGTACAGAAAGACCCCGCCGCGCATCAGGATGCGGTGGGCCTCGGCCACCATGCTGGCGATCCAGCGCATGTTGAAATCCTTGCCGCGCGGGCCGGTCTTGCCGGCCAGGCACTCATCGACATAGCGCTTGACCGGCGGCTCCCAGAAGCGGCTGTTGGAGGCGTTGATCGCAAATTCCTGCGTATCCTCCGGCACGCGAATGTCCGGGTGCGAGAGGAAGAATTCACCGAGGTTGGGGTCGAGCGTAAAGCCATGCACGCCGGTGCCCACTGTCAGCACCAGCATCGTCGAAGGGCCGTAGAGCGCGTAGCCGGCGGCCAACTGCTGGCAGCCGGGTTGCAGGAAGTCCGCCGCCGTCACGTCACGGCCGCTGTCGATGACGTCCTGCGGCGCACGCAGGACCGAAAAAATGCTGCCCACCGAGACGTTGACGTCGATGTTGCCGCTGCCGTCGAGCGGATCGAAGACGAGCAGATACTTGCCCCGGGGAAAGGCGGGCGGGATCTGGTGCGGGGCTTCCATCTCCTCCGACGCCATGGCGGCCAGGTGGCCGCCCCATTCGTTGGCGCGGCAAAAAATCTCGTTGCTGAGCACGTCCAGGGGCTTTTGCTCCTCGCCCTGCACGTTGATGGCCCCGGTGGCCGGCCCCAGCGCCCCGCCCAGCGCGCCGAAGGCAACGCTGCGCGCGATCGCCTTGCACGCCAGCGCCACGTCCAACACCAGGGCATTGAAGTCGCCGCTGGCGCTGGGGTGGCGGCGTCGCTCCTCGATCAGAAACTGGGTGAGCGTGGTACGTCGAGACAGGGGCATGGGGGCACTCTCGGGTGTCGGATGACGCGGAAAGACAGGACGCTTGCGGAACGCTCGGCGCACTCAGGCCGCCGCGGCCGGCTGGGCGAGTGTGGCGGCGTGCCATGACTGCAGATCGGCCAGCGTCACCCCCGCCAGCGAGGGCAACACCCGCAGCGCGCCCGCAAAATCGTGGTGCGCCGTGAAGGTGTTGGGCGTGACCACGGTCGCCAGCCCGGCGGCGTTGGCGGCTTGCAGGCCGTTGGCCGAATCCTCGAAGGCCAGGCAGCGCTGGGCCGGCAGGCCCAGGCGCTGCAGCGTCTGGCGGTACACCTGCGGATGGGGCTTTTTGCGCGGCGCGGTGGACGCATCCTCCACCACCGCGAAGATTTGCCGCCAGTCCTGCCCGATCGCCGCGCGCAGCAGGGCCGCGATGTTGACCGGCGAGGTCGTGGTGGCGATCGCCAGCTTCAGCCCGGCGGTGCGGGCCGCTTCGATGAGGGCGAGCACGCCGTCGCCCACCGCACCTGGTTTTTGCTGCTGCCCATGCACCGGCTGGCCGAGGCGGCGGCCGAAGCCGGGCTGGCCGTCAACCGCGCCGCGCCGATCAGCTTTCACGACCGCGATCATGGCGACGGGCGCGGCCCGGAAGCGGGTGGCGCCCTCGCCTGGCTGCGCGAACTGCTCGCCCGCCATGGCATTGCCGATGCCGATGAACCGGTCTGGCTGCACACCTATGCGCGGGTGCTCGGGTACACCTTCAAGCCGGTGAGCTTTTGGTGCTGCCACCGGGCGGACGGATCGCTGCGCGCAGTGGTGGCGGAGGTCAACAACACCTTTGGCGAGCGGCATTGCTATTTGCTGGACACGCCGGCCTGGGGCCGAACGCTGCAAGCGCGCAAGCGGTTCCATGTCTCGCCGTTCTGCCGCGTGAGCGGGGGGTACCGCTTCCGGTTTCTGCGCACGGCACCCGTCGATGGGCAGTCGGGCCGGACCGTGGTGCGCATCGAGCACGAGGACGAGGACGGACCGGCTGTGATCGCGGCGGGTCCGCCGTCAGTCCCGCCCGCCAAACAGCGTGCCCAGCGGGCCGCCTTCCTCGCCCCCAGTGCCGCCGCCGCCCCGGCTGGCCGGCGCGGCGGCAAACACCCGCGACGCCAACCGCGCAAACGGCAGCGACTGCAGCCAGACGGTGCCCGGCCCGCGCAGCACCGCGAAGAACAATCCCTCGCCGCCGAACAGCGCGGTCTTGATGCCGCCGACGAACTCGATGTCGAAATCCACGCCGCGGGTGTAGGCCACCACGCAGCCCGTATCGACCCGCAGCAGCTCGCCCGCAGCCAGCGTGCGCTGGAGCACCGTGCCGCCGGAATGGCAGAAGGCCAGCCCATCCCCGTCGAGCTTTTGCATGATGAAGCCCTCGCCGCCGAAAAAGCCCGTGCCCAGCCGGCGCTGGAAGGCAATGCCCAGCGACACGCCGCGCGCAGCGCACAAAAAGGCATCCTTCTGGCAAATGATCGTGCCGCCGTGCTGCTGGAGGTCGAAGGGGATGATCTTGCCGGTGTAGGGCGCCGCGAATGCGACGCTGCGCTTGCCGCTGCCCTTGTTGACGTACACGGTCGTGAACAACGACTCGCCCGTGATGAGCCGTTTGCCCGCGCCGAGCAGCTTGCCGAACAGCCCGCCCTGCGCCGCGCTGCCATCGCCAAACACGGTCTCCATCTGGATGCCGTCTTCCATGTACATCAGGCTGCCCGCTTCGCCGATCGCCGCCTCGCCGGGGTCCAGCTCCAGTTCCACCAGCTGCATGTCGTCGCCGTACAGGCGGTAGTCGATCACGTCCATGGCCATGGTTGTCGTCCTTTCGTCGATGAAGACGGATTCTGAGACACTTTGGCCCGAAACGCGCGCCAGCGCTTGCCCCCACCGCCTCGATGAAAACCTTCCACAACCCCCACCACGCCCTGCATCAGGGCCGGCACGAGATGTTTCGCGGGCGCCTCGTTGCGTGTCACGAGGTGCCCGCGCGGCTGGACCATGTGCGCGCGGAGCTGCAGCGCCGGGCGCTGGGCAGCCTGCACGAGCCGGCCATCGACGATGCGGCGCTGGATGCCGCGATCGCCCGCGTGCACGACCCGCGCTACGTCGCTTTTCTGGCCCATGCCTGGGACGAGTGGGTGGCGCTGGACCCGAGCAATGCCCAGCGCGACGCCCTGCCCTCGGTGTGGCCGCTGGGCAACCCCCATGCCTTCCGGCGCGACCGCCCGCCGGCCAACTTTGCCGCGCGACTGGGCCTGTACGCCTTCGATGCCGGCACGCCGCTGATGGCGGGGACCTGGACCGCCGCGCGCAGCGGAGCGGCCTGCGCGCTGGCGGCCGCCCGCGCCGTGCAGGACGGGCAGCGCGCCGCTTTTGCGCTGACACGCCCGCCCGGCCACCACGCCGGCCCCGACTTTTTTGGCGGGTACTGCTTCCTCAACAACGCCGCCATCGCCGCGCAGGCGCTGCGGGATGCGGGCCGGGCGCGCGTGGCCGTGCTGGACATCGACTACCACCACGGCAATGGCACGCAAACCCTGTTTTACGAGCGCGCCGACGTGCTCACCGTGTCGCTGCACGGCGATCCCCAGACCGAATACCCTTTCTTCCTGGGGTATGCCGACGAGCGGGGCGCCGGCCCCGGCGAGGGCTTCAACCTCAACCTGCCGCTACCGCGCGGCACAGGCTTTCCCGCGTGGCGCGCGGCGCTGGAGCGCGCCATTCGCGCCGTGGCGGACTTTCGCGCCGACGCCCTGGTGGTACCGATGGGCATGGACACGTTCGAGGGCGATCCGATCTCCGGCTTTTTGCTGCGCAGCGCCGACTACACGACCGTCGGGCGCCTGCTGGCCGAGCTGGGCTTGCCGACGGTCTTCACCTTCGAAGGCGGCTACGCGGTGGCCGAGGTGGGCATCAACACCGTCAACCTGCTCGAGGGCTTTTGGCAGGCGGCCTGAGCCGCGCCCCATCAGCGCGTCAGTGCGGCATAGAGCATCGGCAGCGTCTCCGGCAGGCGCTCGACCCGATCGATCACGCGGTAGTGCCGCCCCCCGAAAATGCGGCTCACGTAGTCGTCGGCGCGCGGGTCCAGACTCAGGCAAAAGGTCTGCACCCCTTGGCGTGCCGCCGCTTCGACCGCCTTGCGGGCGTCTTGGCGCAGATACGAGGGATCGCGCACGTCCACGTCGGCCGGCTCGCCGTCGGTCACCACGAGCAGCAGCCGTCGGCGCTGGGGCCGGCGGGCCAAGGCCGCCGTGGCGTGCCGGATCGCCGCGCCCATGCGGGTGGACAGCTGGCCCTGCATGCCGGCCAGACGCGCCTTGGCCAGATCGTCGTAGGGCTGATCGAAGTCTTTGAAACGCCAGTAGTGCACATCGTGCCGGCCGTCGGAGCAAAAGCCGTGGATGGCAAAGGGATCGCCCACCTTCTGGATGGCGTCGGCCAGCAAGGCGCAGGCCGCGCGCGTGAGCTCCAGCACCGTGTGGGTCTGCCCCGCCACCCGGTCGTTGGTGGACTGGGACAGGTCCAGCAACACCAGCACGGCCAGGTCGCGCGTCTTGCGCACGTGGCGCATCATGATCCGGGGATCGGGCATGCGCCCCAGCCGCAGGTCGGTCAGCGACGACAGGGCCGCATCCAGATCGATGTCGTCGCCGTCCGCATCCCGGCATCGAGGTGTCCATGGTGGTGGGCAACCGCGAAACGCTGGTGCAGCGCCTGGCGCAAAACCAGGACGACCTCTATGTCCTGGGCCAGCCGCCGGAGCACCTGGACGTGGTCTGCGAAGCGTTTGCCGACAACCCCCTCGTGCCCATCGCGCCCCCGGGCCACGCGCTGGCGGGCGTGCGCGCGATCCCGCCGCAGCGGCTGGCGCAGGAGCCCTTCATCCTGCGCGAGCCGGGCTCGGGCACCCGCCTGACGACGGAGCGCTTTTTTGCGGCGCACGGGGCGCGCCTGCGTACCCGGCTGGAGGTGGGCAGCAACGAAGCCGTCAAACAAACCGTGGCTGGCGGGCTAGGGGTGGCCGTGCTGTCGGCGCACACGGTGGCCGCCGAGCTGGCGCTGGGCGAGCTGATCGCGCTGGACGTGGCGGGCTTTCCGCTGCTGCGGCGTTGGCAGATCGTCTATCCGCACGGCAAGCGGCTGTCGCCGGCGGCGCTGGCCTTCAAGGCGTGGCTGCGGGACCACCGTCCGACGGCGGCGGTGCCGTCGCCGTCTGCGGCCGGATGAGCACCTCGTCGATGCGGCGGCCCTCGGTAGAGCGCACCTCGAACATCCAGCCGCCAATCTCGACCCGATCCCCCGGCGTCAGCAAGCGGCCCGCCACCATCAGCATCAGCCCGGCCACGGTGTGGTAGCGGTCCTTGTCCTCCTCGGGCAAGGCATCGATCTCGAGCCGGGCCTTGAGCTCGTGCACCGGCATGCTGCCATCGATCCGCCAACTCCCATCGGGCAGCGGGGTGGCCCAGGCCTCCTGCGGCTCGTCGGCCGACAGTTCGCCCGTGATCGCCTCCAGCAGATCCAGCGGCGTGAGCATCCCCTGCACCACGCCGTACTCGTCCACCACGAACACCATGCGCATGGCGCGGGCGCGAAACTGCTCCAGCAACTCCAGCCCGCTCAGCGTCTCGGGCACGAAGGTCGCCGGCAGCGCGTCGCGCGCCCAGTCGGTCTCGCGCCCGCCGATCTCGTCCAGGGCCATCAGGTGCGTCAGCGCCACCACGCCTTGCACATGGTCCAGCCCGCCACGGGCCACCGGATACCACGAGTGCCCGCTCTGGCGCGCGCGGCGCAGCACCTCGGTCAGCGGCTCGCCCGCCTCCAGCCAATCGATGTCCGAGCGCGGCACCATCAGGCTGCCCAGCTGCCGGTCATCCAGCGCCAGCACATTGCGCACCATGCGGTGCTCCTGCCGCTCGATCACGCCGGCGCCCAAGCCTTCGCGCAAGCTGGCGTGGATCTCCTCCTCCGTCACCGTGCGGGCCGCGTCGGTGTCGATGCGCAGCAGACGTAGCACCGCATGCGTGGTGGCCGACAGCAGCAGCACGAAGGGCTTGGCCACCCGGGCCACACCGGCCATGGGCCGTGCCACCCAGCGCGCGACGGCCTCCGGGTAGAGCTGGCCGATGCGCTTGGGCACCAACTCGCCAAAGACGATTGTCAAGAACGTGATGGCCGCCACGACGATGGCCGTGGCGGACACCGAGGCCGTCACGTCGGACCACCCCCAACCGCGAAACCAGTCCGCCAGCCCGTCGCTGAACGCCGCCTCGCCCACGATACCGTTGAGCATGCCGATGGAGGTGATCCCCACCTGCACGGACGACAAAAACTGCGTCGGGTTGTCCAGCAGCTGCAGCGCGGTGCGGGCCCCTTTGTCCCCCGCGTCGGCCAGGGCCGACAGGCGCGCCCGGCGGCTGGCCGCCAGCGCCAGCTCGGACATGGCGAACGCCCCATTGAGCAGGGTCAGAAAGACGATCAGCAGGATATCCATAATGCGCGCCCATGGCACTGTACCTGATTGGCGACGTCCAGGGCTGCGACGGCGCGCTGCAGCACCTGCTGGACGAAATCGGCTTTTCCCCCAGCCGGGACCGCCTGGTCCTGCTGGGCGATCTGGTCAACCGCGGGCCGGCATCGCTGGCCGTGTTGCGCCGGCTTCAGGCGCTGGAGAGTTCGGCCGATGCCCTGCTGGGCAATCACGACCTGCACCTGCTGGCCGTCGCGGCCGGCGTGCGGCCGCCGCACCGCAACGACACGCTGGACGGCATCCTCGGCGCGCCGGACCGCGCAGCCCTGCTCGACTGGCTGCGCCAGCGACCGCTGGCAATGGCGGTGCACGGCTGGCTGCTCGTGCACGCGGGCGTGCTGCCGCAGTGGTCGGCAGCGCAGGTGCTGTCGCTGGCGGCAGAGGTGCAAGCCCTGCTGCGCGGGCCCGACCTGACCGACTGGCTGCACCAGATGTACGGCAACCAGCCCGACCGCTGGAGCGACGACCTGCAGGGCCCTGCGCGCTGGCGCGTCATCGTCAATGCCCTGACGCGGCTGCGCTTTTGCACCGCCGAGGGGGTGATGGAATTTGCCACCAAAGACAGCGCGGCCGACGCCCCCGCCGGGTACCTGCCGTGGTTCGACGTGCCCGGGCGCCGCTGTGCCGGCACGCCAGTCGCGTTTGGCCACTGGTCCACCCTCGGTCCGCTGCAACGCGCGGACCTGCTGGCGCTGGACACCGGCTGCGTCTGGGGCGGTCAGCTCAGCGCGGCCTGCCTGCCGCACGCCCCCGTGGCGGATGCACGGCAGGTCGAAATCATCCGGATACCGTGTCCGCAGGCTCAGGCACCGGGTCGGGGGATGTGAGCGCCGGCAGCGGCGCGCGCAACAGGGCCGGCACCTTGCGCTTGGGCCGGATGTAGGCCGACAGGCCTTTGGGCGCGGGGGCCTTGGCCGGTTGCTCCCATTCCGGTTGGGCATCGGGCGGCAGGGACGGCTCGTACGGGCGGTCGTACAGCGGGTCTGCCGGCGCACGCCGCTCGGCCGCCGGGCGCATCGGCCGGCCGGGACGCGCCGCAGGCTCGGCGCGCACAGGTGCCGCACCGCCTTCGGCCTCGGGCGCCTGCCACAGGCGCTGGCCGTCGTTGTGGCGCGCAGGCCGGCCGCGCGGGCGGCGCTCGTCTTCGATCTCCAGCGGCTCGACCTCCGCCTTGCGGCCGATCAGCTTCTCGATATCCGCCAGGGAGCGGGCATCGCGGCCGCTGACGAAGGAGACCGCCAACCCCGACGCCCCCGCCCGCCCGGTTCGCCCGATGCGGTGCACATAGTCCTCGGCATTGAAGGGGATATCGACGTTGAAGACCGCGGGCACATCCTTGATGTCCAGACCGCGCGCCGCGACGTCGGTGCACACCAGCAGATCCACCTGCCCCTGCTTGAAGGCATCGAGGGCCTTGAGGCGCTCGTCCTGGCTTTTGTCGCCGTGCAGCGCCGCCACGCGCAGGCCGTCGCGCTCCAGCGACCGGGCCAGGCGCGCACAGCCCAACTTGCTGTTGACGAAGACGAAGGCCTGCTTGACCTGCTCCTGCCGCACCAGTTGCTTGAGTGCCTGGCGCTTGTCGTCCTCTTCCACCCGGTAGAAGCGCTGCTCCACGGTCGCGGCCGTGGTGTTGGCGCGCGCCACCTCGATCACCACTGGATCCTGCAGATAGCTCGATGCCAGGCGCTTGATCTCGGGCGAGAAGGTGGCGGAAAACAGCAGCGTGGTGCGCTGCTTGGGAAGGTAGGACAGGATGCGTTGCAGGTCGGGCAGAAAGCCGATGTCGAGCATGCGGTCCGCCTCGTCGAGCACCACATACTCGACCTGGTTGAGCACCGCCGTCTTGGCCTCGATGTGGTCGAGCAGACGGCCGGGCGTGGCGACCAGAATCTCCACCCCCTTGCGCAGTTCCTCGACCTGCGGCTTCATATCCATGCCGCCAAAGACGACCGCGCTGCGCAGCGGGGTGTACTTGGCGTACAGCTTGACCTGCTGGGCCACCTGGTCCGCCAGCTCCCGCGTGGGCAGCAGCACCAGGGCGCGCACGGGGTGCCGCGCCGGCGAGGTGGACGTATTGGCGTGGCGCAACAGCCGCTGCAGCAGCGGCAGCGAAAACGCGGCGGTCTTGCCGGTGCCGGTCTGGGCGGCCCCCATCACGTCGCGGCCCTGCAGCACGACCGGAATGGCCTGCGCCTGGATGGGCGTCATGGTCGCGTAGCCCATCTCGGCCACGGCCCGGGCCAGCGGTTCGGCCAGATTCAGTTCGGAAAAAGCTTGAGTCATGTGGTGTTATTGTCGCACCGCAGCACGAAAGGCGCCACCGATGAACGACGAAGGGCCCCACGGGCCCCTCGTTCGTACCGGTGGCGCACCCCGCACGGGCGGCACCTATCCGTCAGGCAAAGGACGGCGCGGGGTCGCTGGTCGGGCGCCCGTGGAAATCGGTCCAGCAGCGCCGCGTGAAGTCGTACAGCTTGCAGCGGCGCGCGGTGTCGAAGTACCAGCGCCAGCTGAAGCGCTGGATGATGATGCGCCCGGGCAGCATGTCCTCCAGCTTCTTTTGCGCCTGCTTGAGCTTGTACAGCGGCACGCTCATGTCCACATGGTGCGCGGTGTGCTCCATGATGTGGTGCATCAGCGCGCCGATCTTGAGCGGGAACTCCAGGTGCACCGTGGTCGACACGAACGGAGCCGCCTTGGCCCAGGCCACCTTGTCGTCGTGCCACTGCACCGCGGGATGGGTGTGGTGGACGTACACGACGAAGCCGATCATCGCGTTCCAAAACACGAACGGCACGACGAAGCCCATGACCACCTGCAGCCACACGGATTGCCCCGTGGCCAGCGCGGCCCCGACCATGCCGCCGATCCACAACAGCGCGACGCCCAGCACGAACACCCCGTCCCACATGAACTCGGGACGGCGCGTGCCCATGTAGGTCTTGCGCGGGAAGAACATGCGCAGCCACCACATCTCGATGAAGTAATACAGTGCGGGCCCCCAGCCGCTGCGGTAGATGCGCTCGAGCAAACGGCGCCCCGGCGACAGGGCATCGAACTCCGCCTTGGTCAGCGGCGCCCAGACGAAGTCCACCCCTTTCAGGTTGGTGTAGCCGTGGTGCACGACGTTGTGGCCGACCTCCCACAGGCTGTAGGGGGTGAGCGACGGGATCATCGCGATGCGGCCCAGCAGCTTGTTCAAGCCGCGGTGGGGCGTGTAGCTCTGGTGGCAGGCGTCGTGACCGATGATGAACAGCCGCCCGATGGTGAAGCCGGCCGCCAGCCCGCACAACAGCTTGGCCCACCACGCCTCGAAGGCAATGGTGCCGACGATCAGCGCCGCAAAAATCGCCCAATCCAGCACCAGCAAGGCGATCGCGATGGGCGTGCGGCGTTCGCCCAGCGGTGTGATCCAGCCACGGATGACTTTGCGGTGGGGCAGCGGCTGCCCCGGCGGGATGGGTTGGGACGGCTCGGGCGCGGACACGGTTTCGGTGGCAGACATGACGAATCGTTGGGACAAGGCTGACGCTGATGAGCCGACGCAAGTATGCCCGATGATGCCCGACCCCGTTTGATACAAGTCAAGCGACGAACCCCGGGGTTGCGGCGCTGTTGCATTCCCCGCAACGACCGGCTGCATCTTATAATGGCGGGCTTTGCTGGCAACATCCACCAACCCCAGAAGGAATTTAGCCCATGGCAACCAAGTCGAAGAAGTCGCCGCGCCTGGCCTCCGGCCGCAAGCGCGCGCGCCAAGACGTCAAACTCAACGCCCACAACGCGTCGCTGCGCTCGCAGTACCGCACCGCCGTCAAGAAGGTGGAAAAGGCCGTCGCCGCCGGCGACAAGGCCAAGGCCACCGAACTCTTTGCCCAGATGCAGTCGATCGTCGACTCCGTCGCGGACAAGGGCATCTTCCACAAGAACAAGGCCGCTCGCGACAAGAGCCGCCTGTCGGCCAAGGTCAAATCCCTGGCTGCCGCGTCCGCCTAAACCCCGGATACCCCCGCCCGGACCCCGCCGGCGGCCAGCCGGCCGGAATGTCCGCCTTGGAACGGGTGCGCTGCCAGCAAAACCCCATCTCAACGCCGCCGTGGCCTACGCCCGGCGGCGTTTTTCATGGGGCACGCGTCATGGGGCGCGCAGATCCGAAAAACGGCGGCAGCGCGGATCAGCCGCGCGGCGGATCGGGCAGCAGACAGGCCTCGGTCACGACCAGGTCGTTGTCGCGCGCAAACCCCATCACGAAATCCCATGCCCGCTCGTCGTAGTCGCGCAACGCGCGGTTGACGACGACGCACTTGACGCCATTGATGACGGTGGGGATCACCCAGGGCGAGTAGCACAGGTGGGCGCCGTGCCCCTGCGCGGCCTGGGGATGAAACGGACTCATCACGCCCGCCAGGCGCTCGGCCCAGTCGCTGGGGCGAAACGTGCGGCCACTGCGCGTGACCCCCTGGATGAAGATTTCTTGGGCGTTGGGCGTGACCATCGCGCGGACGGCCGCGGCCGGTGGGCGCGCGGCGACAGGGAGGGTGGGTGGACGACCCCGAACACGGGGCGGAGGTGGCGCGAGGATCGCCCGGCCACGTGGAAAATTGTATCTTATATAAGACTTCGCCGCGTCCATCGCGGGTCCGCCAACCATCGACGGGCAGGCCCTAGAATCGCGCTTTCCCCGGCTGGCCCCTGCCCAACCCTTCACGCTGGATGCCCATGAACGCCACCCCTGCCCCGACCGAGCCGCACGTGATGTCCACCTACGGACGCGTCCCGATCCTGCTGACGCACGGGCGTGGCTGCCGGGTGTGGGATGCCGACGGCCGCGAGTACCTCGACGCGCTGGCCGGCATCGCGGTCAACACGCTGGGCCACGCGCACCCGCGGCTGGTGCGCGCGCTGCAGGACCAGGTGGCGCAACTGATTCACGTCAGCAACTACTACCACCACCCCTGGACCGAGCCGCTGGCCGCCGCCCTGTGCGAGCGCTCCGGCCTGGACAAGGTGTTTTTCTGCTCCAGCGGGCTGGAGGCCAACGAGGCGGCGCTCAAGCTCGCCCGCAAGTTCGGCCACGACAAGGGCATCGCCCGGCCGCAGATCGTCGTGTACGAGCGCGCCTTCCACGGCCGCTCGATCGCGACGCTGTCGGCCACCGGCAACCCCAAGGTGCAGGCGGGCTTCGAGCCGCTGGTGGAGGGATTCATCCGCGTGCCGATCAACGATCTGGAGGCGCTCAAGCGCGCCACCGACGGCAATCCCGACGTCGTGGCGGTGTTCTTCGAGGCCATCCAAGGCGAAGGCGGCGTGCACCCGCTCGAGCCGGACTACATGGCCGGCGTGCGTGCCCTGTGCGACGAGCGCGACTGGCTGCTGATGATCGACGAGGTGCAGTGCGGCATGGGCCGCACCGGCAAGTGGTTCGCCCACCAGTGGGCCGGTATCCGGCCCGACGTGATGCCGCTGGCCAAAGGGCTGGGGTCGGGCGTGCCGATCGGCGCGGTGGTGGCCGGTCCGCGCGCGGCCCAGATCTTTCAACCCGGCAACCACGGCACCACCTTCGGCGGCAACCCGCTGGCCACGCGCGCGGGGCTGGAGACCATCCGCATCATGGAGGACGAGGGCCTGCTCGACAACGCCGCCGCCGTGGGGACGCACCTGCACACCCAGCTCTGGGCCGAGCTGCACGGCCTGCCCGGCGTGCGCGAGGTGCGCGGCAAGGGCCTGATGATCGGGGTGGAGCTGGATCGCCCCTGCGGCGTGCTGGTCAACCGCTGCGCGCAGGCTGGGCTGCTGCTGTCCGTGACCGCCGACCGGGTGATCCGCCTAGTGCCGCCGCTGATCCTGTCGCGCGCCGAAGCCGACGAGATCGTGGCCAAGCTGGTGCCCCAGGTGCGCGCCTTCCTGAACGAGACCTCCGCATGAAACACTATCTGCAATTCAAGGACCTGGGCGCGGACGAGTACGCCTATCTGTTCGAGCGGGCAGACTTCATCAAGCGCAAGTTCAAGGCCGTCGAAAAATACCAGCCCTTCGCCGATCCGGACCGCACGCTGGCGATGATCTTCGAGAAGGCCAGCACGCGCACGCGCGTCAGCTTCGAGGCCGGCATGTACCAGATGGGCGGCTCGGTGGTGCACCTGACCACCGGCGACAGCCAGCTCGGCCGCAGCGAGCCGATCGAGGACACCGCGCGCGTCATCAGCCGCATGGTGGACCTGGTGATGATCCGCACCTTCGAGCAGAGCAAGATCGAGCGCTTCGCCGCGCACTCGCGCGTGCCGGTCATCAACGGCCTGACCAACGAGTTCCACCCGTGCCAGATCCTGGCCGACCTGTTCACCTGGCTGGAGCACCGCGGCCGCCGCGCCGACGGCACGCTGGATCCGGGCTCCCTGCGCGGCATCACGGTAGCCTGGGTCGGCGACGGCAACAACATGGCCAACACCTGGCTGCAGGCGGCGCAGATCCTGGGCTTTCGTGTACACATCAGCACGCCGCGCGGCTACGAGGTCGACCCGGACGTGGCCGGCGTGCCGCGCGGCGACTTCTGGCAGGTGTTCGACGACCCGATGCAAGCCTGCCGCGGCGCCGACCTCGTCACCACCGACGTGTGGACCAGCATGGGCTACGAGGCCGAAAACGAGGCGCGCCAGAAGGCGTTCGCCGCCTGGCGCGTGACACCGGCGATGATGGCGCAGGCCAAGCCCGAGGCGCTGTTCATGCACTGCCTGCCGGCGCACCGCGGTGAGGAGGTCGACGCCGAGGTCATCGACGGCCCGCAATCCGTCGTCTGGGACGAGGCGGAAAACCGCATGCATGTGCAGAAGGCGCTGATGGAATACCTGCTGCTCGGCCGGCTGTGAGTGCGATGAGCGAGTGTCAGCGTTGCGGCGCATGCTGCGCCTGGTTCCGGGTCGATTTTTCGGTGTACGAAACGCAGGACGGCGGCGGCCAGGTGCCGGACGGGCTGACCGTGCCCGTCACTGGCACCACCGTGCGCATGCGCGGCACCGACCATTGGCCCCCGCGCTGCACCGCCTTGGCGGGGCGCGTGGGCGAACAGGTGGCCTGCGGCATCTACGAATGGCGGCCCTCGCCCTGCCGCGAATTCGCCGAGGGCAGCGACGCCTGCCAGCGCGCGCGGGCACGCCACGGCCTGCCGCCGGTATCGCCTGCGTGATCGCCGGGCCGCCCGCGACCGATGGACCTGCGGGGCGACCGCCGATCACAGACGGCGCTTGCCCGGTATCCCTTGTTCCAGCGCCTGCTCGATGCGGCGGCACAGGGTGCGCAGCACCTCGATGCGCGACCACAGCTTGTCGTCAGACGCGACCAGATGCCACGGGGCGACCCGGGTCGAAGTGCGGTCCACCATGTCTTGCACCGCCCGCTCGTACTGCGGCCATTTGTCGCGGTTGCGCCAGTCCTCCGGAGTGATCTTGAACTGCTTGTGGGGCGTGGCCTCGCGCTCGCGAAAGCGGCGCAGCTGCTCCTGCGGCGTGATGGCCAGCCAGAACTTGACGATGATCACCCCCGCCTCGGTCAATTCCTCCTCGTAGGCGTTGATCTCGCCGTAGGCGCGCATCCAATCGGCCTCGGCGCAAAAGCCCTCCACCCGCTCTACCAGCACCCGCCCGTACCACGATCGGTCGAAAATGACCGCGCGGCCATGCGGCGGGATATAGCGCCAAAACCGCCACAAATAGGGCTGGGCGCGCTCGTTCTCGTTGGGGGCCGCAACGGGCACCACGCGGTAAAAGCGCGCATCCCAGGCCGCCGTCAGGCGCCGGATGGTGCTGCCCTTGCCCGCGGCATCCATCCCTTCGAACACCACCACCAGCGAGCGGCTGCGCAGGCGCAGATCGCGGCTCAATCCGTTGAGCCGACCCTGCCAGCGCTCCAGCAGGCGCTCGTAGCGCTCGTGCGTCAGCCGCCGCCCGTAGTCCTGCGCCTTGAGCAGCGTCACGTCGTCGCCCGGCGCCTCGATCACGCTGGCCGGCAACGGCCCTTGGGGCGGCACGGGCGACGCCGGCGCCACCGCGTGGCGCAGCACCGACAGCAGATGCCGCCCCGCCGTCAGATGGCGGTAGGCTTCGTCGCTGCCTTCGATGACGATCCACGGCGCTTCGCCCAGGCTGGTCTTGCGCAGCGCCTCGTCGCTGGCGTCGATGAAGTCGTCGTAACGTTTGAGGTGCGCCCTTTCTTGCGGGCCGATGCGCCACGCCGTGCGGGGGTCGGACGCCAGCGCCTTCAGGCGCGCTTTGGCCGCCTGCCGGGACAGGTGAAACCAGAACTTCACCAGCACCACGCCCTCGGCCATCAGCATGCGCTCGAACTGGCGGATGCGCTCCAGCCGGTGGGCGAAATGGTCGCGGCTGTCGCGCCCCTCGACCCGCGCCAGGATCGGATCGGTGTACCACGAGCCAAACAAAATCCCGATGCGCCCTTTGGGCGGCAACACCTGCCAAAACCGCCACATCTCGGGCCAGCGGCGGTCTTCGTCGGTCATGGCGCCGAACGCCTCGGTCCGTATGTGCCGCGGGTCCATCCAGGCGTTGAGCGTGTTGACCGTCTCGCTGCGCCCGGCCCCGTCCACGCCGTTGATGAGGATGACCACGGCGCGGGTGCCGCGGCGCAGCAACTCGTATTGGGCATCGAGCAAGGCGGCCCGCAAGGCCGGCACTTCGGCTTTGTAGGTGGCGCGGTCGATGCGGTGGCCGATTTCGGCCGAATCAAACATGGCGGTCTCCCTCCGTGATCGGCGTGACCATGTTATACGCTACCCAGTCACGTCGAATCGACTATAATAAAGAGCTTTGCTGGCAAAACCCCGTCGGCCGTGATCACCTTGAAGACGGGGAACCCCTGCCAGGCAAGCCGGCGTCGGGTCTGATCTTCCCCACGTGCGGCCCTGGCACACCATGGAAACCATTGGCCAATGACCACCATTCGCGTTAAAGACAACGAACCGTTCGACGTCGCCCTGCGCCGCTTCAAGCGCACGATCGAGAAGCTGGGCCTGCTCAACGAGCTGCGCGCCCGCGAGTTTTACGAAAAGCCCACCGCCGAGCGCAAGCGCAAGAAGGCCGCGGCCGTCAAGCGCCACCTCAAGCGCGTGCGCTCGCAGCAGCTGCCGCAGCGTCTGTACTGATCGACCGGACGCGACGGCCGGCAACGGCAGATCCTGGCCCGCTGCGCCGGTTCTGCATGCCGTTTCCGGCCGACCCCAAAGCCCGCCAGAGGACGCTCCGGCGGGCTTTGTTGCTTGCTCACGACACCCTAGGACTGGACACCCCATGGCACTGAAGGACCGGATCACCGACGACATGAAGACCGCCATGCGCGCCAAGGACAGCGCGCGCCTGGGCGCCATCCGCCTGCTGCTGGCCGCGATCAAGCAAAAAGAGGTCGATGAGCGCGTGACGCTGGACGATGCGGGGGTGATTGCGGTCGTGGACAAGTTGCTCAAGCAGCGCCGCGACTCCATCGCCGCCTACGAACAAGCCGGCCGCACCGACCTGGCCGACAAGGAGCGCGCCGAGGCCCAGGTGCTCGAGGCCTATCTGCCCGCGCGGCTGGACGCCGCAGCGATCGCTGCGGCCGTGCAAGCGATCGTCGGCCGCGTCGCCGCCGACCTGGGCCGCGCGCCCACCCCCGCGGACATGGGCAAGGTCATGGCCTTGGCCAAGGCCGAGCTGGCCGGGCAGGCCGACATGGGCCAGGTGTCGGCCGCGGTCAAGGCCGCCCTGGCGGGCTAACCCCCGACGCGCTGCGCATGGGCGCCGCCCCCGCCTTTGCTGCGGATGCCCCGATCGGGGTGTTCGACTCCGGGGTGGGCGGCCTGTCGGTGTTGCGCGAAATCCGGGCTCGTCTGCCGGCCGAGCGGCTGATCTACGTAGCGGATTCGGAGCACGCGCCCTACGGCGACAAATCGCCCGCCTATGTGCAGGCCCGTGCCGAGCACATCCTGGCCCAGTTGCGGCACGCTGGCTGCAAGGCCGTCGTGGTCGCCTGCAACACCGTCACCGGCCTGTCGATCCGCGCCTTGCGCGAACGCCATCCCGACTGGCCGCTCGTGGCCATCGAGCCGGCCGTCAAACCCGCGGCCGCCCTCACCCGCAGCGGCGTCGTCGGCGTGCTGGCGACCCGCAACACGGTGGACAGCCCCGGACTGGCGCGTCTGATCGCCGCGCATGCGGCCGGCGTGCAGGTGCTCCCACAAGCCTGCCCGGGCTGGGTGGAGCGCGTCGAACGCGGCGAACTCGACGGCCCCGACACCGAAGCTGCGGTCGCGCAGCGCGTGCGGCCGCTGCTCGCGGCCGGGGCCGACGTGCTCGTGCTCGGCTGCACGCACTACCCCTTTCTGCGCCCAGTGATCCAGCGCATCGCCGGTCCGGACGTCACCGTCCTGGACCCCGCCCCCGCGGTCGCGCGCGAACTGGCGCGGCGGCTCGACGAGGGCCACCTCGCCACGCCCTGCACTGCTCCCGGCGACGTCGCGTTTTGGACGAGTGGCGACCTGACCCAGACGGCACGCGTGATCGAGCTGCTGTGGGGGCAGGCCGTGCAGCCCCTGCGCCTGCCCGACGGCGCCGCTAACACCTCCCGACAATACCCCTGCTGAATGCACGGCTTTGCGGGGCTGTCCACGACAGATCGCCTTCGGCCCTAAGCTCGGGCCTTCCGCCCATTGCGGGCATTGCGGACGCTGCAGGAGGTTTGGCGCATGGACAGGCGGTTGTTTTTGGGTGCCGGCATCGCCGCCACCGGATGGCTGGCCCTGGGGTCGGCGTGGTCGCAACAGGGCGCCCCCAATTTCGGGGCCCCCACCCTGCCCTCGCCGGGCATGCGCCGCATCCGGCTCGGCGCTTTCGAGATCATCGCGCTCAACGACGGCGCCTTGCGCCGCCCGCTGGGCGAGGAGTTCGTGCGCAACGCCCCGCTGGAGCAGGTCAAGGCCCTGCTCGCCTCGCAGAATCTGCCCACCGATTACGTGGACATCCCGTTTACCGCCTTCCTGGCGGTGACGCCGGCGGGCAAATTCCTGTTCGACACCGGCTTTGCCGACAACGGCCCGCCCACGACCGGGCGCCTGCGCGACAACCTGGCCGCCGCCGGCTACCAGCCGGAAGACGTCGACCACGTCGTGATCAGCCACTACCACGGAGACCACATCAACGGGGTGCGTCTCAAGGACGGCCGCCTCACCTTCCCCCGCGCCAAAATCCACGTTCCGGCACCGGAGCACGCATTCTGGATGGACGACGCGCGCATGGCCAGCGCGCCGCAGGCGATGCAAGGCGCCTTTCAGGCCGTGCGACGGGTGTTCGGCGGTCTGCCGCCCGACCGGCTGGTGCCGTTTCAGCCCGGTGCGGAGCTGGCCCCAGGCATCCGGGCCGAAGCGGCCTTCGGCCACACGCCCGGCATGTGCGTTTTCACGCTGCGCTCCGAGGGCCAGGGCTTTATGTACGTGGCCGACACGGCCAACATTCCGTCCCTGTTCGTGCGCAACCCGGACTGGTCGGTGGTGTTCGACATGGATGCGGACCTGGCCCGGCAGACGCGGCGCCGCATCTACGACCAGATCATCCGCGACAAGCTGATGGTGGGGGGCTTTCACTTCCCCTTCCCCGCCCTGGGGCACATCGAGGCCGCCGGCAGCGGCTATCGGTTCCATCCGGTCACTTGATGGACCGCTGCCATCGCGCATCGATTGGTATCGATTCCAGCACTTCTCTGCGCAGCAGCGGCCAGCGCGGGGGTGAGGTGAATGGCGATGGTGGGGGTGAGTTGCATGACGCAGGCTCCGGGTTGGGTCATGATGTGACGCGCACTGTGCCGCCCTGCGTCGGCAACCGCCAGCCGTATGCGACAGAATGCCGACCACGGGCGCGAAACGCCTTCGCGTCGGCGTGAAATGCCGGCATGACCCTCAGCCTTCTTGCGTTGTCCCCTCTGCATGGAACTGATTTTTCTGGTGCTGGCGCTGGGCGCCGGCCTTCAGGTCGCCAAGGTTCGCGAACAGCAACACCGCATTCGCTTGCTCGGCCGCTACTTGCAGCCCTATCGCATCGAACGCCTGATGGAAACCCTGCTGGACGGCTACCTGCGCGCCCTGGGCGAGGACGACACCGCCCGGCGCGACCAGATCTGGGCCCTGATGACCACAGCCGAAACCGAGCTGCGGGACCAGGTCCGCCAACTGGCCGCCGATGTCGAGCAGATCTGGCCGGACGATGCCCTGGTCAGCACCTTGCCCATCGCGCTGCCGCGTGCGCACAAACTGTTTCCACGGGCCACCTTCGATCTGCGCCGCGCCTTGGCCATACACGCGGCGGGCATCGAGGCCGTCGTGGCCAACCAGGCGGGACTGTCCCGGCGGGATCAGGCCTACATGCTGAGCGCGGAAATGCTGCTGTTGCAGCACACCTGCCACTGGTTCTGCCGCTCGCGCACCGTAGCCACCGCGCGCATGCTGGCCCGGCACAAAACCGACCACGCGCAACTGGTGCAGGCGGTCTCGCCGCAAACGCGCGACGCTTACCGGCAGCTCATCGGGCGGTAACACGCATGGCCCGCGTGTGCCGCGGGCCACTTGGAAGACGGCCGGGGGCGGCGTCACGACGAGCAGTGCCGTCCCAATGTCAAAAACGGCACGCCGAAAAACAAAAAGCCCGCTTGCTGGCGGGCTAAGTCGTTGATTTTTTTGGTGGGTCGTGCAGGATTCGAACCTGCGACCAACGGATTAAAAGTCCGCTGCTCTACCGACTGAGCTAACGACCCACGTTGTTGCTACAACCGCGTTTGGCGTTGCAGCGAAAGCACGCATTATAGCCGAAATTTTTCGCCTCTCCGGGGCCGATGCCCTGACGCCTTCAGCCGCGGCCGGCCGCCACGGCATCCAGGACCCAACCCGCAGCGCACAGGCCGAAGGTGGCCGTCACCGACACGCTGGAGCCGTATCCGTGGCAATTGAGCGACCCATCCCCTGCGCCGTCCACGGCGCACGCCGGATCCGGCGGCGCGACGGACTCCCGGCTGAACACCGCCATCACGCCCATGCGCCCCTGACGCGGCGCGCCGTGCCATCTGCGCAGGCGCTGGCGCAACTGCGCAAGCAGCGGGTCGTGGGTCGCCTCGGCAACGTCGGCGATCTCCACCCGGTCTCCGCGCCGCTTGCCCCCTGCGGCGCCAGCGGTGATGAACACGCTGCGCGTCTGCAGCGCCCAGGCGGCCATGGCGGCCTTGGCCGCCATCTGGTCGCAGGCGTCGATGACGGCGAACGGCCCTTGGACGCCTTGGTGGGCCTGCGCCTGGCGTAACAGGTCCGCCCAGTTGTCCGGGGTCACGAAGTCGTCGATGGCGCACACCTGGCAGCCCGGATGGATGGCCGCGATGCGGGCGCGCATGGCTTCCACCTTGGCCTGTCCATAGGTGCCCTCCAGGGCGTGGATCTGCCGGTTGGTGTTGGACTCGGCGACGTGGTCCAGATCGATCAGGGTGAGGCGGCCCACGCCACTGCGGGCCAGGGCCTCGGCCGCCCACGACCCCACCCCGCCAATACCGACGACGATGACGTGCGCGTCGAACAGCCGCTGCGCGCCCTGCGGACCGTACAGGCGCCGCAGCCCCCCAAAGCGCCGCTCGACATCGGGCGCGTCCAGCGCCGGGGCGGCGGTGGCGGCCTCAGTCACGCTCGAGCAGCCAGATTTGGAAGCGCAACCCACCCAGGGCGCCGGTCACGATCCCGGCAAAGGCGATCGCGCTGGTGACGCTCAGCGTTGACAGGCCCGACAAGCCCTGCCCCACGGTGCAGCCCATGGCGGTGACACCGCCCACCCCCATGCACAAGGCGCCCACCAGATGCAGCGCCGTGTCGCGCGTGCCGGCAAACCCTTCCCAGCGGAACGACCGGCTGACCACCGCATGGGCAAACGCCCCCGCCACCACGCCCAACACCGACACCACGCCCAGCGTCAGCACCTTGTTTTTGTCGCTGAAATAAATCAGCCAATCGAGGGTGTACGCCATGGGCGCGGTGAAGGTGAGGGCCTCCATGCGGCCGCTGTTGGTCGCCAGAAAGACCGGCTCCAGCGTCTCCGGGTGCTCCGCCACGAAGCCGAGCCGGCCCGACACCCACCACATCCCGACCACCGTGGCCCCGATGCCCAGCCCGGCCAGCCACGCGTCGGGGGACCGGCGGAAGCCCTCGCCCAACGCAGCCCACACCATCAGCGCCAGCCCCAGGCCCCCGCCCACCACCCACGCGGCGGTGGAGGCGTCCCAGCCCAACAGGGGAGCCAGCCAACTGGGCAGTGCGCTGCCCGGCTGCATGTCGATGGCGATGCGATCGACCGTGCTGTCGCGCAGCACGGCCGTGATCCCGCGCAGGGTCGCAAACGCCGCCACCCCCATGACGAAAAACACGACCACGGCCTTGAGGCTGCCGCCCCCGATGCGCACCAGCGTCTTGCTGCCGCAGCCCGAAGCCAGCACCATGCCAAAACCGAACAGCGCCCCGCCCACGAGCGCGGACAGCCAGATCACCCGCCCGCTGTAGTAAATCGTCTGGGTGGGGTCGATCCACCCCAAAGCCGCCATGGCGTGAAAGCCCAGCATGGCCACCCCGATGGCCATGACCCACATGCGCATGCGGGTCCAGTCGCCCATGTTCACGATGTCGCTGATCGCCCCCATCGTGCAGAAGTGGGTGCGGTGCGCGACGGCGCCAAACAGGGCCGAAACGGCGAAGGCCGCCCAAAGGACGGTGGTGTACAGGGATTGGAAAGCGGCGAGATCCATGGTGCGAAAGCGGTTGCGGGCCCGATTCTACGGGCCCGCGTGCGCCAGGGTGCGCCGAGGTCCGCCCCAGGGTGGCCGCCGCGCGGGCGGCCCCCGGGTTCACCGCAGACGCGCCAGACGCTCGCGGGCAGTAGCCGCGGCCTCGGTATCGGGATAGCGCTTGATGAGCGCCTGCCACGTGGCGCGCGCGGCCTTGGGGTCTTTGAGTTCGAGCTGGCAGCTCGCGATGGCGAGCATCGCCTCGGCCGCCCGAGGGTGCTCCGGCGACTGGTCGATCAGCCGCTGATAGCTGTCGATGGCGGTGCGGTACTGGCGGTCGGCATACAGGGCGTTGCCCCGCCAGTACAGGGCCAGCGGCGCGTAGCCACTGCCGGGATAGCGAGCCAGAAAATCTCCATAGAGCTTGGCCGCTCGCGGAAAATCGGACGCCCGCAGGGCCGCCATGGCGCCCTCGAAGGCGGCTTTCTCGTCCGGGCGTGCGGTGAATTCGGTGCCGTCGACCGTGACCTTGGTGGGCTCCAGCGCGCGCAGGCGCTCATCGAATGCGGCCAGGGCGTCGCGCTGCTGGCGTTGCAGATCCGCCAGGTCGCGCGCCAGGCGCTCCTGCTGCCCCCGCAGCGTCGCCAGCTCGCGGCGCACCGCTTCGATTTGGTTGACGACATCGAGCACCCCACGGCGCGCGGTGTCGCCGCCGGACTGCAGCTCCTGCAACTGGCGCTCGGTGGCTTCGAGGGCCTGTCGCTGGGCCTCCACGCGGCTGCGCAAATCCAGGATGGCGCGGCGCGCCTCGTCGTCGCTGAACAGCGCGTGCGCTGGCAGGGCCGCCGCGGCGAGCACGGCGCCACCCACCCAGGCAGCCAGCGCCGTCTGCCAGCGGCGCGCCGGCAAACGCCCTGCGGCGGCGGACCGGGCGAAGCGGGTATGGATCATGGCGAGGAATCAGCGGTAGGCCAGCTCGACACGGCGGTTTTGGCTCCAGGCCTCTTCGCCGCTGCCCTGCACCGCCGGCTTCTCCTTGCCGAAGCTGACCGCCTCCATCTGTGTCTCCTGCACGCCCATCAACGCCAGAGCACGGCGCACGGCGTCGGCGCGTTTTTGGCCCAGGGCCAGGTTGTACTCGCGCCCGCCGCGCTCGTCGGTGTGGCCTTCCAGGACCACGCGGCGCTGGCGATCGGCGTTCAGAAAGCGCGCATGCGCCTCCAGCGTCGCCACGAACTCGGGCTTGACGGTGTAGGAGTCGAAGTCGAAGTAGATGATGCGCGCGACATTGGCCGGCGGCTGCCCCACCCCGGGCTGCTGCGTTTGCACGGGCACCACGGTGCGGCTGTCCACCGCGCCGCTGCCCGCGCCACCGGCACCGCCCCCCGCGCCGGCCGCACCGACCGGGGTGGGCGACCGATCGCTGACGGGGGCACTCTCGTCCAGCTTGACGCTGGAGCAGCCAGCCAGCACGGAGGCCGCCAGCAGCGCCGCACCCGCGCGGACCGCATGACGTTGCCAGAAATGACGAACAGGGGTTTTCATGGTGGATTGCGGAAGTGAAAAAGTCAAAGAAAAAGAAGCCGGCCGACGCGCCCGTGCCATCAGGCCAGGAACGGCCCCCAATCGGGCTCGCGCACGCTACCCGCTGCCGCCAGCCGCGTCTTGATGCGTCCGTCCAGGGTGGTGGTCATCAGCGACTCGCGGCCCTGCACGCGCGTGGCATAGATGATCAGGCGGCCGTTGGGCGAGAAGCTCGGGCTTTCGTCGGCGTTGGTGTCGGTCAGCGAGGTGACGGTTCCGCTGGCCAGATCCATCAAGCGCAGGCGATACGCGTCCCCGATGCGGGAGACGAAGGCCAGTTGCCGGCCGTCGGGGCTGACCGCCGGGGAGATGTTGTAGCCCCCCTCGAAGGTGACGCGCGTGACCTCGCGCCCATCCGGGGTCATGCGGTAGATCTGTGGCGAACCACCCCGGTCGCTGACGAAATAGACCGCCTTGCCGTCGGGGGCAAAGGCGGGCTCGGTGTCGATGCCGCCGGCTTGGGTGATGCGCTGGGGCTGGCCGCCATCCAGGTCGAGCGCGTAGATCTGCGAGCTGCCCGCCAGGGTCAGCGTGGCGTACAGGCGCCGGCCGTCGGGCGACCACGCCGGCGCGCTGTTGGAGCCGCGGAAACTCGCCAGCAGCCGGCGCCGGCCGGTGGCGATGTCGTGCGCGTAAATGACGGGCTTGAGCGATTCGAACGACACATAGGCAAGCTGTGTGCCGTTGGGCGACCACGCGGGAGAGATGATGGGCTCGCGGCTGGTCAGGGCGGGCTGGGCATTCTCGCCATCGGCATCGGCCACCCAGAGCTGGTGGCGGTCGCCGTTTTTGGTGACATAGGCGATGCGCGTGGAAAACACGCCCCGCTCGCCGGTGAGCTTTTCGTACACGTAGTCGGCAATGCGGTGCGCCGCCAGCCGCAGGTCGGCCGCGCTCACGGGGTAACTCAGCCCCCCCAGGTCGGTGCCGCGCACCACGTCCCACAATCGGAACCGGACGTCGAAACGGCCATCCGCCAGCCCGCGCACGCTGCCGGTGATCAGCGCATCCGCCCCCTGGGTGCGCCAGGGCCCGAGGTCAGGACGCGAAGCCTCGTCCAGCCCCGCGGGGCCGCCCGCAATCTGGCGAAGCTGGCCGCTGCGCACCAGGTCGGCCGCGACGATGGCCGCCACGTCCTGCGGCAGGCCGGAGGGCACCCGAAACGGGGCGACCGCGAACGGAATCTGCTGCACGCCGACACCGGTCACCTCGACCCGGAACTGGGCGGCTGCCGGCGCCGACCAGGCGGCCAACGCACCGGCCACAGCCGACGCGAGCAGCCCGCGGCGCGACAGCGGAGCGAACGACGGGGACGGCGCAGTGCCGCGTTCCAGACCGGACAGGGGGGTGCCGAAGCGATCAATGAGCGTCATCGAAACGGTGGTTGGCGGTCGGACGATGAGACGAGCACGGCACCGCATCGTGCGCGGTGTGTGCGGGGAATCTGTGCGGGAAATGCGCGGTACGGCGGATAATACCGGAAGCGTCACCGTGGCCCTGGGTGTCGACCACCCCCAAGAAAGTTCCCGCCGCAACGGCCCCGCTCCACCGCCCGCCTTGTCGACCACAGCGCCCGATCCCTCCCCATCTGCCGCCGGCCCCGAAGGGGCCGGGGCTGGCGCGCGCGTGCGCGACCGGTTGCGGCGCCTGTGGCCGTACTTTCGCCGCGCGCGGGCGGGGATGGGCATCGCCGCCCTGGGGGCCCTGCTGGCGGCGCTGACCGAGCCCGCCATCCCCGCCCTGCTGAAGCTGCTGCTCGACGAGGGGTTCATCGCGGGCGGCCTGCCCCTGTGGACGGTCCCCGTGGCGCTGATCGGCCTGTTCGCGCTGCGAGGGGTGGCCACCTTCGTCGCGCAGTACGGGCTGGCCTACACCACCAACGGGGGCATGGTGGCGCTGCGGCGCGCCATGTTCGAGCGGCTGGGCGAGGCGGACCTGCGCTTGTTCGCCGAACAAAACGCCAGCCGCCTGTCGAACACCCTGGTCTACGAAGTGCAAAACGGCGCTGGGCAGCTCGTCGGCGCGCTGCTCACCCTGGTGCGCACCGTGCTCACGATCGCCGCGCTGCTGGCCTATCTGCTGTGGCTGAACTGGCAGCTCACGCTGATCGTGCTGGCCATGTTCCCGCCGCTGTCCTGGGGCATGAAGGCGCTGTCGCGCCGGCTGTACGGCGTGACCCGGCGCAGCCAGGCCGCCACCGACGAACTGGCCTATGTGGTCGAGGAAAATGTGCTGGCCCACCGGCTGGTGCGGCTGCACGGCGCCCAGGCACAGCAACAGCGGCGGTTTGCGGCCCTCAACGCCGCGCTGCGCGGCCTGGCGCTCAAGAGCACGGTGGCGGCCGCGGCCATGACGCCGCTGTCGCAGATCCTGGCGGCCACGGCCTTGTCGGCCGTCATCATGGTGGCGCTGCACCAGGCCTCCGGCGGGGTGTCGGTCGGCAGCTTCGTCGGCTTCGTGACGGCGATGTTGATGCTCGTGACGCCGATTCGCCAGCTCGCGGACATCGCCACCCCGATCACGCGCGGGCTGGCTGCGCTGGAGCGCGGGGTGGCGCTGATCGAGGACACGCCGGTGCAAAGCGGCGGGCGGCACGACAGCGGGCGGGCGCAGGGGCGCATCAGCCTGCAGGACGTGTGGGTGCGCTATACGGGCCAGCCGGGCGCGGCGGTGCGCGGCGTGTCGCTGGAGATTGCGCCGGGCGAGGTGGTGGCGTTCGTCGGCCCGTCCGGATCGGGCAAGACGACGCTGATCAACCTGCTGCCTCGCTTCGTCGCCCCCAGCCACGGCACCGTGCGGCTCGACGGTGTGGATGTGCGGGAGTGGGATTTGCGCGCCCTGCGGCGGCAGTTTGCGATCGTCAGCCAGGACGTGGTCATGCTCAACGACACGGTGTTGACCAACGTGGCGCTGGGCGACGACCACCCCGACGAGGCGCGCGTGCGCGCCGCACTCGAGGCGGCCAACCTGGGCGACTGGTGGCCGACGCTGCCGCAGGGCCTGCAGACCGTCGTCGGCCACAACGCGGCCCAGTTGTCCGGCGGGCAACGCCAGCGGCTCGCCATCGCACGCGCGATTTACAAGGATGCGCCGGTGCTCATCCTGGACGAAGCCACCTCCGCCCTGGACAACGAGTCCGAGCGCCTGGTGCAAGAGGCCCTGGGCCGCCTGATGGCCGGGCGCACCACGCTCGTGATCGCGCACCGCCTCTCGACCATCGCGCATGCCGACCGCATCGTCGTGCTGGAGGCCGGGCGGGTGATCGAGCAGGGCCGCCACGGGGAATTGCTGGCCGCTGGCGGGCTGTACGCCCGGCTCTACGCCCAAGGCAGCGGCGGCTGGCTGGACGATGGCGAAAGCCCCGTCGCCGCCGCCGAGGACGCGACCTGAGCCGCTGCCGGCCCGCTCACATCAGCACGATGTCGTACTGCTCCTGCGTCATGGTGCTTTCGCTCTGCAGCGAAATGGGCTTGCCGATGAAGTCCGACAGTCCCGCGAGGTGTTGGCTTTCCTCGTCCAGAAAGCGCTCGACCACCTGCGGCGCGGCGATGATGCGGAACTCGCGCGGGTTGAAGGCGCGCGCCTCGCGCAGGATCTCGCGCAGGATGTCGTAGCAAACGGTGCGCGTGGTGCGCACCCGGCCGCGCCCGTCGCAGGCCGGGCAGGTTTCGGTCAGCATCTGCGCCAGCGATTCGCGCGTGCGCTTGCGCGTCATCTCCACCAGCCCCAGTTGCGAGAAGCCGCCAATCATCGTCTTGACGCGGTCGCGCGCGAGCTGCTTGCGCAGCTCGGCCAGCACGGCGTCGCGGTGGTCGTCGCGCACCATGTCGATGAAATCGATGATGACGATGCCGCCCAGGTTGCGCAGCCGCAATTGGCGCGCGATGGCCTGGGCCGCTTCCAGGTTGGTGCGAAAGACCGTGTCGTCGAAGTTGCGCGCCCCGACGAAGCCGCCAGTGTTGACATCGATCGTCGTCAGCGCCTCGGTCTGGTCGAACACCAGATAGCCGCCCGATTTGAGATCGACGCGGCGCCCGAGCGCGCGCTCGATCTCCTCGTCCACATGGTATTGGTCGAAGATGGGCCGCTCGCCGCGGTAGAGCACCAGCCGGTCCGCCACCTGCGGCGTGTACTCCTGGGCAAACGCCTGCAGGGCCGCAAACTGCTCGCGCGAATCCACCTGGATGGAGCGCGTCTGCGGCCCGGCCAGATCGCGCAGCACCCGCTGTAACAGGGTCAGATCCTCGTGCAGCAGCGCGGGGGGCGCCACCTGCACTGCCCGCTCGCGGATGCGGGCCCAGGTCTTGCGCAGGTAGGCGATGTCCTCGGCCAGTTCTTCGTCGCTGGCGTCCTCGGCATTCGTGCGCAGGATGAAGCCGCCCCCGCCGTCGCCCACCAGGGCGAGCAGGCGTTGGCGCAGCGCCTCGCGCTGGGCCGGCGGGATTTTCTGCGACACGCCGACGTGCCCGTCCTGGGGCAGAAACACCAGCAGCCGCCCCGCGATGCTGATCTGTGCGGTCAGCCGCGCACCCTTGGTGCCGATCGGGTCCTTGAGCACCTGCACCAGGATCGACTGCCCCTCGAACACCTGGCGCTCGATGGGGGGCACGCTGGGGGTCTCGGGCTCGCCCGCGCGCGCCGGGGCATGGCGGGCGTTGATCTGCGGCAGCAAATCGGCCACGTGCAGAAACGCCGTGCGCTCCAGCCCGATGTCGATGAACGCGGACTGCATGCCGGGCAGCACCCGCTGCACCCGCCCGACATAGATGTTGCCCACCAGACCGCGCTCCAGCGCGCGCTCCAGCAGCACCTCCTGCACCGCCCCCTGTTCGATCAGGGCGACGCGGGACTCCTGCGGGGACCAGTTGATGAGGATGTCGTGCTGGGCCATGGTGGCCGACAGCTTACCGCAGAGACAGGCCGGCGCGGCGCAGCAACTCGGCCGTCTCGTACGCGGGCAGGCCCATGATGCCGGTGTAGCTGCCGGTGATGCGCCGCGCCCACAGGCCGGCGCGGCCCTGGATGCCGTAGGCGCCCGCCTTGCCGAACGGCTCGCCGGTGGCGATGTAGGCCGCAATGTCCTCCGCCGTCAGGGGCTTGAAGGTGACCGTCGAGCGGTTCACCGCCAGCCACTCGCGCCGCCCCCGCGCGACCGCTACTGCGGTGAGCACCTGGTGGCGCCGGCCCGACAGGCGCTGCAGCATGCGGGTGGCGTCCGCGGCGTCCGCCGGCTTGCCCAGGACGTCGCCCCCGTCCGCCACGGTGGTGTCGGCACACAGAACCAGACCGGCCGGCCAGCCCCGGCGCTGGCGCCGGGCCTCCGCCGCCCGCAGCTTTAGGCGGGTGACGCGCCGCACATAGGCCTGCGGCGCCTCCCCGGGCTGCACGCACTCCAGCGCCTCGGGGTCCTCGTCGGCATCCGGCCGCAGCGGCACGGCGGTCACGCCCCACTGCTCCAGCAACTGGCGGCGGCGTGGGCTTTGCGACGCCAGGTACACCCATGGGCGGTCGTCGGTGGGCAGATCGGGTCGGGCCTCGGTCATTCGCGGTGGTAGGGGTGGCCGGTGTTGATGGACCACGCCCGGTAGAGTTGTTCGATGAGCAGCACACGCGCCAGCGCGTGCGGCAAGGTCAGGTCGGACAGGCGCAGCCGGTGCTGGGCGGCCTGGCGCAGCGCGGGATCCAGCCCGTCCGGCCCGCCAATCACGAAAGCGACGTCGGCGCCGTCGAGCTGCCACTGCCGCAGGCGCTGCGCCAGCTCCTGCGTGGTGCAGCGGTCGCCGCGCTCGTCCAGCACGACCAGGCGGGCGCCTTTGGGGCAGGCGGCCTCCAAGCGCTGGCGCTCGGCCGCCATCAGCGCTTCCGGGGGTTTGCCGCTGGTGCGCGGCTCGGCCTTGACGGTGCGCAGATGCACCCGCGCCTCGGGCGGAAAGCGTTTGGCGTAATCCTCGTAAGCCGCCTCGGCCCAGTCGGGCATGCGCTGGCCCACGGCCAGCAAATGCCACTTCATGCGGCGTCGTCGGCCGCCGGGCGGCGGCGCCGCGGCGCGGACGCCCGCGGGGCGGTGCCCCCAGCCGCCGATGGGGTGGCGGCACGCGGGGCCGCCCGGCGCAGGCGCACCGGCTTGCCACCCCAGATCTCTTCCAGCCGGTAGTACTGGCGAATGGCGGGCTGCATCACATGCACGACGGCCGAGCCGCAGTCCACGATGATCCACTCGCCGTTGTCCTCGCCCTCCACCCGGGGCTTGGCAAAGCCGGCCTCGGCCACTTTGTCGCGCACGCTGGCGGCCAGCGCCTTGGTCTGGCGGTTGGAGGTGCCGCTGGCGATGATGACCCGCTCGAACAGCGGTGTGATCGCCTCGGTGTTGAAGACTTGGATGTCCTGGGCCTTGACGTCCTCGAGGCCGTCAACGATGGCGCGCTGGAGTTTCTGGATCTGACGTTGGGCGGCGGTATCGGTCATGGAATCGGTGTGTCAAGCGGCCGGCCCGTGCGTCGCAGCATAGAGCCGATGGTCGGAAATATACCGCGCGACGGCAGGCGGCACCAGCGCCGCCCCATCCGGGGCGGGGGTCGCGTCACGGGCGCCGGATGGCCGGTTGGCCTGGCGCCACTGGTCGCGCACAGCCGTGGCGCTCAGATCCGTCGGGGGCAGATCGAGCGCGACGAACGGCAGCCCCACCTGGGTCAGATCGGGCAGCGGCGCACCGCTCTCGGCCAGCGGCCGGTTGGCCACGGCCACCGTCGCCCAGCGCAGAATGTCCTCCCAGCGCCGCCAGGAGCGAAAGGCCAGCCACTGATCGGCCCCCATGACCACAAACAGCGCCGCCCCGGGATGCTCGGTGCGCAGTTCGGCCAGGGTGTCCACGGTGTACGTCGGGCCGTCGCGGGCGATCTCGCGCGCATCCACCACCACCCCAGGCAAATCGGCAAAGGCCAGGCGGCACATGGCCAGTCGGTGCCGCGCGTCGGTCAGGGGGCGTGCCTTGTGCCAGGCCTGTCCAGTGGGCAGGACCAGCAGGGTGTCGAGCGCGAGTTGCCGCAGCGCCGCCTCGGCCAGGGCCCGGTGCGCGCGATGGGGCGGGTCGAATGCGCCGCCGTACACACCGATGCGGCGCGCAGCAGGGGCGCACACGGGGGCAGTGCCGGTCACAGCCAGTCGCGGCGCACCAGAAATTCGGTCAACAGCCGATGCTCGGGCGTACCGGGCTGGGGCCGCTCGTTGTACGACCAGCGCACCAGCGGCGGCATGGACAGCAGGATGGACTCGGTGCGCCCGCCCGACTGCAACCCGAAGTGCGTCCCCCGGTCCCAGACCAGGTTGAACTCGACATAGCGGCCGCGGCGGTAGAGCTGGAACTGGCGTTCGCGCTCGCCATAGGGTGTGCCGACGCGGCGCTGCACGATGGGCAGGTAGGCGTGCAAAAAGGCGTCGCCCACGGCGCGCGTCATCGCAAAACCGCCCTCGAAGCCCAGCTCCGAAAAGTCGTCGTAAAAAATCCCGCCGATGCCGCGCTGCTCACCGCGGTGGCGCAGGCAGAAGTAGTCGTCGCACCAGGCCTTGAAGCGCGGGTATTTGTCCGCGCCAAAAGGCGCCAGCGCCTGCGCGCAGGTGCGGTGGAAGTGCACCGCATCCTCCTCGAAGCCGTAGTAGGGCGTGAGGTCCATGCCACCGCCGAACCAGCTCACCACCTCGCCGCCGCGGGCCGGGCGCGCCGTGATCATGCGCACGTTCATGTGCACGGTGGGCACGTAGGGGTTGCGCGGATGGAACACCAGCGACACCCCCAGGGCCTCGAACGGCGCGCCGGCCAACTCGGGGCGGTGCTGCGTGGCCGACGGGGGCAGCTTGGGGCCGCTGACGTGGGAAAACCCGCAGCCGGCGCGCTCGAACACCTCGCCGCCTTCCAGGATTTGCGTTACGCCGCTGCCCTGCAGTGCCTCCCCCGGCGCCTTCTCCCAGGCGTCGGACAGGAAGGAGCGGCCGTCGATCTCGGAAATGGCGCTGGTGATGCGCTGCTGCAAACCCAACAGGTATTCGCGCATCTGGGTCACGGGCTCGTGGGCCATGGTTGCCTCCTCGGGGGCGCGGTGGGCGGCCGGCCTGCCCGGCCGCGGGCGCGTTCAGCCGGCCTGGCGCGCCAGCGCGCGGTGGCCGATGTCGTGTCGGTACTGCATGCCGTCGAAGGCGATGCCGCGCACCAGCGCATACGCGCGGTCGCGGGCCGCGGCAACGTCGGCCCCCAGCGCGGTGGCGCACAGCACGCGCCCGCCGCTGGTCACCAACTGCCCCTGCTGCAGCGCGGTGCCCGCGTGGAAGACGACGGCATCCGCCGCGTCCGCCGGCAGCGCGGTGATGGCATCCCCCTTGCGGGGCGTGAGCGGGTAGCCCGCCGCGGCCACCACCACGCCCAGGGCGACGCGCGGATCCCAGTCCAAGGACACGGTGTCCAGCCGCCCATCGGTGGCCGCCAGCAACACCTCCACCAGGTCGCTGCGCAGGCGCATCAGGATGGGCTGCGTCTCGGGGTCGCCCATGCGGCAGTTGAACTCCAGCGTCTGGATGCTGCCATCCGGCGCCACCATCAACCCCGCATACAAAAAGCCCGTGTACGGCGTGCCCTCGGCCGCCATGGCGCGCACGGTCGGCTCGATCACCTCGCGCAGGGCACGCGCATGCACCGCGGGCGTGACGACGGGCGCGGGCGAATAGGCGCCCATGCCGCCGGTGTTGGGCCCGGCGTCGCCGTCCAGCAGCCGCTTGTGGTCCTGGCTGGTGGCCAGCGGCAGCACATGGGTGCCATCCACCAGCACGATGAAGCTGGCCTCCTCCCCTTGAAGGTAGGACTCGATGACCACGCGCGCGCCCTCGGCGTTGTGCTGCACGCCCAGGCGGTTGTCCACCAGCATGAAGTCGATCGCCTCGTGCGCCTCGGCGGCGGTCATGGCCACCACCACGCCCTTGCCCGCCGCCAGGCCGTCGGCCTTGACGACGATGGGGGCGCCCACCCGGTCCACGTAGGCGTGCGCCGCCGCGGGGTCGGAGAAGGTCTCGTGCGCCGCGGTGGGGATGCCGTGGCGCTGCATGAACGCCTTGGCAAAGGCCTTGGAGCTTTCGAGCTGCGCGGCCGCCTGCGTCGGGCCGAAGATGCGCAGGCCTGCGGCGCGAAAGACGTCCACGATGCCGGCGGCCAGCGGCGCTTCCGGCCCCACCACGGTCAGGCCGATGCGGTTGGCCAGCGCCCAGTCGCGCAAGGCCGCAACGTCGGTGATCGGCACATTGACCAGATCCGGATCGCGCGCGGTACCGCCATTGCCGGGCGCGACGAAGACCTGCTCCGCGCGCGGGGATTGTTTAAGCTTCCACGCCAGCGCGTGCTCGCGGCCGCCGCCGCCGACGACCAGCACCCGAATGCGTTCGCTCATTCCGGCAGTTCCGCGTTGTGGAAGACGTCCTGCACGTCATCCAGGTCTTCGATGGCGTCGAGCAGCTTTTGCATGCGCTGCGCGTCCTCGCCCTCCAGCACCACGGAGTTGGAGGGCCGCCAGGTGATGTCGGCCATCGCGGGGGTCAGCCCCGCGGCCTGCAGCGCGTCGCGCACGGCCTCGAACTGCGCCGGCGCGGTCAGCACCTCGATGGAGCCGTCCTCCTGCGTGATCACGTCGTCGGCGCCGGCCTCCAGGGCGACTTCCATCACCTTGTCCTCGCTGGTGCCGGGCTCGAAGACGATCTGGCCGCAGTGCTGAAACTGGAACGCCACCGACCCCTCGGTGCCCAGGTTGCCGCCGTGCTTGCTGAAGGCATGGCGCACCTCGGCCACGGTGCGCACGCGGTTGTCGGTCATGCAGTCGACGATGACGGCCGCGCCGCCGATGCCGTAGCCCTCGTAGCGCACCTCTTCGTAGTTGACGCCCTCGAGGTTGCCGGTGGCCTTGTCGATGTTGCGCTTGATGGTGTCGGCCGGCATGTTGGCGGCCTTGGCCTTGTCGATGGCCAGCCGCAGGCGCGGGTTGGCGGCCGGGTCACCGCCGCCCTGGCGGGCGGCGATCATGATCTCGCGCACCACGCGCGTCCAGATGCGCTGGCGCTTCTCGTCCTGGCGCGCCTTGCGGTGCTGGATGTTGGCCCACTTGGAATGTCCTGCCATGCAAACCTCGTCGATTCCGTCGCGATAATCGGGTCAGGCTGACCGTTGGGGTAACCCGTTATTCTACGCGGCCCCCTGCTGCGGCCTGCCGCCAGCGACTCCAACCCTGCCCTCACGCCCCGGACACCTCACCATGACCGAGCCGATTCTGATCGCCCGCCGCGACGCCGTCGAGTGCCTGCTGCTGCCCGACAAGGCCAACCGCCACGGACTGGTGGCCGGCGCCACCGGCACCGGCAAGACCGTCACCCTGCAGACACTGGCCGAGGGTTTCTCGCGCGTGGGGGTGCCGGTGTTCATGGCCGACGTCAAGGGCGACCTGACCGGCATCAGCCAGCCCGGGCGCATCGAGGGCAAGCTGGCCCAGGTGCTGGCCGAGCGCGGCCTGCCGCCGCCCCAGCCGGCGGCCTGCCCGGTGACGCTGTGGGACGTGTTCGGCGAGCAGGGCCACCCGGTGCGCGCCACCATCAGCGACATGGGCCCGCTGCTGCTGGCGCGCATGCTCGGCCTCAACGACACCCAGGCCGGCGTGCTCAACCTGGTGTTCAAGATCGCCGACGACCAAGGCCTGCTCCTGCTGGACCTGAAAGACCTGCGCGCAATGCTGCAGCACGTCGGCGACAACGCCCGGCAGTTCACCACCGAATACGGCAACATCAGCGCGGCCAGCATCGGCGCCATCCAGCGCGGGCTGCTGGCGCTGGAACAGCAGGGGGCGGACCGGTTTTTTGGCGAGCCGATGCTCGACATCGCCGACCTGATGCAGACCGTGAACGGCCAAGGCGTGGTCAACATCCTGGCTGCCGACAAGCTGCTCAACGCGCCGCGGCTGTACGGCACCTTTTTGCTGTGGCTGCTGTCGGAGCTGTTCGAGGCGCTGCCCGAGGTGGGCGACCTGGACAAGCCCAAGCTCGTGTTCTTTTTTGACGAGGCGCACCTGCTGTTCGAAGACGCCCCCAAGGTGTTGGTGGAGCGCATCGAACTGGTCGTGCGCCTGGTGCGCTCCAAGGGCGTGGGCGTGTACTTCGTCACCCAGAATCCGCTCGACATCCCGGACAGCGTGCTGGGCCAGTTGGGCAACCGCATCCAGCACGCGCTGCGGGCCTTCACCCCGCGCGACCAGAAGGCCGTCAAGGCCACCGCACAGACGATGCGGCCCAAGGCGGGGCTGGACATCGAGGCCGCGATCACCGAACTGGCCGTGGGCGAGGCCCTGGTGAGCCTGCTCGATGCCAAGGGCCGCCCGAGCGAGACCGAGCGGGTCTGGATCATGCCCCCCGGCAGCCGCCTGGGGCCGGTGACACCGCAGGAGCGCCAGGCGCTGCTGCGCGGCTCGCTGGTGGCGGGGGTGTACGACCAGGCGGTGGACCGCGAAAGCGCCTACGAGCGGCTGCGCGCCAGTCACCAGGGCGGGCAGCCGCCGCGCGACGGTGCGGGCGCCACCGGCTCGACGGCCGCCACGCCCCGGTCGGCACCGGCCGATTCCACCGGCCTGGGTGCCCGCGTGGGCGAGGTGCTGTTTGGCCGCACCGGCCCGCGCGGCGGGCAGCACGACGGGCTGGTCCAGGCGGTGGTCAAGACCGCGGTGCGCGAGATCGGCGCCAACCTGGGCCGGCAGCTGGTGCGCGGGCTGCTGGGCGGTCTGGTCGGCGGCAGCACCCGGCGGCGCTGAGCGGCGTCGGCAGCCGCCCCCGGGTTTGTGCCCTCCCTGCCCGGGACGGCGTCGGCCTACACTGAGCACCATTGCATCGGCACACGAGGAGACACACGCAATGACCGCCTGGCTGGCCCTCGTCGGGTGGAGCCTTGCCGCTGTCCTGGGGGTCGGCTGGTGGCGCGCGCGGCGGGATCGACGCCATGCCCACGACCTGCTGCGGGACGAGCAGCGTTGGGTCCTGGAGCTGTTCGACCGCCTCGACATCGCGCACTGGCGGCGCAACCTGGACACGCAGGAGCTGTGGTGGTCGGATGTGTTCCGGCGCATGCACGGCATCGCACCGGACGAGCCGGCCGAGCGCGAACGCTCGCTGCGCCAGTTGGTCCCGGAAGACCGCGAGCGGGTGAATCGCGTACTGGAAGAGTCTTACGCGCGCGGCAGCGGTGAGGCGGGCTACCGGATCCAGCAGCCGGACGGCCGCATCACCCACCACATGCTGCGCATCGTCGTGACGCGCGAACCGGCCACGGGGCAGCGCATCGCATTTGGCGTCAACCTCGACATCAGCGAGCGGGCGCGGCTGGAGGCGGCGCTGCGCGAGCGATCGGCATACCTGGAAGCCATCGTGCAAAACCTGCCGATGGGCTTGAGCGTGTTCGACCGCCAGCTCAAACTGCGGGTCTGGAATGCGGAATTCGGGCGCGTGCTCGACTTGCCGCAGGAGCTGCTCTACGACGGGGTGGACTTCGACGACCTGATCCGGGTGCCGGCCCAGCGCGGCGAGTACGGTGCGGTGGATCCGGAGCAGGCGGTGGCCGAACGCCGGCGCCTCGCGCTGCAATTTCGCGCCCACCGGCTGGAGCGCACCCGTCCCAACGGCCGCACGCACCTGGTCATTGGCGAGCCGATTCTGCGCGATGGCGAGGTGGTGGGCTTCGTCACCACCTACACCGACATCACCGAGCAGAAGCAGGAGCGCGAGCGGCTGGCGCAGGCGCGCGACATCCTGCGCACGCTGGTGGACAACATTCCCGTCGGCGTCTCGATGGTCGATCGGGAGTTGCGCATGCAAGTCTGGAACGACCGCCTGCTCGACCTGCTGGACCTGCCCCGACCGCTGTTCGAGCGGCCCGATCTGACCCTGGTCGATGTGCTGCGCTACAACATCGAGCGCGGCGAATACGGCGCGCAAACCGACCCGCACCGCCTGCTTGCGGAGATGCGCGAGCGCGCCCTGCGTTTCGAGCCGCACGAGTTCGAGCGCGTCCGCCCGAATGGTCGGGTGCTGCATGTGCGCGGCCAGCCGTTGGCGACGGGCGGCTTCGTCACCGTGTACACCGACGTCACCGAACGCCGCGCCGCCCAGGACACCATCGAGCGGCTGGCGCGCACCGACGCCCTCACCGGTCTGACCAACCGGCATGCACTGCCGGTCGCGCTGGACCAGGCGCTGGCCGCGGCCGAGCGCGACGGCCGCCCCCTGGGCGTGCTGTTCATCGATCTGGACCGCTTCAAGGCCATCAACGACTCTCTGGGGCACGAGGCTGGCGACCAGGTGCTGGTGGAGGCAGCGCAGCGGCTGCGCTCCCGCCTGCGGGCCAGCGACATCGTCGCGCGCATCGGTGGCGACGAATTCGTCGTGGCCTTGACCGGCATGCAGGACGAAGCCGACGCAGCGCGGGTTGCGTTGCAGATCGTGCAAGCCATGTCGGAGCCCTTCACCGTCGACAGCGGGGCCCATGGGGTGCTGCGCGCCTATGTCACGCCGTCGATCGGCATCGCCTCCTTCCCACGCGACGGGCGCCGTGCCGCGGAGCTGCTGCGGCTGGCCGACATCGCGATGTACCACGCCAAGGGCGATGGCGGCGCGGGGTGGCGCTACTACACCCCGGCCATGAACGAACAGGTCCTGCGCCGCATCGACCTGGAGGCGCGCCTGCGCGAGGCCATCGCGGGCGACGCCCTCGAGCTGTACTACCAGCCCATCCACGCGCTGAGCGACGGGATGCCGCTGCTGGGCTTCGAGGCCCTGCTGCGCTGGCCGCAGGCGGATGGCAACGTGCTGTCGCCGGCCGCCTTCGTGCCGATGGCCGAGCAGTCGGCCGACCTGATCGAGGCGCTGGGCCGCTGGGTGTGCACGGCGGTTGCCCGCCAGCGGCAGCGCTGGCAGCACCTGTACCCGGAGTGGCCGCTGTTGCTCAGCATCAACCTGTCGGCGCGCCAGTTCGACCGCGAGGGGCTGGCCGAGCGCATCCGCGAGGCCTTCGCCGCAGCCGACCCCGAAGGTGCCGCGGCCGCGCTGCCCCTGCTCGGCATCGAGTTCGAAATCACCGAGGGGGCCATGATGCGCGACCCGCGGCGCGCCGAAGCCGAGCTGTCGCGCCTGCGCGAGCTGGGCGCGCGCATCGCGATCGACGACTTTGGCACGGGGTACTCGTCCCTGGCCTACCTGAAGCACCTGCCGATCGACCGGCTCAAGATCGACCGCACCTTCGTGCGGGATGTGGCCGACGATGCGGACGATGCGGCCATCGTCACCGCGGCCGTCGCCCTGGCGCACCGCCTGGGGCGCGAGGCGGTGGCCGAAGGCGTGGAGACGGCCGCGCAACTGCATGCGCTGCGCCAGATCGGCTGCGACGCGGTGCAGGGCTTTGGGCTGGGGCGGCCCATGCCGGCCCTGCAGGTGGGTGGCCATCTGCAGCGCGTGGCGCGCGGCGAGCACCTGGCGCTGTGGCGGGCCGCCGGTCAGTCCTCCGGCGCCAGCGAGGTGGCGTAGTCCATCAAATCGGCCAGGATCGCCTGCGCGCGCTCGTCACCGCGCTCGACGGCGCCTTCGGCCAATGCATCCAGCCGCTCCAGATAGGCTGGCAGCGGTGCAAAGCCCCCGGTGCCGTCCATCAACCGGGCGCGGCAGTGGGCGCGCCAGCGCAAGCGCTCATCGTCGCGCAGCGACTCCGGGTGGTTGCGGGCGCGAAAGCGAAACACCAACTCCGGCAGCCGCGGATCGTCGAACCCCGCGCGCTGCCACGCCGGATCGGCGGGGTCGAGCTGGCGCAGCCGCGCCAGCCGCCGGCGGTCCTCGTCACCGACGAAACCGTCGTAGAGCGCACCGTCCACATCGGCCGGTCCGGCAGGCGAGTCGCGCCCGAACAGCGCGGCCCACAGCGCGCCCAGATCGGGCAGGCCGGCGGCGTAGGCGGCGTGCCGCTCGATGAGTCCCAAATCCAGCCCGAAGCGCTCGGCGGCGCCATCTTTCAGCACCGCCGGGTTGCTGATCACCATGGGCGAGCGGTTGAGGTGAATGCTCTTGAGCGGCAGCCGCCGCACCCCTTCGGGCAAGTCCGCCTGGCGGGTGAACAGGCGCAGGCGGGCTTCCTCCGGCCGCAAATCGATCAGCTCGCGCGGATCGTGGGCCAGATCCCAGGCCAGCAGCTCGTTGCGGTTGGACGGGTGGCTGGCCAGCGGCCACATCACCGCCAGACAGCCCCGCTCGGTGGAAAACTGGCCCGACACATGCACGAAGGGGCGCGCCTGGCCCGCCAGCGCGGGCAGACCCAGCACCTGCATGACGCGATCGCGCCGGTGCAACCCAAAGGCATAGTCGAACAACCGCGGCTGGCGCTCGCGGATCAGGCGTGCCACCGCCACCGTGGCCAGCACATCCGACAGGGCGTCGTGCGCCTGGGCGTGGGCCAGGCCGTTGGCCGCCGTCAGATCCTCGAGGCGAAAACTCGGCCGCCCGTCGGGGTGGCGCGGCCACTCGATGCCTTGCGGGCGCAGCGCCCAGGTCATGCGCACGACGTCCAGCACATCCCAACGGCCGCAGCCGTTGCGCCACTCCCGGCCGTAAGGATCGAGCAGATTGCGCCACAACAGGTGGCGCGTGAACTCGTCGTCGAAGCGGATGGAGTTGTAGCCCACACCGACGGTGCCCGGACGCTCCAGCTCGGCCAGGATGGACTCGGCAAAGGTGCGCTCGCTGACGCCGCGGTCCAGACAGGTCTGGGGCGTGATGCCGGTAATCAGGCAGCTTTCCGGGTCGGGCAGATAGTCCGGTGCCGGGCGACAGTACGCAATGAGGGGCTCGCCGATGGGGTTGAGCTGGGCATCGGTGCGCAGACCGGCAAACTGGGCGGGCCGATCCCGCCGGGCGTCGGCGCCGAAGGTCTCGTAGTCGTGCCAAAAAAAGGTGTGGGCGGTCTGGGTCACCCGGACATGGTAACCGGTGCGCCGCGCTGGTCATGTCGGGTCACGTCGGCAACATGGGGGCACGCGGCCCCACGGGGCGTGGATTGGCGTACAGTGGGGCCATGCCGCCTAAGCCCCCTACTCCTCCCGTACCAGAGACCCTCCACACCGCCGTCGCCCCCTGCCCCTTGGGGGACGTGCGGGTCGCCGTCAGCCCGGCCGGCCTGTGCGCCGTCGCGCTGGGTATGCCGGACGACGCCTGGCGGGCCGATCTGCGCCGGCGTTTTCCCCGCGCGGCCCTCGCGGACGGTCAGGACACGCACCGCGCGTGGGCGGACGCGGTCGCCGCGCTCATCGAAGTCCCTGCCCAGGATTTCGCCCTGCCGCTGGACCTCCGCGGGACCGCCTTCCAGCAGCGCGTTTGGGCGGTGCTGCGCACCATTCCCCCCGGCCAGACCCTCGGCTACGGCGAGGTCGCCCGCCGTCTGGGCGCCCCCCGTGCCACGCGAGCCGTGGCGCAGGCCTGCGGCGCCAACCCGCTGGCGGTGGTGATTCCGTGCCACCGGGTGATCGCCAGCGACGGCCGCCTCACCGGCTACCGCTGGGGGCTGGAACGCAAGCGCGCGCTGCTGCAACGCGAGGGGGCACAGCCACGCGCCTGACCCCGCCCACGGCCCGGGGCTGGCCCGGGGCGGGTGCATCAGTCGGCCGTGGCCTCCTCCGGCTCGGCCGGTTCGGCCTTGCGGTCCTTCTTCGGCATCGGCTGGATGTCGAGCTTGACCTGCGGCTCGCCGCCGCCCTCGGGCGTCTCGACGTCCACCGTCAGGCGCCCGCCGTCCACCAGCCGGCCGAACAGCAGCTCGTCCGCCAGCGCCCGCCGGATCGTGTCCTGGATCAGGCGCTGCATCGGGCGTGCGCCCATCAGCGGGTCGAAGCCCTTCTTCGCCAGGTGCTTGCGCAGCGCGTCGGTGAAGGTGACCTCGACCTTCTTCTCGGCCAGCTGCTGCTCCAGCTGCAGCAGGAACTTGTCCACCACGCGCAGGATGACCTGCTCGTCCAGCGGCTTGAAGCTGACGATGGCGTCCAGCCGGTTGCGGAACTCCGGCGTGAACAGGCGCTTGATGTCGGCCATCTCGTCACCGGCCTGACGCTGCGTCGTGAAGCCGATGGTGGACTTGTTCATCGTCTCGGCGCCGGCGTTGGTCGTCATGATGATGATGACGTTGCGGAAGTCGGCCTTGCGCCCGTTGTTGTCGGTCAGCGTGCCGTGGTCCATCACCTGCAGCAGCACGTTGAAGATGTCCGGGTGCGCCTTCTCGATCTCGTCGAGCAGCAGCACGCAGTGCGGCTTCTTGGTGATGGCTTCCGTCAGCAGCCCGCCCTGGTCGAAGCCGACGTAGCCCGGCGGCGCGCCGATCAGGCGGCTGACCGCGTGGCGCTCCATGTACTCCGACATGTCGAAGCGGATCAGCTCGATGCCCAGAATGTAGGCGAGCTGCTTGGCCGCCTCCGTCTTGCCGACGCCGGTGGGGCCGCTGAACAGGAACGCGCCTATCGGCTTGTCCGGCTTGCCCAGGCCCGAGCGCGCCATCTTGACGGACGAGGCCAGGGCCTCCAGCGCCTTGTCCTGGCCGAACACCACGGCCTTGAGGTCGCGCTCCAGGTTTTGCAGCTTGCCGCGGTCGTCGCTGGACACGCTGGCCGGCGGAATGCGCGCGATCTTGGCGACGATCTCCTCGATCTCGGCCTTGCCGATGGTCTTTTTGCGCTTGGATGGCGCGACGATGCGCTGCGCCGCCCCGGCCTCGTCGATGACGTCGATGGCCTTGTCGGGCAGGTGGCGGTCGTTGATGTACTTGGCCGACAGCTCGGCCGCGGCCTGCAGCGCCGCGGCGGCGTACTTGACGCTGTGGTGCTCCTCGAAGCGCGACTTCAGGCCCTTGAGGATCTCGATGGTCTGCTCCACCGTGGGCTCGACCACGTCCACCTTCTGGAAGCGCCGCGACAGCGCCGCATCCTTCTCGAAGATGCCGCGGTACTCGGTGAAGGTGGTCGCGCCGATGCACTTGAGCTGGCCGCTGGACAGCGCGGGCTTGAGCAGGTTGGACGCATCCAGGGTGCCGCCGGAAGCGGCGCCCGCCCCGATCAGGGTGTGGATCTCGTCGATGAACAGGATGGCGTTGGGTTTGTCCTTGAGCGCCTTCAGCACGCCCTTGAGGCGTTGCTCGAAGTCGCCGCGGTACTTGGTGCCCGCCAGCAGCGCGCCCATGTCCAGGGAATACACCGTCGCATCGGCCAGCACGTCGGGCACGTCTTTTTGCACGATGCGCCACGCCAGCCCTTCGGCGATGGCGGTCTTGCCCACGCCCGCCTCGCCAACCAGCAGCGGGTTGTTCTTGCGCCGGCGGCACAGAATCTGGATCACCCGCTCGACCTCGTAGTCCCGCCCGATCAGGGGGTCGATCTTGCCATCCTTGGCCGACTGGTTGAGGTTCTGGGTGAACTGCTCCAGCACCGACGCCTTCTCGTTGCCCTTGGACTCGCCGGCCTCCTCGTTTTCGGCGGCGCTGCCCTCGCTGGACTTGGCGGGCTCGGGCGACTCGCCCTTGCGGATGCCGTGCGCGATGTAGTTGACCACGTCCAGCCGGGTGATGCCCTGCTGGTGCAGGTAGTACACCGCGTGCGAGTCCTTCTCGCCAAAGATGGCCACCAGCACGTTGGCGCCGGTGACCTCTTTCTTGCCGTTGCCGGTGGACTGCACATGCATGATGGCGCGCTGGATCACGCGCTGGAAGCCCAGCGTCGGTTGCGTGTCCACCTCGTCCGTCCCCGCCACGGTGGGCGTGTTGTCCTTGATGAAGGTGGTCAGCGACTTGCGCAGATCGTCGATGTTGGCGTTGCAGGCGCGCAGCACCTCGGCGGCGCTGGGGTTGTCCAGCAGCGCCAGCAGCAGATGCTCGACCGTGATGAATTCGTGCCGCTGCTGCCGGGCCTCGACAAAGGCCATGTGCAAGCTGACTTCAAGTTCCTGGGCAATCATGGGGCACTTCCTTCACTTCGGGGTTCAACTGTAGCGCGATGCATCCACCGGCACACTCGGGTATGTGGGGCGGAGTTCTCGTTATTCAACGGGTTCCGCCACGCACTGCAGCGGATGCCCCGCGGCCCGTGCGGCCTGGGTGACCTGTTCGACCTTGGTGGCGGCGACATCGCGGGTGTAGACGCCGCACACGCCGCGCCCGTGCACATGGATCTTGAGCATGATCTGGGTCGCCGTCTCGCGGTCCTTGTTGAAAAACTCCTGCAGCACGCGCACGACGAACTCCATCGGCGTGAAGTCGTCGTTGAGCAGGACGACCTGGTACATCTTGGGCGGCTGCACGCGCTGGCGGCGACGCTCCAACACCACCGCATCGCCGCCACCGGGCACGCTCGGGGTCAGATCGGGTTGTTTTGGTGTCGTGGCCATGGCAATCATTCTGCAATAAATTCGGCACCCCCACATGGGGTGCGGCCTGGCCGTCCGTCGCCCAAAAAGCACCGCCGCCCCAGGGGGCGGCGGCAGCGTGGGTCGCCAGGGATTACGCCCGACCGGCGCGGCGGACGGCGCGGGCACGTCCCGGCCCGCGCAGCGATCACATGTGGTCGATCATGACCTGGCCGAAGCCCGAGCACGACACTTGCGTGGCACCTTCCATCAGGCGCGCGAAGTCGTAGGTGACCTTCTTGCTCTGGATGGCCTTTTCCATGCTGCTGATGATGAGGTCGGCCGCCTCTTTCCAGCCCATGTGGCGCAGCATCATCTCGGCCGAGAGGATCTCGGAGCCGGGGTTGACGTAGTCCTTGCCGGCGTACTTGGGCGCCGTGCCGTGCGTGGCCTCGAAGCAGGCGACCGAGTCGGACAGGTTGGCGCCCGGGGCGATGCCGATGCCGCCCACCTGCGCCGCCAGCGCGTCAGAGATGTAGTCGCCGTTGAGGTTGAGCGTCGCGATCACCGAGTACTCCGCCGGGCGCAGCAGGATCTGCTGCAGGAAGGCGTCGGCGATCGAGTCCTTGACGACGATGTCCTTGCCCGTCTTGGGGTTCTTGAACTTGCACCACGGACCGCCGTCGATCGGCTCGGCGCCGAATTCGCGCTGCGCCAGCGCATAGCCCCAGTCACGGAAGCCGCCTTCCGTGTACTTCATGATGTTGCCCTTGTGCACGAGTGTCACGCTGGGCTTGTCGTTGTCGATCGCGTACTGGATGGCCTTGCGCACCAGGCGCTCGGTCCCCTCGATGGACACGGGCTTGATGCCGATGCCCGAGGTCTCCGGGAAGCGGATCTTGGTCACGCCCATCTCTTCGATCAAAAACTTGATCAGCTTCTTGGCCTTGTCGCTCTGCGCCGGGTATTCGATGCCGGCGTAGATGTCTTCCGAGTTTTCGCGGAAGATGACCATGTCGGTCTTTTCCGGCTCCTTCAGCGGCGAGGGCACGCCCTTGAAGTAGCGCACCGGGCGCAGGCAGACGTAGAGGTCCAGTTCCTGGCGCAGTGCAACGTTGAGCGAGCGGATGCCGCCACCGACCGGGGTGGTCAGCGGGCCTTTGATGGAAACCACGTATTCCTTGAGGGCGTGCAGGGTTTCCTCCGGCAGCCAGACGTCGGGCCCGTAGACTTTGGTGGACTTCTCGCCCGCGTAGACCTCCATCCAGTGGATCTTGCGCTTGCCGCCGTAGGCCTTGGCCACCGCCGCATCCACCACCTTGATCATCACCGGGGTGATGTCGAAGCCGGTGCCATCCCCCTCGATGTACGGGATGATCGGGTTGTCCGGCACGTTGAGCGACATGTCGGCGTTGACGGTGATCTTTTGGCCTTCAGCGGGCACGTGGATGTGCTGATACATAAGCGGGGTCTCCGTAGGGCGTAATGCGCCACAGCACCGAGTGGGCGCTGGGCTCTAGAATCGATTCTATCGACAAAACCTCCGTGGACCTGACGCCATGCCTGCCCCGCTCCGCCTGCCGGCCGCCCTTCACCGCCGCCCTTGGTCCGGCCGGTGGCAGCGCGGTCGGTGCCCGGTAGGCGCGGGGTTCTGGGCGGTGCTGACCCTGGCCATGGGGCTGTGCGCGACTCCGGCGGCAGCGGTGCAGCCCCCCGCCCCCGAGCGGGCTCAGGCTGCCCAGACGGACTTGCCGCGCGTGTCGCTGCGCGCCGGGATGCACCTGATCGATGCCCAGGTGGCGCTGACGCACGAGCAGCGCTCGATCGGCCTGATGTGGCGGCGGGAGCTGGCCGCGAACGAAGGAATGCTGTTCGTCTTCGAGGCGCCGGCCGTGCAGTGCTTTTGGATGCGCAACACCTATGTGCCGCTGACGGCTGCCTTCGTCGCGGACGATGGCCGCATCGTCAACCTGGCGGACATGCGCCCGCTCGACGAGACCAGCCACTGCTCGCGCGAACCCGTGCGCTACGTGCTCGAGGTCGCGCAGGGCTGGTTTGCCAAGCGGGGCATCGGCCCCGGCTTTCGGCTGGCCGGCGGGCCGTTTGGCGGGCGTTGAAGGGGCGGGCGAGCCACCCGCTTCAGGGCCCCGGCCCCTCTGTCGGGATGGGGCCAGGGCGTCGCGCCGTCAGGCGTAGTTGGCCTGCGCGAACTCCCAGTTCACCAGCTTGTCGAGGAAAGTCTCGACGAACTTCTGGCGCAGGTTGCGGTAGTCGATGTAGTAGGCGTGCTCCCACACGTCCACCGTCAGCAGCGCCTTGTCGGCGGTGGTCAGCGGCGTGCCGGCGGCGCCGGTGTTGACGATATCGACGCTGCCGTCGGGCTTCTTGACCAGCCAGGTCCAGCCGGAGCCGAAGTTGCCGACCGCGCTCTTGACAAAGGCCTCGCGGAAGGCGGCATAGCTGCCCCACTTGGCGTTGATGGCCGCCGCCAGCGCGCCGGTCGGCTCACCGCCGCCATTGGGCTTCATGCAGTTCCAGAAGAAGGTGTGGTTCCACACCTGCGCGGCGTTGTTGTAGATCGGGCCGGGGTTGGGCGCCTTGCGGATGATGTCCTCCAGCGCCATCGACTCGTACTCGGTGCCCTTTTGCAGGTTGTTCAGGTTGACCACGTAGGCGTTGTGGTGCTTGCCGTGGTGGTACTCCAGCGTCTCCTTGGAGTAGTGCGGCTCCAGGGCGTCGATGGCAAACGGCAGGGGGGGCAGCGTGTGTTCCATGGTGTGTCCTCTTTGGGTTGTGGTCGAACCTTCGGATTGTAGGGAAGGGCTATGGCAGCCGCATGGCAGGCTCGCCGTGTCCCCGGAGGCGGCGCGGGATCCCGGCCGCGCGGTCGCGGCCGCGGGATCAAGGCGCCGGGCCGGCATGCACGGCGCTCACCCGCACATCCAGCCGTCCTGCCGCCAGGGCCACGTGGAGGGGGGCGTCCTGCGCCGTCTGGTCGGCGCGGGTGACGACATGGCCCTGGGCGTCGGTGACCAGGGCGTAGCCCCGCTGCAGCACCAACTGGGGGTCCAACAGGGCCAGTTGGGCGCCCCAGCGCTCCAGCCGCAGCCGGCGCCGTTCGGTGTCGCGTCGCCCTGCGGACTGCCACGCCTGCTCCAGCCGCAGCAGGTGTTGGCGTTGCCGGTCGATGCGCAGCGCCAGCGCGCGCTCCAGCCGGTGCTCGTGCGCCTGCAGGCGGGCGCGCTCGCGGGCGGTCAGGGCGGACGGCCGCCCCAACCGCTGCGCCAGCCGGTCCAGGTGCTGCGCCTGTGCATCGATCCGGCGCCAGAGCGCCGCGCTTAGGCGTTCGGCCTGGCGCTGCAGCGCCTCGCGCAGCGTGGCGGCAGCGGGGGCGCACAGTTCGGCCGCCGCGGTCGGCGTCGGCGCCCGCACATCCGCGACAAAGTCCGCCAGCGTCACATCCGTCTCGTGCCCGACGCCGCAGACGATGGGCATCGGCGCCTGGGCCATCGTGCGCACCAGGTCGGGGTCGTTGAAGGCCCACAGGTCTTCCAGCGAGCCGCCACCGCGCACCAGCAACAGCACGGCCGGCGCTCCGGTGTCGCGGTGGTCCTGGTAGGCGCGGCGCAACGCGGCGCACAACTGGGCCGGCGCATCGGCCCCCTGCACCGCGGCGGGGTACAGCCGCACCGGCAAATGCGGCACCCGCCGCGCCAGGGTGGTGGCCACGTCGCGCAGGGCAGCCGCGTCGAGCGATGTGACGACCCCGACGCTCGCCGGAAACGCCGGCAGCGGCCGCTTGCGCGCCGACTCGAACAGGCCTTCGGCCTGCAGCGTGGCCTTCAGGCGCAAAAACCGCTCGTACAAATCCCCCTGCCCCGCCAGCCGGACGCGCTTGACCACGAGCTGCAGGTCCCCGCGCGGGGCATACACATCCAGCCGCCCCAGCACCTCGATGCGCAGGCCGTCGCGCAAGGCGACGGCGCTGACCTCGGCCGCGCGGCGAAAAAACGCGCACCGCAACTGCCCCTGCGCGTCCTTCAGCGTGAAGTAGGCATGGCCGCTGCCGGCGCGCAGGTAGCCCGCCACCTCGCCGCTCACCCGCACGGGGTTGAAGCGCGCCCGCAGCGCATCGGCGACGGCCGCCACCAAGGCCCCCACGGGCCAGGCGGGCTCGTCGTCCGACGGCGGCCAAGGCGATCCGCTCATGGGGTTGCCCACAGTTCGCCCCCGGCAGCGACATGTGGATCGCAGCCCGCATGACACCCGAACGTCATCGCCAAGTCCTTGTCAAAAAACAGATTTTTTACCCGCCCAGAGGAAAGCCGGGATTCACAGGCTGTCCACATCCAGTCCATCCCAAGGGCAGCAGGCGGGTTGCACACAAGCTTATCCACAGGCCGGACGACCGCATGGATTGGGCGGCCCCACGCGCCCGCCCCACAGGGCCTGCTCCATAATGCGCGCAGCGACCGCCGCCCAGGAGAACCCCCTTGTTGTCGATCATACAAGCCGCCGGCTGGCCCATTTGGACGCTGATCGCGTGCTCCGTCCTCGGTCTGACGCTCGTCATCGAACGCGCCATCAGCCTGCGAACCAGCAAGATCGCGCCCCCCCAACTGGTGGACGAAGCCATCCAGGCCTCGCGGCATGGCGTCCCCCCGCCCACCGTGGTCGATCAATTGGCCGACAACTCGCTGCTCGGCTCGGTGTTGGCCAGCGGATTTCGCACCCTGCAGGCCAACCCCCGCGCCACCGAGGCCGAGCTGCGCGCCGGGCTGGAATCCGCCGGCCGCCTGGCCGCAGCGCACTTGCAGCGCTACCTGGGGGCGCTGGCCACCGTGGCGTCGGCGGCACCGCTGCTGGGCCTGCTCGGGACGGTGATCGGCATGATCGAGATTTTCGGCTCGCAGGCCGGCCCCGGGGGCTTGATGCCGGGCGGGGGCAATCCGGCGCAGCTCGCGCACGGCATTTCGGTCGCGCTCTACAACACGGCCTTCGGCCTGATGATCGCCATCCCCGCGCTGATTTTCTGGCGCTACTACCGGGCCCGGGCGGATGCGTTCCTGCTCCAGCTCGAGGTGGGGGCCGAACGGTTCGTCCACCACCTGCTCACCCTGCGCCGCTGACCCCCTGCCCTCTCCCCTGCGCGAGGTCTGCATGAACTTCCGACACGGCAACCGCGAGGAACCGGAGATCAACCTGATCCCGTTCATCGACATTCTGTTGGTGGTGCTGATCTTTTTGATGCTCACGACCACCTTCAGCCAGGCGACCGCGCTGCAGGTCAACCTGCCGGTCGCGAATGCCGAGCCGCCCCCGCAGAGCCCCACCGAAATCGTGGTCACGGTCGGGCCGGACGGGCGCTATGCGGTGGACAACCGCGTGCTGGACGCGCACGGGGTCGACGCGCTGGTGGCCGCGCTGCGCGCGAGCCAGGCCTCGCGCAACGACAGTCTGCTCGTCATCCAGGCCGACGCGGCGGCCAGCCACCAGTCGGTGATCAACGTCATGGACGCCGCGCGGCAGGTCGGCCTGGTGCAGATCACGTTTGCCACACAGCACGGCGAGCGCCGCTGATGCCCGTCGGCCTGGACCTGCCATCGGCCTGGCTGGGGCGGGGGCCGCTGGCCTGCAGTCTGCTGCCGCTGGCCGCGCTGTACCGCGCGGTGCTGGCCGGGCGCGCGCTGGCGTGGCGTCTGGGCGGGCGGCAGGCGCAGCGACTGCCGGTGCCGGTGGTGGTGGTCGGCAATGTCGTGGTCGGCGGGGCGGGCAAGACGCCCACCGTCATCGCGCTGGTGCGCCACCTGCAGGCGCGGGGCTGGCACCCCGGCGTCGTCTCGCGCGGCCACGGCCGGCGGCCCGGTCAGGATCTGCACGTCGTCGAGGACGCGGCCGACCCCGAGCGCTGCGGCGACGAACCGGCCCTGATCGTGCGCGAGACCGGCGCGCCGCTCGCCGTGGGCCGGGACCGCCCGGCCGCCGCCCGCGCCCTGTTGCAGCGCCATCCCGAGGTGGACATCGTCGTCAGCGACGACGGCATGCAGCACTGGGCCCTGGCGCGGGATTTGACGATCGTCGTGTTCGACGACCGGGACGTGGGCAACGGCTGGCTGCTGCCGGCCGGGCCGCTGCGCGAGCCCTGGCCCGGCCCCATTTGGGGTGGCGGACCGGCGCTGGTGTTGCGCACGGCCCCGCCGCGGCGCCCCCCCCGTGCCCACCCGTATGCCGAGTTTGCCGCGACCCGGGCCCTGGCGGCCGATGCCGTCGATGCCCGGGGCCACCGCCACGCGCTGGGCGACTGGGCGGCACAGGGTACGCCAGTGGGGGCCTTGGCGGGCATCGCCAGGCCGCAGGCGTTTTTTGCCCTGTTGCGCCAACGGGGGCTTGCCCTGGCGCAGACCCTGGCGCTGCCCGATCATGCGTCGGCCGACCAGATCGGCGCCGCGCTGCGCGAGGCCACCGCAGCCCCCGGGGCGCCCCGCGTCTGGCTGTGCACGGACAAGGACGCGATCAAGCTGCACGGTCTGCACGACCCGCCCCTGCCCGGGCAGGCATCGCTGTGGCGCGTACCGCTGGTGTTCACCCCCGAGCCGGCGTGGTTTGCGGCGGTGGATCGGCATCTGGAACGACTGCGCCCACGGCCTGCGCTTTGACCGATCCAAGGCGCTATGATGCCCGCCATGGATCCGAAGCTGCTCGAACTGCTCGTGTGCCCCGTCACCAAGGGCCCGCTGGTGTATGCGCGCGAGACGCAGGAGCTGATCTCCCGCGGAGCCCGGCTGGCCTACCCGATCCGCGACGGCATCCCCATCATGCTGGAAAACGAAGCCCGCGCCCTGGACGAGGCCGAACTGGACCGGCTGGCCCCGCCGCGCCCCGCGGCCCCCTGACGCTGCCGACGCCATGCCTGTCGATTTCCACGTCGTGATTCCGGCGCGGCGCGCCTCCACCCGCCTGCCCGACAAGCCGCTGGCCGACATCGGCGGCGCCCCGATGGTCGTGCGGGTGGCCCAGCGCGCCCTGGTCAGTGGGGCCCGCTCATGCACCGTCGCGACCGACGACGCGGCAATCGCCGACGCATGCGCCGCCGCGGGTGTCGCCGCCCTCCTGACCCGGGTGGACCATCCCAGTGGCAGCGACCGGCTGGCCGAGGCGGTGGACCGGCTGGGGCTGCCCGACGACGCGCTGGTGGTCAACGTCCAGGGAGACGAGCCACTGATCGACCCGGCGCTGGTGCGGGCCGTGGCCCAGGTGCTGCAGGACCGCCCCGACTGCGCGGTGGGGACGGCCGCCCACCCGATCGCCACGGCGGCGGAGCTGTTCAACCCGAACGTCGTCAAGGTGGTGCTGGACCGGCGGGCGACGGCGCTGTACTTCAGCCGCGCGCCCATGCCTTGGTGGCGTGACGCACCGTGCCACGATGGCGAGCTGGACCTCGCCACCTGGCCCGCGCAGGCGCGGCCGCTGCGGCACATCGGCCTGTATGCGTACCGTGCCGGGTTTTTGCGGCGCTTTCCGCAATTGCCGGCCGCGCCCCTGGAGCGCTGCGAAGCGCTGGAACAACTGCGCGTGCTGTGGCACGGCGAGCGCATCGCCGTCACCGTCACCGAGCACGCCCCCGGCCCCGGTGTAGACACCCCGGAGGACCTGGAGCGCGTCCGCGCCCTGTGGGCACACCTGCACGGCTGAACCCCCAGTGGTATCGCAGCCTGTAAGGCTGTGTCGGGGTGCGCATGCTATTCTTTGGCGCTGGCCGAGCGCCAGCCGCCGCCGGTCTGCGAGGCACCCCACCGCGCAGCGGCCCCGCTAACACGATCGCGACGAGTAAAGGAAACCCATGAGACTGATTCTGTTGGGCGCTCCGGGCGCTGGCAAAGGCACGCAAGCCGCGTTCATCTGCCAGAAGTACGGCATTCCGCAGATTTCGACCGGTGACATGCTGCGCGCGGCCGTCAAGGCCGGCACGCCGCTGGGCCTGGAGGCCAAGAAAGTCATGGATGCCGGCGGCCTGGTCAGCGACGGCCTGATCATCGATCTGGTCAAGGACCGCATCGCCCAGCCGGATTGCGCCAACGGGTTTCTGTTCGACGGTTTTCCGCGCACCATTCCGCAGGCGGAGGCCATGCGCCAGGCCGGGGTGCGCATCGACTATGTGCTCGAGATCGATGTGCCGTTCGACGCCATCATCGAGCGCATGAGCGGCCGGCGCGTCCACCCGGCGTCGGGTCGGACCTACCACGTCAAGTTCAACCCCCCCAAGGTGGACGGGGTGGACGACGTCACGGGCGAGCCCCTGATCCAGCGCGACGACGACAAGGAAGAAACCGTGCGCAAGCGCCTGGACGTCTACGCCGCCCAAACCCGGCCGCTGGTGGATTACTACAGCGGCTGGGCCAAGCAAGACCCCGCCACCGCCCCCAAATACCGCGTCATCAGCGGTCTGGGCACGGTGGAGGAGATCACCCAGCGCGTCTTCGCGGCACTGGCCAACTGAACGCGCCGGCCCCGGGGGCGTTCAGCTCAGGGCGGCCTGCTGCCACAGCAGGTGCAGCGACAGCGCCAGCCGGGCCTTGGCAGGCGGCAGATCCGTCACCGCAAACGGGCGCCGCGCCCGCCCGCCGTCGCCGGGAATCACCTCGCCCTCGGGGCAGCGGGTCGTCACCCAGACGGTCACCCCCTGGTCCTCGGCGTCGGCGAGGGCCGCCACCAGTTCGGTATGTAACGAGCCGTTGCCCGTGCCGGCCACCACCAGGCCGGCCAATGGGGCATCGGCGTCTTCACCGGCCACGGCGGCATGCCGCTGCCGCAGCAGGGCGCGCACCAGCGCCCCATCCGCCCCTCCGTGGCTGCTGATCCACTCCACCCGCGGCCAACGCTGCGCGGTCAACACGGCCTGCACACGCGCCGCCTGATCGGGGTGGGGTGAGACGGCGGCAGGCTGGGCCAGCCACCGCACGCGCCCGGCCTCGACCCAGGCCGCCGGGCCGCCATCGCCCGCACCGAACGCATCCGCCCGAGCCGGATGCACCTTGCGCACCGCGCGGGCATCGAATACGCGCCCGGCGAGCGTCACCCACACCCCGCCCGCCGTCTGCGCGACGGCATCCCCCGCCAGGGTCAGGGCATCGGCCAAGTTCTGCGGGCCATCGGGCGCTGCCGCCGAGGCCGGCCGCATCGCCCCCACCAGGACCACCGGCCGGCGCGGTTGCAGCACCGCGTGCAGCAGCCAGGCGGTCTCCTCCAGCGTGTCCGTGCCGTGGGTGATGACCAACGCCGCCACCTCCGGCCGCTGCAGGTGCCGCCACGCGGCCGCCAGCAGCGCCTGCCACAGGGCGGGCGTCATGTCCTTGCTGTCCACGTTGGCAACCTGCTCGGCCTCTAGCCGCATGCCCTCGGGCGGCACCAACCCCGCCAACAGGTCGGCCACCGGCACGACCCCGGCCTGGTACCCCACCACATCCTGCGCGTTGGCGGCGCGGCCCGCGATCGTTCCGCCCATGCCCAACACCACCAGCACGCGCGGCGGCTGCGCCGCACGGCCCTCCGTCATCGCGACCATCGTCATGATTCGGCCCGTGAAATGACAAACCTTTGAATGTTCCGCACTATGCTAACGTAGCGCCGGCTGGCGACGGCAGGGCGGCTGCCGCACGCCGCGAACGCCAAACAGGGAGATCCCGATGACCCCCGACACCCTCATGCTCGCCGGGCTGGGCCTGGGCCTGATCAACGCCGTGCTGCTGCTGGTGCTGTTGCTGCGCCGGCCCCGCTTCGACACCCCGGCCGACCTTGCGGCGCGCATCGGTGTCATGGAGCAGGCCCTGCAGGGGCTGGCGCAGGCGGGGGCCCGCGCCGATGCCGGCCTGACACGGCTCGATGCGCAACTGCGCGACTTCACCCAAAACACCCACCACAACCTGGATGCCAAGCTCGCGCTGATGATGGACGAGTCGCGCCACGGCCGCAACGAACTGACCGGGGCATTTCAACAGTTCGCGGCCCGCCTGGAGCAGCGCATCGGGGGCTTCGATGCGTCCATGGGGCAACGATTCGACTCGCTGCAGCACGCCCTGCTCTCCCGGCTGGCCGAAGCCACCCAGGCGCAGACGGCGCAGTTTGCCCAGGCGCAGGCCGATGCGGCGACGGCCCGCCAGGAACTCACCGCGGCGCTGGAGGCCTTCCGCAAAGATCTGTCCACGACGCTGAAGGCCCTGTCGGACGAGACGCAAACCGCGCGTCTGACGCTCGCCCAAAATGCGCACGCCTTCGAGCAGCAGATTCAGAACCGCTTCGAGGCGCTGGGCCAGATCACCGCGACGACCCTCGATACGCTCAAGAAGGACGTCTCCTCACAGCTGGGCACCCTGGCGACGGCCCTCAAGGATTTGCTGGAAGCCACGAGCGGCCACATGCACCGCCAGTTTGCGACGCTGCAGGAGGCCGTGGCGCAACAACTGCAAACCATGACCCAGGGCTGGCAGCAAAGCGCCGAGCAACTGCGCCACGCCCTCAACGAGCGCCTGGCGGCCATCCAGGCGGACAACACCGCCAAGCTCGAAGAAATGCGCCGCACGGTCGATGAGAAGCTGCACGCGACCCTGGAGCAGCGCCTCGGGGACTCGTTCCGCCTGGTGAGCGAACGGCTCGAGCAGGTCCACGCCGGCCTGGGCGAGATGAAGCACCTCGCCGGCAGTGTGGGGGATCTCAAGCGCGTCATGACCAATGTCCGCACACGCGGCACCTGGGGCGAGGTGCAGCTGGGCGCGATCATCGAGAGCCTGCTGACGGCCGAACAGTACGATCGCAATGTCAAGACGGTCGAGGGCAGCGCGGACCTGGTCGAGTACGCCATCAAAATGCCGGGCAAAAACGACCACGAGGCCGTGTGGCTGCCCATCGACTCCAAGTATCCGGTGGAGGACTACCAGCGCCTGCTCGACGCCCACGACAGCGGTGACAAGGAGCAGGTCCTCAAGGCGAGCAACGCCTTTGCGGCCGCCGTCAAGGCCGAAGCCAAGAAAATCCGCGAAAAATACGTCGCCCCGCCGAAAACGACGGACTTTGCCATTCTGTTCGTCCCGACCGAGGGGCTCTTTGCCGAGATTTGCCGCATCCCCGGCATGGTCGAAACGCTGCAAAACGACCACCGTGTCGTGATCGCCGGGCCAACCACCCTGGCCGCCATGCTCAACAGCCTGCGCTTGGGTTTTCGCACCCTGGCCATCGAGAAGCGCTCGTCCGAGGTTTGGAACATCCTGGCCAGCGTCAAGACGGAATTCCGCAAATTCGGCGACACCATCGAAGCCACCCGCAAATCCATCGACAACGCGGCCAAAAAGTTCAGCGACATCGGCGTGCGCACGCGGGCCATCGAACGCCGCTTGCGCGGGGTGGAAGAACTGCCCGCCGACTCCCCGACGGGCCTGGAAGCGGCCGACCTGCTGGCGCTGGACGACGAGGGGACGGGCGATCCGATGGCGACGAACGGCCGCGACGGCGGGGAGGGGTGATGGCACTCCGCCTGGATCGTCGGCTGTTTCCGCAGCCCGACGCCCGCATCGCATAACAAAAAGCCCCGCATCGTGCGGGGCTCTGTCCTTCCCGAGCCTGATGGGCGGATGGGAGGCTTGTGCTGGCGGAGTGAGAGGGATTCGAACCCTCGATGCGGCTCTACACCGCATACTCCCTTAGCAGGGGAGCACCTTCGGCCTCTCGGTCATCACTCCGAAGAACCGACATTATGCCCCAAGTTTGGGGGATGACGGCCCGGAATCCGGAAAATCAGGCCCCCTGCAGGGTGTCGGCGGGCTGATCCAGGTCGAACTCGCGGTGCAGCGCGCGCACGGCCAGCTCCATGTACTTCTCGTCGATCACGACAGACGTCTTGATCTCCGACGTGGAGATCATCTGGATGTTGATGCCCTCCTGCGCCAAGCAGCGGAACATGCGGCTGGCCACACCCACATGGCTGCGCATGCCGATGCCGACGATGCTGACCTTGCAGATGCGGGCGTCGCCCACCACGTCGGCCGCGCCGAGGGCCGGCACGACCTGCGCTTTGAGCACATCGATCGTGCGGGCCAGATCGTTGCGGTGGACGGTGAAGCTGAAGTCGGTCTTGCCGTCCTTGCTGACGTTTTGGATGATGACATCGACCTCGATGTTGGCATCGGCCACGGCGCCCAGGATCTGGGCGGCGATGCCGGGCTTGTCGGGCACGCCCAGCACCGAGACCTTGGCCTCGTCGCGGTTGAACGCGATGCCGGAAACGACGGCTTGTTCCATGGATGCGTCTTCCTCGAAGGTGATGAGGGTGCCGGAGCGGGCCTCCTCGTGGATGTCGATGTCCCAGGGGGTGAAGCTAGACAGCACGCGGATGGGCACCCGGTATTTGCCCGCAAACTCCACCGAGCGGATTTGCAGCACCTTGCTGCCCATGCTGGCCATTTCCAGCATTTCCTCGAAACTGATGCGCTCCAGGCGCCGGGCTTCGGGCACGACGCGCGGATCGGTGGTGTACACGCCGTCCACGTCGGTGTAGATCAGGCACTCGTCGGCCTTGATCGCGGCCGCGACGGCCACCGCGGAGGTGTCCGAGCCGCCACGCCCCAGCGTGGTGATGTTGCCACCGGCGTCCACGCCCTGAAAGCCGGTGATGATGACCACGCGCCCGGCATCGAGGTCGGCGCGGATGCGCTGGTCGTCGATGGATTCGATGCGGGCCCTGGTGTAGGCGCTGTTGGTGCGGATGGGCACCTGCCAGCCGCAGTAGGAGACGGCCTCGATCCCCTCGGCCTGCAGCGCGATGGACAGCAGCCCGACCGAGACCTGCTCGCCCGTGGCTGCCAGTTGGTCCAGCTCGCGGTAGTAGGCGTCACCGGGCTTGGCCGGGGCGACTTCCTTGGCCAGGCCAAGCAGGCGGTTGGTCTCGCCGCTCATCGCGCTGGGCACGACGACCATCTGGTGGCCGGCGCGCACCCATTTGGCGACGCGCTTGGCGACGTTGCGGATGCGCTCGGTCGAGCCCATGCTGGTGCCGCCGTACTTGTGAACGATCAGTGCCATGGAGATTTCGCGGGTGTGACGGCCGGCCGCGACGCGCGGGGGCCGGCGGGGGCGCCCGGGCCACCCCCGGGCAAACCCTGCCATTATAGGGGGCGAGGCACGGCCTGCCCCGCGCCCGGCCCCGCCGGGGCCGCGACATCGGCCCGGTAGTCGAGCACCGGGCCCGCCCGCAACAGGTAGCCGGCGCCCACCCGCAGCCGGATGGCATGGCCGCGCGTGCGGGCTGCGGCGATCTGCCGGGCCACTTCCTGCCATTGGGCCTCGGTCCCGCTGGCGCCGTGGCGCTGGCGCAGCCAGTGGCGCAGCGCATTGATGGCGCGCTCCGGCGACAAGGCGCGCAGCCCAGCCAGCGCGGGGGGATCGCCCAGCCGCGCCAGATCCTCGGCCGCCAACTCGTCCAGCAGGCGCTGGGCCGACGCGGCGTGGCGCGCGCTGCGCGCCAGGGTTGCGGCATACGCGGGAAACGCCTGCGCCAGCGCGGGGATGACCTGCAGCCGGATGCGGTTGCGGGTGTAGGCAGGATCGGCGTTGGTCGGGTCGCTGACCCAGGCGATGCCCTGCCCGTCCAGCCAGCGCCGCAGCGCGTCGCCGTCCAGCGCCAGCAGCGGCCGGCCAAACCACACCCCATGGATGCAGCGCCGCTCGGGCATGCCGGCCAACCCCGGCAGCCCCGCCCCGCGCGTCAGCGCCAGCAGCAGGGTTTCCGCCTGGTCCTGCGCATGGTGCCCCAGCAGCACGGCGGCCAGGCCCCGCGCCCGGGCGGCATCGGCCAGCGCCCGGTAGCGGGCACGGCGCGCGGCGTCTTCGGGGCTGTCCCCCGGGGCGGGCCGGGCATCGACACGCAAGGCGGCAAACGCCACGCCCCAGCGGGCCGCCGTGGCCGCGGCATGCGCTTCGAAGGCATCCGCCGCCGCCTGCAAGCCGTGATGCACATGCAGGGCGTGCACCCGCCCCGGCCAGCGCGCAGCCGCCGCCAGCAGCAACGATGTGGAATCCGCCCCGCCGCTGAAGGCCACCCCCAGCCCCGCCCCGGACGGCAGCGCGGCGCCGTGACGGCGCCACCATGCATCGAGCGCGGCCAGCACGGCGGGGTCGGCCGTGGGGTCGGCGGGGCGCGGATCGGGCTCAGCCGCGGCTGGCCTTGGTGTCGTTGAAACGCCCGTAGGCATTGAGGCGGGCATGGCGGCGCTCGATCAGCTCGGCCGGCTCCAGATCCACCACGTGCCGCAGCGACTCGGCCAGCGCCCGCTTGAGCAGCGCGGCCATCTGCTGCGGGTCGCGGTGCGCGCCGCCCACCGGCTCGCTGACGATCTTGTCCACCAACCCCAGCGCCTTGAGGCGGTGCGCGGTGATGCCCAGCGCCTCGGCGGCGTCGGGCGCCTTGTCGGCGGTCTTCCACAGGATGGAGGCGCAGCCCTCCGGGCTGATCACCGAGTACACCGCGTACTGCAGCATCAGCACCTGGTCGGCCACGGCGATGGCCAGCGCACCGCCCGAGCCGCCCTCGCCGATGATGGTGCTGATGATCGGCACCTCCAGCTGGGCCATCTCGAAGATGTTGCGCCCGATCGCCTCGGACTGGTTGCGCTCCTCGGCGTCGATGCCGGGGTAGGCGCCCGGCGTGTCCACGAAGGTGAACACCGGCAGCCGGAACTTCTCGGCCAGCTTCATCAGGCGCAGCGCCTTGCGGTAGCCCTCCGGCTTGGTCATGCCGAAGTTGCGCAGCGCGCGCTCCTTGGTGTCACGCCCCTTTTGGTGACCGATGACGACGCACGGCTGGCCGTTGAAGCGCGCCAGCCCGCCGACGATGCTTTGGTCATCGGCAAAGTGGCGGTCGCCGTGCAGCTCGGTCCAGTGCGTGAAGATGGCCCGCACATAGTCCAGGGTGTAGGGCCGGTCGCTGTGGCGCGCGATCTTGGTGACCTGCCACGGCGTGAGCTTGCTGTAGATGTCCTTGGTGAGCTGCAGGCTCTTTTTGCTCAGGCGGTCGATCTCTTCGGAGATGTCGACCGCGGACTCGGTCTGCACATAGCGCAGCTCTTCGATCTTGGCTTCGAGTTCCGCGATCGGCTGCTCGAAATCCAGAAAGTTGCGTTTGGCCAAGTTGTCACTCCACGGGCGCTCGGGCCCTCGTGTCGCCGATGGGCGCGCGGCACACGCGCCCGGCCGGCGGGGTTCAGTACGCCACCGGGACCGGATCCAGCGAGCGCCAAATATACCAAGTCGCCACGCTGCGGTACGGCGCCCAGGCGGCGGCGACCTCGCGCGCGTCGCTGCGGCTGACTGGCTCGCCGGAAAAATAGCACTGACTGATGCCGCGCAGCAGCCCGACGTCGTCCAGCGGCAGTACGTCCGGGCGCATCAGGTGAAAAATCAAAAACATCTCGGCCGTCCAGCGGCCGATGCCGCGAATCGCCGTCAGGTCGCGGATGATGGCCTCGTCGTCCATCGCGTGCCAGGCGGCCGGATCGATGCGGCCATCGTCGAAGTGCCGCGCCAGGTCGAGCAAATACTCCACCTTGCGCGCGCTCAGGCCGGCGGCGCGCAGCTCCTCGGGCGCGCGGGCCAGCACGGCCGCGGCCGTGCAGCCGCCCAGGCAGGCTTCCAGCCGCTCCCAGACGGCCTGCGCAGCCTTGACGGAGATCTGCTGCCCCACCACGCTGCGCGCCAGCGTGGTGAAGGCGTCCCCGCGCGACTGCAGGCAAGCGCCCGGAAACTGCGGGATCAGCCGCGCCATGACGCGATCGCGCCCGGCCAGATGGTCGCAGGCCTGCGCCCAGAACGCCGGCACGAAGCCGTCGCCGGCCGGCAGCGCCGCCGGCGGCACACAGGCGCCGTCGGGCGCGCGGCGGGCTGCGCTCATGCGCGCTCCCACGTGGTGCCGCCGGGGCCGTCCTTGAGCACGATGCCCTGCGCGGCCAGCTCGGCACGGATGCGGTCGGCCGTGGCGAAGTCGCGCGCCGCCTTCGCCGCGGCCCGCTCGGCGATGCGCGCGGCGATGGCGGCCTCGTCCAGGCCGGCGCCGGCGCGCAAAAACGCCTGGGGGTCTTGCTGCAGCAGGCCCAGGGTACCGCCGAGTGCGCGCAGCAGGCCGCTCAGGCGCGCATCGCGCGTGCGGTTGACCTCGGCCGCCAGCTCGAACAGCACCGCCACCGCCTCCGGCGTGCCAAAGTCCTCGTCCATCGCGGCCTTGAAGCGCGCCGCATGCGGCTCGGCCCAGTCAATGGCGGCGACGGGCTGGGGCGGCACCGCATCAAGCGTGGTGTAGAGCCGCTTGAGCGCCGCGCGTGCGTCCTCCAGGTGCTGGTCGCTGTAGTTGAGCGGGCTGCGGTAGTGCGCCCGCACGATGAAAAAGCGCACCGTCTCGGCATCGAACTTCTCCAACACCTCGCGGATGGTGAAGAAGTTGCCCAGGCTCTTGGACATCTTTTCGTTGTCCACGCGCACGAAGCCGTTGTGCATCCAGATGCGCGCCAGCGGCTTGCCCGTTGCGCCTTCGCTCTGGGCGATTTCGTTCTCGTGGTGGGGGAACTGCAGGTCGGCCCCGCCACCGTGGATATCGAAACTCTCGCCCAGCATCTCGCAGCTCATGGCCGAACACTCGATGTGCCAGCCCGGGCGGCCCACGCCATAGGGACTGTCCCACTTGGCCTCGTCCGGCTCCTCGGGCTTGGCCGCCTTCCACAGCACGAAGTCGAGCGGGTCGCGCTTGCCGTCGCCGACGGCGACGCGCTCGCCCGCGCGCAGCTCGTCCAGGCTCTTGCCCGAGAGCTTGCCGTACCCCGCAAAGGCGCGCACCGCATAGTTGACGTCCCCGTTGTCGCTGCGGTAGGCCAGGCCCTTGGCCTCCAGGCGGCCGATCAGGTCGAGCATCTGCGGCACGAACTCGGTGGCGCGCGGCTCGAAGTCGGGCCGCTGGATACCAAGTGCATCGGCATCGGCGTGCAGCGCCTCGACCATGCGGTCGGTCAGGCTGCGGATGGTCTCGCCGTTCTTCAGGGCGCGGGCGATGATCTTGTCGTCGATGTCGGTGATGTTGCGCACATAGGTCACCCGCAGGCCGCTGGCCTTGAGCCAGCGCTGCACCACGTCGAACGCCACCATCGAGCGCGCATGACCCAGGTGGCACAGGTCGTACACGGTCATGCCACAGACGTACATGCGGACGTGGCCGGGCTCGAGCGGCTCCAGCGGATCGAGCCGGCGGGTGAGCGAGTTGTAGATGCACAGGGTCATGACGATACCCGCCCGGCGGGCGCGAACCCCCGGGCTACAATCAGCCGAAAGGCGCGTATTGTGCACCGATGCCCGATCTGTTTCACCCCCTTCGCCCCGTGATGCGCCGGCCGCGCGCGCGCCGCCTTGGCCTGGCGCTGAGCCTGGGCGCGGCGCTGCTGGGCGGCTTGCCGCTGGCTGCCACGGCGCAGAGCGCGCCCCCGACCGCCCCCTATGCCGAGGCCCAGCGCCTGATCGCCACCGGCGAGCTGGCACTGGCGCGGCAAAGGCTGGAACAATGGCTGCAGGAGCGCCCCACCGACCCGCAGGCGCGCCTGCTGCTGGGCGTGGTGCTGGCCAACCAGGGGGATGCGGATGGCGCGCGCCAGGTTTACGAAAGCCTGACCCAGACCTACCCGGAGCTGCCCGAGCCGTACAACAACCTGGCCGTGCTGCACGCCGCCCAAGGGCGCCTGCCCGAGGCGCGCGCGGCACTCGAGTCGGCCCTGCGCTTCAACCCCGACTACGCCACCGCCCACCGCAACCTGGGCGACGTGTATGCCCGTCTGGCGCTGGGCCATTGGCAGCGCGCCCTGGCCCTGCAACCCGACAGCCCCGGCCTGGGCGAGCGGTCGCGGGCGCTGCGCGACCTGCTGGGGGCCGACGCCCCGCGTTGAACCCCGGCACCGTCTTCGCCTCTCATCTGCCATGACGATCCCAACCTTCTTCGCGCATCGCCGGGCCGCGCTCGGCCTGCTGGCGGGCAGCGCCCTGCTCGGCTGGTCCGCCGCCCACGCCCAGTCGTCCCAACCGTCCCCATCCTCTGTGTCCCCCTCTACGGCAGGTCCCCGACCCGCCCCCACTGGAGCCCGTTCCGTGAATCCCCAAGTCGAACTCCACATCGCCGGCCATGGCGTCATCACCCTCGAACTCGATGCCGCCAAGGCGCCCAAGTCGGTCGAGAACTTTCTGGCGTATGTGCGCGACGGCCACTACGACGGCACGATCTTTCACCGCGTCATCGACGGCTTCATGATCCAGGGGGGCGGTTTCGAGCCCGGCATGAAGCAAAAACCCACGCGCGCCCCGATCGAAAACGAGGCCGCCAACGGCCTGAAGAACGACCGCTACACCATCGCCATGGCGCGCACGCAGGCGCCGCACTCGGCCACGGCGCAGTTTTTCATCAACGTGGCGGACAACGGCTTTCTGAACCACACCGCCCCCACGCTGCAAGGCTGGGGCTACGCGGTGTTTGGCCGCGTCGTCAAAGGGACCGAGGTGGTGGACGCCATCCGCAAGGTGGCCACCGGTCGCCGGGGCTTTCACGACGACGTGCCGGTGCAGGATGTGGTCATCACCAAGGCGGCAGTCGTCACCCCCTGACGCGCGCCGCGCCCGGCCCCGCCCCATGAGCGCATGAGCGGCCCGGCCCTGCTCGACCACATCGACGCGCCGCCGTCATGGCAGCGCGTCGATTGCGTTTCGGACATTCACCTGCACGCGCAGGATCCAGAAACCGCCGCCGCGTGGCACGCCTATCTGGCGGCGGCGCCATTCGACGCGCTGTGCATCCTCGGCGACCTGTTCGAGGTCTGGGTCGGGGACGATGCCTTGACCGCCGATCCGGCGGCCGATCCCGAAATCGCGTTCATGCAGCACGCCGTTGCGGCGCTCGGCGTGCTGGCTCGCCGCCGCCCGGTTTATCTGATGCATGGCAACCGCGACTTTTTGCTCGGCGACGGCTTTGCCGCCGCCAGCGGGGTGCGGCTGCTGGCCGATCCGGCCGTGCTCGCCTTCGGTGCGCACCGGTGGCTGCTCAGCCACGGCGATGCCTGGTGCGTGGCCGACCGGGACTATCAAACGTTTCGCGCGCAGGTGCGTGGGGCAGATTGGCAAACGGCCTTCCTGGCGCGGCCGTTGGCCGACCGGCTGGCGCAGGCGCGCGCCCTGCGCCAGCGCAGCCAACAGCATCAAACGGCACAGCGCCAAGCCGGGGTGGCGCCGGCCGATGTGGATACCGACTTGGCCGCGCAAGCGGTCGCAGCCGTGGGGGCGACGGGCCTGATCCACGGCCACACGCACCGGCCCGGCCTGCACCGCCTGGGCGCCACGGCCCATCGCCTGGTGTTGAGCGACTGGGATGCCGCGGACCAGCCGCCACGGTTGCAGGCGCTCAGTCTGGACCGCCACGGAGGCTGGCAGGTGTGGCCCTTGCCCCGCGCCACCCCGGCATGAGTCCCCCGCCATCGTCTTCACCGTCCCAACCGGCCTCGGGCGGGCCCCGCTGGTTGCGGGGGGTGACGCGCTGGCTGACACACAAGCTGACACACTGGCGGCGACGCTGGCAGGCGCGGCGGGGCGATGGTCGCGCCATCCCCGACCGGCTGTGGGCACGCGTCGTGGCCGATTTGCCCTGCCTGCAGGCCCTGGACGGGAACGAACAGGCCCGATTGCGCGACCTGTGCGCGGCCTTTCTGGCACGCAAGGAGTTCAGCGGCGCCCACGGGCTGGTCGTGGACGACCGCATGGCGCTGCTGGTCGCGGCGCAGGCCTGTCTGCCCTTGCGGCACCGGGGGCTGTCCGCGCTGGCGTGGTACGACGACTTCGTGGGGATCGTGCTGCATCCGGACGAGGTGGTCGCCCCGCGCCGCATCCGGGACGAGGCGGGCGTCGTGCACGAATACGACGAGGCGCTGGCCGGCGAGGCCATGCAGGGCGGCCCGATCGTGCTGGCGTGGCCGCGCGTGCTGGGCTCGGCACCCGGCGCGACAGGCATCGGCCACAACTTGGTGATCCACGAGTTTGCCCACGCCATCGACCTGCACGGCAAGCCGCTGGGCCAGCCGGCCGACGGCTGCCCGCTGCTGCCCGCGGGCTTTTTGGGCCTGTCGGCTGCGGCGGCACGGCAGCACTGGCACACCGTGCTGACCGAGGCGCACGCCACGCACCGGCAACGGGTGGCGCTGCACGAGCGGTTTGGCGCCCCGCCGCCCTGGCTGGACGCCTACGGCGCCGAATCCCTGGCCGAGTTTTTCGCCGTGGCGTGCGAGGCGTACTGCGTGGACCGCGAGCGGCTGGCCGAGGCCCACGCCGATCTGGTCGCGCTGTTGGACGCGTTTTTTGCCCGGCCGACGGCGCCGGGCGACACCCGGTGACCGTCGGCGGCCATCAGCGCCGCAGCAACACCTTCAGCGCCGCCTGCAGCCGCCGCTCGTGGCTGGCGTCGTGGGCCGTGGCCAGCACCCGGGCCACATCCTGCGCCCAGGTCTCGGCCGGCCCGGGTTCGTGCCGGCGCGTGAGCAGCCGAAGCTGCAACTGACGCCGGGCATCGACTTGGTCGGCCGACGTGGGCACATCGGCCGCAATCTCCAGCCGCAGCAGGGGTTCGGCGGCTTCGCTGGCGGGGGCGGCGGCCCGCCCCAGCGCCTGCACCCACGCGGGACGCGCCGCCGCGGCCTGACGGCCGCCCAGCTGCTGCCCGGGCGGGACGCGCGCCGCATCGCGCGCCGACCACGCGGCCAGCAGCTCGGTCAGGGCCTCGCCGTGGGCACGCGCCGCCAACTGGCGCAACTTGGCCTCGGCACGCTCCAGGGCCTGGCGCTGGGCGCGGAAGGCCGCATCGCCCAGCCGCGGACGCGCCGGGCCCTCCGGACGGGGGGACCGCTCCGGCCGTGCGCGCGGGGCCAGTTTGGCCGGCGCCAAGCGGGCCGCGGCCGCGGCACTGGCCGGGGTCGCCCCGGGCCGGTCGTCGCCCCGCCGGGCCACGACGGGACGCGGGGCCGCCGGAGCGGGCGCATCGCGGGAAGCGGCGGCCGCTGCCCCGGCCGGTGTTTCGGCCGTTGTTTCGGCAGACATCGCGGCCGGGGTGGGGGCCGGCGGGGTCTCATCCGCCGTCGCGCCCTCCCCTTGCGCCGCGGTCCGCAGGGCGGCCATCGCTGCGCGGATCTGCTGGGCGTCGTCGGCGGCGCAGGCGGCTTCCAGGGCGCGCGCAGCCTCCAGCACGGCGGCGTCGAGCCGGCTGGTGGCGGCCTGGGTCTTCTCCCGCTCGGCGCTCTTGCGCGCAAAGGCCTCGTCGATGGGTTGGCGGAACGCCTCCCACAGCTTTTGCTCCTTGCGGCGGTCCAGCGGCACACGGTGCGCCTCCAGCTGCCAGCGCTGTTGCAGGTCCTTGACGGCATCCAGCCGCAGGCGCGGCTCGGCCGCCAGGGCCTGGGCCTCGGCGATCAGGGCTTGGCGGCGTGCGGTGCTGTCGGCCTGCGCGGCCTCCAGCCGTTCGTGGGCGGCGGCGATGGCGGCCTTCCACAGCGGCTGCAGCTCGGCAAAGATTTTTTCGCTGACGTGGCCGCCCTGGCGCCAGCGCTCGGCAAAGGCGTGCAGGTCGCGCAACTGGGCCTTCCAGTCCTCGCTGGCGGCGTGGGCGGCGGTCCAGGCCTGCACTTCCTCGATCAGGGCCAGACGGGATTGCCGCGCCGCCTCGTTGTGGGCCTTGAGTTCGCGCCGCCAGGCTTCGACCGCCTGATAGGCTTGGTTGCACGCTTCGTCGAAGCGCTTCCACAGCGCGTGGTTGGAGGTGCCGCCCTGGTCCGTCTGCTTCCACTGCTCGCGCAACTGGCGGATGGCCTCCTGCAGCTTGCGGCCGGTGGGCCGCTCCGCCTCGGGGCCCTGGGTCAGGGCGACGGCCTGGGCCAGCAGCCCTTCGCGCAACTGGTCGGCACGCCAGCGCTGCCAGTCCTCCAGCTCCTTGGCCTTGGCCAGCGCCGCGAGCGCCCGGGCGTCGAGCTCCGGCCCCGCATGGCGGCCGTGCACCTTGTGTGCATGGCGCAGCTCGCCGGCGTAGCGGCTCATGGCTTTGGTGTGGCCGGCGGCCAGCTCGCGCTCCAGCGCCTCGATCGCCGGCAGCAGCGCGGCTTGGGCCAGCGCCTGTACGGCCTTGGGCACGGGGGCGGCCGACTCGGCCTCGGCGGCCAGCGGCTCGCCGCGCTGGGCGCGGATTTCGTCGGCCCACACGGGCACCCCGGGCAGGGGTGCCTGGGGGTCCTCGGCCGCGGCGGCGGCCTGGGCGAGCGCCGCTTCGAACGCCTGCCAGACGGCCTCGAGCTGCTGGCGCGCGGCGTCGAGCTGGTTCGGGTAGCGGGGATCGAGGTCGGCCCAGCCCGCGGCCGACGTCAGCCCTTGCTGGCGCTCGCGCCAGTCGTTGACGTCCTGCGCCAAGCCGTCGCGTGCAGCCTGCGCCTCGGCGCGCGGCTTGGTGGACGCCAGGTCGATGCGCTGCACCAGCAGGCCGGCGGCCTCGCGCTCGACCTGCACGCGGGTTTGCAGGTCCTCGATGGCCTTCATGCGCTCGGTCAGGCGTTGGCGCAGGCCGGCCAGCGGCTCGCGCGACAGCGGAGCCCCGGCCTTGGCGGCATCGCGCTGCCAGGCCATGGCGTCGGCCAGATTCAGCCGGGGAGCACCCAACAACGCCTCGGCCCGGGCGGCCCATTCGGCGGCCAGGGCATCCTGGGCGCGGGCGCGGCGCAGCTCGTCCAGCCGTTCCTTGACCAGTTTGGCGGCCCCCTTGTCGCGCGTGGCCAGCTCGCGGTAGACCTCGGCCACATCGTCGGCCGGCGGGTCGGTGGCCAGCCACTCGCGCAGGCGGGCGGCACGCTCGCCCGAGGTCGGCGCCGTGAAGGCGCCGCGGGTGCGCTGGTCGAGTTCGGTCAAAGAAACTTTCGCGGAAGGGGAGTCGGACGCGTTCACGGTGCGGGGCGCGGGTTGGCCGCTCGGGGAAGTCGGGTCATCGGATCCGGCAGTCATGCAGACCGCCGCCAAAGGGTTATTGTCACCTACCCGGCCCACAGATCCAGCGGCGGATCGTGCACGACCGCCTTGAGCAGGTCGCTGCGGGATACGAAACCCATCAGCGCGCCCCCACTGTCCACGACCGGCAGGCCCGGCAAACCGGTGTGCAGCAGGGCCAGCGCCAGCCGGCGCAGCAGGGTGTCCGGGGTAACGGCGGGAATGGGGGTGACCATGATCTCGGACAAGGGCAGCGCCAAAAAGGCGCGCCAGACCAGGGCGCTGTCCTCCGGGCGGGGCAGGCGGTCGATGTGCAGCAGCTCGGCCCGGGTGAGCAGGCCGACCAGCCGCCCCTGCGCATCCAGCACCGGGGCCTGCCCCAGGCCGCGCTCGGCCAGGCGCCGCCAGCCATCGGCCACGGTCATGGTCTCGGTGACCGTGACCGCCTCGCGGGACATGACGTCCTGCACCCGCTCCAGCGGGTGGCGGGTGGTCGGGGGGTGCTGCACCTCGCCGTAGGCTTGGACGGCGGCGGCCGCGGGCCGCGGCAGCGAGGTGTCGGCCGCGGGCTCGTCGCCCGAGCGGCGGCCCGCCACACGAAGGCCGCTGTCCGCAAAATCGGGGCGGTCGATCTCCACCGCCAAGGCGCGCAGGCGCCCGGTGCGCAACGAGGGCAACACCCGCCGCAGGTCCTCGATCGGACCGCGGTACATCAGGCCCGAAGTGCCGTAGATGGCCAGCATGCACACCCTCCTGTCCGGATCCGCAGACCGGCGCCCCGGCGGTGCGCAGATCCCGCCTCAGTCGGGCAGGAACAGCGCCTGCAGATCGCTCAACCAGTCGAAGCCACGCGCGGTCGGCGCCAGCCAGCCGTCGTCTCCCACGGCGAGCCAGCCGCGCTCGCGCGCGCGCTCGATGGTCGCCGATACCGCATTCATCGGCAAGCCCGTGCGTTCACTGAAGGTCCGCAGCGCAAATCCGTCGCGCAGCCGCAGAGCATTGAGCATGAATTCGAAAGGCAGATCGCGGGCCGCCACCTCGTGCTCCTGCGCCACGGGTGTGCCCGCCAGCGCCTGCTGCACATAGCGCGCCGGGTCGCGCCAGCGCACTTGACGCACGATGCGCTGGGCAAAACTCAGCTTGCCGTGCGCGCCCGCCCCAATGCCTAGATAGTCGCCAAATTGCCAGTAGTTCAGGTTGTGCCGGCAGCGGTGGCCCGCGCGGGCGTAGGCCGAGACCTCGTAACGCACCAACCCGGCGGCGGCCGTGCGCTCGGCAATGCGGTCGAGCATGGCGTAGGCCGTGTCATCGTCCGGCACGGTCGGCGGATGCTTGGCAAACCAGGTGTTGGGCTCGATGGTCAGGTGATAGACGGACAGATGGGGAGGCTGGTGGGCCAGCGCCGCGTCCAGGTCCCGCTCCAGATCGGCGGGGGTCTGGCCAGGCAGCGCATACATCAGGTCCAGATTGAAGGTGTCGAAGTACCGCGCCGCCTCGTCCACCGCGGCGTGGGCCTGGGCGGCATCGTGCACCCGCCCCAGCGCGCGCAGAAAACGGTCGTCGAAACTCTGCACACCGATGCTCAGCCGCGTCACGCCCGCGTCGCGAAAGGCGGCAAAGCGCTCGCGCTCGAAGGTGCCGGGGTTGGCCTCCAGCGTGATCTCGGCGCCCGGCTCCAGCGGCAGGCGGGCACGCAAGTCCGACAGCAGCCGCCCGATCACATCCGGGTCGAACAGGCTGGGCGTGCCCCCGCCGATGAAGATGCTGCCCACCGGCCGCCCCCAGACGAGCGGCAAGCTGGCCTCCAGGTCGGCCAGCAGGGCGCGCACATAGTCCTGCTGGGGCAGCGGCCCGGCCTGGCCGCTGGCCGCCCCCCATTCGTGCGAGTTGAAGTCGCAGTACGGGCACTTTTTCAGGCACCACGGCAGGTGCACATAGAGCGCGAGCGGCGGCAGGCCGTGCAGCCGGACCTGGCCCGGGCGCTGCCACAGCACGGCGGCCTCGGTGGCCCCCATGGGGCTGGTGGGACCGGGCCCGCTCAGCCCGCCGGCCATCCGCGCTCCTGCATGAGGGCCAGCATGGCACGCGCCGCGCGGCCACGGTGGCTGTGGGCGTTCTTCACTTCGGTGGGCAGTTGGGCGAAGGTGCAGCCGAAGGCCGGGATGAACATCACCGGGTCGAAGCCAAAGCCGCCGTGGCCGACCGGTTCGCGCGCGATCAGCCCCTCGACGCGGCCGCTGGCGACCAGCGGCTCGGGGTCCTCGGGGTGGCGCACCGCCACCAGCGTGCTCACCATCGCCGCGCGGCGATCGTCGATGTCGCGCATTTGCTCCAGCAAGGCGCGCACATTGTTGGCATCGCTCTTGGGGTAGCCGAACTGCGTGCAGTAGTGCGCCGTGTCCACCCCCGGCCGGCCGCCGAAGGCCGCCACGCACAGCCCGGCGTCGTCGGCCAGGGCCGGCAGGCCGCTCGCGGCGGCCGCATGGCGGGCCTTGGCCAGCGCGTTTTCGATGAAGGTGTGGTGCGGCTCCGGCGCCTCGGGGATGCCCAGGCTGCCCTGCGTCACCAGCTCCAGGCCGAGCGGCGCGAACATCGCCTGCAATTCGGCCAGCTTGCCCGGATTGTTGGAAGCCAGCACCAGACGGCGCGGCAGGGACGCATCCGCCATGGCTCACCCCACCTCGGCGCCGGCCAGCGCGGCGCGCTGCATCGCGATCAGCTGCTGGATGCCGCCATCCGCCAGGGTCAGCAGCTGCTGCAGATCCTCGCGGCTGAAGGGCTCGCCCTCGGCCGTGCCTTGCAGCTCGACGAAGTGTCCCGCCCCGGTCATGACGACGTTCATGTCCGTCTCGCAGCCGGCATCTTCCACATAGTCCAGATCCAGCACCGGCACCCCGTCCACGATACCGACCGAGACGGCCGCCACCGGGTGCAGGATGGGGCTGCGCTGCAGCTTGCCCTCGGCCAGCAACTGGTGTACGGCGTCGTGCGCCGCCACCCAGGCGCCGGTGATGGCCGCGGTGCGGGTGCCGCCGTCGGCCTGCAGCACGTCGCAATCCAGCGTGATGGTGCGCTCGCCCAGGGCGCTCAGGTCGAAGACCGCACGCAGCGAGCGGCCGATGAGGCGCTGGATCTCCTGCGTGCGGCCGCTTTGCTTGCCGCGGGCGGCCTCGCGGTCGCTGCGGGTGTGGGTGGCGCGGGGCAACATGCCGTATTCGGCCGTCACCCAGCCTTCGCCGCTGCCCTTTTTGTGCGGGGGCACGCGCTCTTCCACCGAGGCCGTGCACAGCACGCGGGTGCGGCCAAATTCGATGAGCACCGAGCCTTCGGCGTGGACGGTGTAGCCACGGGTGATGCGCACGGGGCGCAGCTGGTCGGGGGCGCGGCCGTCGTGGCGCCGGTGGGCGCCCGCGGCCGCCGTCGGGTCGTGGGTCATGGGGTCTTCCTGGGAGGTCAGCGCCGCCGACCGGGCCGCGCCGGCGCGGGGGCCTGGGGCGGGGGCCGGCGGGTGCGACGGATCGCATCGTTGATTTCGGCAATGGTACGCTCGATCGCGTCGTCGTCCAGCTCGACGGCGGTCAAGCCCTCGATGCCCGAGGGGGGCGCGGCCGTCGCGGGCGTGTGGGGGGCCAGCGCGGCGGGCGGGGGCTCCAGCACTTGGGTGGAAGGGAAGTCGTCGTCCGCCTGCCACTCCAGGCCCAGCAAGGACACATTGTCCCCGTGCCGGCCGCCCAGGCGCACCGCCACTTCGGACAACTGCGCCACCGCATCGGCCAGCGGCTGCCCGTGCAGGCCCGCGGCCACATCGTCGTCGTCCATCACCCCCCACAGCCCATCGGAACACAGCAGGATGCGGTCGCCGTGCTCCAGCGGCAGCGGGCCCAGCACGTCGTACAGGGGCGGCGTGTCCGACCCCAGGCAGGTGAACAGGACGCTGCGGTGCACGCCCGGCGGCAGTTGGGCAAACAGCTCCGGCTTGTCGTGGTAGCTGTGGTCGCGCGTGCGCTGCAGCAGCCGGCCGCCGCGCACCCAGTACAGGCGCGAGTCGCCGCTGTGCAGCGCGGTCAGCTGGCCGTCCTGCACCACGGCCGCCACAGCCGTGGTGCGCGGGTGCTCGGCCAGGCCGTGCGCGCGCGCAAAATCGACGATGGCCTGACTGGCCTGCAGCACCGTGGCCTCCAGAAAGGCGCGCGGATCGGCCAGCTTGGGGTGGGCCTGATCGACGAACGCCTGCACGAAGGTTCGCACCGCGATCTCGGCCGCGCGGTCGCCGTCGGGGTGGCCGCCCATACCGTCCGCCAACACCAGCAGCACCGATTGGCGGGTGTAGGTGTAGCCCAGGCGATCCTCGTTGCGCGTCCGCCCGCCGGTGTGGGTGGCCTGGTAGACGGCAAACTTCACGGCGGCTCCAGAAAGCTGGATCGCTGGCTGTGGTGGCTGGCCGCCTCGCGCACATCGTCCCCGGCCAGGCCCAGGCGCGCGCGCACGCGGTCCCACCAGCGCGGCGGCGTCGGCTCGGGCGACTCCTCGCGGGCCAGCTCGCGCTGCAAGGCAAAGACCGACTGTGGGCGCGCCAGCGGATCGAGCGCCATGCACCAGCGCACCACATCGAGCAGATTGTCGGAATACACGCCGCGCAGCCGCGCCAGCGACGCCTCCAGCCGGTCTTTGTCCTGTCGCTGGGGCGCGTCGTGGGGCGGATAGCCCTGCATGCACGAGTACATGCACGCCCCGATGGCGTAGATGTCGGTCCACGGCCCCAGGCCGGTGCTGCCGGTGCGGCGGTACATCTCCGGCGCGGCAAAACCCGGGGTGTACATGGGGCGCACGAAAGTGCCCTCGGTGTTGAGTACCTCGCGCGCGGCGCCAAAGTCGATCAGCACCGCGCGGTTGTCGTCGGTGATGAAGATGTTGGCCGGCTTGATGTCCAGGTGCAGCATCTTGTGCTGGTGCACGATGCGCAGCCCGCGCAGCACCTCGTCGAAGAGCGAGCGGATGGTCGCCTCGCGCAGCACCTTCTTGCGCTGCCGGCTGCGCGCCGCCACGATGAACTCCTGCAGCGACGCGCCCTGCAGGTAGTCCATGACCATGTAGACGGTCTCGTTCTCGCGGAAAAAATTGAGCACGCCCACCACCGCTGGGTGGGAGATCTGCGCCAGCGCCCGCCCTTCCTCGAAAAAACTGCGCAGGCCCAGCCGGTAGAGGGCCTGCTTTTCGGGCGCCACGACCGGCAGCAGTTCGCCGGGCGAGCGCAGCGCGAGCGACGCGGGCAGGTACTCCTTGATGGCGACTTCGTGCCCGTTGGCGTCCAGCGCCAGATAGACCAACCCAAAACCGCCGGCCGCCAGCAGGCGCACGATGCGGTAGCCGCCAATCACCGTGTCGGGCGGCAGAGGGGCCGGCTTGGTCTTTGACATAATCCGTGCATGAGCAAACCTTACGCCCAGGCGGCCGGCGCCGCCCTCGGGGCCGCCCTCTGCTAAAGGCCGATGTCAGTGTACAGCATGACCGGCTACGCCACGGGGCAATGCAACCCCCACGCGGCGGCCTCCGACACCCACACGCCCGGCGCCAGTGTGCTGGGGCTGGAAATCCGCGCCGTCAACGGGCGCTTTCTGGACCTGTCGCTGCGCCTGCCCGAAGACCTGCGCGCGGCCGAGCCGGCTTTGCGCGAGCGCGTCGGCGCGCGCGTGCGCCGCGGCAAGGTGGAGCTGCGCGCCTGGATCGAACAGCGCGGCGACGGTGGCGTGCGCGTGCCGCCGGCGGCCGAACTGCAGCGCCTGCTCGGCGCGCAGGAGCAGGTGCAGGCCTGGCTGCCGCAGGCGCGCGGCCTGTCGGTCGCCGAGGTGTTGCAGCTTGCCCAGCGCAGCGCCCCGGCGGCCGCCGACTGGGTGGAGCCGCTGCTGGCGCTGACCGATCGGGTGCTGGACGACTTCACGGCCGCGCGCGAGCGCGAGGGCGCACGGCTGGTCGCCATGCTGCGCGACCGCGTGGCGCAACTGCGCGGGCTGGCGGCGCAGGCCGAGCCGCTGGTGCCGCAGATCGTGGCGCAGCAGCGCGAGCGCTTTCTGCAGCGCTTTCACGACGCGCTCGGCGCCACCCCGGCCGACCCCGCCGCCCTGCAGGAGCGCGCACTGGCCGAGGCCGCGGCGTTTGCCATCCGGGTGGACGTCGCGGAGGAGCTGACGCGGCTGCAGTCGCACCTGAGCGAGATCGACCGGCTGCTGCAGCGCGGCGGCGAGGTCGGCAAGCGGCTGGACTTTCTGATCCAGGAGCTGCACCGCGAGGCCAACACGCTGGGCTCCAAATCGGCCAGCCTGGAGCTCACGCGCCTGTCGGTGGACATGAAAGTGCTGATCGAGCAGATGCGCGAGCAGGTTCAAAACCTCGAATGACCCCCATGGAATACCCCGGCAACCTGTTCGTCGTGGCCGCCCCCAGCGGCACGGGCAAGTCCAGCCTCGTCAAAGCGCTGCTGGAGGTGGACTCGCGCATGGAGCTGTCCGTCTCCCACACCACGCGCGCGCCACGCGGGCAGGAGGTGCACGGCCGCGAGTACTTCTTCGTCAGCGACGAGGAATTCGACCGCATGGTCGCGGCCAATGCGTTCGTCGAATGGGCGCGGGTGCACAGCCGCCGCTACGGCACCTCGCGCAAGGCCATCGAAGACAAGATCGCCGCCGGCGCCGACATCGTCCTGGAAATCGACTACCAGGGGGCGCTGCAGATCCGGCGCCAGTTTGCCAACGCGGTGCTGATCTTCATCCTGCCGCCAAGCTGGGACGAGCTGCGCAACCGCCTGTTGCGCCGCGGCGAGGACAGCGAGGACGTCATCGAACTGCGCCTGCGCAATGCCGCCGAAGAGATGGCGCATGTCCATGAATTCGACTACGTTATAATCAATGAGGTTTTCGAGCGGGCATTGTTCGACCTCAAGACGATCACCCACTCGCAGCGCCTGCGGGTCGCGGCCCAGCGCAGGGCCCGCGCCGAAGTGTTCCAGGCGCTGGGCATCCAATAACCCCCTGTTTCAACGCTTTGCCGGAGGTTTCCATGGCACGCATCACCGTCGAGGATTGCCTGGAAAAAATCCCCAACCGCTTCCAGCTCGTGCTGGCCGCCACCTACCGTGCGCGCATGCTCAACCAGGGCCACGCGCCCAAGCTGGAGACGCGCAACAAACCCGCCGTGACCGCGCTGCGCGAAATCGCCGCCGGGCTCGTCGGTCTGGAGATGCTGCGCAAGGTCCCGGTCTGAGTCGCGACCGCGGCCATGCCTCAAGGCGCCTACCCAAGGCGCCTTTTTTGTTTTTTGTTTACATTAGCAGGGTGAGTGTCGACGCCGTAAGTCCTGCCGAGGCAACCGCCTACGGCACCCGCCCGCCCGCCTCGCCGCCCCAAGCCGCGGCCAGCGCGGCGGCGGCCAGCTTTGCCGCCCTCGAGTCGCGGCTGGACTACCTCAACGCGGCCGAAATCGATCTGGTGCGGCAGGCCTATCGCTTCGCGGATCAGGCCCACCTGGGCCAGATGCGCAAAAACGGCGACCCCTACATCACCCACCCGATTGCAGTGGCGCAGATCTGCACGGAGTGGAAGCTGGATGCCCAGGCCCTGTGCGCCGCCCTGCTGCACGATGTGCTGGAGGACTGCGGCGTCACCAAGGCGGAGCTGACGCAGCGCTTCGGCCCCGCGGTGGCCGATCTGGTGGACGGGCTGACCAAGCTGGACAAGCTGGAGTTCGACAGCCGCGAGCAGGGGCAGGCCGAGTCCTTCCGCAAGATGCTGCTGGCCATGGCGCGCGATGTGCGGGTGATCCTGATCAAGCTCGGGGACCGGCTGCACAACATGCGCACCATGGGCGACATGCCGCGCCACAAGTGGGGCCGCATCGCGCGCGAGACGCTGGACATCTACGCCCCCATCGCGCACCGGCTGGGCCTCAACAATTTCTACCGCGAGCTGCAAGACCTGGCCTTCCGCCACCTGCACCCGTGGCGCTACCAGGCGCTGTCCAAGGCGCTGGCCCGCTCGCGTGCCCGCCGGCGCGACCTGATCGCCCGCGTACAGGGCGAGGTGGAGGCGGCCTTCGCGCACAGCGGGCTGGAGGTGCGCATCACCGGGCGCGAAAAAACGCTCTATTCCATCTACCGCAAGATGGACACCAAGCACCTGTCGTTCGCGCAGGTGACCGATATCTACGGCTTTCGCATCATCGTGCCGCAGGTGCTGGACTGCTACACGGCCATGGGGGTGCTGCACCAGCTCTACAAGCCGCTGCCGGGCAAGTTTCGCGACTACATCGCCATCCCCAAGGTCAACGGCTACCAGTCGCTGCACACCACGCTGGTCGGACCGTTTGGCACGGCCATCGAGTTCCAGCTGCGCACCGCCAACATGGACGTGGTGGCCGAATCCGGCATCGCCGCGCACTGGCTGTACAAGGCCGGGGGCGCGGCCGACGCCTCGGCGCAGGCCCTCAATGTGCAGTGGCTGCAGTCGCTGCTGGACATCCAGCAGGAGACCAAAGACTCCGGCGAGTTCTGGGACCATGTGCGCATCGACCTGTTCCCCGACTCGGTCTATGTGTTCACCCCCAAGAGCAAGATCATGGCGCTGCCGCGCGGCGCCACGGTGGTGGACTTTGCGTACGCCATCCACAGCGATGTGGGACACCGGGCCATCGGGGCCACGGTCAACGGCGAGCAGGTCCCGCTGCGCACCGAGCTGCACAACGGCGACGTGGTCGAAATCACCACCTCGCCTCACGCGCGGCCCAATCCGGCGTGGCTGGGCTTCGTCAAAACGGGGCGCGCACGCTCCAAGATCCGGCACTACCTCAAGTCACTGGAGCAGGAGGAATCGCGCGCCCTGGGCGACCGGCTGCTGCTGCAGTCGGTGCGCGCCGAGGGGATGGCCAGCCTGCCCGGCGACGACGAGGCCGGTCAGGCCATCTGGGACAAGCTGCTGCGCTTCACGGGCAACCGCTCGCGCGACGAGCTGCTGATCGACATCGGCCTGGGGCGGCGCATCGCCGGCATGGTCGGCAAAAAACTCGCCGCCCTCATGGTCGAGGCGGGCGTGCGCCCCGACGTGCTGCTGATCAGCCAGGAGCGTTTCGGCACGCCGCGCGAGGACCAGCCCAGCCAAGGCGTGGTCACGCTCGACGGCAGCGAAGGCGGCTCCGTCACCTACGCCAGTTGCTGCCGGCCCATCCCGGGGGACCGCATCGTCGGCTATCTGGGCCGGGGCGAAGGCTTGGCCGTCCACACCGAGGACTGCCCCGTGGTGCGGCGCCTGCTGCACCGCGACCGCGAGCGCTTTCTGGAAGTGGAATGGGCCGAGGAGCCGACCCGCGCCTTCGAATCGACGGTGACGGTCACCGTGAACAACGGCAAGGGGGTGCTGGCGCGCGTGGCGGCCGCCATCGCCGCGGCCGAGGCGGACATCACCCACATCCACATGGGCGACGAGGCGGCGCAGACCACGACCGAGCTGCGCTTTACCGTGGCGGTGCGCGACCGCGTGCACCTGGCCCAGGTGCTGCGCCAACTGCGGCGCACGCCGTCGGTGGTGCGGGCCCAGCGGCTGCGCCCGGCGCGCCAGGGCGACACTGGCAATTGACGCGGCCGCCCGCGCACTGACACTGACCGCGCGCCGATCAGGCCGCGGATGGCGCGCCGGGTTCGGGGTAGCGGACCTTCAGGATCTCCAGCATCTCGACCCCGGCGGGCGTGTGCAAGCGCACCTCGTCGCCCTCGTGCGCCTTCAGCAACGCCTGCGCCACCGGGGAGATCCAACTGATCTGCCCCCGGCTGCTGTCCGCCTCGTCGATGCCCAGGATGGTGACGGTGACCTCGCTGCCATCGGGGCGCGCGTAAGTGACCGTCGCGCCAAAGAACACCTGGTCCTTGCCGTGGTGCACGCTCGGGTCCACCACCTCGGCGCGCTCCAGCCGCTTGGTCAAAAAGCGGATGCGGCGGTCGATCTCGCGCAGCCGCTTCTTCCCGTACAGATAGTCGCCGTTTTCAGAGCGGTCCCCGTTGCTCGCGGCCCAGGACACCGTCTCGACCACGCGCGGGCGCTCCTCGTCGATCAGGTGCATCAGCTCGCCGCGCAAGCGCGCGTAGCCCTGCGGCGTCATGTAGTTCTTGCCCCCGGCCGGGATGCGCTGCCCCACGGGCAGCGCGTCATCGTCCTCGTCGTGGTCCTGCTCGCGCACGAAAGCCTTGCTCATGGGGGTGGATGGTAGCGCAGGGGGGCCTCCGGACCGTCGGCCACTCGCCTATTCGCAGCCAAGGTAAGCACAGCTTTCCTCTACGATTACCGGCTGTGACACGTGCCCCATCCACCCCGACCCCGCTGCGCATCGTCCAGAGCGACCGCATCGAAACGCTGCTGCAACGCGCCGCGGCCGAGGCCGCGCAGGCCCAGGCGGCGCAGCCGCTGCAGCCGCAGCGCTGGCTGGTGGCCAGCCACGGCATGGCGCAGTGGGTGCAGCAGGCGCTGGCGCAGCGCGACGGCGTCTGCGCGGGGCTGGAGTGTCTGCTGCCGGCGCAGTGGCTGTGGCAGACCTACCGCGCCGTGCTCGGCGAGGCCGCGGTGCCGGACGAGGCGCCGCTGGACCGCGGCCCGCTGCGCTGGCGGCTGTGGCGGCTGCTGCCGACGCTGGCGCAGCGCGCCGATGCCGCCGTGCACGCCCCGCTGGTCCACTACCTGGGTGACGGCGACCCGCTGCGGCGCGCGCAGCTGGCGCGCCGCGTGGCGGACCTGTTCGACCAGTACCAGATCTACCGGCCCGACTGGCTGGCCGATTGGGCCGCCGGGCACGACCGCCTGCGCGACGCCGACGGGCGGGTGCGCGAGCTGCCCGACGACGAGCGCTGGCAGCCGGCGCTGTGGCGGCTGCTGCGCGTCGACGCCGAGGCCCAGGGCCACCGCTGGGCCAGCCGCTGCGACATTCATGCCGCGTGGCTGCGGCGCATGGCCGACGCGCGCGCCTGCCCCCTGCCGGCGCGCGAGCCGCCGCGGCTGACGGTATTCGGTGTCAGCGCCCTCACGCCCGACGTGCTGCAGGCGCTGCAAGCGGTGGCGCGCTGGCGCGACGTGGCCGTCTATGTGCTGAACCCGGCGCGCACCGACTGGTTCGACCGCGACGGCGCGCGCACCGGCCACCCGCTGCTGGCGGCCTGGGGCCGGCAGGGGCGCGAGTTCATCGCCGGGCTGCAGGCGCTGGCCGCCGAGGAGCCGCCCGCCGGTCTGGCCCCGGCGACGCTGGAGGACGCCTGGGACGACGAGCCCGCCGACGACGCCGCCCCGCCGCACCTGCTGGCACAGCTGCAGGACGACCTGCGCCACGGCCGCGCGCCGGGCGAGCGCGACTGGCCGCCGCTGGATCCGGCGCGCGACGGCTCGCTGCGGCTGCACGTCGCCCACACCATGCTGCGCGAGGTGGAGCTGCTGCACGACCAGGTGCTGGCCGCGCTGCAGCGCGACCCGACGCTGCAGCCGCGCGACATCGCCGTCTTCGCGCCCGACATCGCCGCCTACGCGCCGCTGGTGCACGCGGTGTGGGGCAGCCTGCCGCCGGACGATGCGCGCCGCATCCCGTACCAGCTGGCCGACGTGGAGGACGACACCACCGCGCGCCTGCGCGAGCTGCTGCGCGCGCTGCTGCGCCCGGAGGCGCTGCGACTGACCGGCAGCGATGCGCTGGACTGGCTGGACGTGCCGGCGGTGGCGCGCGCCTTCGGCCTGGCGGCGGACGACCTCGACACCCTGCGCGCGTGGCGGCGCGAGGCCGCGATCCGCTGGGGCCTGGACGGCGCGCACCGCCAGCGCCTGGGGCTGGCCGCGGGCGGCGCCGCGCTGGCCGAGCGCTACACCTGGCGCGAGGGGCTGCAGCGCCTGTGGCTCGGCGCCATGCTCGGCGCCGAGGACGAGCCGTGGCAGGATCGCCTGCTGCCGGCGCGCGGCGTGGCGGTGTTGCAGGGCGAGCTGCTGCACCGGCTGCAGACCTTCATCGACGCGGTGGCGACGTGGACGCATCGCCTGGCCGAGCCGACCGACGCCACCGCGTGGGCCGATCGGCTGCACGCGCTGCTGGCGCAGTTCCTGCAGCCCGCGGCGGACGACGTGGAGGGGACGCTGGCGGTGGCGCGGCTGCGCGCCGCGGCCGATCGCTGGGCGCGGCAGGCCGAGCAGGCCGGCACGGAGCCGATCCCGGCCGCCGTGGTGGCCGACACGTGGCTGGCGCTGGCAGGTGGCGGCGGCGCGCCGGCCCGCTTCCTGGGCGGCGGGGTGACGTTTGCGACGCTGCTGCCGATGCGCGCGGTGCCGTTTCGCCGCATTTACCTGCTCGGCCTGCACGACGGCAACTTCCCGCGCCGGCCGCAGGGCGACACGCACGACCTGATGGCCGCCGCGCCGCGCCCGGGCGACCGCCTGCGCCGGCATGAGGACCTCTACCTGCTGCTGGAGGCGGTGCTGTCGGCGCGCGACCACCTGGGCGTCTCGTGGCTGGGCCGCCGCCCGGTGGACGACACCGAGCGCCAGCCGGCGCTGCCGGTGGCCCAGCTGCGCCACCACCTGAACCGCCAGTGGCGGCTGGCGCCGGGCCTGCAAGGCGACGTGGCCGCGGCGCTGACGCGCGCGCACCCGCTGCATCCGTTCGACCCCGCCAACTTCAGCCCGGCGTCGGCGGCCGATGGCGCCGCCCCGCCGCTGACCGGCGCGTTCAGCTACGCGCGGGAGTGGCTCGCAACGGGAGGCACCGCCACGGACACGCCCACCCCGCGCCCCGAGCCGGCCATCCCGTCACACCCGGACGAGCCGATGCCGGTGACGGTGGCGGCGCTGGCCGAGCTGCTGCAGGACCCCGCGCGCGCCTACGCACGCCAGCGCCTGGGGCTGGCGCCGCCACGCGACGACGAGGCCGACGACGACGCCGAGCCGTTCGCACCCGACCGCCTGCAGCAGTGGCGCACCCGGCTGGCGTGGGTGGAGGCGGTGGTGGACGCCGCGCTGGCCGGTGCCGACGACGCCGCCACGCAGGCCGCCGCCCGGCGCGCCCGCCGCCGCGCCGAGCTGGCCGGCGACTGGCCCGCCGGCGCGGCCGGAGCATGGCTCGCACGCGACTGGGACGAGGCGATCCGCCGCGTCTGGCAGCACGCCCGGGAACTCGCCGCACGCCACCCCCACCCGGTGGCGGAGCGGGCGCGGCTGGAGACGACGCTGGCGCTGCCGGACGGCCCGACGCTTGCAATCCGCGACGTGCTGCCGCCGCTGCGGCGCGGCGACGACGGCGCGCTGGCGCGGCTGGTGACGCTCGGCAGCGCCCTCGTCGAGGGCAAGAAGCTCGACGCCAAGACCTACGCCCTGCACCGGCTGCTGCGCCCCTGGGTCGAGCACGTCGCGCTCAACGTCGCGCTCGGGCCCGTGACGAGCTGGATCGCCACCCCCCTGGGCGTTGGGCGGATGCGGCCGCTGGAGCCGCAGACCGTCACCGCCGTCTGGACGACGCTGGGGCAGGCGTGGCACGCCGGCCTGCACGGCCCCGCCCCGCTGCCGCTGCCGCGCCACGCCGCCGCGGCCTACTGGGGCCGGCTGCATGGCAAGGACGCCGACCCCGCCGCGGCGTGGGAGGCCGCCCGCAAAGCCTATGAAAGCGACCACGGCCAGGCCAAGGAGCCGCTGTGGCGGCGCCACTACCCGACGTTCGAAGCGCTGGCCGGCCCGCGCGAGGCGCACGCGGACGGACCGTTCGCCCACTGGACGCAAGCGCTGCTCGCGCCGCTGCACGCGCACCTGGCCCGCGATCACGACGACCGCAACGCAGCCGCCAAGGAGACCGCCGCATGAGGGCCGACCTGCCGCACCTAGACGCGCTGACCCTGCCGCTTGCGGGCAGCCAGCTGATCGAGGCCAGCGCCGGCAGCGGCAAGACCTGGACGATGGCGCTGCTGGCGGTGCGGCTGGTGCTGGGCGCATCACCCGGCGAGGCCGGGCCGCCGCCGCTTTCCCCCCGGCAGATCCTGGTCGTGACGTTCACCGACGCCGCCACGCAGGAGCTGCGCAGCCGCATCCAGGCGCGCCTGCTGCAGGCCGCCGCGGTCTTTGGCGGCGAGGCGCTCGACCCCACCGATGCGGCGGTGGAGCGGCTGCTGGCGCTGCGTGATCGTTACCCGCCAACCCAATGGCCCTCACTGGCGCGCCGCCTGAGCGAAGCCGCCGACGCGCTGGATGAGGCGCCGATCAGCACCCTGCACGGCTGGTGCCAGCGCATCCTGCGCGAGCAGGCGCTGCTCAGCGGCGAGCCCTTCCAGCCGCGCATCCTGCAGGACACCGCCGCGCTGCGCCTGGAGGCGGTGCGCGACTGGTGGCGGCTGCACGTGCTGCCGCTGGACGAGGCCGACGCCGCGCAGGTGCTGGACGTATGGAGCTCGCCGGACGGGCTGGACAAGGCCATCAAGGATCTGCTCGAGCACGCCGAGTTGTGGGCGGCGCGGGATCCGGGCCTGCCGACGCGAAGCCTCTCCGACGTGCTGCGGCAGGCCGAGGCCACACGCGCGCAGGCGCTGGCGGCGTTGAAGGCCCCGTGGCCGGCGTGGATCGACGAGGCCGAAGCGGTGCTGGAACGGCACGATTTGCTGAAACACCTCAGCACCCAGAAGCCCACCGTGCGGGACTGGTTCGAAAAGCTTCGTCAATGGGCCAACACCCCCGAAGCGACGCAACCGAATCGCTCGAAGGATGCCCGCCAACGGATGACGCTGGACCACCTGCGCGCCAAGGCCGGCTCTCTCCCCCCCGAGGTGGAGGCGCTGCCGCTGCTGCACGAGCTGCCCCAGCTGCAGGCGCGCCTGGCCGCCCTGCCCGGCGTGCAAGGGGCGCTGACGCGCCACGCCGCCGTGTGGGTGGCGCAGCGCATGCGCGCGCAGCTGCGCGCCGCCGAGCAGCTCACCTTCGACGAGATGCTGCGCCGCGTGGACGAGGCGCTGGCCGGCCCGCAGGGCGCGGCGCTCGCCCAGCGCCTGCGCCAGCAGCAGCCGGTGGCGCTGGTCGACGAGTTCCAGGACACCGACCCGCGCCAGTGGCGCATCCTGCAGGCCATCTACCGGCCCGAGCAGCCGCCCCCCGGCACCGCGCTGCTGCTGATCGGCGACCCCAAGCAGGCCATCTACGCCTTCCGCCACGCCGACATCCACAGCTACCTGCAGGCGCGCGCCGCCTGCGCCGGGCGCATCTGGTCGCTGGCGGTCAACCACCGCAGCAGCACGGCGATGGTGCAGGCCGTCAACGCCCTGTTCGGCCACGCGGAGCGCACGCTGCCAGACGGAGCGTTCGGCTTTGCGCGCGACGGCGTGCAGCCGGTGCCGTTCCTGCCGGCGCGGCCGGCCGGCCAGGCCGAGCGCTGGCGCGACGACGACGCCGCAAGCGGCGCGGCGCTCACCTTCGCGCTGTGGCGGCCGGAGACGGACAGGCTCACGCGCGACGACGTGCGGGAGCGGCTCGCCGCCGCCTGCGCGGCCACCGTGGCGCGGTGGCTGGCAGGCTCGGCGGCGGGGCGCTGCGGCTTCGAGCGCGACGGGCGGCGGCGCCCGCTGCAACCGCAGGATCTGGCCATCCTCGTCAACGACGGCCAGGAGGCGCAGGCGGTGGCGCGCGCGCTGCGCCGGCATGGGCTGGCCAGCGCCTACCGCTCCGAGCGCGCCTCGGTGTGGGACGGCCCCGAGGCCGACGACCTGCAGGCGTGGCTGCACGCCTGCGCCCACCCGCACGACCGCGACGCCCTCGCCCACGCGCTGCTGACGCCCGCCCTGGGGCTGGACGCGGCGGCGCTCGCCGCGCTGCTGCGCGACGAGGACGCCTGGGACACGACGCTGGAGCATTTTGCGCACTACCACGCGCTGTGGCAGCGCCACGGCGTGCTGGCCGCGGTGCGCGCGCTGATGCACGACTTCGGCGTCGCGGCGCGGCTGCTGGCCCGCCCCGCCGACCACCCGAGCCCCGGCGCGCGGGCGCTGGCGGACCTGCTGCACATGGCCGAATGGCTGCAACAGGCCGCACGCCAGAGAGGCCGCGGCGGGGTGGAGGCGACGCTGGCGCTGCTGCGCCTGGCGCGGCAGGAGGGTGCCGCCCCCTCCCCCGCCGGCGACGACCCGACGCTGACCGGCGTGGAGCGCCGGCTCGACGGCACGCCGCAGGCCATCCCCGTCATCACCGTGCACAAGGCCAAGGGGCTGCAGTTTCCGATCGTGCTGCTGCCGTTTGCGGGCCGCGCGCGCCCGCTGGACGACAAATACAACCGTCCACGGGTGCTGCGCTGGCACGACGACGCGGGCCACGCGCACGTCACGCTGCCGGACGAGGGCGAGGCGTGGCGGCAGGCGCTCGAGCGCGCCGAGCGCGAACGCCTGCTGGAAGACACGCGCAAGCTCTACGTGGCGCTGACGCGCGCGGTGCACCTGACCTGGGTCGGCGTGGCGCTGGAGCCGGGTCTCGCATCCAGCGCGCTGGCGCGGCTGCTCGGGCTGCAGGGGGCGGACGCCGCCACGCTGGCCGAGCAGACTCCAACGCGGCTGGACGAGGTGGCGGCGGCCAGCGGCGGCACCATCGCTTGCACCGGGCTGGCCGACGACAAGACCGCCCCTACCGCCCGGGCCAGCACCCCAGCCGTGATGCCCACACGCCCCGCCGCCTGGGCGCACGTGGCGCGCCCGCGCAGGGGCCCGAGCTGGTGGATCGCCAGCTACAGCGCGCTGGCGCGCGCCGCCCACGAGGCGCCGGCTGGCGCCGACGCCGCCACCGAGGCGCACGTCGGCGACGACGACCCCGGCGCATCCGCCCCCGACGCCACCGGGCTCCGCGACGAGGCCCCCGCCACCGCGCCGTGGCACCGCTGGCCACGCGGCGCGCAGCCCGGCGTGGCGCTGCACGCGCTGCTGGAAACCTGCCAGCGCCACGGCTGGCCCGCGGGCGCCCCGGATGCCCTGCAGCCGCTGGCGCAGCGCACGCTGCAGGGACTCGGCTGGGCGCCCGAGCGCCTGCCGGCCGACGCCGGGGACCTGGCGCGCTGGGCGCATGCGATCGGCGACGCCGCGCTGCCCTTGCCCGGCAGCGCGGGCGTGCGGCTGCGCGACCTCACGCACGCCGAGCCGGAGGTACCGTTTTGGCTGCGCATCGACGCCGCCGCCGAGGCGCGCGCGCTCGACCGCCTGCTGCTCGCCCACGTCGCGCCAGGCCAGCCACGCCCGGCGCTCGCCGCCGTCACGCTGCACGGGATGCTGAAAGGCTTCATGGACCTGGTCTTCGAACACGACGGGCGCTACTGGGTGCTGGACCACAAGTCCAACGCGCTGGGGCCGGACGACGCCGCCTACCACGCCGCGGCGGTGCAGGCCGAGGTGCTGCGCCAGCGCTACGACGCGCAGGCGGCGCTGTACCTGCTGGCGCTGCATCGCTGGCTGGCGCAGCGGCTGGGGCGGCGCTACGACCCGGTGCGGCACCTTGGCGGCGCGCTGTGCGTGTTCTGGCGCGGCGTGGCTGCCCCCGGCGCCGGCATCTGGCAGCTGACGCAGCCGTGGCCGCTGGTGCAGCGGCTGGAGGCTCTGTTCACCGGCGCGGAGGTGACGGCATGACCGCGCCCCGCCCCGAGCTGGAAGCCTGGCTGCAGCGCGGCCTGCAGGCCGGCGAGCTGCGCCCGGCGGACGCGACGCTGGCGCGCCAGGCCGCCGCGCTGTGCCCGCAGGCGAACCTGGAGGCCCTGCTGGCCACCGCGCTGCTGATGCGCCGCGCCGCCGACGGCCACGTCGCCTGGCGCTGGGCCGAAGCCCGTCCGGACGACGCCCGCGGCCCCTGCGCGCGCTGGCTGCTGCAGCGCCTGCACGCCGACGGGCCGGCGGCGCTGAGCGGCCCCGGCTGGGTCGGCGCGGGCGCGCCGCTGACGCCGGTGGTCGCCGCCGGCGGCGTGCTCTACCTGGGCCGCCACTTCCGCCGCGAGCGGGAAGTGGCGCAGGCGTTGGCGCAGCGGCTGACCGCTGCCGACGCCCCTGCCCCCGACGCCGTGCGGCCGTGGATCGAGGCGCTGTTCGGCCCGCCGTCCCCCGAGCCGGATGCGCAGCGGCTGGCCTGCGCGCTGGCGCTGCGGCAGCGGCTGGCGGTCATCACCGGCGGCCCCGGCACCGGCAAAACCCACACCGTCGCGCGGCTGCTGGCGCTGCTGCAGGGGCTGGCGCTGCAGGGCGGCGGCGCGCCGCTGGCCGTGGGCCTGGCGGCCCCCACCGGCAAGGCCGCCGCGCGCCTGAGCACTGCGCTGACCGACGCGTGGCGGAAGCTTGCCACTTGGGCGCTGCCGCTGCCGTGGGCGGTGCTGCAGCCGCACCTGCCGCACCGCGCCGTCACCGTGCACGCGCTGCTGGGCCAGCGGCCCGACGGCACCGGCGCGCGCCACGACGAGCGCCAGCCGCTGCCGTTGGACGCGCTGGTGGTCGATGAGGCGTCGATGGTCGATCTGGAGCTGCTGCACGCGCTGCTGCGGGCGCTGCCTCCGCAGGCGCGGCTGATCCTGCTCGGCGACCGCGACCAGCTCGCCTCGGTGCAGGCCGGCGCGGTGCTGGCGGAGCTGTGCGCGCATGCGCGCGAGGGCCGCTGGCAGCGGGAGACCGCCGCGTGGCTCACCGCCGCCACCGGGCAGGCACCGCCGGCGGCGTGGATCGACGCCGACGGCGACGCGCTGGACCAGGCGGTGGCGATGCTGCGGCTCAGCCGCCGCTTCGACGCCGGCGGCGCCATCGGCCGCTGGGCCGCCGCGGTGCGCGACGGCGACGAGGACACCGCGCTGGCGCTGCTGCGCGACCCGGGCGAGGGCGTCAGCGTCCACCTCGGCACGCAGGCCGCCGACGGCTGGCTGCCGACCTGGCGCGCGGCGGTGGCGCCGTGGCTGCAGGCGGCGGCGCCACCGCCGGCGGCCGGCGACCCCGACGCCTGGGCCGCCGGCCTGCTGCAGGGCCAGGCGTGGCTGCAGGTCCTGGCCGCGCTGCGGCGCGGGCCGTGGGGCGTGGAGGGGCTGGACGCGCGCCTGCAGGCCGAGGCCGCGCGGCTGGCCCCGCACGCCCCCACAGGCCCCTATGGCCGCAGCGGCCAGCCGTGGCTGGTCACGCGCAACCAGCCGCGCCTGGGCGTGATGAACGGCGACCTGGGCCTGCTGCTGGCGCGGCCGCACGCCGACGGCACGCGGCGCTGGCGCCTGGCGCTGCCGGCGCCGCAGCGGCCGGGCAGCGTGCAGTGGGTTGCCGCCGGGCAGCTCGCCGACACCGCCAGCGCCTGGGCGCTGACGGTGCACAAGTCGCAGGGCAGCGAGTTCCACCACGTGGTGCTGGTGCTGCCGCCCGACGCCGACAGCCCGATCCTGACGCGCGAGCTGCTCTACACGGGCCTCACGCGCGCGCGCGAGCGGCTCACGCTCGTGCTGCCGGGCGGCGCGGCCACGCTGCGCGCGGCGCTGCGGCGGCGCACCGAACGCGACAGCGCCCTGCGCGACGCGCTGCGGCAGGCGCTACCATAGGCGCCCGTCCCACAGCGAACGGTGGTTCGTTCGACCGCCACTCCATGACCTACTGCGTCGCCGTCAAACTCAAGGCTGGCATGGTGTTCCTGTCCGACTCGCGCACCAACGCCGGGCTGGACCAGATCAGCATGTTTCGCAAGATGATCGTCTACGAGAAGCCCGGCGACCGCTTCATGTGCCTGTTGTCGGCCGGCAACCTCAGCATCTCGCAGTCGATCCGCGAAATTCTGCAGACCGAGCAACTGAAAGACCCCGACGGCGGCGAGCCGATCACCATCTGGAACGCGCGCAGCATGTTCGACGCCGCGCGCGTGCTGGGCTCGGCCGTGCGCCACGTCTACCAGCGCGACGGCGAGGCCCTGCGCCGCTCCGGCATCGAATTCAACGCCAGCCTGATCTTTGGCGGCCAGATCCGCGGCGAAGGCATGCGGCTGTTTCAGGTCTACTCCCCCGGCAATTTCATCGAGGCCACCGCCGAAACCCCGTTTTTCCAGATCGGCGAGAGCAAGTACGGCAAACCCGTGCTCGACCGCGTCATCACCCCCGACACGCCGCTGGAAGAGGCCACCAAGTGCCTGCTGATCTCCATGGACTCCACGCTCAAGTCCAACCTGTCGGTGGGGCTGCCGCTGGACCTGGCGGTCTACGAGGCCGACCGCTGCACCAGCGACCGGGTGGTGTGCATCGACGAGCACAACGCCTACTTCCACATGCTGCGCAGCACCTGGGGTCGCAAGCTGCGCGAGGCCTTCGACCAGATCGAAGCCCCGGACTGGGACCCCACCGGCCCGCTGGCCGCCCCGAGCGGGCGCCACGCCGCGCTGCGCAAGATCACAGACCCCAAGGACAGGCTGATTTGACCCCATGAGCGCCGCATCCCCCCGCCCCTGCATCGTCTTTTCGCACGGCAACAGCTTCCCCGCCGGCACCTACAGCGTCGTCTTCCAGGCCCTGCGCGAGCGGGGCTACCGCGTCACCGCGGTGGAGCGCTACGGCCACGATCCGCGCTACCCCGTCACCAGCAACTGGCCGCACCTGGTGCAGCAGCTCGCGGACTTCGTCGAGGCGCAGGTCGGCCCCGGCGACACGCCGCTGTTCCTCGTCGGTCACTCGCTCGGCGGTTTTCTGAGTCTGATGTGCGCCGCCCGCCACCCCGTGCTGGCCGGGCAGCCGGTGCGCGGCGTGGTCATGCTCGACTCCCCCGTCCTGGGGGGCTGGAAGGCGCGTGCCCTGGCCGCGGCCAAACACACCCGCCTGATCGGTGCCGTCTCACCGGGTCAGGTCAGCCGCAAGCGCCGCAACCGCTGGGCCAACGCCCAGGAGGCGCTGGAGCACTTCCGCCACAAGCGCGCCTTCGCCCGCTGGGACCCGCGCGTGCTGGCCGACTACATCGCCCACGGCACGCACGATGTGCACACGCCGGAGGGCACGCAGCGCGTGCTGACCTTCGACCGCGACATCGAGACCGCCATCTACAACACGCTGCCGCACCACCTGGACCGGCTGCTGCGCCGCCACCCCCTGGCCTGCCCGGTGGCCTTCGTCGGGGGCACGCAGTCCGAAGAGATGCGCCGCGTGGGCCTGACGATGACGCACAAGCTGTGCGGGCGCGAGCCGTCCGAGCGGCTGCAGTTCATCGACGGCACGCACCTGTTCCCCATGGAGCACCCGGAAGCCACGGCCGCGGCCATCGACCGCGCGCTGCGGCACTTCATGGCGCCCGTCACGGCGTCCAGTTGACCCAGCCGAACGCCCCGCTGGCCAGGATCAGCACGCCAAAGCCGATGCGGTACCACGCAAACGGCACGAAGGTGTGGGTGGCCACGTAGCGCAGCAGCCAGCGCACGCACACCCACGCCGACACGAACGACGCCACCAGCCCCACCGCGAACAGCGGCAGGTCCGCCGCCGCCAGCAGATCGCGGTGCTTGTACAGATCGTAGACGGCCGCGCCAAAGATGACCGGAATGGCGAGGAAGAAGCTGAACTCGGTCGCCGCGCGCCGCGACAGGCCGAGCGCCATGCCGCCGATGATGGTCGCCCCCGACCGGCTGACCCCCGGCACCAGGGCCGCGCACTGGATCAACCCCACCGCCAGCGCATCGCGCCAGCCCAAATCGTCCACAGTCGCCACCCGCGCCGCGGGCTGGCGGGCCTGGACGGCCTCCACCCACAGCATGATCAGCCCGCCGGCGATGAAGCCGGCCGCCACCACCCAGGCGTTGAAGAGCACGGCCTTGATCGGCCCGATGAACCAAAACCCCGCCAGCGCCGCCGGCAAAAACCCGAGCAGCACATTGACCGTGAAGCGCTGCGCCTGCGCCTCGCGCGGCAGTCCGCGCAGGGTGCCGATCAGCCGCTGCCAATACAGGCCCACGATGGCCAGAATGGCCCCGGTCTGGATGACCACCTCGAACACCTTGATCGTCTCCCCCGTCAACCGCAGCAAGGCGGCGGTGAGGATCAGGTGACCGGTGGACGAAACGGGCAAAAACTCGGTCAGGCCCTCGACCACCCCCATGAGGGCGGCCTTGAGCAGCAGGGTGACATCCATGGACAGACGCGGGAGTGGGCGAAGCGGCGAGTGTAACGGCCCGCCGCCCCCGGGCCTCAGCGTCGCCCCCGGGCCTCAGCGTCGGTCGCGCCAGCCGTCGTGGCGGTGCCAGCCGTCATCACGCCAGCCGCGCCGGTCGTCCCAGCCGGGGCGCTTCTCCCATTCGCGGGGGTGCCAATGCCGGTGCTTGCGGTGCCCGGGAGGCATCGCATAGCCGTAGGCGGGGGCCACAACGGCCACCGGCGGCGACACCACCACCGGGGGCACCATCACCACACGGGGCGCCGGTGCGATCACCACCGGCGGGGTGTTGCCCACCCCCACGGTCACGCCCGGCTGGTGTACGCCGATCGACCAGTACACATCGCCGGCATGCGCCGCGCCGGCCAGTACCAACGCCACGGCAGCCAGGCCCCGGGCCAGCGACGCGGGGCGCAACGGAGTCAGAGGGTTCATGGTTCGCGCTCCTGAACAACGATACCGACATTGAACCACCGCTGCCGCGCTTGGCCGGTTGCCGTTTTGTGACGGCTGTAAACAGACGTAACGGACCGGCGCAGCGGGCCCGACACGCGCCCCATAACCCGACCCCTACAATCCGAGCAGCACCGCGCGGAACTGGCCACGGGCTTCTATCAGGACATGATGGCCCACCAGCAGGCCCAGGCCTTCCTGGATGCGGAGGTCGTGCACCAGAGGCTGCACGCCTCCCTGCAGGTCTGGCTGACGGAGCTGTTCGCCCTGCACTCGGCGCAGGACGTGCCGGCCATCGTGGCCCACCAGCGCCACGTGGGCGAAGTCCACGCCCGCATCCAGTTGCCCATGCATCTGGTGGCCCGGGGCGCGCGGCTCCTCAAGGGACGGCTGCTGCAGCGCATCGCCGCCGATGGGGCCGCGCCCGCGCTGGTCGAAGCCTCGATGGCCCACATCGGCGCGTTGTTCGACCTGGCGCTGGAGTTGATGGCCGAGTCCTACGTGCGCGACACCCAACGGGTTGCGCGCAGCGAGGAAGCCTTTCGCCTGCATGCCCTGAGCCAGAATCTACAGGTCGAGCGCGAACGCCAGCGCTTCCTGCTGGCCAACTGGGGGCAGGAGCTGCTCTTTGCCCTGCACCGCGGCGGTCAGCCCTTGGTGCTGCCCGCCCTGCGCAGTTCCGAATTCGGCCTGTGGTTCATGCACAAGGGCAGCAACGTCTTCGACGGCGCGCCGGAGGTCGATCTGGTGCATCAGGGCATGCAGCGCCTGGACGAAGCGCTGCTGCCGCAGTTGGCGGCCACCACGATCGACGATCCGCGCCGCGCCACGCTGCTGATGCAATTGCAGGGCGAGCTCGACAACCTGCAGTATCTGGTGCAGATGCTGTTCGAGCGCCACGTCGAGCTCGAAAGCGGGCGCGATGCCCTCACGCGCCTGCTCAACCGGCGCTTTCTGGCGCCGATCCTGGCGCGCGAGATCCACCTGGCGCAACAGCGGCACATTCCGTTTGCGCTGCTGATGCTGGACATCGACCACTTCAAGCACGTCAACGACCAGCACGGCCACGACGCGGGCGACCTGGTGCTGCAGCAAACCGCCGCCCTTTTGCTCAACGACGTGCGCTCCAGCGACTTCGTGTTCCGCTACGGCGGCGAGGAGTTTCTCGTCGTGCTGGTGGACGTCACGCCCGAGCAGGCCCGGCAGCAGGCCGACAAACTGCGCCAGCGCATCGCCGCCACACCGTTCGCGCTGGCCAACGGCGTGCACCTGTCGCTGACCGCCAGCATCGGCGTCGCGCCCTACAGCGGCCACCCGGATTACCAGTACCTGATCAACCAGGCCGACGAGGCCCTCTACCGCGCCAAGCGCGGCGGGCGCAACCGGGTCTGTCTGGCGACGGGGGCCGCCTAAAATCGGGGGCATGAGCGATCACGCCCCGCACTCTTCCCCCCATCCGCCCGCTGCCAGCAATTTTCTGCGCCAGATCATCGAGCGCGATCTGGCCCAGGGCCGCTACCACGGCCGCCTGTGGGGCGGCAGCCCCGGTGACGGCAGCCACCACGAGCGGGGCGTGGCCGACCCGGCCCGGGTGCGCATGCGCTTTCCGCCGGAGCCCAACGGCTACCTGCACGTGGGCCATGCCAAGAGCATCTGGCTCAACTTCAGCCTGGCGCAGGCCTACGGCGGCGTGTGCCACATGCGCTTCGACGACACCAACCCCGAGAAGGAAGAGCAGGAGTACGTCGATTCCATCCTGGACGCCGTCCAATGGCTGGGCTGGAGCTGGGAGGCCCACGGCACCCGCCACCTGTACTACGCGAGCGACTACTTCGACTTCATGTACCGGGCGGCCGAGTACCTGATCGAAACCGGCCACGCCTATGTGGACGAACAGACGCCGGAGCAGATGCGGGCCAACCGCGGCACGCTCACCGAGCCCGGCATCGACAGCCCCTACCGCAACCGCCCGGCCGAGGAGAGCCTGGCGCGTTTTCGCGAGATGCGCGACGGCCGCCACGCGGACGGGGCGATGGTGCTGCGTGCCAAGATCGACATGGCCTCGCCCAACATCAACCTGCGCGACCCGGCCATCTACCGGATCAAGCACGCGACGCACCACAACACCGGCGACGCCTGGTGCATCTACCCGATGTACACCTTCGCGCACCCGATCGAGGATGCGCTGGAGAACATCACCCATAGCATCTGCACCCTGGAATTCGAGGACCAGCGGCCGTTCTACGACTGGCTGCTCGAGCGCATCGTGCCGATCCTGCGCGCACCGCAGTTCGAGCGCGCCCGCCAGCTCGTCGAGCGCATCGAACAGCAGGGGGTGGAAGCGGGCAAGGAATTTGCCCTGCACTGCCACAACCACGCGCACAAGCTCGGCTTGAACACCGAGCCCGAGCAGCGCATGCGGGCACTGTTCACGAAGTGGGAGCACGACCGCGACGCGGTGCTGCGCGACCTGGGCGAGTTCTTCGGGCTGCTCAAGACGCAGACGCACCAGTTCACGCCGCTGCTGGCGTCGGCGCTGGAGACGCACCGCATCGAGCCGTTCAACCTGCCGCACCAGTACGAGTTCGCCCGGCTGAACCTGACCTACGTGGTCACCAGCAAGCGCAAGCTCAAGCAACTGGTGGACGAGGGCATCGTCAGCGGCTGGGACGATCCGCGCATGCCCACCATCGTCGGTCTGCGCCGCCGCGGCTACACGCCGGAAGCCATCCGCCTGTTCTGCGAACGCACCGGCGTCAGCAAAGCCGGGGGCTGGATCGATTACAGCAACCTGGAGATCGCGCTGCGCGACGACCTGGAAGGTAAGGCGCCGCGCGCCATGGCGGTGCTGGATCCGGTCAAACTCAAACTCACCAACTGGGCGCAGGTGTTTGGCGATGCCGACCACCGCGAGGCCTGCAGCGCCCCGGTGCATCCACAGCGGCCCGAGCTGGGGCTGCGCGCATTCAGCCTGGGCCCCGAGGTGTGGATCGAGCGGGAGGACTTCATGGAGCAGCCTCCCAAGGGCTATTTCCGCCTTTTCCCCGGCAACAAGGTGCGCCTCAAATACGGCTATGTGGTCGAGTGCACTGGCTGCGAGAAGGACGCCGACGGCCGCGTCACGGCCGTGCTGGCCACGGTGGTGCCCGACACCAAGAGCGGCACGCCCGGGGCCGACGCCGTCAAGGTCAAGGGCACGCTGACCTGGGTGGGCGTGCACGAGGCGGTGCCCGCCGAAGTGCGCCTGTACGACCGGCTGTTCGCCGATCCGCAGCCCGACGCCGGTGGCAAGGACTTCAAGGCCGCGCTCAACCCCAACAGCCTGCGGGTGGTGACGGCCTACCTGGAGCCGTCGCTGGCGAACGCCCCGCGCGAGGAGCGCTACCAGTTCGAGCGGCACGGCTATTTCGGCACCGACCGCGTGGACCACACGCCCGAGCGGCCGGTGTTCAACCGGATTGCGGGCCTGAAGGACAGCTGGGGCAAGTGAGCCGCGCCGGTCAGCGCGGCTTGCGCCGGGCGGCGGGGGCCTCGCCGCCCGTGCGCGGCTCCAGGTGCCGGAAGGTGATGCGGCCTTTGCTCAGGTCGTAGGGCGACAGCTCCAGCGACACCCGGTCGCCCGCCAGGATGCGGATGTGGTGCTTGCGCATCTTTCCCCCGGTGTAGGCGACCAGGGTGTGGCCGTTTTCCAGGGTGACGCGGTAGCGGGAGTCGGGCAGGATCTCGTCGACCGTGCCGCGCATCTCGATCAATTCTTCTTTGGCCATGGGGGCCTCCTTGGGGTGGCGATGCGGAAGGGGGCAGGCACGCCTGGCCTGCGAGCCACCGAGCGCATCAGGGGATGGTGGGGAGCGATGACCGGAGAATCCGCCGCCGGGGTCGGCGGCCATACACGGCCGGACGGGGGCGCGTGCCAAAGGGTTGCCCAGGATCACCGCGATCCGAGGCCCCCGACGCACGCGGGGAGTGCATGCGGGGAAGAAAACGCCCCCGCCACGGCCCGACTCTAACACAGTGACACCGGACGCGGGCGACGATCGTCCGGCGCCGGGGGACTCCGCAGCGGCGTATGATGGAAGGCTTCGCAGCCCGTCCCTTCGCACCATGTGGCAGACGATCCGCGCGCTGCCGCCCACCGTATGGCTCATCGGCTTGATCAGCCTGATCAACGATTCGGCATCCGAGCTGGTGTACCCCCTGGTTCCGCTCTATCTGACCTCGGTGCTGATGGCGGGCCCGCGCGCGCTGGGCCTGATCGAGGGGATTGCCGAAGCGACGGCCAGCCTGCTCAAATGGGTCTCCGGTGTCGTGGTGGACCGCACACGGCGCAGCAAACCCTGGATCGTCGTCAGCTACGGTCTGGCGGCCCTGGGGCGCCCCTTGATCGCCTGGGTGACCAGTTGGCCAGCGCTGCTGGCCATCCGGTTTGCGGACCGGGTGGGCAAGGGGCTGCGCACATCGCCGCGCGATGCGCTGCTGGCCGCCAGCGTCGGAGCGGATCGGCGCGGGCTGGCCTTCGGGGTGCACCGGGCCATGGACAACGCGGGCGCGGTGATCGGCCCGCTGTTGGCCGCCGCCTTGCTGGCCAGCGGCATGCCGCTGCGCGACGTGTTCTTGTGGACCTGGGTGCCCGCGCTGGCGTGTGTCGCCCTGGCCCTGGCGCTGCACGAGCCGGCCACACCGGCCCCGGCCTCGAACGCCCCGCCCATCGACCTCAGCGGCGGTGCGGCCCTGCCGCTGGTCTTTCGCCGCTACCTCGTGGTCGTCGCGCTGTTCGCCCTGGGCAACTCGTCCAACATGTTTCTGTTGCTGCGCGCCAGCGAGCTGGGCGTTCCCCAGGCCCAGATCCCCCTGCTGTGGGCGGCCGTCTCGCTCATCGCCATGGTGCTGTCCGTCCCGCTGTCGGGCCTGTCGGATCGCGTGGGCCGTCGCCGGCTGCTGCTCATGGGCTACGGCGCCTACGCGCTGTTCTATCTGGTCATGGGTCTGTCCGCCCCCACAGGCGTCTGGTTGGTCGGGTGGTTTGCGTTCTATGGCGTCTTTCTGGCCGCCACCGAGGGGGTGGAAAAAGCCCTGGTCGCCGACTTGGCCCCGGCGCAGCTGCGCGGCACCGCGTTTGGCTGGTTCAGCCACCACGGCCGGGGCCGGCGGCCGTTGAGCGTCGCACCCGTGACCCAGCGGCTTCACGCCACCGGATAGGTACCCGGGATCAGGATCGAGCGGTCCACCGTCTCGATATTCGTGTGGCCGGTAAACGCCATGGTGATGTCGAGTTCCTTGTGCAGGATTTCCAGCACCTTGGTCACACCCGCCTCGCCCATGGCCCCCAGGCCGTACAGGAAGGCGCGGCCGATGTAGGTGCCGCGCGCCCCCAGCGCACGGGCCTTGAGCACGTCCTGGCCGCTGCGGATGCCGCCGTCCAGGTGCACCTCGATGCGGTGTCCCACCGCCTCCACGATGCGCGGCAGCGCGCGGATGCTCGACTCCGCCCCGTCGAGCTGGCGCCCGCCGTGGTTGCTGACGATCAGCGCATCCGCGCCGGAGTCGGCGGCCAGCTTGGCATCTTCCACATCCATGATGCCCTTGAGGATGAGCTTGCCCCCCCAGCGCTTCTTGATCCACTCGACATCGCCCCAGTTGAGCCGCGGGTCGAACTGCTGCGCCGTCCACGCCGACAGGCTGCCCATGTCGGCCACGCCCTTGACATGCCCGACGATGTTGCCGAACTGCCGCCGGGGCGTGCCCAGCATGCCCAGGCACCAGCGGGGTTTGGTCATCATGTTCACGATGTTGGGCAGGGTCAGCTTGGGCGGCGCAGACAGGCCGTTTTTCAGATCCTTGTGGCGCTGCCCCAGAATCTGCAGGTCGAGCGTGAGCACCAGCGCGCCGCAGTTGGCGGCCTTGGCGCGATCGATCAGTCGCTCGATGAAGTCGCGGTCGCGCATCACATAGAGCTGGAACCAGAAGCCCTCCCCCGCGTGCCGGGCCACGTCCTCGATGGAGCAGATGCTCATGGTCGACAGCGTGAAGGGCACGCCAAACGCGCGCGCCGCGCGGGCGGCCAGGATTTCGCCATCGGCGTGCTGCATGCCGGTCAGCCCCGTGGGCGCCAGCGCCACCGGCATGGCCACGGGTTGGCCGACCATGGTGGTGCGCGTGCTGCGCCCCTCCATGTTGACGGCGACCCGCTGGCGCAGCTTGATGGGCTGAAAGTCGGATTCGTTGGCGCGGTAGGTGCTCTCGGTCCACGAGCCGCTGTCGGCATAGTCGTAGAACATGCGCGGCACGCGCCGTTGCGCCAGCCGGCGCAGGTCTTCGATGCAGGTGATGACGGTCATGGGGACTCCTTCTTCGTGCGCATCCTAGCGCCGAAGCCCCCGGGCGTCACTTGAAATGCCGGTGCGCGCCGTTGAAGAAACGTCGCAGCCGCCTCAACTGCAATGCACGCTGCCGCAGCCGGTCATGGTCGCGGGCCGCACCCGGCTGGGATCGGCCAGGGTCTCGGTGCGCGAGTCGAAGCCCACGGCCCGCATGTGCTGCGCCAGCCCGGCATCCATGGTCTGCGCATGCATGGGAAACCACTCGGCCAGCGCCGCCGCCATGCGGTCGATGATCTCGTGATCCCCTTGCAGGAAGTGCGCTTCCACGGCCCGCATGGTGTCCAGAATCTGCCGATGGTGCGCGGCGTGGCAGTTGTCCTCGGCAAAGCCGACGGCGACCATCCAGCGCTCCTCGCGCTCGAAGTGCTCCACCGTGTGCGCCACCAACGCCCGGTAGGGCTCGAGCTGTTGGTCGTGCGGCAGCGCGCGCAGCCGGGCCAGCTGGGTGACGAACTCCTCGTGGGTCTCGTCCATGCGGCCGTCGCCCGTGACCAGCGACTCGCCCCAGACAAGGTCGGGGATTTCGGGGAAAGTATCGGTCTCCATGACAGGCAGCGTAGCGGGGTCGGCGGCTGAGGGACTTGACGCAGGTCAAGCCCCCAGCCGAGGGGGGCGCTCAAGCGTCGAAGGGGAACTTCAGCGCACGCAGATCCCGCTTGGTCTCGATGAGCACCAGCGGCTCGTCGCTGACCGCAGGGGCGGGACGCGGCTCGCGCGGCACATGCACCGGGAGCGGTTCGGCCGCGATGGCGGCCTGCACCGCCGCCACCTTGTCCGCGTCCGACTGCACCCATTCCAGGCCGGCTTGACGGGCCAGAACGGCCAGATCCTCGACCGGCAAGCGGTACGGCTGCGGGGTGGGGACCGCGGCTGGTGCAGCAGCGGCAACGGGCGCCGTCGCGGGCTCTGCGACAGGCACCTTGCTGGGCGCCGACGCGGGCACGTGAGCAGCGCCCGGCGGCTCCACGGGCTCCGCCGGGGTCGCGACGGGCTCCGCCGGGGTCGGCGGCACCGTGAAGTACGAGCGACGCGGGGGCTCGAGCGCGCCGCTGTCGGCGGCGGCGCCGGCTTCGGGAGCTTCGGCCCCGCTCGGGGCGGCGCCCTCCCCGTCCGGACGGCGGCTTCGGTCGCGCCCGTAGCGGTCGCGGCTGCGGCGCTCGCGGGGTGCGCGCGCGGCTTCGGCCGGTTCTCCCACCGTCGCGCCACCCGCGCCGCCGACCTCGGCCAGCGGCGCGGCGGCGGATGCTTCCGTCAGGGCATCGGGAGCGGCCTCTGTCGTGGCGGACACGGCCCCGTTATCGGTGGCCTCGCCACGCGATCGGCGCCCGCGGCGGCGGCGGTCCCCGCGCTCGCGCGGCTCGCCCGCCGTGCCCTCGTCGGCGGAGGGCACCACATTCGCCACACCCTGGCCACCGTCGGTCACGGGCGCCAGAGTAGCGACCGCTTCGGTGGGGGCCTCATCCGGCCGGGCGGGACGCACCCCGCGCTCGCCCCGCTCGCCGCGGGGGCGTCGGTCGCCCCGCTCCCGGCGCTCGCCCGGGGCGCCATCGGCACGCGGCTCGGTCAAAGCAGCCTCCGTAGCCGTCAAACCTTCGTCGCGGGTCGGGGATCGGGCCTCGCCCCGCTCGGGACGGGGGGGCCGCTCGGCGCGTTCGCTGCGCTCGCTGCGTTCCGCGCGGCCTTCACGACCCTCTCGACCTTCACCATTGCGCACCACTTCCCCACGGCCGCGACCGCCGCGGTTGCCCCGGCCCCGGCGCTCGTCGCTGCCGGGGCGCTCGGGCACGCCCGTGGCCGGGGCCGCGGCGGGGGTGACCACAGGGACCGGCGCCTGCGCCGGCGGGGTGGCCGGGACGGCCTGCCACCCGAACAGGCGTTTGAGCCAAGCCAGGAAGCCCGTCTCGGCCGGCACCACAGGGGCGACGGGCGCGGCGGCCGGCGCCGGTGTAGGGCTGACCGGTGCCAAGGCCGGGGCGGCGCTGGTGGGCGCGGCTGGGGCCTCGGCCCGCGGCGTGGCCACCGGGGCGGGGCTGTCCGGCAGCACGCCCTTGATGATCGGCTCCTGCCGGTTGGTGCGCTCCTGGCTGCGCCGCGTCACCATCGCCACGTCCTCGACGATGTCGGCGAGCTTGTAGCTGGCGTCCAGGTTGTCCAGGCGCGGGTCGTCGTGCTTCAAGCGCTCCAGCTTGTAGTTCGGCGTCTCCAGCGACTTGTTCGGCACCAGCAGCACGCTGATGCGCTGCTTGAGCTCGATCTTGGTGATCTCGACGCGCTTTTCGTTGAGCAGGAAGCTGGCCACGTCCACCGGCACCTGCACCAGCACGGCGGCGGTGTTGTCCTTCAGCGACTCCTCCTGGATCACGCGCAGGATCTGCAGCGCCGACGATTCGGTGTCGCGGATGTGGCCTGAGCCGCCGCAGCGCGGGCAGGGGATGGAGGCGCCCTCCGACAGCGTCGGGCGCAGGCGCTGGCGGCTCATCTCCAGCAGGCCGAACTTGCTGATCGGCGCGAACTGCACGCGCGCGCGGTCCTGCTTGAGGGCCTCGCGCAGGCGGTTTTCGACCTCGCGGCGGTTCTTGCTGTCCTCCATGTCGATGAAGTCGATCACGATCAGCCCGCCGAGGTCGCGCAGCCGCGCCTGGCGCGCCACCTCGTCGGCGGCCTCCAGGTTGGTGCGCAGCGCGGTTTCCTCGATGTCGCCGCCCTTGATGGCGCGCGCGGAGTTGACGTCGATGGCCACCAGCGCCTCGGTCTGGTCGATCACGATCGCGCCGCCCGACGGCAGCGTCACCGTGCGGCTGTAGGCGGTTTCGATCTGGTGCTCGATCTGGAAGCGCGAGAACAGCGGCGCGTTGTCACGGTAGCGCTTGACGCGGTTGACGTACTCCGGCATCACGTGCGACATGAAGCCGCGCGCCTGCTCGTAGATGTCGTCGGTGTCGATCAGGATCTCGCCGATGTCGCTGTTGAAATAGTCGCGGATCGCGCGGATGACCAGCGTCGATTCCTGGTAGATCAGCTCCGGCTTGGACAGCGCCTTGGCCGCGCCCTCGATGGCGTTCCAGAGCTTGAGCAGGTAATTGAGGTCCCACTGCAGCTCGGCGGCCTCGCGCCCGATGCCGGCGGTGCGCGCGATGATGGACATGCCGCTCGGGTATTCGAGTTTGTCCAGCGTGGCCTTGAGTTCGGCGCGGTCTTCGCCTTCGATGCGGCGGCTGACCCCTCCGCCGCGCGGGTTGTTGGGCATCAACACCACGTAGCGCCCCGCCAGGCTGATGAAGGTGGTCAGCGCCGCGCCTTTGTTGCCGCGCTCTTCCTTTTCCACCTGCACCAGCAGTTCCTGGCCTTCCTTGATGACGTCCTGGATGCGTGCCTGCGACGGCGGCACGTTGCCCTGGAAATACTGCTTGGAGATTTCCTTGAACGGCAAAAAGCCGTGGCGGTCTTCGCCGTAGTCGACGAAACACGCTTCCAGCGACGGCTCGACGCGCGTCACCACCGCTTTGTAGATGTTGCCTTTGCGCTGCTCGCGGCCTTCGATTTCGACCTCGTAGTCCAGCAGCTTTTGGCCGTCCACGATCGCCAGGCGGCGCTCTTCGGCCTGCGTGGCGTTGATCAGCATGCGTTTCATCGTGTGTTCCTCAGACTCGGTCGTACAAGCGCCCTCGATGGGCGCGGATGCCGCGAACCGCGGACCGGTCGAGCGAACGGGAAGGAATTGCCGGAGAGCCTCTGGGATGCGCGCAGCCCTGCCCGGCGTGCGCCGGGCAGGGGGTCACGCGCTCCCGGGCATGGGCGCGTGGATCACGGTGAACAGGGACGACGGACCGTTGTGCAGCACGGGAAGGCGGGCGTCTCGGTGGTCACTGAATCCTCGTGCAGCCCGCCACACGGCGATTCGGCTCGGCCGCGGGCTGCACGTTGGGGGTATTCCGTATCGGGTTCGCTGACTGAATGAACGTCGGTTCTACCGGGGCAAGGCGCATCCATCCGGGGACCGGTGGCCCAAACACGACGGACCTGACCCGGATGCGCCGCCCGCCCAGGGTTCGGCAAGAATATGCCTGTCAGCGCTCTGCAGCGACCGGCGTGCCGTACACTTCGCGGCGACCCGATCCTTTTTTGGCGCACGGACAGACGCTGGGATTATAGGCGTGGACCGCATGGCGTGCGATGTGCTGGGGGCGGGTCGCCGCTTGCCCATGTCCAATGCCGCCGTCCGTCACCTCACCGTCGATGCCGAGTCCGCCGACCAGCGGCTCGACAATTTTTTGCTGCGCGAACTCAAAGGCGCGCCCAAAACGCTGATCTACCGCATCATCCGCAGCGGCGAGGTTCGGGTCAACAAGGCGCGCGCCCGCGCCGACACCCGGCTGCAAGCGGGCGACGATGTGCGGCTGCCCCCGGTGCGCCTGCCCGAACGGGTGATCGGCGCGGCACCGGCGGCCGTGCCCGCGCGGGAGTTCCCCGTGCTCTACGAGGACGATTGGCTGCTGGCGATCGACAAGCCCGCCGGCGTGGCCGTGCACGGCGGCAGCGGTGTGTCGTCCGGCGTGATCGAACAACTGCGCCGGGCACGGCCCGGTGCGGCGCTGCTGGAGCTGGTGCACCGCCTGGACCGCGAGACCAGCGGCGTGCTGCTCGTGGCCAAACGTCGCAGCGCGCTCAAACGCCTGCAGGACCAGTTTCGCGAACGCAGCACGGGCAAAACCTATCTGGCGCTGGTGCGCGGCGAATGGCCCGCTGCCCGCAAGGTGATCGATGCCCCCTTGCACAAATACCTGCTGCCCGACGGCGAGCGGCGCGTGCGGGTCACCGATGCGCGCGACCCCCTGGGACAGCGCTCGATTTCGCTGGTGCGGGTGCTGGGGGACGTGCATCCGCCACCCGGTGCGGCGGCAGACGCCCCGCGCATGACATTGTTGGCCGTGACCATCAAAACCGGCCGCACCCATCAGATCCGGGTGCATCTGGCCCACGCCGGCCATCCCATCGCCGGCGACGACAAGTATGGCGATTTCGAATGGAACCGCCTGCTGACACGGCTGGGGCTCAAGCGGATGTTTCTGCACGCCTGGCGGCTGACGATACGGCATCCGGTGACGGAGCAGGAATTGCAATTGCATGCGCCATTGCCACCCGAATTGGCCGATTGGGGCGACATGCGGCGATTTTTTTGATTACAATCGCGCCGTCAGAACCATTTTGTTCAACCGTTGAGGAATGCTCATGGCAACCTATGCAGAACTGAAAGCCCAAGCCGAAGCCCTTCTGGCCCAGGCCGAGCAATTGCGCAAGCAAGAGCGCGCCGGCGTGATCGCCGAGATCCGCGCCCGCATGGCCGAATACGGCATCACGGCCGAAGAATTGGCCACCACCGGCACGCGCGGCGGCAAGGCCAAGGCCGGCCGCTCCAAGGCCCAGCCCAAATACCGCGGCCCCAACGGCGAACTCTGGTCCGGCGGCCCAGGCCGCAAGCCGGAATGGGTGCGCAACGTTTTGGCGGCTGGCGGCAACATCGAGAACTTCCGCATCGCCTAAGCCCTCTGACACAGGGACGGCAAAAGGCGCCTGTCATGCGCCTTTTGTCATTTTGGCGCCCCGGATTCGGGGCCGTTGCCATTTCCGGGCCCACCGTGACCGATTCCACTGTCTCCGTTCCCGCTCCTTTTGCCACCGACCATCCCCGGCGTTACGACCTGATCGCCTTCGACTGGGACGGCACGCTGTTCGATTCCACCGCACTGATCGTCGGCTGCATCCAAGACGCGGTGCGCGACGTCGGCGGACGGGTGCCATCGCGCGAGCGCGCGGCCTGGGTGATCGGCATGGGTTTGGCCCAGGCGCTGGCGCACGCCGCGCCGGACGTGCCGCCCGAGCGCCAGCCGCTGCTGGTGGAGCGTTACCGCCACCACTGGTTTGCGCGCCAGCACGAGGTCACCCTGTTCGACGGGGTGCTGCCGCTGCTGACCGATCTGCGCGACCGCGGCCACCGCTTAGCCGTGGCCACGGGCAAAAGCCGCCGCGGGCTGGACGTCGCCTTGCAGACGGTGGCGCTGCACGGTGTCTTCGACGCCTCCCGCACCGCCGACGAGACGGCCGGCAAACCCGACCCGCAAATGCTGCTGGAACTGATGGCCGAATTCGACGTGCCGCCCGAGCGCACCCTGATGATCGGCGACACCACGCACGACCTGCAGATGGCGCGCAACGCCGGCTGCGCCGCAGTCGCGGTCACCTACGGCGCCCATGCGCACGAGGACCTGCGCTCGCTGCAGCCAGCGTTCGTGGCGCACACCGTGGCCGACCTGCATGCCTGGCTGCGCGTGCATGCCTGAGCGTCCGCCCCCCCCGTTCAGGAGCCCGCCCGTGAGTGTCCAATGGTTTCCCGGTCATATGCACGCAACGCAAAAGGCGTTGCGCGAGCGACTCAAGACCACGGACGTCGTCATCGAACTGCTCGATGCCCGGCTGCCGGGGTCGAGCGCCAATCCGCTGCTGGCCCAGCTGATCGGTGATCGGCCCACGCTGAAGGTGCTGAACAAGGAAGACCTGGCCGACCCGGCGCGCACCGCGCAGTGGCTGGCCTACTACAACGCCCAGCCCCGCACCCGTGCGATCGCCTTGCACGCGCATACCCCGGGGCCGGCGCGCACCCTGGTGGCCGAATGCCGTCGGCTGGCGCCGCACCGCGGTGGCATGGTCAAGCCGCTGCGGGTGCTGATCGCCGGCATCCCCAACGTGGGCAAGTCCACCCTGATCAACACCCTGCTCGGCAAACGCGCCGCCAAGGCGGCGGATGAGCCGGGCGTCACCCGGCAGGAGCAGCGCGTCGTGCTGGCCGACGACGTGTATCTGTACGACACGCCGGGCCTGCTGTGGCCCAAGATCATCGTGCCGGAAAGCGGGGACCGGCTGGCCGCCAGTGGCGCCGTCGGGCGCAATGCCTTCGACGAGGAAGCCGTCGCGCTGGCCCTGCTGCGGGCGCTGCAGGCCGATTACCCGGCGCTGCTCGAGGCCCGCTACCGCCTGGGACTGGCGCCGGCGGCCATCGCCGCGCTGCCCGACCACGAGCTGCTCGCCGCGATTGGACGCAAGCGCGGCGCATTGCTGCCCGGAGGACGCATCGACCCCCACAAAGCCGGCGAAGCGGTGCTGGCGGATTTTCGCGCCGGGGCCATCGGCCGCATCACGCTGGAAACGCCGCAAACGTTTGCCACCTGGCTGGACGCGGCGCGGGCGGCCGAAGCGCAGTTGCAGGCGCAACGCCAGGCCCGCCGTGCCCCACGCCGCCCGACCGGGCCCGAGGCCGCGCAGCGCCACCCCGAGGCTGACACAAACCCGTGAGGCGCTGCTACAGTCCGCGGTCATGCAGTCGCAGCCCCCTCAGCCCCCGCGGCCCAGGTCCGCTCGGGCGGCCGCTGGGCACGATCCGGCGGATGGCCTGACGTCCCGGCAGCGCGAGGTGCTCGATTTCATCGCCGGCCATGTGCGCGATCGCGGCGTGCCCCCGACGCGGGCGGAGATCGCGCACGCCTTCGGCTTTCGATCGCCCAATGCGGCCGAAGCCCACCTGCGGGCGCTCGCGCGCAAAGGCGCGGTGCAGTTGCTCGACGGCAGTGCCCGGGGCATCCGCGTGCTGGGCGCAGCGCTGGCGCCCGGGGCCCCAGCGATCCCCAATGGCAACGCAGATGCGCCCGCCGCAGCCCCCGCACCGCCTTGGGATAACGGCGAGGCCACCCTGCTCCACTTGCCCCTGATCGGGCGGGTGGCGGCTGGCTCCCCCATCCTGGCGCAAGCGCACGTCGAGGCCACCTACCCCGCCGACGCGCGCTGGTTTGCCCGCCGACCCGACTACCTGCTGCGGGTGCGCGGCTGGTCCATGCGCGACGCCGGCATCCACGACGGGGACCTGCTGGCCGTTCAGGCCGTGCGCGAGGCCCGCCCCGGCCAGACCGTGGTGGCCCGCCTGGGGGACGAGGTCACGGTCAAGCGCCTGCAGCGCGAGGGCGCGCATTGGCGGCTGCAGGCCGCCAACCCCGAGGTGGCAGACATTCTCGTGCGCCCGGGCGATGCGTTTGCCATCGAGGGGGTGGTCGTGGGCCTGCTGCGCCCTCAAGGCTGGGATTGATTGCCGCGCGGCTGCCCCGCGGCGAAGTCGCGCACATCCTGCGTGATCTTCATGCTGCAAAAGCGCGGCCCGCACATGGAGCAGAAATGCGCGACCTTGGCCGAGTCCTTGGGCAGGGTCTCGTCGTGGAATTCACGGGCTTTGTCCGGATCGAGGCCGAGGTTGAACTGGTCCTCCCAGCGGAACTCGAAGCGCGCCTTGGACAGGGCGTTGTCGCGGATCTGCGCGCCGGGGTGGCCCTTGGCCAAGTCAGCGGCGTGGGCGGCCAGCTTGTAGGTGATGATGCCTTCCTTGACGTCTTGCTTGTTGGGCAGGCCCAGGTGCTCCTTGGGCGTGACGTAGCACAGCATGGCGGTGCCGTACCAGCCGATGGTGGCCGCGCCAATGCCGCTGGTGATGTGGTCGTAGCCCGGGGCGATGTCGGTGGTCAGCGGCCCCAGGGTGTAGAACGGCGCTTCGTGGCACTGCGCCAGTTGCAGGTCCATGTTCTCCTTGATCAGGTGCAGCGGCACGTGGCCGGGGCCTTCGATCATCACTTGGACGTCGTGCTGCCAGGCGATTTGCGTCAACTCGCCCAGGGTGCGCAGTTCGGCCAGTTGGGCGGCGTCGTTGGCGTCGTAGATGGAGCCGGGGCGCAGGCCGTCGCCCAGGCTGAAGGCCACGTCGTAGGCCTTCATGATCTCGCAGATCTCCTCGAAGTGGGTGTAGAGGAAGTTCTCCTGGTGGTGGGCCAAGCACCATTTGGCCATGATGGAGCCGCCGCGGCTGACGATGCCGGTCATGCGCTCGGCGGTCAGCGGCACGTAGCGCAGCAGCACCCCGGCGTGGATGGTGAAGTAATCCACGCCCTGCTCGGCCTGCTCGATCAGCGTGTCGCGGAAGATGTCCCACGTCAGTTCCTCGGCCTTGCCGTGGACTTTTTCCAGCGCCTGGTAGATCGGCACGGTGCCAATGGGCACGGGCGAGTTGCGGATGATCCACTCGCGCGTCTCGTGGATGTGCTTGCCGGTGGAGAGGTCCATCACCGTGTCGGCCCCCCAGCGGATGGCCCAGGTGAGCTTGTCCACCTCCTCCTGAATGGAGGAGGTGACGGCGCTGTTGCCGATGTTGGCATTGACCTTGACCAGGAAGTTGCGGCCGATGATCATCGGCTCGCTTTCCGGGTGGTTGATGTTGGCGGGGATGATGGCGCGGCCGCGGGCCACTTCATCGCGCACGAACTCGGGGGTGATTTCGGCGGGAATGCTGGCACCGAAGCTTTGACCGGGGTGCTGGCGCCCGATCATGGCGGCCATCTTGCGCCCCGTGGGGCCGGCGGCCTGCAGCGATTCGAGGTATTCGCGCCGACGCAGGTTTTCGCGGATGGCGATGAACTCCATCTCCGGCGTGATGAGGCCGCGTCGCGCGTAGTGCATCTGGGTGACGTTGGCGCCCGCCTTGGCACGGCGCGGCTGGCGCTGCAGCCCGGGGAAGCGCAGTTCGTCGAGCCCGGGGTCGGCAGCGCGGGCGCGTCCGTAGGCGCTGCTCAGGTCCGGCAAAACCTCGGTGTCCTGGCGCGCCTCGATCCAGCGCTGGCGCAATGCCGGCAGCCCGTGGCGAATGTCGATGCGGGCGGCCGGGTCGGTGTACGGCCCCGAGGTGTCGTACACGAAGACGGGGGGATTGGGCTCGGCGCCAAACGCGGCGGGCGTGTCGCTTTGCTGGATTTCGCGCATGGGCACGCGGATGTCCGGGCGCGAGCCCTCGACATAGATCTTGCGCGATCGGGGCAGCGGCTGGATGGCTGCTTGGTCCACCTGGGCCTGGGTGGCTAGGAAGCGGTCGGCAGGGGCGTTCACGGGGTGGTCTCCTTCGGAGGGTGGATGAACATGCTCCGAAGGGCGTCCGCCTGGGCGGCAGACCGGGCCCGAAGGAACGGGCGGCCAGGGTGTTCACCCCAACCGCCCGCCGGGCCAGCAGCTCTTCTTTCGCCGGTATGAACCGGATCAAGTTCGCGGGTTCGGCTCTTGCCATCTCAGCCCACATCACGTGGACACCCCGGAGCATGCACCCCATTCTATCGCGGCGTAGGTATCGACCCGGCCGCGGTCAGAACGTCTGTTGATAGGTGACCCACACCGTGCGGCCCGGCCCGGGCACCGCCGTGCCCCACTGCGGCACATTCGGCGGGGTGGGGTTGGTCATCGTGGTGCCCTGCCCCACATACGCCCCGCCGGTGGGCAGGTAGTACAGGCGGTCGAACAGGTTGTCGATGCCCAGTTCCAGCTTGCCACGGCCCAGGCGGTATGCCGTGCGCACGTTCAGCAGGGCAAAGCCCGGGGTACGGACCTCGTTACGCACTTGGGACACGTCGGTCTTGGCCCGGACCGCGACCAGTTCCACCGCGCTGTCCCAGGCGCCGGCGCGGTGCGTCAGGCTGACGCGGGCGTTGAGCGGCAAAATCTGGTAGAGCCCATCGCCGGTGCTGCGGTTGCGGCCCTTGAGGTAGCTCAACTGCCCGCGCACGCCCCACTGGCCCCAAGCATGGCCGTTGCTGCGGGCGCTCACACCGACTTCGCCACGCGTGCCGGTCTGGCCCGGCGCGGCAAAGGTGGGGGCCGGGGTTTCGGCCGCCACCACGCCGCCGATGGCATCCCCGCCAGCCGACACCGGCGCGATGCCGGCCCAGACCCGCACGCGCTCGACCTGGCCGGGGTCCAGGTACGACAGCGGCGTATTCATGTGGTTGGGACAGGCCGCATACAGGTCCATGCCGTCGATCTGCAGACGCAAACGCTCATCCGCCAGTCCGCGGATGACCGGCAGGCGCGACACACCGCCCGCCTCGTAGGTGTAGGCGCCGGACTGGGCAGCACGGTCTCGCGGTCGGCGCGGACCTGGACATCGGGCCATGCGGGCACCGCTGCCGATGTCTGAGCCCATGCGGCGGGCGCTTGCGTGGCCAGCACCGCAGCGGCTGCCACGGCATGGCGGCGCCAGCGACCGGGTTGAATCGTCAAAGAATGGGAGGAATAAGCCATGATACGAATCGTTCGGGAACGGCGGGACGCTCCCAACGCCCCCATGGCTGTCAGGCGACACCGTAAATTGACCCCCTAGCGACACGAGGAACTGACCCCCTCGTTCGCAAGGAGGCCATCGTTGGAAACGAAGCACATTGAGGTAGATCCTGTGCGCCGTGTGGTTTGCGGAGTG
>NZ_VJOO01000069.1 GCF_007556755.1 Tepidimonas fonticaldi | reverse complement strand
ATGCCCCCGATCGCCACCCCGCCCCACCCGCTGCGCGACGTCCGCGCCCTCGTATTCGATGTGTTTGGCACGCTGGTGGACTGGCGCACCTCCATCGCGCGGCAGGCGAAACAGGCGCTCGCCCCACTGGGCATCGAGGCCGATTGGCTGGCCTTCGCCGACGCGTGGCGGGCGCAGTACCAGCCCGCCATGGCGCGCGTGCGCGAGGGCGCCCTGCCGTACCGCAAGCTGGACGATTTGCACCGCCTGAACCTGGACGCCGTGCTGACCGCGTGGGGGCTGGCGCACCGGGTGGATGAGGCCACACGCGAGCACCTGAACCGGGCGTGGCACCGGCTGGACGCCTGGCCCGACGTCGCCGCCGGCCTGCACGCCCTGCGGCCGCGGGTGCTGCTGGCGCCGTGCTCCAACGGCCACATTGCGCTGATGGTGCACCTGGCGCGGCACAACGGCTGGGTGTGGGACGCCATCCTGGGCGCCGAACTGGCGCGCGACTACAAGCCCAAGCCCGGCGTGTACCGCGCGGCGGTGGAGGCGCTGGATCTGCCGCCCCAGGCCGTCATGATGGTGGCGGCGCATTCGGACGATTTGGCCGCTGCCGCCCAGGTGGGGCTGCGCACCGCTTTCGTCGCCCGCCCGGACGAACATGGCCCCGGCCGGGGCGAGCGCCGCGCGGCCGTACCCGTGGATGTGGAGGTGAGCAGCCTGCCGGAGCTGGCCGAGCGATTGGGGCCTGCGGACAGCCCATAGGAGGCCGCCGGCTCAGCGCGTCATCAGCAGTTGGGCCGCGACCGAGGCGGCAATCACCTCCGGCTCCTTGCCCACCAAGCCGGGGATGCCGATGGGGCAGGTGATCCGCGCCAGCGCCGCATCGTCGTGCCCCCGCGCCCGCAGGCGGTTCTGAAACGCGGCCCACTTGGTGCGGCTGCCGATCAGCCCCACGAAGGGCAGATCGTCGCGCGTGCGCAGCCGCTGCAGGCAGGCGTCCACGATGGCCAGGTCCTCCGCATGGCTGAAGCTCATGATCAGCACCCGGCTGTGCGGGGCCAGACCGGGCACGGCCCGCTCCACGGGGTCCGAATGCTCGGCCGCCACGGCGGGCGGCAGGTCGGGCGGGAACACGCCATCGCGGCTGTCGATCCAGGTCAGGGCAAAGGGCAGCGGCCGCAGCGCCCGTTCGATGGCCCGCCCGACATGGCCGCCGCCGAACAACGCCACGGGCAGGTGCGCCGCCGTCCACACCCCGCGCAGCGCGGCCGCGTCGGCCGCCGTGACACGCCGCAGCCGCACATACACCACCCCCCCGCAGCACTGTCCCAGGCGGGGGCCCAGCGGGTAGCGCAACCGTTCGTCCGGCGCATCACCCGCGGCGCCCAGCCGGGCCCGGGCATGCTGGATGACCTGCCACTCCAGTTGCCCGCCGCCGATGGTACCCACCACGTCCCGCGCAGTCACGAGCATCCAGGCGCCCGCCTCGCGCGGCACCGAACCCTCGCCGCGCTCGACCATCACCAGCGTCCCGGGCCCGTCCGCCAGGGCCGCCAGCGCGCCGTCCAGATCGCCCCCGCGCAACTGCCATCCGTCCATGTCGTCCTTCATGCCTTCAGTATCGCCGGGGTTGAAAGGCCCGGGCCGTTGGCGCACAATCCGCGGAACTCCACCACCGGGACGGGGCGCCCCTGGCACCGTCCCACCGCTCCGATGGCTTTGACGTTCGACTCGCCCCTGCCGCCCGCGCCCCGCCGGCCGGCCTTCCACGACCGGCTGCGCGGCTGGGGTTGGGTGGTGCTGGTGACCGCGGTGCTGGCCTTCGTTGAGCTCGTAGCTCGCGCGCCACCTCGGCCG
>NZ_VJOO01000068.1 GCF_007556755.1 Tepidimonas fonticaldi | reverse complement strand
TGTGCCGGGATTCGGTGAGAAATGGCTACGCACTGAGCCGCTGCGTGGCCCCGCGATGTCGAAAACCCACGCATGAACCCCCGATCTGTGCCCGATCTGTGCCCAAAGCGGCGCTTGCGCGGCCGCTTCCTACCCGCCAGACTCGCAAAAAAGGGCGGTTGAACTTCCTATACCCCGAGGCCTACCCGCCCGCCGGCACGAAGGCCATCGCCGCGGAGTTGAGGCAGTAGCGCAGGCCGGTGGGTGGCGGGCCGTCGGGGAAGACGTGGCCGAGGTGGCCGTCGCAGCGGGCGCAGCGGATTTCGATACGGATCATGCCGTGGCTGCTGTCGCGGTATTCGGCGATGTGTTCGGGGTCGAAGGGCTGCGTGAAGCTGGGCCAGCCGGTGCCGGAGTCGAACTTGTCCTCGGCGCGGAACAACGGCAGGTGGCAGAGGCGGCAGTGGTAGGTGCCGGGCCCCTGGCCGTGCAGCAGACCGCCGCAGAAGGCGCGCTCGGTGCCATGGTCGAGCAGGATGCGGCGCGCCTCGGGGCTGAGAGCGGCAATCAGCCGCTCGCGGGTCTGCGGGTCCGGCGGGGTGAGGTCGTGGCCGCTGGCCGAGCGGCGCGGGGCATGAGCGCTCATGTGACGTCGCTCCTGTCGTTGCGCAAGCGGTCGCGGAAGTGGCGTTGCAGTTTTTCCACCTTCGGCGCGGCGACGTGGACGATGTAGGGCTGGGTCGGGTGACGCGCGGCGTAGTCCTGATGGTACGCCTCGGCCTCGTGGAATGCCTGCAGCGGTTCGAGGGTGGTGGCGATGGGCGCGTTGTATACGCCAGCCGCGTCCAGTTGCGCGATGTAGCTCTCGGCGACGCGGCGCTGTGCGTCGTCGGCGTAGAAGACTGCCGAGCGGTACTGCGAGCCGATGTCGTTGCCTTGTCGGTTGTGCTGGGTCGGGTCGTGGACGACGCCAAAGAACACCTTGAGTAGCTGACCGTAGCTGATGCGCGCGGGGTCGAAGCGGATCAGCACGGCCTCGGCGTGGCCGGTGCGGCCCGTGCAAACGGCGTCGTAGTTGGCGCTGTCGGCGCTGCCGCCGGCGTAGCCGGAGCGCACGTCGAGCACGCCGTCGAGGCGGCGGTAGACGGCCTCGACGCACCAGAAGCAGCCGCCGGCGAGCACGGCCTGCTGCGGCGTGGCGGTGGCCGGGATGTCGAGTGGCGGATCGGGGAGATGGTCGGGGGCGACGCGCAGTGCGCTGCCGGCAAGGTCGCAGTGGGTCATGGTCGTGGTCGGATCCTCGGGTCGGTGTGGGCTCCTCGGGGGCGCGGCATCGCCGGCGGAAGCGCTGCGCCGGGCCGGCGGCCCTGGATGGAGAAGATTTCCACGCCCCGGGTCCCGCAAGGATACCACAGCCGGGCGAAAGGGTGCGCGAAACCGCCCCGCCGTTCAGCCGCGGTCAGGCCGCGACGTCGTCGTCGAGCAGCGCCTCGCGCAGCGTCATCTGCGCCCGGCCGGCTTCGTCGAGCAGGCTGTCGAGCTGATCGCGAATTGCCGTCAGCCGCAGCCGGGTGAGCAGTTCGTCGAGTCGGTCGGTATCGATCATCACCAGCCGCCTCCGACGAGCGCTTCGTATTCGGCCAACGGACGCAGCAGCGCATCGGTGGGCGGCGGCACTTCGATTGCGGCCGGCGGCGGTGACCCACCCAGCAGATGGCTACGCTCGATGCTGCGCCCGCGACTGCCGGAGAGCTGCGCGTGGCGGGCCACTTCCTCACCGGCGTACTCGACCACCACCGTGTCGGCGCTGACGATGACTGTCACCGTCTCGCCGATCAAGCGCCACGGCACGCTGTAGGCGTTGGTGTCCAGTTCGATGCAGCCCTCGGCATTGACCCGGCGCACGAGCTCGCGCACCTGCAGGAAGGGGGCGATGCCGGCGATCGGGCGCAGATGCGCACGCTCCA
>NZ_VJOO01000067.1 GCF_007556755.1 Tepidimonas fonticaldi | reverse complement strand
CTTTTCGAACACCGTCACCCGCCACCCCGCCTGCGCCAGCGTGCGCGCCGCCGTGATGCCGGCGGCCCCGACCCCCGCTGCGCCGCAGCATGCGGCGGTGGTGGGGGCAGGGATCGCCGGCATCACGGCGGCGCGCACGCTGGCGCAGGCGGGGTGGCGGGTGACGGTGTTCGAAAAGAGCCGCGGCGCCGGCGGGCGCATGGCCACGCGCCGCACCGCCTTCGGCGGCTTCGACCACGGGGCGCAGTTCTTCACGGTGCGCGACGCGCGCTTTCGGCTCGCCCTCGACGCCACCGGCGCGCCGGTGGCCCCGTGGGACGCCAGCCTGGTGCGTGTGCTCGACGATCTGGGCCGCCACGTCGTCGCCGCACCCCTGTCGCGCGAGACGCGCTGGGTCGCCACCCCGGGGATGAGTGCGCTGGTCAAGGCCTGGGCCGAACCGCTGGTGGACGACCCGGCCGGGCAGTGTCACTGGGAATCCCGCGTCGTGCGGCTGGAACCCGACGCCATCGCCCCGACGCGCTGGCAAATCCGGGTCGAAGGCCCCGACGACACGCCCGCCGTGCACGGCGGCTTCGACGCCGTGCTGCTCGCCATCCCCGCGCCGCAGGCGCTGGAGCTGCTGCGGGCCAGCGATCTGGCCACCGACTGGCAGGCGCGCCTGGCGCACGACGTCGCCATGGCCCCCTGCTGGACGCTGATGGCAGCCTGGCCGCAGGCCATGCAGCCCGGGCTGGACGGGCTGGGGCCGCGCTGGCACGCCGCCCGCAGCGACCACCACCGCATCGCTTGGGTGGCGCGCGAACCCAGCAAACCGGGGCGCGATCCGGTGGAGCGCTGGGTGGTGCAGGCCAGCCCGGCCTGGTCGGCCGAACACCTGGAGGACGACCCCGACCGCATCACTGCCAAGCTGCTCAAGGGCTTTGCGGAGATCACCGGCATCCACGCCACCCCCAACCACGCCGTCGCCCACCGCTGGCGGTATGCGCAAACCCAGCGGCCCCTGGGCGAGCCCTGCCTGTGGGACGCCCGGCGCGGGCTGGGTCTGTGCGGCGACTGGTGCCTGGGGCACCGGGTGGAGAGCGCATTCCTGTCCGGGCTGGAACTGGCGCTCACCGTGTTGGAGGGCTGAGGGTGCGGCCCGGCACGGCCTATCGCGGACGCTTCGCCCCCTCGCCCACGGGCCTGCTGCACGCCGGCTCGCTGGTCGCGGCCCTGGCCAGTTGGCTGGATGCACGCGCCCACGGTGGTGCTTGGCTGGTGCGCATCGAAGACGTGGACCGGCCGCGTTGCGTGGCGGGGGCCGATGCCGCCATTCTCGAGCAACTGCGCGCCTGCGGCCTGACGCCGGACGAACCGGTGTGGTGGCAGTCTCGGCGAGACGCCGCCTACGCCCACGCGCTGCGGCGCCTGGTCGACGCGGGATGGGCGTACCCGTGCGCCTGCACGCGGCAGGACATCGAGGCCGCCTGGCTCGCCCGCGGCGTGCCGCGCGAGCGCCACAGCGCCCGCCCCTACCCCGGCACCTGCCGGCCGGAGCACGGCGGCCTGCGCGGCCGCGCACCGCGCGCGTGGCGGCTGCACGTCGGGCGGGTGATCGCCGACCGGGGCCTGCCGGTGCCCTTGACCTGGCGCGACCGGCGCCTGGGCCCGCAAGCCCAGGATGTCGAAGCGGCCGTGGGCGACTTCGTGCTCAAACGCGCCGACGGCCTGTGGGCCTATCAGCTCGCCGTGGTGGTGGACGATGCGGCACAGGGCATTACCGACGTGGTGCGTGGCGAGGATCTGGCCGACAACACCCCGCGCCAGATCGTGCTGCAGCAGGCCCTGGGCGTGCCGACGCCACGCTACCTGCACACCCCGCTGGTGCGCGACGCCCGGGGCGAAAAGCTCTCCAAGCAAAACGGCGCGCAGGCGCTGGACCTGCGCGACCCGCTCGCCGCACTCGCGGCCGCTGCCGCCGTGCTCGGGCTGCCGGGTCCGGCGGCCCCCACGGCCCCGCGCAGCCTGCAGGGCTGGATCCATGCCTGGCGGGAGCGCTCTCTACAATTCGGTCCGTGACCGCATCCCCAACCCTCCCGCCAGGCATGGATCCAGCTCTGCAGGCTGCGC
>NZ_VJOO01000066.1 GCF_007556755.1 Tepidimonas fonticaldi | reverse complement strand
ATGATCGCACTCCTTCGGATGAGACCTCGCCGCCGACTCCCGCGCCTCGCAGCAGCTCTTGCAGGATGCTGCGTGCCAGCAGGTATCCACGGCGGCTGGGTATTATGTGATCATCCGGGATGCGACACCTAACGTACAGCTCGCCTTCCGCACGGCAACCATTATTAATTACGACAATGCTTCCGCAACAACCATGAGCCTAACGTGGTCCGCACCAACGGGTTTGCAGCTCCAACTACGAATGACTCGGGAAGGCTCTATTCTGATTTGCTCGCCAAACAACACATCCACCCGCTACGCAGCATGTTGACACATACCACCCATTCTCCCGCACACGGGCGAGGACTATCTCTGGTCGAACTCTTGGTATCGATCACGATCGGTCTCTTTATACTGCTCGGCGCGACAATGATGGTGGTCCCCGTCTCCATCACCAATCGCGAGACGGCGCAAGCAAGCAAGATGAACACAGATGCCCGAGCCGTCCTCGACATTATAGGAAACGAAATAATAAGAGCGGGCTACGGAACCACCGCAAGCAAAATCACAGTCACCTCAAGCCCCGACACATGCATTGTCTACCCTTATAAGCTGGCACCGCTACCAACTTCACCCGCTTACTGGGGCGCATTTCGACGAAACGGCAATCGCCTACAAGTTCGATATGACATACCAAATACCAACAACACACCGCCCGCCTGCTCAACGATTACACAATGGCAATCATTGACAGACCCGGCGACCCTAGAAATTACGACATTTAATGCTTCTTGCGTCAACAATACAACGATTACCCTCACACTCAGCGCAACGACGCCTCATCAGCACAGTTTATCGAATGTTTCTTTATCGGTTTCACCGCGAAATACCACGTGCAACTAAAATGAAAAGCCCCGCAATCAGGATACCAAACCGCACACAACAATACGGCGCAGCAACCGTTTTCACCGCCGTCATGCTGACCTTGATCACGGGCTTAGGGGTTTTATATTTAACACGCGGAGCTGTTTCGGAAGTTCGAACCATAGCCAACTCCGCCGCCGCACAAGAGTCTCTGATAAATGCTGAAAGCGCCATTTCAAATGCATTCCAGGAACTGGCGGCCAGCCCACAGACAACCTTATACGCATTCATCACAAATCGCGCCAGCCGCAACGCCGGGGGTATACCAAATTTAAGTGAATTTCGGTTTTGTTCGATAACCAACGCCAGCAAAACAGCTCGCGCGATTTTTGAAGAATGCGGCACCAACGGGGGCGGAATCGCTCCCACAGATACGACCGCCTTGCTGGCTGGACGCGGATCCAGCTCAATAGACCCGACTGCACGCCGTTACGTTGTCACTACAGTTAGCGTCAATCCTACCGGGGGCAGCTCCTATCGCCCAGGCGCTTTGGCGCCATTAACTCTTGCCGGCGCAAGCGGCGCCTTAACAGGTAATGCTACGGTTGTCAACAACAATAACAACCTCACTATTTGGACGGGCAAGTCGATTGCAGAAATCTCCGGGTCATTTGACACAAGGACTATCATTAATGGAGTACCCGACTCTCTGAGCTCTGACAACACATCCGGCCAAAGCTACCACATCGGACCGGACGTCGTCACCAACGACTACAATCTTCGCTCGCTCGTCAACGGAGCCGATAAAACCGGGCTAGAACGGCTCGCCCTTGGCCGCACATTCGAAGAATTCAAAACGCGAGCCGACATCGTCATCGACCTCGCCAAAGTTTCGTTTAGCTCAAAAATCCCGGACATCGTTGCACAAGTCGCTCTCGGAGCAGGCCCGGTATCGGTTGCCGTATTCGACAGCCGACAAAACGTCGTAACTGAAATCGACATTGGTAGCAACCTCGGCACAACCACAAGCCCAATCATCCTCGCCACCACAGGAAATGTAAAATTTGGCGGCAATACCACAGTCAATGGGTTGGTTTATGCAGGCGGCACCGTCGATTTCAAGGGCGGAGGAACTCTAACTGGAACCGTCGTCGCAGACAATCTGCTAGGCCCCCCGGGAAAAGGCAATTTCACTATAACGCACGGACCCAGCACAATGTGGGAAGCCATCGAAAACGAGTTCAATCAAAACTTTTCGAAAGCAATCCAGACTGGGACTTGGCGCGATTGGTAACTGTCATGTCCCGGATGATTATGGGGTCGCTTTTGGAACAAATCCGATCTTCGCCGATACCAGTCCTTCATGGCCTGCATGGGCGTGCGGGCATCGAGGGCAGTCTGAGGCAGATGGTGGTTGTAGAGCCAAGCGTAGCGCAAGAGGG
>NZ_VJOO01000065.1 GCF_007556755.1 Tepidimonas fonticaldi | reverse complement strand
CTGCAGCATGATCATGATGGTGGCGCGCTCTTCGGCGCTCAAGTGCTGGTAGCGGGTTCCCATGGGTCGGCGGCAGGGTCGGGTACAAGGCAGATCAGGGGTGTTGCACTTGATTATTGACTCCGCCCCGCTTGACCCCGCACGACAATCTGTATGACAGCACGCGCCAAGACCGGAGTCGACGACCCTGCGGCCCTCGCGCCCAGCACCGCGGTCAGCTATCTGCTGGCCTTGTTCGACTATTTGCGCCTGCGGCAGATCGATGCGACCGAACTGCAGCGGAGCCTGAACGTGGATCTCAACGACCGCGATGCGCGCGTCAGCGAGCTGGAGGCGGCTGAATTGTTCAATCGCGCCGCCGTGCTGGCCCAGGATCCTGATCTCGGCGTGCATGTTGCCGAGCACATCCGGCCAGGGCATTACGGCGTTCTCGGCTATGTCGCCATGGCCTGTACGACCCTGGGCGAGGCCATGCTCGCCCAGCAGCGCTATCAGGGGCTGGTGATCACCGTTGCGCCGGTGGACGTGCGGATCGACGCCGAAGCGATCGTGTTGAGCTGGAACCGTTCGACCGATCTCCGCTACCGCCAGCTTGCGGAGTTCAATCTCGCCGGCATGCTGACTTTTGTGCGCTGGATCACCGGACAGGCGATCTCTCCGCTGGGCGTCGATTTCACATACGAGGCGCCGCAGCGCCTGGACGAGCAGCGCCGTGTGTTCGCCTGCCCGATACGCTTCCGGCAGGACAGTTACCGCATGATCGTGCCGAAGTCGTGGCAGGGACTGGGCCTGATCCAGCCGGACCCCGCCATGCGCCAGTTGATGGATCGCCTGGCCCAGCAGCAATTGCTGACGCTCACGCGCACGGACGATCCGCTGGTCCGCGCCCGCCGCCTGATCGCGCAGCGGCTGGGAGATGGCGAACTGGAGCTGAGTCATGTCGCCTCGGCGCTGCACGTCTCGCCACGGACCTTCCAGCGCAAGCTCCAGGAGCATGGTGAAAGTTTTACCCAGCTGGTCGATGGCGTGCGCAAGGAAATGGCTGAACGCTATCTGGAAGATGCCTCGCTGAGTCTCACGGACATCGCTTTTCTGCTGGGGTATTCCGCGCAGAGCGCCTTTGCGCGTGCCTACAAGCGCTGGACCGGGCACGCGCCGGCACGTACGCGACAGGCGGCGGCCGGTTGAGCCTTACTGAGGGGGCGGCATGGGCAGGGCCAGTGGCCGCAGGGGTTGACGGACAGGGTCCCAATCCGCGGCGGCCTGCCGCAGCCGCTCGATGCGCTCGGCGTCCAGCGGATGCGTCGAGAGCAGGGACGGTGCTTCACCGCCGTGTTCGGTGTGATAAGCCGCAAAAGTCTCGAATACCGAAGCGCCGCCGCCGGCGTGACCATAAAGTTTCTTCACTGCGGCGATGGCATGTCCGTCGGCGAGCGTTTCCGCCTGCCGGGAATAGCCGCGCTGGACCACGGTGGCAAAGGCCGTAGACAGGCTGCCGGCATTACCGGTCAGCAGGGTCAATGCCAGCTGATCGCCGGTTGGCTTGCCGATCAGGCCGGCGTGCCGCGGGATACGGCGCAATGCGGTGCGGTGACCCTGATCCAGCGCTTCGGCAGCGCGCTGAACCTGAATGTTCACTTCCACATGCTGTGGCTCGACGGCGTGTACGACGCGAACGTCGAGCCCCCGCGGCGCAAGCCGCGCCTGCGCCGCGCCCGTGCCCCCACCTCTGCGCAACTGACGCAGCTCGCCAACACCATCGCGCATCGCGTGTGCCGGCACCTGTCGCGCCGCGGCTGGCTCGAAGGCGAAGACGAATCCGTGTTCCTGTCCGACAGCGCGGGTAGCGACGACGGCATGGATGGGCTGCGGATGAGTTCGATGACCTACCGCATCGCCACCGGTCGCGACGCTGGCCGCAAGGTCGTCACGCTGCAAACATTGCCCGGTGACGCAGGCTCGCTGGAGGGCGATGCCGGCAAGGTCGGCGGCTTCTCGCTGCATGCCGGCGTGGCCGCGGAAGCACACGAAAGCCACAAGCTCGAAAAGCTGTGCCGCTACATCACGCGCCCGGCGATCAGCGAGCAGCGGCTGTCGATCTCACCGCAGGGAAGGGTGCGGTATCAGCTCAAGACGCCGTGGCGCAATGGCACCACGCATGTCGAATGGGATGCGGTCGACTTCATCGCCAAGCTGGCCGCACTGGTCCCGCCACCTCGCGCGCATCTCACCCGCTTCCACTGCGTATTCGCCTCGAATGCAAACCTGCGTGCGCAGCTGACGCCCTCGGGGCGCGGCAAGCGGCCTGCCGGCGATGCGGCGCCAGTGGACGTCAGCGCCCACGACGAGCCGCGCAGCCCCGAGCAGAAGCGCCGTGCGATGAGCTGGGCGCAACGGC
>NZ_VJOO01000064.1 GCF_007556755.1 Tepidimonas fonticaldi | reverse complement strand
GATGCCGCACTCAAGATACTTGGCAAACGCTTTGCGCACGAAGGGCTTGGGGGTGTGGTGGTCGCCCTGGCCGTCGAACTGACCCGCGCTGGCCAACTCTAGCCAGGTCTCGTAGTGCTCGGCTACCGTTTGGTAGAGCAGCGTGCGTTCGGGGTGGCGTGGGTTGTAGAGCTTGGGCTTGGAAGTGGCTGACAGAAACCAGTTCGTGCTTCCTGAAATGCGTGGAGCCGTTGAAGGCCATGTGCTCCGTGTAGTGCGCAAGGCCCTGTTGGTCGTCGTCTTCCAGAATCGAGCCTGCTTTCACCACCAGGCGCAATTCCAGTCGCTTCTCCGGGCGGCTGTTTTTCTGGATGTAGTAGGTCATGCCGTTGTCCAGCTTGCCCACTTTCACCTGCGGGCCGACGGGCACGGTATCGGCCAGATTCAGCGCGGCCTGCGCGCTCCAGGCGAAGCATGACAACAGGCAGGCAGCCAGGGTTTGCCGCAGCACTTTTGAATTCATAGAATCCCCTTTTGATATGTGACCCGGACAGCATACCAGTGGGCTTGTGGTCCAAGTCACAATTGAATTTCAACGCAAGGAGTAAACCATGATCGGATACGTAACCCTGGGTACCAACGACCTACCACGCGGCGCAGCCTTCTATGACGCGCTGCTGGCCGAGATGGGTGCCAGGCGACTGTGGGACCTGGGCACCATGATTGCCTGGGGCGTAGCGATGGACAAGCCCGCGGTGGTGCTGACCAAGCCGTACGACGGCCAGTCCGCCACGATTGGCAACGGCATGATGGTCGCGCTGGTCGTGAAGTCCAAGGACATGGTGGACCGCGTCTACAAGAAAGCGATCGAACTCGGCGCCAAGGACGAAGGCCCGAACGGCCCGCGCGGCGAACAGTTCTACGCCGGCTATTTCCGCGATCTGGACGGCAACAAGCTCAACGTGTTCTGCATGGGCTAAACCGCCAGCGCGGGTTCAGCAGTCCGGACAGGCGGCTTGGGCAACGCGAGCAAGGCGATGCCCGCAGCAAGCAGGTAGTGCAGTGCCTGGGTGCTGTTGAAGTAATCCAGATAAACGGTGCCTGGCTTGCCGGTCGCGGCGACAACGAAGCTGCCCACCAGCAACAGCGCGCCGAGGATGGCTGATGCACTGCGTTGCTGCAGCGCCGTCCATACGATCACGAGGGCTGACAGGCCCGGCACGATTTGGCTCCATAGTGAACCCCCCATCACGGTTACCGCAACACCGAATCCGCCCACCACCACCACAAAGCGCCCCACTGCGGCAGCCCGCTTTGCAATCGCCGCATCCGGCCAACGCAGGCCTGCCGCCAGCAGGCTGAATGCCGCGCACGCGGACAGCAAGCTGAAGAAACGGTGCGGTCCGTAAAGCATGGCGACACCGGAAAACCGCACCACGCCCAGCAGCGCAGCAAAGCCAATGAGGCCCGCGCCCACCGCAACGGCCGGACGTGTACGCAGATCACGCCAAGCGACCACTGCACACACCAGCAGCAACACCAGATCCGACAGTGCGTCCGCGTTCATGCTGGTACCTGCTGGGCAGTTGTTGAGCGGCGCAGAAGCCAAGCAGCGCTGCCAATGGCAAATACCAGTACAGCGCAACGCAATGCAACCGGTGCCTGGAAGCCAAACCAATCCGGCAGCAGGGCAAAGGCCACGCCTACGCCCAACAGCCGCAGCAGCTCCAGCCAGCGCGCCCACGACAGGCACTCCAGCAGCGCACCCAGTGCCACCGCGGTAACCGCCACGATCGCGGCGTAAACCAGCGCATCCGCGGTCGGGATGTCCTTGACAATGCCCAGAAAGTGCACGAACAACGGCCACAGGAGTGCGTGCTGCAGCGCAACGTACCAGCGCATCGCAGATGGCGTCTGGCGGGTGTAGCGCTGGAAGCCCGACGGCTCGAAATGTTCGATGGGTTCATCCGTCCAGCCACCCGGCGGCGCTACCCACACACCCAGCTTGGCACGCCAGCCCTTGGCCGCGACGGACTCACGCCACAGGTCGGCGTAGTAATGCAGATTGCCCCAGATCGGGCTGTAGCTCTTCAGCGGTTTGCGGATGCCGTAGACGATCTTCTCGCCGTCGCGCTCATCCTCAAAGGTGCCGAACAACCGGTCCCACAGGATCAGGATGCCACCGTAGTTCTTGTCGATGCAGTAGTCGTTCTGGCCATGGTGCACGCGGTGGTTGCTGGGCGTCACGAGGATGCGGTCCAGCACACCCATGCGGCCGATGAGTTCGGTGTGCACCCAGTACTGGTACAGCAGGTCGATCAGACCGACCGTCACCATCATCTGCCACGGTACGCCCAGCACCGCCAGCGGCAGATAGAAAGCCCAGCCCAACAGCGATCCGGTCGATGTCTGGCGCAGCGCGGTGGACAGGTTGTAGTACTCCGACGAGTGGTGCACCACATGCGACGCCCACAGCAGATTGACTTCGTGCCCCATGCGATGCGCCCAGTAGTAGCACAGGTCGTACAGGATCAACGCCAGCACCCACAACCAGACATTCCCCATCGACCATTCGGTCAGCCGGTAAGTCTCGTACACGGCGATGTAGATGCCCAGGCCGGCAACCTTGGTGAAGGCTCCGGTCAACTGGCTCAGCACGCCGTGGTGCAGGCTGGTGACAGCGTCAGGAATGTCGTAGACCTTCAATCCACGACGGTGTGCCCACCAGGCTTCCAGCAAGATGGTCAGCAGGAATACCGGGATGGCGAAAAGAATGGGATTCATGGGTCTCTCTCTCGTTCTGCATTGCCTCTAAAACGGGCCCTGTCAGCGTGTTTTGAAAGTATACACGGCGGAGTCAAGGCGGTGTCAACCACCAAGTGCAACGGTGGAATCACTGAAGGGAGTGGCTGGCTTGGGTGGCCTTCTGCAGCATGGCCTGGTAGACCGCGATCGGAGGGTAGAAGCCGTGGATGGCGCGCGGGCGGT
>NZ_VJOO01000063.1 GCF_007556755.1 Tepidimonas fonticaldi | reverse complement strand
CATCGCCAAGCTGGCGGCACTGGTCCCGCCACCTCGCGCGCATCTCACCCGCTTCCACGGCGTATTCGCCCCGAATGCAAACCTGCGTGCGCAGCTGACGCCCTCGGGGCGCGGCAAGCGGCCTGCGGGCGATGCGGCGCCGGTTGACGCAAGCGCCCACGACGAGCCGCGCAGCCCCGAGCAGAAGCGCCGTGCGATGAGCTGGGCGCAACGGCTCAAGCGGGTCTTTTCCATCGACGTCACCACCTGCGCCCACTGCGGCGGCGCGGTGCGGATCGTCGCCAGCATCGAGGAACCCACCGCCATCCGCGCCATCCGCGCCATCCTCGCCCACTTCGAGAAGCACGGCGCGCTGGAGCAAGCGCACTACCGGCCCGCAGCGCGCGCCCCGCCGCCCGCCGCGTGATGAGGCGCCGGCCACACAGCCGGTAGCGAAACCAGAGTCCGATCCAATGCGGCCACGACCCCGCAGGGCTGCGCTCGGCCCTGTGCCGGGATTCGGTGAGAAATGGCTACGCACTGCGCCGTTGCGCGGCCCCGCGATGTCGAAAACCCACGCATGAACCCCCGATCTGTGCCCGATCTGTGCCCAAAGCGGCGCTTGCGCGGCCGCTTCCTACCTGCCAGACTCGCAAAAAAGGGCGGTTGAACTTCCAATACCCGCTTCCGCATCGCCGGCCGGCTGAACTACGCCGACACCGACGACCATCGCGACCGCCTGGCGAACGCGCGCTTCATCGAAGGCAACGCCGGCTTCGCCTGGCGGCCGTGGGATAGCGCGCGCTGGGAAATGTTCGGCCGCTACACCTACCTGTACGACCTCTCCAGCCTGGGCCAGCGCGAGCAGGACTACGACCAGAAAACCCAGGTGCTGTCGGTGGAAGGCGTCTACCGCCACGACCAGCATTGGGAAGTGGCCGGCAAGCTCGCCCGGCGCGAGGGCGAGGTGCGCTACGGACGCGGCAGCGGGCCGTGGTTCGACTCGGCCACCGACTTCGCCGCGCTACAGCTGCGCTACGAGGTGGTCTACGCCTGGCACGCGCTGGCCGAATACCGCTGGCTGGACGTGCAGGCCGGCGGCACGCGGCAGGGCTGGCTGGTCGGACTGGACCGCGACATCGGCAAGAACTTCCGCATCGGCGCCGGCTACAACTTCACCGAGTTCAGCGACGACCTGACCGACTTCGACTACGACCACGAGGGCTGGTTCCTCAACATGGTCGGGATGTACTGAGGGTGCCGGTCCACGCAAGACCGTCGACGTTCAGCCGTCCACGGTCTCCTCGCCGCCATCCTTGGACAGCTCTTCGGCCCGGCGCTCATCCAGGTGGCGCTGCAGGCGGGCCACGTCTTCGGGCGACCAGTCGTCGATGCCGGTGACTTCCAGCCAGGCGTTGATGTAGTGCGATGGCGCGTAGACGTGGCCGAAACCCATTGGTGCGCTCATCGACAGCGAAGTATCCATTGCCATCTGCATCATCGTCACGACCGGATACCAGCGCATCGCCGGGGATACGTCCGGCGGGCGCGGGGCATCGAGCAGTTCCGGTTCGCGGAAGAAGCCGTGACGGTCGAAGAACGTCACCGCGTCGCTGCCGTACTGCAGGTAGACCACGCGCATCGGGCCCCACGGCGTGCCGGGCGGGGTGGAGCTGCCGTCCTGGTTCATGAAGCGGACGAACGAGCCGTCCTGGAACTGCGGCAGCCACACCGGCGAACCGGGATTGCGCGAGCGGGTCAGCTCGGCCCACTTGCTGGCGGCGAACGGAGGTCCGCTCCAGACCGCGCCATCGAATGGTTCGCCGAGCAGCTCGAACATCTCGAACGAGCGTTCCGAATTGAGCGCGCCCAGGCTCAGGCCGTGCAGGTACAGCTTCGGCCGCCGCTCGGGCGGCAGCGTGCGCCAGTAGCCGTAGACCTCGCGGAACAGTGCGCGCGCGGTGACCCCGCCTGTGTCCGGATCCAGGAACAGCGTCAGCGGACTGGACAGGTACGAGTACTGCACCGCGACGCTGGCCACATCGCCGCGGTAGAGATATTCGATGCTGTCGATGCCGGACGGGTCGACCCAACCGGTGCCGGTCGGAGTGATGATGATCAGCGCCTTGCGCTCGAAGCCGCCGACGCGCTTGAGTTCTTCCAGCGCCAGCTGGGCGCGCTCTTCGGGCGTGTCGCCGGTGGGCAGGCCCGCGTACACGCGCAGCGGCGCCTTGGCGCCGGGACCGGCGTAGGCGGCGAGTTCGTCGGCGGTGGGGCGGGCATCGACGTAGCGCCGGCCCATGCGCCCGAGCTGGTTCCAGGCCACTAGCGACTGCGCGCTGCCGGGGCTGTCCCATTCGGTCGGCGGCGGCATGTCGGGCGGGATCAGTGCATCGGCCTGGCGATAGGAGGCGTCCAGGGTGTCCAGCAACGAGGACAGGATCACGCCGTTGACCAGGCCCACCAGCAGCAGCACGCCGGCGATCGCACCGACCACGTGCGCGATCCGTCGCGGCACCTTGCGGGTGACCAGGCGCATCACCGCCTTGATGATCATCAGCGCGATGCGGCCCAGCACGACCAGCAGCAGCGCCACGACCGCCGCACCCGCGAGTACGCCCAGGATGCGCGATGGACCGGCGGGAGCCAGGTGCATCAGTTCGCGGACGATGTTTTCCCAATGCTGGCTGCGCCAAAGCGCGAGCGCGGCGATGACCACGCAGGCGACGACCGCGATACGGCGGCGACGCGGCTGTCCCGCCGGCCCGGGGAGCGGCAGCTCCAGGTATCCCCACAGCCAGCGCAGCAGCACGCCCAGGCCGTAGCCGGCGGCCAGGCACATGCCCGACAGCACCGCCTGCGCGACCGTGATCCGTGGCGTGAGGCTGGGCGTGAGCGAGGCGGCGAAGAACAACGTCCCCAGCACGAGCCCGGTATTGCCAAGGCGCGCCAGCAGCGAACGCCGGAGCCGGGTGAACCAGCCATCGGATGTAGTACCGGAAGCGAGTGCAGCGTCGTCGTCCTGTCGCATCAAGTATCCCCTGCGAGTGGTCCCCTTGGGCCAATATACCGGACACGGATAGGCGTTTTAACCGCATGAGGCCAAGTATCGCACCGCGGAAGCGCCATCAAGCCGGCTGAGACACTCGATTTTCCCGCCCAGGTGTCAGGTTCACCACCAGGGTTTGGCGTTCAGGAGAGTGATTTGCGGCGCTCGGCGTGTACCGGGCGCAGAGCCAGTT
>NZ_VJOO01000062.1 GCF_007556755.1 Tepidimonas fonticaldi | reverse complement strand
CCCAAGCCCCGTATGAACGCCCCTGTCACCCCCCACCATCTGCTGCCCGACATCGACTGGCGTCACCTCGACGCGCTGGAGGAAGAGGGCATCTACCTGCTGCGCGAAGCCGTGGCCGCGTTCGAGCGCCCGGCGCTGTTGTTCTCGGGCGGCAAGGACTCGTGCGTCGTGCTGCATCTGGCGCGCAAGGCCTTCCAACAGCGCCGCCCCGACGGCGGCTGGAGCGGGCGGCTGCCGCTGCCGCTGCTGCACGTGGACACCGGGCACAACTTCCCGGAGGTGATCGCCTTTCGCGACGAGCTGGTGCAACGCCACGGCGACACACTGATCGTCGGCGCGGTGGAGGACTCGATCGCGCGCGGCACGGTGCGGCTGGCCGATCCCCTGGCCTCGCGCAATGCGCACCAGAGCGTCACGCTGCTGGAGGCGATCGAGGCGCACCGCTTCGACGTGCTGATCGGCGGGGCCCGCCGCGACGAGGAGAAAGCCCGTGCCAAGGAGCGCATCTTCAGCCACCGCGACGCCTTCGGCCAATGGCAGCCCAAGGCCCAGCGGCCGGAGCTGTGGACGCTGTTCAACACCCGGCTGCAGCCGGGCGAGCACATGCGGGCCTTCCCGATCAGCAACTGGACCGAGCTGGATGTGTGGGCCTACATCGCGCGCGAGCGCATCGCGCTGCCGACGCTGTACTGGGCACACGAACGCGCCGTGGTGCGCCGCCAGGGGCTGCTGGTGCCGGTGACGCCGGTCACGCCGCCGCGCGCGGGCGAGACCGTCGAGACCGTGCGCGTGCGCTTTCGCACCGTGGGCGACATGACCTGCACCTGCCCGGTGGAGAGCACGGCCGACAGCGCCGAGGCCATCGTGGCCGAGACGCTGCGCGCCGACGTCAGCGAACGCGGCGCCACCCGGGTGGACGACCGCACCAGTGACGCCGCGATGGAGCGGCGCAAGCGCGAGGGCTACTTCTGATGAACGACACGATCACCCCCCAACGGGCGGCGGCCCGCCACGCGGCGCTGCGCTTTCTGACCGCCGGCAGCGTGGACGACGGCAAGAGCACGCTGATCGGCCGGCTGCTCTACGACAGCCGGGCGCTGCTGACCGACCAGGTGGAGGCGCTGCGTCGGCACAGCCGCAGCAGCGGTGCGCTGGACCTGTCGCTGCTCACCGACGGCCTGGAGGCCGAGCGCGAACAGGGCATCACCATCGACGTGGCTTACCGCTACTTCGCCACGCCGCGGCGCAAATTCATCATCGCCGATGCGCCGGGGCACGAGCAGTACACCCGCAACATGGTCACCGCCGCTGCGGGCAGCCACGCCGCCGTGGTGCTGGTGGATGTGACCAAGCTCGACCTGAGCCGCCGCCCCGTGACGCTGCTGCCCCAGACCCGGCGCCATGCGCTGCTGGCGCACCGGCTGGGCGTGCCGCACCTGGTGTTCACCGTCAACAAGATCGATGCCGTGCCGGACGCCGGGGCCGCCTACGCGGCCGTGCGCCAGGCGCTCGAGGCCTTTGCCCGGCGGGCCGGGCTGGAGCCGGCCGGCATCGTGCCGGTATCGGCCCTGCGCGGGGACAATGTGACCGCGCCGCTGGATGCCGACTGGTACGACGGCCCGCCGCTGCTGGCGCTCCTGGAATCGCTGCCCGTGCTGCAACCGGACGGGGACGCGCCCTGGCGGCTGCCGGTGCAATGGGTGGCCCGCGGTGGGGACGGCACCGGTCACCAGCCGCGCATCTGCTGGGGCCGTCTGGCCACCGGCACGGTGCGCCCCGGCGATGCGGTGGCGGTCTTTCCCTCCGGCGAGACGGCGCGCGTGGCGCAGGTGTTGCACCACGCCGGTCAGCCCCTGGCCGCGGGCGACGCCGGCCAATCGGTCGGCCTGGTGCTGGACCGCGCGATCGACGTCTCGCGCGGCGACTGGCTGGCGGCCCCCGGTGCACTGGAGGGGCGCCGCCGCTTCGCCGCCACCCTGGCCTGGCTGGACCCCGAACCCGCCCTGGTGGGGCGGCGCTACTGGCTGCGCCACGGCCACCGCTGGGTGCAAGGGCGCCTCGTCGCCATCGAACACCGGCTGGACATCGATACGCTGGAACCGGTCGAGGCCCAGCACCTGGGCGTCAACGACCTGGGGCGGGTGGTGGTGGAAACCGCCGAGCCGCTGCCGTTGACGGCGTTCAGCGGCTCGACCGAGGGCGGTGCCCTGATCGTCGTCGATCCGGCCACGCACCGCACCAGCGGCGCCCTGCTGGTGGACTGACATGGGGACGATTGCCTTCATCGGCGCCGGCCCCGGCGCGGCCGATCTGATCACCGTGCGCGGCGCGCGCCTGCTGGCCGAGGCCGAGGTGGTGCTGGCGGACGCCCTGACCGACCCCGCCTTGCGGGCCTTGGCCCCGCAGGCCCACTGGATCGACGTCGGCAAGCGCGGCTTTGGCCGCGCCACGGAACAGACGGTGATTCACGCCCTGCTGCTGCACCATGCGGCCACCGGCGCGCGGGTGGTGCGCCTCAAAGGCGGCGACCCCAGCGTTTTCGGCCGGCTGGAAGAGGAACTGGCCGCCGTGCGCGCCGCCGGCCACGAGGCCGTGGTGGTGCCCGGCGTGACCGCCGCCCTGGCCGCCGCGGCCGATGCGCAGCAACCGCTAACCCGGCGCGGGCACGGCCGCAGCGTCGCCTTGACCACGGCCATGACGCGCGAACACGACCTGCAAGCCGGTCGCCACGCGGACACGGAGGTGTTCTACATGGCCGGCAAGCAGTTGCCTGGCCTGGCGCGGCAGTTGGCGGCCGCTGGCTGGCCGGCGACCACGCCGGTCAGTGTGGTCTCGCGCGCCGGCTGGCCGGATGCCATCCACTCCCAGCACACACTCGATACGCTGGCACAGGCCAGCGTGCTGCACAGCGGACGTCCGACGGTGGTGTGGATCGGTGCCGGGGCCCGGGCGCTGCCCGCCGCACCCGCCCCGGCGGAGCGCCCTCAGGCAGACGCGGACAAGCGCGCACGCAGCTCGGTCTTGAGGACCTTGCCGTAGTGGTTTTTGGGCAGGGCGTCGAGGAACACATAGCGCTTGGGCCGCTTGAAGCGCGCGATGTGCGCCAGGCAGTGCGCATCCAGCGCTTCGGCGCTGGGGGCCGCGCCGGGCTGCGCGACGACGAAGGCCACCACCACCTCACCCCACTCCGGGTCGGGCGCGCCGACCACGGCCACCTCGGCCACGCCCGGGGCGGTCAGCAGTACCTCCTCCACCTCGCGCGGGTAGATGTTGGAGCCGCCGCTGATGACCAGGTCCTTGCTGCGGTCCTTCAGCTTGACATCCTCCCCCGCCTAAAGTCGGGGGATTCCTGCGGCGCTCACCCCGGCATCGAGCCGGAATGAGTCGCTTCGGTGGGTTCCTGCTGCTGGCGGCATGACTGCACCGCTCACTTCACAGGCGCAACGGGCGTGTCCCGCCCTGAGTATGTTGATCGCGCC
>NZ_VJOO01000061.1 GCF_007556755.1 Tepidimonas fonticaldi | reverse complement strand
ATGATCGCACTCCTTCGGATGAGACCTCGCCGCCGACTCCCGCGCCTCGCAGCAGCTCTTGCAGGATGCTGCGTGCCAGCAGGTATCCACGGCGGCTGGGTATTATGTGATCATCCGGGATGCGACAACTACATATTGCGACGACGCCCGGGAGAGGGAATGAGGGTCTGTATTCACCGAGGTACCAAGCAAATTGGCGGCAGCTGCATCGAGCTTGCGCACGAGGGCGTGCGCATTCTTCTGGATGTGGGCCTGCCCCTGGATGGCGAGTTTGGTGACACCGCTTTGCTTCCCCCTGTCACGCAAGGGATTGCCGCCGTCATCGTTTCACACCCGCACGTTGACCATTATGGGCTGCTGCATCACTTGCCACCGGGCACACCGGTGGGTATCGGCGCAGCAGCGCGGCGCATCATTCAGGCGGCTGCGCCCTTCACCGGTCAGCCTTTGCCGCCCTTGGACGGGTTCGATCTCCAGCACCGCACCCCGCTCCAGATCGGACCGTTTCGGATTACGCCGTATCTGGTCGATCACTCCGCCTACGATGCCTACGGACTCTTGGTAGAGGCGGGTGGCAAGCGACTGTTCTACAGCGGGGATTTTCGTGGGCACGGACGCAAGGGGCGACTGTTCGAGGCTTTCTTGCAGCACCCACCATCGAAGATCGATGTGTTGCTGATGGAAGGCACGACCCTGTCGCGGCTTGAAGAAGACGATGCGTTCCCTTCGGAAGCAGCGCTGGAGAAGCAGTTGCTCGAGCAAATCCGGGCAACATCCGGGCTGGTCATGGTCTATGCCTCTGCACAGAATATTGACCGGGTCGTCACGCTGTACCGCGCCTGCAAGCAGGCAGGTCGCACCCTGGTCATTGATCTCTATACGGCGGCCATCCTCGAAGCAACGGGCAATGACAGTATTCCCCAGTCTTTCTGGCCGGGCGTGGCACTCTATACCCCGGAGCGGCAGCGCCGGCAAATCGTCAGGCTGCAAGCCTTTGATCTGCTCAAACGCCATGCGAGACAGCGGGTGTATCGGGAAGGCCTGCAGCAGCTGGCTGCGAATGCGGTCCTGCTGTTTCGGCCATTGCACATGGAGGATCTGGTGGCCGCAGACGTGCTGGACGGCGCGCGTTTCATCTACTCTCAGTGGTCGGGTTATCTGGCCGACGAGACCAGCCAAAAATGGCTGCATTGGCTGCAAGAGGCTGGCATTGAAATGCACCAGATCCATACGTCCGGACACGCCAGCCCCAGCGACCTGCAACGGTTTGCGCGCGCCTTGAACCCGGCGCGCCTCGTTCCGATTCACAGCTTTTCACCAGAAAAATACCCGCAGCAATTTGACAACGTCCAGTTTCGCCAAGACGGCGAATGGTGGGACGTGTGAGCACAGGTTTTATCACTGAAAGCGAGGCAGAAAAGCATGAGTAATTCGCAGAACAGCCAGATGAACAAGGGATTTTTGAGCCACTTGATGGCCCATTTGCTCGAAGGCAGCCAGATTCCGAAGGTGCAGGTCGAGCGTTCGATCGGGCCGGTGCTGGGGTTCTTCCTGGCGGAGGTGCTGACGGCCACCCTGAAAGACGATGGGGCATTGAGCGGGCGTTACCGGATGCTCTGCCCCGAGTTTCCACTCGCCAAAGGAAACAGCCTGCAGTCGACCAATATCGACTTTCTGCTCTACAACGAAGATCGGCAGGCCCTGGTTTTTCTGGAGCTCAAGACGGCAGGCAGCAGTTTTTCACCTGACCAAGCCGTGATCTATCTCGAAAACAAACTCAAGGTCCTGGATCACAGCGCTGCCTATCTGGTGAGCGACCTGGAACGCATCAAGGCCGCCTCGTCAGAGCCGCAGAAATACGCTGCCGTTCAGCAAATGCTGGAGACACGTTTCCCCGGTGGCATGGGCGCCATGGCGCAGTGTCGCGAACTGTATGTGATTTATCTGGTGCCAGCACAATTGAAGGAGCGTGATGGGCACCTGTTGAAACGTGTGGATAAGGCTTTGTCGTTTGGAGAGCTTGCGATGGATATTGACGGTCCGTTCGCCGAGGAGTGGGCGACGATTGGTCAGACCCTGCAGCAACTCGACAACAACGTAAAACCGAACCCGTCCTCGACCATTTCAGACAGTGGCCATCTCAACTATCAAGACCGTGTGGATTTTGATGGGATCAAGGCGCTGTGCAGTGAGCGCGGCGCGCAGATCGTGGTGGGTTTCGCGGGCGGAGAAGCTGCGTTGAGGCAGAGCGATCTGAAGCAACTACGGCAGCGCGCATTCAAGTGGGATGTCGCTGAGGGTGGCCAGGGCAACAAACAGGCGCTCAACTGGGTCGCTGGCAACAGGTTCATCGATATTGTCCTCAGCCTTGAAGCCGCGGTAATCCCCCCGCAAAACCAGTGCGCTGAGAAGTAGAGAGTCTCGAAGGAGAATCTCTACGATGAAGAAATCGCGTTTCACTGACAGCCAGATCATCGACGCGCTCAAGCGGGCGGAGGCTGGTCTGAGCGTGCCCGATCTGTGCCGCGAACTGGGCATCAGCTCGGCGACCTTCTACAAGTGGCGGGCCAAGTACGGCGGCATGGACGCCTCGCTCATGGCGCGCATGAAGGAGTTGGAGGAGGAGAACCGGCGGCTGCGCAAGATGTACGTCGAGGAAAAGCTCAAGGCCGAGGTCGTGGCGGAGGCTCTTGCAAAAAAGTGGTGAAGCCATCTCGCCGGCGCGAGATGGCACAACGAGCCGTGCAGCAGCGCGGGCTGTCGATCCGGGCGGCTTGTCAAGCCTTTCGGATCAGCCAGGCCTGCTACCGCTACGAGGCCCGGCGCGACACCGAAGACGAGGAGATCGCCCAGTGACTGCTGCGGCTGACCGACAATAACCGCACCTGGGACTTCGGGCTGTGTTTCCTGTACCTGCGCAACGTCAAAGGCTTTGCCTGGAACCACAAGCGGGTGTACCGGATATACCGGCAACTGGAGCTCAACCTGCGCGACAAGCCCGAGCCGCTGAGTGTGCCGCAGGCCATCAACGAAGTCTGGTCGATGGACTTCATGCACGACCAGCTGCAAGACGGACGCAGCATCCGGCTGCTCAACGTGATCGACGACTTCAACCGCGAGGCTCTGGGCATCGAAGTGGACCTCTCACTGCCCTCGCATCGTGTGATGCGCACGCTGGAGCAGATCATGGCCTGGCGCGGCAAGCCGCAAGTCATTCGCTGCGACAACGGGCCGGAGTACATCAGCGCCGCGCTGCTGAACTGGGCCGGTGCCCGCGGTATCCACATCGAGCACATCCAGCCCGGCAAGCCCCAACAGAACGCCTACGTGGAGCGCTTCAACAGGACTGTGCGCTATGAGTGGCTGTCGCAGTACCATTGGTGCGATCTTGATGAGGTCCGCGAGTTTGCCACGCAATGGATGTGGCGCTACAACCACGAGCGCCCGAACATGGCCTTGGGCGGCATCACCCCAAAACAGCGGCTGGCCATGGCCGCATAGCTCTACTTCTCGGAGCGCTGGATTTCGGGGGGATTACCCCCCGCCACCGAGGACTTCTTCCGCGCCCGGCTCGATCAGATGATCGACCTGCGCCATCCGCTGGCGGTGTTGTCCTCACGCATGCCGTGGCAGGAGTTGGAAGCAAGGCTGTCGCACCTGTTCATGCGCAAAGCCCGCTCTGGGGTGGCCATGC
>NZ_VJOO01000060.1 GCF_007556755.1 Tepidimonas fonticaldi | reverse complement strand
TCGCAAAAAAGGGCGGTTGAACTTCCTATACCCGGTGGAAATTCTCGGCACGCGAGCCCGCCAATCCGTGGAATTCTCGTTTGCATTCTCGTCGAATACAGACCAGAATTATCCCCGGCGGTCCGGGAAGACCGCCAATCAGAACCTATCCCACGTGGATACCTCTCTGTTCTGATACCCACAACCCGTTTGAGCCCGCGTCTCCCCGCGGGCTTTTCTTTTCCCTCGCCGCTCGTGCTCGCCAGCGCGCCGCACGGACCGATCGAACCGCCTTCTTTGCCGATATCAAAACAACCGAACTCGGAGGAGTCCGAAAGAACGAACGTTTCGGCGCGCGCAGCTAAATACTTCACAAAATTTTCGGGCAATTATCACAAAACCAACCCTCGCGAACGGGACCGCCGGTGCATTCCATGCCCATCCAGGCGGCAACGATCGCGAGCGGCGCCCGGCGAGCGCGCCGGCGCGTTTTCGAACGGGAGCGATAGGAAGGGACGTCCGCCCCGGTTTCAGGGCGGACACCGCGGGGCCTAGCGGATGAAGAGCCGATAGATCAGCTTGTTGACGAGACCGTACGGCGGATAAGCGAAGCGCGCGCCGTTGAAGCGCGGCTTCACGTACACGCTCTTGGCGTGCGAGAAGGTCAGGAAACCCTCCTTGCCGTGATAGCGACCGATACCCGACGGGCCGATGCCGCCGAAGGGCAGGTCGTCCTGGGCAATGTGCGAGAGCGTATCGTTGATGGAGACACCGCCCGCGTGCGTCTGCTCGAGCACCCGCCGTTGCCGCTGCTTGTCGTAATCGAAGTAGTACAGGGCCAAGGGGCGCGGATTGCGCCGCACGTACTCGAGCGCCTCGTCGAGACTGTCGTAGGGCACCACGGGCAGCAGCGGCCCGAAGATCTCCTCCTGTCGCACCAGCATGTCTTCCGTGGTGTCGAGCAGCAGCGTGAGCGGCAGCTTGCGCACGTCCTCCAGTTTCTCGGAGGCGGGGTTGATCTCGACGATACGCGCCCCCTTCTCGCGCGCGTCGCGCAGATACCTCGTCAGACGCTCGTACTGCCGGTCGTTGACGATGGCGGTGAAGTCCGGGTTGTCGCGCAGCGTTGGGTACATGCGCGAGACCCGGCGCTGGAAGGCCTCGACGAACCCGTCCACCCGGTCCGCGGGACAGAGCACGTAGTCCGGGGCGATGCAGGTCTGCCCGGCGTTGAGCGCCTTGCCGAAGGCGATGCGCTCGGCCGCGTGATCGAGCGGGACCGTGTCCGAGACGATCGCCGGCGACTTGCCGCCGAGCTCGAGGGTGACGGGGGTGAGGTGCTCGGCGGCGGCGCGCATCACCTGCCGCCCCACCGCCGTCGAGCCGGTGAAGAGCAGGTGATCGAAGGGCAGGCGCGTGAAGGCCTGCGCCACCTCCGCCTCGCCATGCACCATGGCGACGTGATCCTCGGGGAAGACCTCGCCCAGCATGGCCTCGAGGGTCTTGTTGGTGGCCGGGGTGAACTCGGACACCTTGATCATCGCCCGGTTGCCCGCGGCCAGCGCGGTCGCGAGCGGCTCCAGCACCAGCTGGATCGGGTAGTTCCAGGGCGCGATGATGCCCACCACCCCCAAGGGCTGGTACTGGACGAAAGCCTTGGCCGGCTGGAAAGCGGCCCCGACATGGCGCCGCTCGGGCTTCATCCACCGCCGGACGTTCTTGAGCTGGTAGTTGATCTGGCTGACCGTCGGCATGATGTCCGCGAGCATGGTCTCGTCGCGCGAACGGCAGCCGAAGTCTTCGTTGACGGCATCGGCCAGGCGCCCCTGATAGCGCAGGATCGCCGCCTTGAGCCGACGAAGGTTCTCGCGACGAACCTCGGCCGACGGCATGGGATCGCGGTCGAAGGCTCGCCGCTGGCTCTGGAAGACCTCCTGCATGCGGTCCATCTCGGACCGCGTCCGCTGGGCGTTCAGCGCCGTCACGCTCATCGTCGTTCCTCCCGCCAATCCACAGGTTCCCTCACTGGGCCGCCGCGACCGCCACGGTCGCGCTCGGCTCCCGGCCGCGCTTGCGGTCCTCGAGAATCATCTCCGCGCCCTTCTCGGCGATCGCGATGGTGGGCGCGTTGGTGTTGCCGCCGACGAGCGTGGGCATGATGGAGGCGTCGATGACGCGCAAACCCTCCATTCCGCGCACCCGCAGGCGCTCGTCGACCACGGCCGAGTCGTCCTGTCCCATCTTGCACGTCCCCACGGGGTGGTAAATGGTGTTCGCCTTCCGGCGCACGAAATCCCGGATCTCGTCGTCGCTCCGGACCCGTTCGCCGGGGAAGATCTCCGCCCCGCGGTAGGGATCGAAGGCCGGCTGAGCGAGCACCGCCCGCCCGACCTTGACCGCGCGCACCATCTTCTCCATGTCCTCCGGCGCCTCGAGGTAGTTGGGCTGGATGTGCGCCGGCTCGGCCGGGTCGGCGCTATTGAGCGAGATGTAGCCCCGGCTCTTCGGGCGGAGCTCGCAGATGTGCAGCGAATAGCCGTGGCCGAAGAGGAAGGGCAGGTTCAGGCCGTGGTTGTCGAGGCGCATCGCCGTGAGGTGGAACTGCAGATCGGGTATGGCCTGGTCGTCGCCGCTGCGCACGAAACCGCCGGCCTCGGCGCCGTTGGTGGCGAACATGCCCTGGCGCTTGCGCAGGTACTCGAACAGCGCGAAGACCCCCTTGTACAGGGAATCCAGGGCGAACCCGTACGAGACCGCCTTGCGGCACTTGTGCACGATCATGACATCGAGGTGATCCTGGAGGTTGCGGCCGACCCCCGGCAGCGAATGCCGGACCTCGATGCCGTGCCGCCGCAGCTCCTCGGCCGGCCCGATGCCGGAGAGCATCAGGAGCTGCGGCGAGTTGATGGCGCCCCCCGAGACGATCACCTCGGCGGCGGCGCGCAGGGTCTGCCGGACCCCGCGACGCCGGAGCTCGACCCCCACCGCGCGCCTGCCCTCGAGCAGGATCCGCGTGACCAGCGCGTCGGTGACGATATCCAGATTGGGACGGCTCTCGGCCTCGCGCAGGTAGGCCTGCGCCGCGCTCCAGCGCCGGCCGTTCTTCTGGGTGACCTCGTAGAGGCCCACCCCCTCCTGCTCGGGACCGTTGAAGTCGTCGTTGCGGGGATAGCCGGCCTGCACCCCCGCCTCGACGAAGGCCTTGGAGAGCTCGTTGGGCTTGCGCAAGCGGGCGACGTTGAGCGGCCCGCCGGTGCCGTGGTATTCGTCGCCCCCGGCCTCGCGGTTCTCGGCCTTGCGGAAGTAGGGCAGCAGCTCCTCGTAGCTCCACCCCCGGTTGCCCAGCTCGGCCCAGTGGTCGTAGTCCCAGCGGTGACCGCGGGTGTAGATCATCGCGTTGGTGGAGCTCGAGCCGCCCAGGGTCTTGCCGCGCGGCCAATAGAGGCGGCGATTGTCGAGATGGGGCTGTGGCTCGGTGTAGTAGCGCCAGTTCAGCTTGCGGCTCCACATCAGCGACAGGATGCCGATCGGCGAGTGGATGAGCGGGGACTTGTCCTTGGGCCCCGCCTCGATCAGACACACCCGCACGCTCGGATCCGCGCTGAGCCGGTTCGCCAGCACACAGCCCGCCGAACCCGCGCCGACAATGATGTAATCGTACATCGGCCTCCTCCTCCCATGGGGTATACGGATTTAAGGACACGCTGAACAAATCAGCATTTTACTGGAAATGAGCGAGAGTGACCGCATCCCTTGAGGGTGTCAGGATTTTTGTGTGAGGGGCCTACCATGACGACTTCCAGGAGCCCCCATGCCACGCAAGAAGAACCCCGCTGTCGCGAAGCCGGACGCCATTCTTCCCGACGAGCTGCTTGAGAAGCTGATCCCCGGACCGATGGACGCCGCCGGCGTCGAGGCCGTGTTCCAGAAGCTGAAGAAGGCCGTGATCGAGCGCGCCTTGGGGGCTGAGCTGGGCGTGCACTTGGCCAGCCCCGAGGGCGGCTGCGGGAACCATCGCAACGGCCGCAGCGGCAAGACCGTGCTGACCGACGGCGGGCCGCTGCGGATCGAGGTGCCCCGCGACCGGGCCGGCAGCTTCGAACCGCAGCTGATCCCGAAGCATGAGCGCCGGTTTGCCGGCTTTGACGACCGGATCATCTCGATGTATGCCCGCGGCATGTCGGTGCGCGAGATTCAGGGCCATCTACCCGTTGCGCTTCCTGTTCGCCAGCAAGCCTGAGGCGATCGGCCCGGTGCTGGGCATCGTGCATCGTGTGATCGCCGGTTGGCTTGCCGATCAGGCCGGCGTGCCGCGGGATACGGCGCAATGCGGTGCGGTGACCCTGATCCAGCGCTTCGGCAGCGCGCTGAA
>NZ_VJOO01000006.1 GCF_007556755.1 Tepidimonas fonticaldi | reverse complement strand
GCATGGCCACCCCAGAGCGGGCTTTGCGCATGAACAGGTGCGACAGCCTTGCTTCCAACTCCTGCCACGGCATGCGTGAGGACAACACCGCCAGCGGATGGCGCAGGTCGATCATCTGATCGAGCCGCAAGCGGAAGAAGTCCTCGGTGGCGGGGCAGGCAAACATCGAAAAACTCCCAGAAAACGGCGCATCAGACCATCAACTCTGGGGGAAATTGTACTCGCAAACAGACAATAACACAAGAAAAATCATGAGGTTATGAATATTTCAGGGACGACGAATGAACACCGGCGCCGATGGGCTGTTGCCGTAGGCGGCGTGCAACACGGCCAGCAACTTGTCCTCGAAGACGTTGGGCCCGAATCCCGCCTCCCGTGCGTGAAAGGTGGAATGCTTCAGCTCGGGGTAAATGCAGATCGTGCGACCACGGCGTGCGCTTTCCTGCTTGGCCAGCGCCACGATCTCCTCAATGGTCGGAATGGTGTACAGACCGTTGTACTGCTGCGGGCGTGCCGCGCGTGGCTGTCGGGTCCGCAGCGTCTTGATTTCGGCCAGCGTGAAATCGCCCGCGAAGTAGGCCGTCACCGGTACACCATCCACGTTCATCGTCCGCTGGCGGGATGCGGGGAACTTCTGCGCCACGTCGGTCGTGTCGTCCAGCATCGGCTCGTGGCGGGCGATCAAATGGCCGTCCTTGGTCATGACCAGGTCGGGCTCGATGCACTGGGCCCCTTGCTCGATGGCGCGGGAGTAGCTCTCCAGCGTATGTTCCGGCAATTCTCCCGAAGCGCCGCGGTGGCCGATGACGATCGGCGCCCTCCCGTCCAGCGTTCGGTAGCGGGGCTCGTCATCCCCGCCACAGGCACTCAGTCCCAAAACCACAGCCGCTGCCCCCAGCCAGTATCCCGTGCGTACGGTGTTTGCCATCTCTTCTCCCGTTTCGGTGGATCCTTGCGCGCCCCCCGCGGGTCACGCAAGCCGCCGATCATGGGAGAAGTGGATGACGCCAGTTTGACATCCTTGGGCAGTGGATCGGTCCGGCTCAGAACGGTTGTATATACGTAAAAACGTAAACAACGCTACAAGCACATGTTTTGCTTGAACAAACTAACGATCGACCAGGAAACAATGTAAATTCATGCCCACCTTCCTGGCCTTTGTTAACAGAACAGTCGAGCCCCCTCTCTATCGTATTACCACATCCACGTCGCGGACACAGACGTCGACGCTGAGGCGGCCGATCAACCAGCGGGACTGGCCGAGCGCAGCTAATGAGCTACGCCGATGGGTCTATGGGGGCGGAAAGGTGCTGCCCGGGCTGGTGACTCGGCGGGAAGCGGAGGTTGCCCTGCTTCTCTGACCTGGCGCTTTACGCACGGAAGATATCCACCTTCGTTTCAAGGCACTTGCGCAAGCTCAGATCATTTGCGCCCACCTCGAACCAGCCTCCAGGTTTCTGGAAGAAGTCCAACCCCCGGCCAATCTTGATCACCCAGCCGTTGTCGATACGAATCTCCCGATCGTGCATGTTCGGGTTGAGCTTTACCTCCAGCTCTACATCTAACTCCAGCAGGCTCTGCTTCAATTCATCAAGCTTCTCTGCGATATCAGCTAACTGGGTCTTGTCGTCGTAGCTAGTGATCAAGCTGATTTTCTTCACCGTGCCAGCCTTCAGCACCGCTTCGCAGAAGCGGACGAAGTTCTGAATCTGGTGTTGCAGCCGGATGTAGGGGTCTTCGACGACAACAGACTTCGCGCCTTGCAGATAAGGGCCGATGATCGACTCATAGCTGTACCCAGTATCGCCATAGTGGATGGTGAAGTGCTGTTCTTTGAGCTTAATCGGTGATGGGTCGCTCGCAGTCAAAGCCGCCTCCGGTGGCGGTGATATCGGCTTCGGTACCGCTGGAGAATCCGACACAGCACGCGCTGGTTGCGCAGCGGGCCGAACTTCGACCGCCTCAGTAGGCTGCCCATCCGCCTGATTTAACCGACGGCGCGCCGGCTCTTGCGTTGCCGGCGCATCCTTCGACTCGGGGCAGAAGACCACCACCTCTTCACCGCTGGCCTTGAAGTAAGACAGATTGATCCGGGCAAACTCGTCATCCGGCTTGCGCTTGTTCATCTGCTCCTTGACGCGTCGGCGGTACTCGATGGCGTAGGCCACGTATTCTTCGAACTCTTCGTCCGTCGGCGGCCCGTTCGGGTGCAGGACCTTCAAAAACGCGCAGACAGTCTTCTTGATGCTTTTCTCGTCACGCCCCTCGATGGCCTTGCCAAGTCGGATGCGCTTGCTCACTTCCTCATACCGATTCGTGTGCTTGAACTGGTAATGGAAGGCCTCGGCCAAGTAATCAGTGATGAACCCGTAATTGCTGGTCAAGAACTCGCTGCTGTTCTTCGGCATCTCCCAGCCTGGGATGTAGGCGGCGAAGCGGTCCATCACGGCCAGGTCGAACTCCGGCGGCAAGGGCTGAAACAGGTCGTGCTCGTTGGAATTGACCACCTGCTGCACAGACACATCGATGTTGCCAACAAAGCTCAGGCTTGCATCAGCGATGACTTCGGCCCCTCGCGAAAAGCGCCCGTTGGCCATGAAGTCCTTCATGATCTGGATAGTGTCTGGATCGCGCACTTTGATCCCGCCAACCTCGTCAAACGCGACCGTGTCCCAAAATCCAACCAGCCCAACCTTGCGACGTGCGTTGTTGTAGAACAAGGTAGCCTTGGTCGCCTGCCCGCCCGAGATCAGCGTGGCGTAGGGCGAGAACTCACTGAAAAAATAGGACTTGCCGGTGCCGCGAGGCCCCAACTCGATGTAGTTGTAGTTGGGCTCCACCAATGCAGCCAACCTGGCGATGAAATGCATCTGCACGCGCTTCGACAGCCTGCTGGGTTCCAGCCCCACAGAGCGCAATATCACCGCAAGCCACTCATCACGCGTGAAAGCTGCTCGGCCTTCTGCATAGCGGTCGAAGTCGAAGCGGGTCAGCTGGATTGGCCGCAGATCCTCAATGGAGAACGCATAGTCATCCTCGTCGATGTCGTTGTGCGCTAGGGTGACCTCGGCCCAAATGCCGCCCTCCAGCAACCTGTCGTTGTCGCGGTAGAACTTCTCGGCAATCGCGATGCGCTGCGAGTTGAAGTTCTCCAATGAGGCCCAGTGCCGCTTTTCCTTCTCGACATACCGAACATGGACCTTGTCGATGAACCGGTGCTTGCCCTTGGTGGCGACCTTGGACTGCGCGGCATTGGCCTCATCCGGCCGCACGTAGTTTTCCTGCAGCGTCGACAGAACGGCCTCCATGCCTGCATCGATCTCTGCCTGGTCGTTGCTCGCGCAATACTTGGCGAGCAGGAACTCCAGGACGAAAGTCGGGACGTTGGTTCCCTTCTTGATCCGGTGCACTAAGTCCTTGCGCAGCACCTTGCCGTCGAAAGTGGCGTTTAGTTTTTGGTCGAGTTCGTCCATAGGGCTCATTCCGTATAGTCGGTTTCAAGCGCCAGATTGCTGTAGGCTGCCGAGGTTGTGGGGTTTAGCGCTACAACATTGAACTTGCCTCTGAACTCATCATCCATTCGCAGCGCAATCTGCTTGCGCTGGCCTGGCATCAGGGTCACGGTTCTGGTCGCGGGGTTCACATCGCCGCCTGGGCGCGGCTCTCCCACCACCTTCCCCTTGCTGTCCTGCGCTTCCAGCGAGATCTCCAGGCTCACGTCCTGCGAGAACATGTCGTCGGCTACTAGCATCACCTCGATGACCGGCAATCGCGTAGTGATTCGTTTGGCGCCGTTCTTGTAACTCAGCTCCACCACCACCTTGCGCAGGTCCGCATGGGCGGCGGTATCCAGACGCGCAATCAACACTGGCACGATAGCCTCGGCCAGCGAAGCTCCGCCGTGAAAATACAAGTGCCCTGAGCGATAGGGCGCCATGCTGCGCGGTAGCGCCACTTGGGCGAAGTCACCGCGGATGCCGACCTTCTCGGCGCTGACGACCAGGCTGTGATCATCGGCGGTGCCGTCGCCCAGCATCATGCGATCGTGGGCATTGACGGGCCACTTCCCCTGCGGTTTGACGCACACATCGCCTGCCTCTGCTTGTGTGTTCAGGAAGAAGCCGTGATCGGTCACGATCACGGCTTCCTTGAAGCCCATGCCGCGCAACTTGTGCAGCGCCACGCGGATCAGCTTGAGCGTTCCGGGAATCAAGCCGAGTGTGGTTTCCGGGTTGCTTTCGAGCTGGCTGTCGATTTCGCTGGAGCGCAGCACCAGCAGATCGACGGTCTCTGCGATCTTCGGCTTGCCGCGAACAAAATCGTTGAGCAGCATTTCCGCGAAGCGGTCGCCGTACTTTTTTTTCAGAATGCCCATGCGCTGCGTCACATTGCTCACCGGCACACCGTCCAGTTTGGGTACGAGCGATTCGTTCTCCAGCGTCAGGGTCAGCCCGGTGCGGGCACCCGGCAGCAAGCTCGCCATGCCCACCGGCGTGATGGTCGGTAGCTGCGCATAGGCCGCTTTCAGCTCGACAGGCCCATCTTCCGCCAGCAGCTTTTCGAGGGCCACGCCTAACTCGTAGCGCAGGGCGTCCACCATCAGGTAGGCCACCTTGCGTCCGCTTTCCTTGAGGCGATCAGCCACCAGCCGATCAAAAGCATCGGCGTTGGCCAGTCGCCCAGCCGGCGGCCATCCCGTAGTCTCGATGTGCTTCACGAAAACGCCTTGGACCTTTTCGGCCAAGCGCCGATAGCGCGCTCGAGCCTGGCTGATCACTTCATGCATCAAGCCATGTGGGTCAAGGAAGTCACCTGCCGCTTGCTCAAACTCGCGTTGCAGGCGATCTGCCTCGCGTAGGCTACCCAGGTAGAAATCGATCAGCTCCGCCTGAGAACGGGCATGGTCTGGCAACTGGCGTTCAAAGTCTTCGCAGGCCTCCACCAGGCTCAAACCAGAGCGCACCAACTCCCACTGAGCCTGGCTTTCGCCCTTGCCGAGCCATACCGAGCTCTTGTGGCGGGTCAGCACCCGGCGCGTGGCATCGGTGTCGCCATTGACAATGCCCTTGATTGCCGTGCGCAGGAAGGTCCGTTCCTCGAATGGGAAAGTGTCACGCTCGCCCAAGTCTTCAATTGCGCTACAAAGATCAGGCAGGTTGAGTTCCTTCTCGATGGCTTCTGCGCGCTCAATGTATGCCACGCGTGACTTCGGATCGCTGCGCAGACGGTCGCACACATCCTCGACGATGGGTCTGGCTTCCATCGGTGCGTGCGGTACCCCCTTCAAGGTGTCCGGCAGCGCCACTGGTAAATCGAACACGAATTCACTGAACAGCACATAGCGCCACAGTTCATCCGCCAGCGCGGACCAGGTCTTGCCGCGCGTCTTCACGCTCAGACCCAGGGTCGTGCGGAGGAAGTCACGCGCCTCTTGAAACCAGCCTTCCTGCCCCTTGAGCGCTTCGGATTGGCTGGTAGTGGGAGCCAGCAGTGCGGCCAGAATCTCGCGGCCGGACTCCACCCGCAATGTGGCTCGCAACTGGGGCCAGCTCACACCGCCGCCAATGGCATCGATCACCGCAAAGGACGGCCCGCCGGGGTTGTCGGCGAACAAACGGCGAATTTCGGTCGCGTGATCCGGCCTGGCGCGCAGGCACAGGTTCAGATACTCATCGCCATCGTCTTGCGGAAACACCGCGCCGCATTCTGCGTACAGGGCGAACGGGTCAGTCTGCTTCTGTTCATCGGTTTCTGGGCGCTTGGCTGGCACGTAGATCAACACCCCTTCCAGCGCGGCCTTGGGCTGCCCCACCTCGCGCAGCGCCAGCAGCGCCGCCTCGCGGCTTTCGATGCTGCTTTCAGACGCATCCACCACCCGCACCTTGTCAGCCATCAAATCGAAGCACAAGTCGCGGTAACGCCGGGCCGGGTCGTACACCACCAGACAGCCTGCCTGCTTCAGGCGCGGCCGCAGCACGCTTTCACGGATGAATTCAGCGATGCTCATTCATCGCCTCCGGTCTTCTTCTTACCGCGTGCTTTTTTCGGCTTGGCCTCGGGCTCGATGTAGAGATCCTCCAGCCCGTGAGCGATGGCCAGCGACTTGTCGGTCTTGCACTTCTCGCGCACACGCTCGGGCCAGTCGTTCATGGCCAGGTGCGCCCAGTCGTAGTCGCCTTTCTTGAGCTTCTCCCAGGTGTCCTTGAGCACCTTCTGCCAGGGTTTGTGGCGGAACAACTGCCACAATGGCGCGGCACTGATCTGCACACCGTCGTCGTGGTTGGGCTTGTAGGTGGGCGCGAGCTTGAGCAAAGTGTCGCGCAGCTCAATCAGCTCCAGCTCGAAGGCTTGCAGCGCCTCGAACTGCCTTTCGTCGTCGCGCGTGCGGGCAGAGCCCTTGTTGCGCAGCGCCGTCACGTCAGCGCCGACTTGTTTGAGCTTGGGTTCGACAAAGTCGTTGATTGCCGTGTAAAGCGTCTGGCTGGTAAGGCTGGGGTAATAGACCCACAGGGTGTAGCTGCCGGACGTTGTGCTCAACGGCCAGTAGATGGGCGCCTTGCGACGGCTCTTGGAGTAGCGCTGCAGATGGAAGGGGAAGAAGTCGCGTTGCAGCCAGCGGCGCACGTCCTCCGGTATTGGCACCTCGACGCGAACGAGAACTTCCTCAATTAAGCGTGCGAGGTCATGCGGGTGCCCCGGGTCGTCCACCAGGATGCCTTCGTGCGCATGGAAGGGCGCGGCCCCGTCGGGCAGCATTCCGGGGCTTTTGGCGGGCAGCGGATCGAAAGGATCGGGCTCTGGAGGTGCCGCGCGCTCTCCCGTGGCCAGGCGCCAGTCGAAACGACCAAATGCCACACCAACTGCCCAGCTCAACAAGCCGGCCGTGTGGTCGATGGGTGAAGCGCTGTCTTCATCGTCGCCTTCGTCATCTGCACCGTCCTCGGCATCGCCTTCGTTTGCCACACCTTGGGTGACTTGAACGGCAGCACGGTCGGCTTCATTGAAGCCATAGAGGTCAAAAGCTATTGAGTCGATCTCGATCTGGATGCGTGACAGTTCTGCTTCAATGGCGACGGGGTCGTAATCAGCCAGTCGCGCACGCAAGGCGGCTGGTAGCAGGTACGCATGGGAGGTTTCTTCGATGGTATCTGTCGTTCGTTTCAATGACCATGCGCTTCGAACCAAAGCGTTTAATCTGCTACACATGTAATCAGACAGTGCTGGCGCAGGAGTCATTGCGACATACCCCACCTCGTAAGTTAAAGTTTGTCCACCTCCAGCACCACCTCGAGAAAAAAGTAGCCTTATCAAGAAATTGAATGTCGATGAATTGGCGAGTGCAACGCTGGCTGCAATTTGTGAGGCCTCATCTCCTTCCACAAAACCAGAGGAACCGTTAACGCTAAACACCACTCCGCGCGGAAGAAAACGGAAGCTCCCCGTAGATGACGGCCTATAAGACCACGTAAAACCAGGCCGAAAGTAATAATCGAGATTTTGTGGCCGGGAATTAAGCTTTCCTGTTTTTGGATCAAAAAAATTCTTAATTTCGGCCCCGTCGTGCTTCCAATTTGCTACCAAGTGGATGTCGCCGTAGAAAGGTGAATAGGCGCCGCCCTTGGCGAAGGGAAACCATTTGCCCGCCGTGCCGCCCGGCTGCACCTCCCACCAGGCGCGCACGAAGCGGAAGTCGTCGGCGGTGGCGAGCCCCTGCTTGACCGTGCGTCCCTCGCTCTCGAAGGGCGGCAGGCGCCGGAAGGTCTGGCGCACCGCCTCGCTCACCCAATAGGCGAAGGGCTTGCCGGGCACGGCGTCGAATGCTTCGGGTTCAACCTCGAAAGCGCGCGGGTCGGGTTGGCCGGCGCGCAAACATGTGCAGGCCGTCGCCAGCCCTTCGCGCTTGTCATTTTCGGCGAGCAGCCGAAGGAAAGTAGTCATTGGACGACCTCCGAATCACGGTAGAGGACACGCAACAGGTCTTTCAGAACATCCGGAATCTCTCCCGGTTGCTTTTGCTCGAAATAGTCGAGTGCCGCCAAGCCCTTTCCTTTCTTGTCGCCCTGGTTCTTGGAAACGCCCGTGGCGCTCTCGAAATCTGGCGATAACATGTGGCGCCGACCAAGGGGCGCCTCTACCAGTTGTTCAATCTCGGCGTTGAGGTCGAATGTCCGCTGACTGGCCCTGCGCTTGTCTTCGCTCCAGTCCGCCGGCACCGGGTTTGGCAGTGGGTCTTCATCGTGAACGACCGCGTAACGAATGCCAAACGCCTTTGCCAGCTCGACGTAGAACGGCAGGTTGAATTTTGAGCCGCAGTCGATCACCGAGACCTCGGAATCCAACAACCCCAGCCGATCCGCCAGGTAAGGCAGCAGGACGCGCTCGGTTTCGCCCTCCACGAATATCGCCTTGCGGCAAAAGAACATCTCGGCTCGCTCGGGATTAATCCAATGCGCGAGTCGGAAGCGCTTCTTCCGGTCAGCAAGGTCTTCACCGGCGAAAAGATCACTGGTGCATTGGCGGATAGATGTGCCCGTCCGTGGGTCGTCCCGATAGACCATGGCGATCTGTCGATACTCATCTGTATCGATGAAGTGCGGCGAGTGAGTGCAGAGCATGACCTGGTGTTCCGGCACCGCAGCGATTTTCCGCAGAGACTGGAACAGCCGTCGTTGCGCGTGAGGGTGCAGGAACAGCTCCGGCTCTTCTACGGCGAAAATGACCGAGTCGGACCGCTTCCTGGCGGCAATATCCTCGATGCCCTGCGATTCGGTGCGCAGCGCCTTGGACCAAGCGCGAATCAGCGCGAACATTAGCGCGCGCTGCAGCCCATGCCCCTTCCGGGTTGCGCTGGTTCGGGCGCCATCATCAAGGAAAACTTCAGTCCCGAGTTCGAACAGCTTCTCGATCTCCGGCGGAGAGATTTCGATGTTGACACGAACACCCCAGGTGCGAAGCTCCTCCTCAATACCTCGCTCAAGACGAATCAACTCGGTGGCGGGGGTCTGCTCGGGATCCTCCATGCGTTCCGTCAACGAAGCGATGACTGCGGCAAGCTGCTCTCTGGCCGCCGCGAAGCGCGGGTCACGCTGGGCCATATCCTGGATAGCGCGGCTAAGTAAGCGACCAAATACAGTGGTGGTCTTGACTTTGATCTCATCGCTGAGGTCGCGAACGGCAGGCACCAGCAGCAGTTCAGGCAGGATGCCCGCCGCGATGTTTTTCTGGCCCAGGAAGTTGCCGGTTTCCAGCGCCAGGGGAAGCGTAAGGGTATCTCGGTTATCCTGGATGTAGCGTTGCTGCGCCGCTTCGACCATAGCTTTGTTCAAACGCCCGGTTTCCGGCACCAGATCCCTAAGAGGGGTCGCGTTGATCGCATCCCGATTGGCGTACTCGCTGGCCCGGTCAGTTTGCAGCCAGGGTTCTGCTGGCTGTTCCGTGTAGCCGTTGTAAGAAACCTCAAGGGCTCCACCATCGACCATCCTTGTTGTCTTGCGCACGCGGAGACTACCGTCCGAGAGCACATACCTCTGAAAGGTCCTGACTTCCTGCTCGGTCAGCTCATCAAATGTCACCTCAACCCATAAGGATCTGTCCTCGACATCGCGATGCTGGAAGAAGTCCGCTTCAACGGGCTTGAACCCGCCGGTTAGAAAATACTCAAGCGCTGAAAGGATATTTGACTTGCCGTGATTGTTCGGCCCAAGCATGCAGACCATGGCACAGCATTCCAGGGTCAGATCCTTGATGCTCCGATAGTTGTGGATAGCCAGGCGCTTTATTCTCATACTTGTTTCTCCAACACATAGGCGGCGGCCTCGACCATGGCGTCGTCCATCACGCCATGCCCCAGATCGGCCATGACCTCGGGCCGGGCCATGCCCAACACCACCTGCTCGCGCCAGTTCTGAAAGCTGGAGAGGAAAAACGCCGTGCGCGAGGTGATGGCGCCAAGGCGCCCACCGCGGCGCATGAGCTCCAGGCCGCGCTCGACGAAGACGGCGAGCAGATCGTTCTTGCTGCGCGGATAGGCGCGGGCCAAGTCATCCTTGGTGTTGGCCGCCGGCGCGCCGAAGGGCGGATTCATGACCACCACATCGAACGCTTCCCGGCATAGATCGATGAGCCGCAATCCTTGCAGGGCATCCTGCGCAAACAGGCGCCCCTGGTACGTTGACTTGGCCGCTTGGGCGAACTCGATGAGTGCCGTGCGCAGTCGCGCCTCGGCCTGTTGCCAGTTCTCCTGCTCTTGGGCGGCAAACAGGCCGGTGCCCTTGCCTACATAAACCTGACGGATCAAATGCGGCAGTTCCCGTTCGACCTGGAGCAGCACCCCCAGCTCCGGCAGGCCCTTGAGCAGTTGCAGGGTCTTCTCGAACAGCTCGGCGTCACGTTTGTCGAGGTTGGCCGCAAACTGCTGACGCAACTCCCGTTCTGCTGGCGGCGCAATGGCGGCGACCACATGGCCCCGCCCAATCAGTGGGCGGTCTTTGGCCTTGACGCCGGCCTCGTGCCAGGCACGCTGCGCTCGCAGCCACAGTGCCAGGGATGCAATCTGCGCAGCGCGCGGATCAATATCGACGCCATAGATGTTGTGCTCGATGATCAAACGAGGCAGGTCGCGCAGAAATGCCGCCTTGTCCTCGTAGGTCTGGCTCAGTGGCTTGAATGCAGCCTGGGGCTGGGTCGAGACATCCAGCGAACCGGGCCCGTGCTGCTGTTCCCATGCCCAGGCCTCGCGATAGATTTCAGCGAACAGATCGAAGGCATATAGGCCGAAGTGCATGGAGCCGCAGGCCGGGTCCAGCAGCTTGAGGGTGCGCGGGTCACGCAGCTTGGTGGCGGCTGGTGGCGTTTCGTCCGGCTTGACCAGCAGGTACTGGCAACGCTCGCGCAGGCCGGTGGCCCCGCCCGTGGCGTTGAACCAGAGACGCCCGAGGGTGTTGTCCACCAGGAACTCAACCACATAGCGCGGTGTGAAGAACTGGTTGCGCACGGCGAGTTCCCGGCTGTTGCGCGGCGCCTGGCTGGCCTCGCGCATGGCCCTTCGCTCTTCTTTGGAGTTGAAGTACTGGTAGATCCAGCCGATGGTTTCGTCCTCGCTCCACAGCGAGGCGATGTCGGAACCGTTGATCAGATTCAGCACTTGCAGCAGCGCGGCCTCGCGCGGGAACAGGCGGCCCTGCGGTGAGTAGCGGTCGAACAGGCCGGGCAGGTCTTGGGCCAGTTCGTCGAACACGCTGAACAGGTACACGCGGTAGGCATCGCCGGTTTCGCCCAGGCCGGTGCCGGCCAGTCGCGCATAGAGCTGAAAGCCCTTGGCCTGGAAACCATTGCCCACTGATTCGATCAACAGCCCGCGCGCCTCCGCCATGCGCAGCGCCGCCAGGCGGTTCAGCACGGTAAAGGCCTGCTCGCGGACGATACGGTCCAGCCCCTGGGTCGCATTCATGTCGCCACTGGCGGTGTAGTGCGCCAGGGTGTCGCGCAGGATGCGGGCGGTTTCGCGCTGGGCGTCGTCGAGATGGCGCAGGCTGGAAAGCAAAGCCACCGTGCCCGAGGTCGGGTCCATGCCATAGTCGTTCTGCAGCTGGCGGGTGAATTCCTCCTCCAGCACGCGGCGCGCGTCGTTGACGAAGCGCTGCAGGCGGTTTCGAGTTGTTTGGTCGAAGGCCATTTACTGATCGCCTCCGTTGCCAAGCGAGAGCGTCACTTCGATCTCGGTATACAGCGCGAGCTGAGCCTTGATTTCGTGGAGCTGCTGAATCAGCGCGTCGATGTCTGCCGCCGAGGTCATCTTCACCGGGACGGCAATCGACTTGGTGAGCTTGGCGGGGCCTTTCTCGCCGGTCTTGGCGCGCTCTTCCTCCATGCGTTGCCGTAGGCGTTCCTGGCCCTGGCGCTGGATCGAGCGCTTGAGGTCTTCGAGGGTGCTGTTGATGTCGTAGTCGCGAGCCAGCAGCTTCTTGAGTCCAGCCAGATCCTGTGTGGCGGCCAAGGCAAGGCCATCCAGCCGGTTCACGGCGTTGCCACGTTCTGCCTGGGTGAGTTCTTCCCATTCGGGCAGACGCTGCAGGTCCTCGATGCCTTCCTTCAAGCGCAGCTTCTGCTGATTGGAGAGCATGTTGACGGCGTCGCGCACGCGGCCCTTCAGGCGCGTGAGCAGCGAATTGAAGTCAGCCGTGTGCCTGTAGAAGTCCTCTTTGCCCAAGCGCTCCGACAGGGTTCCCAGGTCTTCGGCAAGTTCGCGGCGCAGCTCCCCTGGCACGCCGGTGTCCGGCAAGGCTTCGATGTCACGGCGATGGGCTTGCAAGTCGCGCAGGGTGGCGTCGAGCCCATTATCGAGCGCCCGCTTCACTTCCAGCGCCCACTTGAGGCTGTCGTAAATGGCGGAGGTTTCGGCGCCCAGGCGCTGCGGTGCATCGGAGGCATCGGTGAACAGGATATCGGCAATGTCCTGGTTCAAGGTGCGGATGCGATCGCTGCCTGCCAGCCCGAGGCTGCTGAGCTTTTCGGCCAAAGAGCCGTAGTCGTGCTGAAAGCGCGGGAAGTGCTTCATCACCGCCTTGCTGATCTCTTGTTCCAGCGGGATGACCATCTCGCCGACCAGCTCGGTGAGTCGCTCAGCGGCGCGTCCGAGCGTTTCGATGGATGGGCGCTGGTCCCGCAGCGAAACACCGATCTGCTTGAAGGAGTTGTTGGTCTTCAGGGCATCGATCGCCTGCTGGCCGGCGGCCGTCACTTCACGGCCCGAGACTTTGAGCTTGATTTCGCCGGCCATGAGCATGGCGGCGACGATGTAGCGCGTGGTGTCCGGCGACCAGCCGAACGGGTCGCTGCTGAAGTCATCGAGCAGGCGTTTGCCATCGACCGTGCCATGCTTGTCGATATAGTCACGCAGGCTGATCATCGCCTTGTGGTCGGTTTTGAACGAGGCTCGACCAGCGACGGTTTGCACCAGGCCGAGCGGATCCAGCGCACTGCTGATGGCGGCGGGGTTGCCGACCTTGAGGAATTTCTCGGCGGTGTCGGTTCCTACACGCACCGGCGCTTCGACGTAACGGTGGAATACTTGGTTGGCCACGTCGGAGAGCAGCTTCTTGGCGGCTTCCAGTAGGTCGGCATCCAGCGCCGACACCGCCGTGGCCTGCCCACGGAACACAAACGAGCCGGCTTGCAGGGTTTGCTTGATCTTGCTCTGGAGCTGGGTCGCGAGCTTGGCAGCGCGGTCGAGCTGGCCGGTGCAGTAGTCCTTGACCTCTTGGTCGGGCTCGTTGCGGTGCAGTTCGGCAATGCGCTGGCAGCGATAGATTTCGTTGGCCAGCTCGTCGAGTTCGGGATTGGCGCGAGCCAAGAGCCCGATGACGTTCCGGCCCGCGCGGCTGCGGGAATCTTCCAGCATCCGGTTCTTGGCGGTGTCGTAGTCGCTGGCGGGCACCAGCTCGACGACAGTTTGAATAGTGCTCTGATCACCGGCCAGGCTGGTGATGACGCTGCCGGACTGGACTTTCAGGCCCGTTGTGACGGCCATCGTGCCGTGGAGACTGACACGAGGCAGCGGATTGAAGGACTCACGCAGTGCATCGTTGAAGATGCGTTTCACGTCCACGGTACGCAGTGCAATAGCGCCACGCTCATGCTCGATATCCCGCAGCTTCTCGCTAAGGAACACGAGATTGCCGTCCTTCTCGCCGAGCGGCACATACACGTCGTTGAGCATCTCTTCAACGGCTTTCTTCACCGCGTCGAGCTGCGAAGGTGCCGTGACGGATGGGTGCATCAGGCTGGCGACGTTCTGCACCGACACCGGCAGGTTACCGAGGATCTGCAAAACGGCGATGGTCTTGCCGATGTCTTGATGGAGCGGGGAGTCTGGATAGCGAATCTGCACCTTGCCCACCGCCTGATGAATCGAGGGAAAGGCACGGCGGATGTCCTTTTCCAGTTCGTCGTATAGCGTCACCGTGGTGGCCAGCCAGCCCACGGGCTGATCGGCCATGGCCTTGGAACCGCCTTCGCCTTTCAGCACGTCCTGGATCACCTTGATTGCCGAGCGCAGACCGATACCGCCAGTGGACTTGGCCAGGGCGCCAAGGAGATGGAGCAGGATGTCGAAGTGCGCCGGCAGGAAGGGATACAGATTGATGAAGCTCTCCCGGCTGAAATCCGCGTCGTAGTACTTGGCATCCTGCAGCTTGGTGTTGTACCGCAGCGCTTGGCCATGTGCATCGAACAGCTTGCCCAGTTCGGCTTCACCCGCTGGTGACTTACCCAGCAGACGCCGGTAGCAGATCTCCTTGATGTCGCTCGATTCGAGGTCGATCTGGATCGGGAAGCGGTCTTTCAGTTTGTAGAGCTTGTCCGAATTCAGGGCGGCGCGTGGGTCGTCTTCGGTGAGCGTTTGCTGCGCGGTAGAGATGATCCAGACCTTGCCGTTGCCCAGCCGCTTCAGGTTCTTCGCCAGACCATCGAGGTTGAGGATCAGGTTGTCGCGCGAGGCCACATACTGGCCGACCTCGTCGATGATGAAGATGATGTTCTGCTTGCCGCTCTTCTCGCGGACGATGTCGATCATCTCCTGCACGCGCTGGTCCTCGAATTGAAAGAAGCCCTCGGTGCTGGACGAGAAGGACTTGGCCTCGGGGAAGAGCGCCGGGTACATCTCATGGGCGATCTTGGGGATCAGCCCGTCGATGGCGAGCGGGTTGTTCTGCACGCGCGCCCAGGTGGCACCTGGTAGCGCCTGGGCGATGCGTTCGTGCAGTTCCTCCGTGCGGCCGTCCTTTTCGACCATGCGCTCGAAGGCAGCCACCTTGAGGTTTCGTGAATATCCCGCCCACTGCAGCACTTTGAAGTAGAGCACCGTGGAGACGTCTTCCATCGTGGCGCCGGCGAGCATTTCGCTGGCGAGGTCGAGCATGACCACAGCGGCTGGGAAGCGCTTGGCTACCGTGCTGAGGAGGGCCTTGGTTTGTGGCTTGTGCAGGCGGTCCTGCAGGTAATTGATGAACGGCGTGCCGTCGATGGTGCGCTGGTCGTCAAACGCCAGGCCAAAGTATTTGGTGAACGAGCTCTTACCGGAACCATAGAAGCCCGAGACCCAAACGCCGATTTCATTCTCGCCGCCGGACTCCATCGCGAGCTGCATGCGATCGAGGAGCTTGCGAAACTGCTCCTCGATGCTCTCGGTGACCACGTATTCGGATATCTCAGCCTTGAGGCGGGCGTCAGTCGAAGCACCGTAGGTGATGACCTTCTCGATGGTGCGGTAGATGTCTTTGCTGGGATCGAAAAGCGAGCGGATGGTCATGTGTGGGTTCCTGCGTTCTTGGTCTGTTCAGCCGCCGACGTGGACGGAGCGGTAATTGCCGTCTTCCGGGTAGAAGCCGAGGAACTTCAGGCGTGTCTTGCCCGTTCGCACGCCGGGGTAGAGGAAGATCGTCGGCACATGAAACTTGCCCTGGAGCTGGCTCTCGATGGCGCCGATGCGCATAAACGGATGCAGTGCCTCGAGGTCCGTGACCAAAAGCAATGCGTTGCGCTGGCCTTCGAGCGGCTGCAGGGTATCCTCGAGTCGCTTCAGCAGACCGTTGTCCGCCATCAGGATGTCCGCCAGCGCTTTGTTGGTACGCGGCCAATCCAGGGGCGCTGACTTGTCCTCCATCACACACAGCGACCACAACGGGTCGTCCTTTAGCAGCGCCCAGAGCTGTTCGGCGATGGAGAAGATGTGCACATCCCAGCCTTCCTGGTGCAGTTTGGCCACCCAGGCGGGCGTCTGCCGCTTGACCTCGAGGATTTGTTTCGGCGGGAACACCAGGTAGTAGATCGGCTCGAAGCTCGCGTGACCGAGCTCACGCCCATGTCGGATGCGCTCGCGCAGCTCGTCGAAATCAGCTTTGAGTGAGGACATCGCAAAGCGCCTCCATGTCTCGATGTTTCCAACTGATGCGAATCACATCGCCAGCAGCCTGGACGATGAGCAAGCCTTTCAGCGAGAGTCGTTTGATTTCCTGCAGTACATCTTCGCGCGCCAGGCCAAACAGCTGCCAATCTTCGTGGGTCAGTAGCGCGTTATCACCGAGACCGGAAAAATGCAGCTCGTAGGCCAAGTAAGCGGCCACGGTTGGCGAAATGCGGAACGGCAGGATGCGACGGCTCGAGCGCAGTCCCCGCTCGAGCATTCCATAGTCGGCGCAACATCCGGTCAGATAGGCGGAGACACGCCGCACGGTGGTTTCCGACCAGCGTTTGACTGTCTTGCCGTCATCGATGCCGCGCTCGACGAAGGCGCGGGCGTCTTCATTGGTGATATGGGTATATCCACCGGCATACCGAGCCCAGTAAACGTGGCGCACGAAGTCGCCAAGGATCGGGCTGGCTCTGCTCGTGAACACAAGCATGAGCTGCATCAGGTCAGCCGTGGATATCGTTGCGGACAGCCGCTTGAGGTGAGCAGCCGGTGTACCACCATTGACCAGATAGCGCGGAGCAAAGCATTCGACGACGATGTTGCGGAGTCGACGCGCAGTAACGGTGGGGAATCGACCCGATTCCAGCGCGACTTGATGCAACTGATTCGCCGACATGCCTGGCGACCACAGGTCAAGCAGCGTCGTGGTCTCGTTGACGAGCCCAAGGCCTGCTTGTAACTGAGTCGTATAGCGCTTGCTGTCGGCCACGATCAACCCACCAGATACGGATAGGTTTTGACGCCCCGCGTGAACGCCGATAGATAGGCTGCCGCGATAGCCTTCAGGGTGTCGGTGGAATCGATATCCTTGATGCGCCCGACCGCCGTTGGACCCACGCTGGCCGTGTCGCTCGTCGCGGCCAAGCGCCTCAACGCATCCAGCGCAGCCTCTTTGCTCTGCGGTATCTGACCGGTGAGTTCTTCTCCCGCGCTGCTTTGCACGGTCGCATGCAGGTCTTGTTCGACTTCTTCGGGTAGCCGGAACAGGTGATAGCTGCCCACGCTCAAATGCTCGTCGTGCAATCGTCTGGCTGCTTCCAGCGCACCGTGGTACTGAGCAAGGCGAAATGTTTTCGAGAAGACCGGCTCCAGGAAGAGCCTGCTCGATGCCTCATAGAACGCCGTGGGCCACCAGGCGCACTGAGCACGCTCGCCGAGGAAGCCCACGAGGAGCCTCATTTGCAGCAACGTCGGTAGATAGGATTCTTTCATATCAACGCTTATCACTTCGTTAGTTCAGAGAACCGGATCCTGCAGCAGCAAAGCCTTGAGCAGAGCGTCCGTGGCACAGCCGGGCGGCCACGTCGGGCATTTATCATCACTTCCGTTTTTTTCCATTATTTTCATGATCATAAGTTTGCCCCCTATTCACTCGCGGCAGAGGTTGACTCAGGAACTCCTTGGTCAAGCCGCGCGTATATGCGTTGTAGGCCCAAACCACGAACTGCTCGAGTAATCGCTGATTCTCGGCTTCGAGACGGCGATTCTCTGCCTCAAGGCGCTCAACCCGCGCCCAAACTTGCTCACACGGCCCAGTGTGACGGCCCTCATCGCTCGCCGTCTCTCCTCGAAGTTCTTTCTTCCTGAGGGCGAAGGCCGTTTTTATGCGCTCGTGCTTGTAGAGCGCCTGTCGCGTGTATCGATAATGAAGTCTTGGCACCAGCGCCTCAATCAAGTCATCCCAAGTTAACTTGCCGCTCCACCCGTCGAGAATACGAACGACCTGCTCGATCGCTTCGTCACTCAGATTTTTGCTACGCCGGTTGATTACTTTTCGAGCCCGACCCGCCATCTCAATCCCCCTTCCATGCCAATACTTCGGCGGGAACGCTCGTCTGGCTCTTATCGTTCTTGGCAGGCAGCCGAGCAGTGAGCTCTTGCGCGATGCGTGATGGTGCCGTGGGTGAAGACAACTGTACCACCGCGCCATTCGGGACACTGGGGTCGTCCAGGATCTGTACGAGCTGAGACAGCCGGTCCACGCTCGCGCGATGATGTTCAACCCAGCGGTCACTCCCGTAATAGCCATCAGCCCGGGCGTCTTCTGCTCTCCCCAGCAATTCACGTGCTTCTTGGAGCCGTTTCCGCAGGAGCGCGGTTTTCTCCTCGTCCCCCTTGACGCAGACCAAATCCTGGCAATGAATGCAGTCCATGTGCAACTGGCACGGCGACGACGTGTAGTCGTGAACACAATAACCGATGTCCGTGGTGTGCGCCGACGGGATCACCAGCTGTGCAAACTCATCGCGCCGAATCATCACCCGTTTCGGCAGTTCGGCCAGCGGCCCGAACATCTGGTTGTCATCACCAACCGCGTCGCGAAGCCTCTGCAGCATCACACCAGGTGTGACATGATCGTAGACTTCGTTTTGACGAACATCCTTGCGGCCGGACCACTTGGCGATGTCGAGCTGACTCATTCCACCCAGTTGCGCCAGCGTATTAAGGTAGTGTCGAAATTGGTGGCTGGTCAGTTTTATCGGGCTACCGTCTGGCTCTGTGAACCCGAAGCGCGCAAATATAGAATCAAAGCCGTGTCGCGCCCGGCTACCAAATCCCGTGTTGATTTGACCGATTGTCACTGCCTCCAGCATGCAACGATAGGTACCTCGCTGGGTACCAAGCTCATTTCGTCTTACCACGAACAAGGCCTCGCTGTACTTGAGACCCGTCGCGTCGTCGAGGATCGGGAATCCGCGCGGTAGCATGCTCAATACAGCCTTCTCGATGTCGGCGAATCGCACTAACACCTGCTTACCGTTGTCCTGCCTGCTCATAGCAATCTTCGCCGTCCGGCACCAGGTATTGACAGAACTGTGATCCGCAAACCCCAATATCTCGGCAACGTCCGCGAGTGACAGCCATTGTTGGGCGCGCAGATGTTCAACATCCGGCGCCAGGTATAACCTTCCCGGATGATCCTCATACCATTTTGCAATACACCGGGCTTCTTCGGTGACCCTGCGAATTTTGCGCAGTGCCTCTTGGACGACGGATGCCATGGATGGCACCACCCATTTGACGCCTGGGTTAGCCCCTTTTGCGGGCCACCAACGTAAGCCGTAGGCGTCTTCCTTTCCCGTGCGTGGCTCACGTACCTCGCAGGCTTCGGGAAGCATCAACACCTCGCTGATTCGCTCAGGGGCGGCGAGCATGATTGCCGCAACGCCAGCGACGATCACATCGACGGGCTCTGTCGCAAGTAAAAAAACCTTTGGCAAAGCATCAAGTGCGGCCTGAGATGGCATTTTTTTCGCGCGACGCTCGTCAGCCTCCTTCCCGACGCGAACTGCGCTTGTCGGTCGTTTGATCGGATTGCGCCAACGAACCGGAATTTTCGTCAAGCGGTTCTCCGCCATCCACCTGGCCAGTATCTCCAGTTGCTGGCCGGCGCGATACGCGGCCCCATCACTGAGTTGATTAATAATCAGCTGAGCCGCTCGATTCAGAACTCCAGAATCGATGCGCACCGGATTAGTGCTTCCGCAAGATTCAATAAGAGCGGCCTCGAGAGCGCGCAACGCAACGAGGCGGCCATGAATCGCCTTGGTTGGCCGGAGCGATTGCATGTATCGAAGATAAGCCTTCGCGAAGCTCAAGAATGGCTCCGCCATCATTGATGGCGTCTTATCCCCGGCGGTGGTCAGGGTCGAAAATTTAATTCGCACGCGCTTATTTCCGTGTCCTTTCAACGCGATCACTGCGGTCACATCCCAGACATTCTCATCGAACGGCAAATCGCTGCCAAAGACGGTGAGGTGATCGCGCGCCATCTCTATGAACCCACGCAAATTCTCGGCGGCGTCAAGCTCTACCCGAGGAGTGAACAGGACAACCTCAGCCATTTCGTCCATATTGCCCACGCTGTGCCTCGCATAGTTGCACCACTTGAGCAACGGCAAGAATGGTTCGATCATTGATGGATGCAATGCGCATGTCGCCACGTGAGGCCAAGCGTTCTCGCTCTGCAAGCAAAAACTCCAACACGGCTTCATGCGGGCCGTCAAGCCAGGGCTCGAAATGAACGCAGGTATAGCACGCTATCGGCGCTGCAAACCCGCAGAAGCCATGCTTTCCGCAGTTTGCCAGTGGGCGCATCGTTGGGTCAAAACGTGGATCGCATATTCGGCTGGTTGGGTCATCGCAACGTGTTGCCTCAGACTCATCGCGGATCAGTGTTCCAGCGAACGCCTGAGCGATCGGAGCCATGTGAAACGCAATGGCCCGGTCAATCCTCTCCACGATCTCAGGCCGTGCTTCGATATATATCCCGACGTTCTGGGTATCAGTATGATCGAGCAACTCTGCGATGACGAGTTCGCCGTGCCCCTCCATCGCTGCACGAGTGGCGAGAGTACGGCGAAAACGAGTGGCAGTGATGTGTAGAGGCTTTCCGGTGCGCTCAGAAACAATGCTGAGCTTCTTGAGCGTTCGCTCTAGCAGATCGGCAAGGGTCTGCGCGGTTCGGTGGTATTCGAAGCCTGCCGGCGCCCCTTTGGACTTACCTCGCATGGGAAATAAAGGTGCTTCTGATGGATCTGGCAAAAGCCCATGAAATTTCTCCCGGATATCGGCCGCGTGCTGGATCAGCAATTCTCCAATCTGTGGAATGATGAGCCGGGTCTTGAAGTCTTCTCGAGAAAGTCGATCGCGCTGCTTGGCACGCGGGATCTGGATCGTATAAATAGTTGTGCCGTCCTTCGTAACGACCCGCTCAACATCGCGCACTTTCAGTGCGGCGTACTGGATCGGTCGCTGGCCAAGCAGCATGAAAAGATAAGCCAGCAGATAACCCTCCAAATCAATCTCACCCCTGCAATACGCACCATCTAAGGCAGCCTGAATTGATTGAAACTCGATATCCGTGAAGGGCCCATATATGGGATCGTGCGTCAGGACTGCGAGTCCCTTTGGATTTCCCTTGATGCGTATCTCGCGCAAGAATGCAACGGCATCATCGGTCACCCCAGGATAGCCCAGACGATGCCACTGCTGGAACAGCCCGGATAGCGCCCCCAGGTACCAGAAAGTGGCGTTGCTCAGCGATGCTTTGTAGTTGATTAGGTCATTGGTGGTGATTTCGTTAATCGGGGCATTACGCCAGATCGATATAGTCTTGAGATAATGGCCAAGGCGGTCGAACAGATTACTTGCATGGCTAGATGACAGGCGTTCCACATACCATAACAAGACATGTTTAGCCGATGCCACAAATGAAGCAGTAGCGTGCAGCTTGCCAAAATCCAAGCTGACGCTATACAAATCATCGCGATATACCCACCTGTCCGATCGTGGATCGAACTCGACACCAGACCGGGTTTTGGCGAATTGGGGTAGTTCGGTGAGGGTGTGGTATCGCGATTCAGCGATGACAAGCTTACTCATTTCTTATTCCCCGGATTCATGAGTTTTGTCTGCAAAGCCAATGACACTTCGCGGGCTTTTCTCTGCACATGGCGGCGTGTATAGGTTGCCGCCGTTGATGAGGTCGGAGCCCAGCCCATCAGGTAACTTCGTATGTGCTTTTCAGTTTCCGGATCAGTACCCTTTTTGTCCGCTTCCTCGGAAAATCGGTCATTCCACGTGTGGCGCAGTACATGCGCGCTAAGATCTTTAGGGAGCCGGGAACAACGCTGACGCAGTTCGACAAAAATTTTTTTAGCAGCGACGAGCGTTAGAGGCTGCCCTGTGCGATTCGCCACAAACAGGAAAGGGTGTTTTTTTGCTGCAGGGAGCTGTCGACGGTGGTCAATGATGTAGGTCTGCGTCTCCAGGAGAAGTCTTTCGCTCAAAGGAAGAACCCGTGGCCGGGTTTTTACTTGAGGTTGATCTCTTCGAGGGTCCACGGGATCGTCGGCGCGACGATGTATCGTCACCTCCCTGTGATAAGTGTCGATGTCAGAATTGCGCACTCCAAGTGCTTCTCCGAGGCGTAGCCCGAGCTCCAACAGCCAGTGGATCAACAGCGCGTTTCGATAGCGGGTGTGCTCGTCCGCCCAAGGATTGTCGGGGCATGCCGGATCAATCACCCGTAGTAGTTCAGCCTGGTCTGACTCTGACAGTCCTTGGCGCTGCCTCTCCAGCGCTCGTCCTGACTTGCGGGGGATACGGCTCGAAATTGCTTCAGTTACCCGAGTGACACCGTGGCGCAACATAACCGCCTTCTGGGAATCTATGCCCAACCGATCGAGCCGCGTGTTGACCAGCCACTGTATGTACGAGCGGATGTACTGGAGTCGCGTCGCCATGACCGCAGTGCTCACCACATCTTCCTCGGAACGCGTGATGCCCATCCGAACCTTTTCTAACGAAGCAGTCGGTGATTGGTCAGCGAGCGGCTTCCTTGCGAGTTTTGAAGGATGGGTGGCCGCCACTTTGGATGTCAAACCATCTATTGGTCGCCGGGATTGGCGTACCAGATCCTCAAGCTCGTTCATGGACAACAACTCACCATTGTCCATGCGCTGATCTAGGTCGATACCCCGAAAGTCCAGGAAGAGGTGAAAGAACATGATGGATCGGAGCACATGGCCAACCGTGTTGCTCGCCAGGTTTCTGCCGCGGATCTCTGTGAGAGCAAAGACCGTTGCGTCAAAAAGCGGCATACCGCTGTCGTCCACAAGGACTGGCAGTCGCTCACCTGACCCTAGGAGCACAGTCTTGACCCTGTACGTAGATCGCATCTCTTTACAGTCACTGGAGGTATATGCTAGCGATGATCTTAGCAGCGGCCGTCAAAATATGCAAACAACAAAAAACCCCGGTAGAACAAGCCTATCCGGGGTGTTGTTGACTTTTATCTGTGAGGTGTATTCTAGAACGGTTGTATATACGTAAAAACGTAAACAACGCTACAAGCACATGTTTTGCTTGAACAAACTAACGATCGACCAGGAAACAATGTAAATTCATGCCCACCTTCCTGGCCTTTGTTAACAGAACAGTCGAGCCCCCTCTCTATCGTATTACCACATCCACGTCGCGGACACAGACGTCGACGCTGAGGCGGCCGATCAACCAGCGGGACTGGCCGAGCGCAGCTAATGAGCTACGCCGATGGGTCTATGGGGGCGGAAAGGTGCTGCCCGGGCTGGTGACTCGGCGGGAAGCGGAGGTTGCCCTGCTTCTCTGACCTGGCGCTTTACGCACGGAAGATATCCACCTTCGTTTCAAGGCACTTGCGCAAGCTCAGATCATTTGCGCCCACCTCGAACCAGCCTCCAGGTTTCTGGAAGAAGTCCAACCCCCGGCCAATCTTGATCACCCAGCCGTTGTCGATACGAATCTCCCGATCGTGCATGTTCGGGTTGAGCTTTACCTCCAGCTCTACATCTAACTCCAGCAGGCTCTGCTTCAATTCATCAAGCTTCTCTGCGATATCAGCTAACTGGGTCTTGTCGTCGTAGCTAGTGATCAAGCTGATTTTCTTCACCGTGCCAGCCTTCAGCACCGCTTCGCAGAAGCGGACGAAGTTCTGAATCTGGTGTTGCAGCCGGATGTAGGGGTCTTCGACGACAACAGACTTCGCGCCTTGCAGATAAGGGCCGATGATCGACTCATAGCTGTACCCAGTATCGCCATAGTGGATGGTGAAGTGCTGTTCTTTGAGCTTAATCGGTGATGGGTCGCTCGCAGTCAAAGCCGCCTCCGGTGGCGGTGATATCGGCTTCGGTACCGCTGGAGAATCCGACACAGCACGCGCTGGTTGCGCAGCGGGCCGAACTTCGACCGCCTCAGTAGGCTGCCCATCCGCCTGATTTAACCGACGGCGCGCCGGCTCTTGCGTTGCCGGCGCATCCTTCGACTCGGGGCAGAAGACCACCACCTCTTCACCGCTGGCCTTGAAGTAAGACAGATTGATCCGGGCAAACTCGTCATCCGGCTTGCGCTTGTTCATCTGCTCCTTGACGCGTCGGCGGTACTCGATGGCGTAGGCCACGTATTCTTCGAACTCTTCGTCCGTCGGCGGCCCGTTCGGGTGCAGGACCTTCAAAAACGCGCAGACAGTCTTCTTGATGCTTTTCTCGTCACGCCCCTCGATGGCCTTGCCAAGTCGGATGCGCTTGCTCACTTCCTCATACCGATTCGTGTGCTTGAACTGGTAATGGAAGGCCTCGGCCAAGTAATCAGTGATGAACCCGTAATTGCTGGTCAAGAACTCGCTGCTGTTCTTCGGCATCTCCCAGCCTGGGATGTAGGCGGCGAAGCGGTCCATCACGGCCAGGTCGAACTCCGGCGGCAAGGGCTGAAACAGGTCGTGCTCGTTGGAATTGACCACCTGCTGCACAGACACATCGATGTTGCCAACAAAGCTCAGGCTTGCATCAGCGATGACTTCGGCCCCTCGCGAAAAGCGCCCGTTGGCCATGAAGTCCTTCATGATCTGGATAGTGTCTGGATCGCGCACTTTGATCCCGCCAACCTCGTCAAACGCGACCGTGTCCCAAAATCCAACCAGCCCAACCTTGCGACGTGCGTTGTTGTAGAACAAGGTAGCCTTGGTCGCCTGCCCGCCCGAGATCAGCGTGGCGTAGGGCGAGAACTCACTGAAAAAATAGGACTTGCCGGTGCCGCGAGGCCCCAACTCGATGTAGTTGTAGTTGGGCTCCACCAATGCAGCCAACCTGGCGATGAAATGCATCTGCACGCGCTTCGACAGCCTGCTGGGTTCCAGCCCCACAGAGCGCAATATCACCGCAAGCCACTCATCACGCGTGAAAGCTGCTCGGCCTTCTGCATAGCGGTCGAAGTCGAAGCGGGTCAGCTGGATTGGCCGCAGATCCTCAATGGAGAACGCATAGTCATCCTCGTCGATGTCGTTGTGCGCTAGGGTGACCTCGGCCCAAATGCCGCCCTCCAGCAACCTGTCGTTGTCGCGGTAGAACTTCTCGGCAATCGCGATGCGCTGCGAGTTGAAGTTCTCCAATGAGGCCCAGTGCCGCTTTTCCTTCTCGACATACCGAACATGGACCTTGTCGATGAACCGGTGCTTGCCCTTGGTGGCGACCTTGGACTGCGCGGCATTGGCCTCATCCGGCCGCACGTAGTTTTCCTGCAGCGTCGACAGAACGGCCTCCATGCCTGCATCGATCTCTGCCTGGTCGTTGCTCGCGCAATACTTGGCGAGCAGGAACTCCAGGACGAAAGTCGGGACGTTGGTTCCCTTCTTGATCCGGTGCACTAAGTCCTTGCGCAGCACCTTGCCGTCGAAAGTGGCGTTTAGTTTTTGGTCGAGTTCGTCCATAGGGCTCATTCCGTATAGTCGGTTTCAAGCGCCAGATTGCTGTAGGCTGCCGAGGTTGTGGGGTTTAGCGCTACAACATTGAACTTGCCTCTGAACTCATCATCCATTCGCAGCGCAATCTGCTTGCGCTGGCCTGGCATCAGGGTCACGGTTCTGGTCGCGGGGTTCACATCGCCGCCTGGGCGCGGCTCTCCCACCACCTTCCCCTTGCTGTCCTGCGCTTCCAGCGAGATCTCCAGGCTCACGTCCTGCGAGAACATGTCGTCGGCTACTAGCATCACCTCGATGACCGGCAATCGCGTAGTGATTCGTTTGGCGCCGTTCTTGTAACTCAGCTCCACCACCACCTTGCGCAGGTCCGCATGGGCGGCGGTATCCAGACGCGCAATCAACACTGGCACGATAGCCTCGGCCAGCGAAGCTCCGCCGTGAAAATACAAGTGCCCTGAGCGATAGGGCGCCATGCTGCGCGGTAGCGCCACTTGGGCGAAGTCACCGCGGATGCCGACCTTCTCGGCGCTGACGACCAGGCTGTGATCATCGGCGGTGCCGTCGCCCAGCATCATGCGATCGTGGGCATTGACGGGCCACTTCCCCTGCGGTTTGACGCACACATCGCCTGCCTCTGCTTGTGTGTTCAGGAAGAAGCCGTGATCGGTCACGATCACGGCTTCCTTGAAGCCCATGCCGCGCAACTTGTGCAGCGCCACGCGGATCAGCTTGAGCGTTCCGGGAATCAAGCCGAGTGTGGTTTCCGGGTTGCTTTCGAGCTGGCTGTCGATTTCGCTGGAGCGCAGCACCAGCAGATCGACGGTCTCTGCGATCTTCGGCTTGCCGCGAACAAAATCGTTGAGCAGCATTTCCGCGAAGCGGTCGCCGTACTTTTTTTTCAGAATGCCCATGCGCTGCGTCACATTGCTCACCGGCACACCGTCCAGTTTGGGTACGAGCGATTCGTTCTCCAGCGTCAGGGTCAGCCCGGTGCGGGCACCCGGCAGCAAGCTCGCCATGCCCACCGGCGTGATGGTCGGTAGCTGCGCATAGGCCGCTTTCAGCTCGACAGGCCCATCTTCCGCCAGCAGCTTTTCGAGGGCCACGCCTAACTCGTAGCGCAGGGCGTCCACCATCAGGTAGGCCACCTTGCGTCCGCTTTCCTTGAGGCGATCAGCCACCAGCCGATCAAAAGCATCGGCGTTGGCCAGTCGCCCAGCCGGCGGCCATCCCGTAGTCTCGATGTGCTTCACGAAAACGCCTTGGACCTTTTCGGCCAAGCGCCGATAGCGCGCTCGAGCCTGGCTGATCACTTCATGCATCAAGCCATGTGGGTCAAGGAAGTCACCTGCCGCTTGCTCAAACTCGCGTTGCAGGCGATCTGCCTCGCGTAGGCTACCCAGGTAGAAATCGATCAGCTCCGCCTGAGAACGGGCATGGTCTGGCAACTGGCGTTCAAAGTCTTCGCAGGCCTCCACCAGGCTCAAACCAGAGCGCACCAACTCCCACTGAGCCTGGCTTTCGCCCTTGCCGAGCCATACCGAGCTCTTGTGGCGGGTCAGCACCCGGCGCGTGGCATCGGTGTCGCCATTGACAATGCCCTTGATTGCCGTGCGCAGGAAGGTCCGTTCCTCGAATGGGAAAGTGTCACGCTCGCCCAAGTCTTCAATTGCGCTACAAAGATCAGGCAGGTTGAGTTCCTTCTCGATGGCTTCTGCGCGCTCAATGTATGCCACGCGTGACTTCGGATCGCTGCGCAGACGGTCGCACACATCCTCGACGATGGGTCTGGCTTCCATCGGTGCGTGCGGTACCCCCTTCAAGGTGTCCGGCAGCGCCACTGGTAAATCGAACACGAATTCACTGAACAGCACATAGCGCCACAGTTCATCCGCCAGCGCGGACCAGGTCTTGCCGCGCGTCTTCACGCTCAGACCCAGGGTCGTGCGGAGGAAGTCACGCGCCTCTTGAAACCAGCCTTCCTGCCCCTTGAGCGCTTCGGATTGGCTGGTAGTGGGAGCCAGCAGTGCGGCCAGAATCTCGCGGCCGGACTCCACCCGCAATGTGGCTCGCAACTGGGGCCAGCTCACACCGCCGCCAATGGCATCGATCACCGCAAAGGACGGCCCGCCGGGGTTGTCGGCGAACAAACGGCGAATTTCGGTCGCGTGATCCGGCCTGGCGCGCAGGCACAGGTTCAGATACTCATCGCCATCGTCTTGCGGAAACACCGCGCCGCATTCTGCGTACAGGGCGAACGGGTCAGTCTGCTTCTGTTCATCGGTTTCTGGGCGCTTGGCTGGCACGTAGATCAACACCCCTTCCAGCGCGGCCTTGGGCTGCCCCACCTCGCGCAGCGCCAGCAGCGCCGCCTCGCGGCTTTCGATGCTGCTTTCAGACGCATCCACCACCCGCACCTTGTCAGCCATCAAATCGAAGCACAAGTCGCGGTAACGCCGGGCCGGGTCGTACACCACCAGACAGCCTGCCTGCTTCAGGCGCGGCCGCAGCACGCTTTCACGGATGAATTCAGCGATGCTCATTCATCGCCTCCGGTCTTCTTCTTACCGCGTGCTTTTTTCGGCTTGGCCTCGGGCTCGATGTAGAGATCCTCCAGCCCGTGAGCGATGGCCAGCGACTTGTCGGTCTTGCACTTCTCGCGCACACGCTCGGGCCAGTCGTTCATGGCCAGGTGCGCCCAGTCGTAGTCGCCTTTCTTGAGCTTCTCCCAGGTGTCCTTGAGCACCTTCTGCCAGGGTTTGTGGCGGAACAACTGCCACAATGGCGCGGCACTGATCTGCACACCGTCGTCGTGGTTGGGCTTGTAGGTGGGCGCGAGCTTGAGCAAAGTGTCGCGCAGCTCAATCAGCTCCAGCTCGAAGGCTTGCAGCGCCTCGAACTGCCTTTCGTCGTCGCGCGTGCGGGCAGAGCCCTTGTTGCGCAGCGCCGTCACGTCAGCGCCGACTTGTTTGAGCTTGGGTTCGACAAAGTCGTTGATTGCCGTGTAAAGCGTCTGGCTGGTAAGGCTGGGGTAATAGACCCACAGGGTGTAGCTGCCGGACGTTGTGCTCAACGGCCAGTAGATGGGCGCCTTGCGACGGCTCTTGGAGTAGCGCTGCAGATGGAAGGGGAAGAAGTCGCGTTGCAGCCAGCGGCGCACGTCCTCCGGTATTGGCACCTCGACGCGAACGAGAACTTCCTCAATTAAGCGTGCGAGGTCATGCGGGTGCCCCGGGTCGTCCACCAGGATGCCTTCGTGCGCATGGAAGGGCGCGGCCCCGTCGGGCAGCATTCCGGGGCTTTTGGCGGGCAGCGGATCGAAAGGATCGGGCTCTGGAGGTGCCGCGCGCTCTCCCGTGGCCAGGCGCCAGTCGAAACGACCAAATGCCACACCAACTGCCCAGCTCAACAAGCCGGCCGTGTGGTCGATGGGTGAAGCGCTGTCTTCATCGTCGCCTTCGTCATCTGCACCGTCCTCGGCATCGCCTTCGTTTGCCACACCTTGGGTGACTTGAACGGCAGCACGGTCGGCTTCATTGAAGCCATAGAGGTCAAAAGCTATTGAGTCGATCTCGATCTGGATGCGTGACAGTTCTGCTTCAATGGCGACGGGGTCGTAATCAGCCAGTCGCGCACGCAAGGCGGCTGGTAGCAGGTACGCATGGGAGGTTTCTTCGATGGTATCTGTCGTTCGTTTCAATGACCATGCGCTTCGAACCAAAGCGTTTAATCTGCTACACATGTAATCAGACAGTGCTGGCGCAGGAGTCATTGCGACATACCCCACCTCGTAAGTTAAAGTTTGTCCACCTCCAGCACCACCTCGAGAAAAAAGTAGCCTTATCAAGAAATTGAATGTCGATGAATTGGCGAGTGCAACGCTGGCTGCAATTTGTGAGGCCTCATCTCCTTCCACAAAACCAGAGGAACCGTTAACGCTAAACACCACTCCGCGCGGAAGAAAACGGAAGCTCCCCGTAGATGACGGCCTATAAGACCACGTAAAACCAGGCCGAAAGTAATAATCGAGATTTTGTGGCCGGGAATTAAGCTTTCCTGTTTTTGGATCAAAAAAATTCTTAATTTCGGCCCCGTCGTGCTTCCAATTTGCTACCAAGTGGATGTCGCCGTAGAAAGGTGAATAGGCGCCGCCCTTGGCGAAGGGAAACCATTTGCCCGCCGTGCCGCCCGGCTGCACCTCCCACCAGGCGCGCACGAAGCGGAAGTCGTCGGCGGTGGCGAGCCCCTGCTTGACCGTGCGTCCCTCGCTCTCGAAGGGCGGCAGGCGCCGGAAGGTCTGGCGCACCGCCTCGCTCACCCAATAGGCGAAGGGCTTGCCGGGCACGGCGTCGAATGCTTCGGGTTCAACCTCGAAAGCGCGCGGGTCGGGTTGGCCGGCGCGCAAACATGTGCAGGCCGTCGCCAGCCCTTCGCGCTTGTCATTTTCGGCGAGCAGCCGAAGGAAAGTAGTCATTGGACGACCTCCGAATCACGGTAGAGGACACGCAACAGGTCTTTCAGAACATCCGGAATCTCTCCCGGTTGCTTTTGCTCGAAATAGTCGAGTGCCGCCAAGCCCTTTCCTTTCTTGTCGCCCTGGTTCTTGGAAACGCCCGTGGCGCTCTCGAAATCTGGCGATAACATGTGGCGCCGACCAAGGGGCGCCTCTACCAGTTGTTCAATCTCGGCGTTGAGGTCGAATGTCCGCTGACTGGCCCTGCGCTTGTCTTCGCTCCAGTCCGCCGGCACCGGGTTTGGCAGTGGGTCTTCATCGTGAACGACCGCGTAACGAATGCCAAACGCCTTTGCCAGCTCGACGTAGAACGGCAGGTTGAATTTTGAGCCGCAGTCGATCACCGAGACCTCGGAATCCAACAACCCCAGCCGATCCGCCAGGTAAGGCAGCAGGACGCGCTCGGTTTCGCCCTCCACGAATATCGCCTTGCGGCAAAAGAACATCTCGGCTCGCTCGGGATTAATCCAATGCGCGAGTCGGAAGCGCTTCTTCCGGTCAGCAAGGTCTTCACCGGCGAAAAGATCACTGGTGCATTGGCGGATAGATGTGCCCGTCCGTGGGTCGTCCCGATAGACCATGGCGATCTGTCGATACTCATCTGTATCGATGAAGTGCGGCGAGTGAGTGCAGAGCATGACCTGGTGTTCCGGCACCGCAGCGATTTTCCGCAGAGACTGGAACAGCCGTCGTTGCGCGTGAGGGTGCAGGAACAGCTCCGGCTCTTCTACGGCGAAAATGACCGAGTCGGACCGCTTCCTGGCGGCAATATCCTCGATGCCCTGCGATTCGGTGCGCAGCGCCTTGGACCAAGCGCGAATCAGCGCGAACATTAGCGCGCGCTGCAGCCCATGCCCCTTCCGGGTTGCGCTGGTTCGGGCGCCATCATCAAGGAAAACTTCAGTCCCGAGTTCGAACAGCTTCTCGATCTCCGGCGGAGAGATTTCGATGTTGACACGAACACCCCAGGTGCGAAGCTCCTCCTCAATACCTCGCTCAAGACGAATCAACTCGGTGGCGGGGGTCTGCTCGGGATCCTCCATGCGTTCCGTCAACGAAGCGATGACTGCGGCAAGCTGCTCTCTGGCCGCCGCGAAGCGCGGGTCACGCTGGGCCATATCCTGGATAGCGCGGCTAAGTAAGCGACCAAATACAGTGGTGGTCTTGACTTTGATCTCATCGCTGAGGTCGCGAACGGCAGGCACCAGCAGCAGTTCAGGCAGGATGCCCGCCGCGATGTTTTTCTGGCCCAGGAAGTTGCCGGTTTCCAGCGCCAGGGGAAGCGTAAGGGTATCTCGGTTATCCTGGATGTAGCGTTGCTGCGCCGCTTCGACCATAGCTTTGTTCAAACGCCCGGTTTCCGGCACCAGATCCCTAAGAGGGGTCGCGTTGATCGCATCCCGATTGGCGTACTCGCTGGCCCGGTCAGTTTGCAGCCAGGGTTCTGCTGGCTGTTCCGTGTAGCCGTTGTAAGAAACCTCAAGGGCTCCACCATCGACCATCCTTGTTGTCTTGCGCACGCGGAGACTACCGTCCGAGAGCACATACCTCTGAAAGGTCCTGACTTCCTGCTCGGTCAGCTCATCAAATGTCACCTCAACCCATAAGGATCTGTCCTCGACATCGCGATGCTGGAAGAAGTCCGCTTCAACGGGCTTGAACCCGCCGGTTAGAAAATACTCAAGCGCTGAAAGGATATTTGACTTGCCGTGATTGTTCGGCCCAAGCATGCAGACCATGGCACAGCATTCCAGGGTCAGATCCTTGATGCTCCGATAGTTGTGGATAGCCAGGCGCTTTATTCTCATACTTGTTTCTCCAACACATAGGCGGCGGCCTCGACCATGGCGTCGTCCATCACGCCATGCCCCAGATCGGCCATGACCTCGGGCCGGGCCATGCCCAACACCACCTGCTCGCGCCAGTTCTGAAAGCTGGAGAGGAAAAACGCCGTGCGCGAGGTGATGGCGCCAAGGCGCCCACCGCGGCGCATGAGCTCCAGGCCGCGCTCGACGAAGACGGCGAGCAGATCGTTCTTGCTGCGCGGATAGGCGCGGGCCAAGTCATCCTTGGTGTTGGCCGCCGGCGCGCCGAAGGGCGGATTCATGACCACCACATCGAACGCTTCCCGGCATAGATCGATGAGCCGCAATCCTTGCAGGGCATCCTGCGCAAACAGGCGCCCCTGGTACGTTGACTTGGCCGCTTGGGCGAACTCGATGAGTGCCGTGCGCAGTCGCGCCTCGGCCTGTTGCCAGTTCTCCTGCTCTTGGGCGGCAAACAGGCCGGTGCCCTTGCCTACATAAACCTGACGGATCAAATGCGGCAGTTCCCGTTCGACCTGGAGCAGCACCCCCAGCTCCGGCAGGCCCTTGAGCAGTTGCAGGGTCTTCTCGAACAGCTCGGCGTCACGTTTGTCGAGGTTGGCCGCAAACTGCTGACGCAACTCCCGTTCTGCTGGCGGCGCAATGGCGGCGACCACATGGCCCCGCCCAATCAGTGGGCGGTCTTTGGCCTTGACGCCGGCCTCGTGCCAGGCACGCTGCGCTCGCAGCCACAGTGCCAGGGATGCAATCTGCGCAGCGCGCGGATCAATATCGACGCCATAGATGTTGTGCTCGATGATCAAACGAGGCAGGTCGCGCAGAAATGCCGCCTTGTCCTCGTAGGTCTGGCTCAGTGGCTTGAATGCAGCCTGGGGCTGGGTCGAGACATCCAGCGAACCGGGCCCGTGCTGCTGTTCCCATGCCCAGGCCTCGCGATAGATTTCAGCGAACAGATCGAAGGCATATAGGCCGAAGTGCATGGAGCCGCAGGCCGGGTCCAGCAGCTTGAGGGTGCGCGGGTCACGCAGCTTGGTGGCGGCTGGTGGCGTTTCGTCCGGCTTGACCAGCAGGTACTGGCAACGCTCGCGCAGGCCGGTGGCCCCGCCCGTGGCGTTGAACCAGAGACGCCCGAGGGTGTTGTCCACCAGGAACTCAACCACATAGCGCGGTGTGAAGAACTGGTTGCGCACGGCGAGTTCCCGGCTGTTGCGCGGCGCCTGGCTGGCCTCGCGCATGGCCCTTCGCTCTTCTTTGGAGTTGAAGTACTGGTAGATCCAGCCGATGGTTTCGTCCTCGCTCCACAGCGAGGCGATGTCGGAACCGTTGATCAGATTCAGCACTTGCAGCAGCGCGGCCTCGCGCGGGAACAGGCGGCCCTGCGGTGAGTAGCGGTCGAACAGGCCGGGCAGGTCTTGGGCCAGTTCGTCGAACACGCTGAACAGGTACACGCGGTAGGCATCGCCGGTTTCGCCCAGGCCGGTGCCGGCCAGTCGCGCATAGAGCTGAAAGCCCTTGGCCTGGAAACCATTGCCCACTGATTCGATCAACAGCCCGCGCGCCTCCGCCATGCGCAGCGCCGCCAGGCGGTTCAGCACGGTAAAGGCCTGCTCGCGGACGATACGGTCCAGCCCCTGGGTCGCATTCATGTCGCCACTGGCGGTGTAGTGCGCCAGGGTGTCGCGCAGGATGCGGGCGGTTTCGCGCTGGGCGTCGTCGAGATGGCGCAGGCTGGAAAGCAAAGCCACCGTGCCCGAGGTCGGGTCCATGCCATAGTCGTTCTGCAGCTGGCGGGTGAATTCCTCCTCCAGCACGCGGCGCGCGTCGTTGACGAAGCGCTGCAGGCGGTTTCGAGTTGTTTGGTCGAAGGCCATTTACTGATCGCCTCCGTTGCCAAGCGAGAGCGTCACTTCGATCTCGGTATACAGCGCGAGCTGAGCCTTGATTTCGTGGAGCTGCTGAATCAGCGCGTCGATGTCTGCCGCCGAGGTCATCTTCACCGGGACGGCAATCGACTTGGTGAGCTTGGCGGGGCCTTTCTCGCCGGTCTTGGCGCGCTCTTCCTCCATGCGTTGCCGTAGGCGTTCCTGGCCCTGGCGCTGGATCGAGCGCTTGAGGTCTTCGAGGGTGCTGTTGATGTCGTAGTCGCGAGCCAGCAGCTTCTTGAGTCCAGCCAGATCCTGTGTGGCGGCCAAGGCAAGGCCATCCAGCCGGTTCACGGCGTTGCCACGTTCTGCCTGGGTGAGTTCTTCCCATTCGGGCAGACGCTGCAGGTCCTCGATGCCTTCCTTCAAGCGCAGCTTCTGCTGATTGGAGAGCATGTTGACGGCGTCGCGCACGCGGCCCTTCAGGCGCGTGAGCAGCGAATTGAAGTCAGCCGTGTGCCTGTAGAAGTCCTCTTTGCCCAAGCGCTCCGACAGGGTTCCCAGGTCTTCGGCAAGTTCGCGGCGCAGCTCCCCTGGCACGCCGGTGTCCGGCAAGGCTTCGATGTCACGGCGATGGGCTTGCAAGTCGCGCAGGGTGGCGTCGAGCCCATTATCGAGCGCCCGCTTCACTTCCAGCGCCCACTTGAGGCTGTCGTAAATGGCGGAGGTTTCGGCGCCCAGGCGCTGCGGTGCATCGGAGGCATCGGTGAACAGGATATCGGCAATGTCCTGGTTCAAGGTGCGGATGCGATCGCTGCCTGCCAGCCCGAGGCTGCTGAGCTTTTCGGCCAAAGAGCCGTAGTCGTGCTGAAAGCGCGGGAAGTGCTTCATCACCGCCTTGCTGATCTCTTGTTCCAGCGGGATGACCATCTCGCCGACCAGCTCGGTGAGTCGCTCAGCGGCGCGTCCGAGCGTTTCGATGGATGGGCGCTGGTCCCGCAGCGAAACACCGATCTGCTTGAAGGAGTTGTTGGTCTTCAGGGCATCGATCGCCTGCTGGCCGGCGGCCGTCACTTCACGGCCCGAGACTTTGAGCTTGATTTCGCCGGCCATGAGCATGGCGGCGACGATGTAGCGCGTGGTGTCCGGCGACCAGCCGAACGGGTCGCTGCTGAAGTCATCGAGCAGGCGTTTGCCATCGACCGTGCCATGCTTGTCGATATAGTCACGCAGGCTGATCATCGCCTTGTGGTCGGTTTTGAACGAGGCTCGACCAGCGACGGTTTGCACCAGGCCGAGCGGATCCAGCGCACTGCTGATGGCGGCGGGGTTGCCGACCTTGAGGAATTTCTCGGCGGTGTCGGTTCCTACACGCACCGGCGCTTCGACGTAACGGTGGAATACTTGGTTGGCCACGTCGGAGAGCAGCTTCTTGGCGGCTTCCAGTAGGTCGGCATCCAGCGCCGACACCGCCGTGGCCTGCCCACGGAACACAAACGAGCCGGCTTGCAGGGTTTGCTTGATCTTGCTCTGGAGCTGGGTCGCGAGCTTGGCAGCGCGGTCGAGCTGGCCGGTGCAGTAGTCCTTGACCTCTTGGTCGGGCTCGTTGCGGTGCAGTTCGGCAATGCGCTGGCAGCGATAGATTTCGTTGGCCAGCTCGTCGAGTTCGGGATTGGCGCGAGCCAAGAGCCCGATGACGTTCCGGCCCGCGCGGCTGCGGGAATCTTCCAGCATCCGGTTCTTGGCGGTGTCGTAGTCGCTGGCGGGCACCAGCTCGACGACAGTTTGAATAGTGCTCTGATCACCGGCCAGGCTGGTGATGACGCTGCCGGACTGGACTTTCAGGCCCGTTGTGACGGCCATCGTGCCGTGGAGACTGACACGAGGCAGCGGATTGAAGGACTCACGCAGTGCATCGTTGAAGATGCGTTTCACGTCCACGGTACGCAGTGCAATAGCGCCACGCTCATGCTCGATATCCCGCAGCTTCTCGCTAAGGAACACGAGATTGCCGTCCTTCTCGCCGAGCGGCACATACACGTCGTTGAGCATCTCTTCAACGGCTTTCTTCACCGCGTCGAGCTGCGAAGGTGCCGTGACGGATGGGTGCATCAGGCTGGCGACGTTCTGCACCGACACCGGCAGGTTACCGAGGATCTGCAAAACGGCGATGGTCTTGCCGATGTCTTGATGGAGCGGGGAGTCTGGATAGCGAATCTGCACCTTGCCCACCGCCTGATGAATCGAGGGAAAGGCACGGCGGATGTCCTTTTCCAGTTCGTCGTATAGCGTCACCGTGGTGGCCAGCCAGCCCACGGGCTGATCGGCCATGGCCTTGGAACCGCCTTCGCCTTTCAGCACGTCCTGGATCACCTTGATTGCCGAGCGCAGACCGATACCGCCAGTGGACTTGGCCAGGGCGCCAAGGAGATGGAGCAGGATGTCGAAGTGCGCCGGCAGGAAGGGATACAGATTGATGAAGCTCTCCCGGCTGAAATCCGCGTCGTAGTACTTGGCATCCTGCAGCTTGGTGTTGTACCGCAGCGCTTGGCCATGTGCATCGAACAGCTTGCCCAGTTCGGCTTCACCCGCTGGTGACTTACCCAGCAGACGCCGGTAGCAGATCTCCTTGATGTCGCTCGATTCGAGGTCGATCTGGATCGGGAAGCGGTCTTTCAGTTTGTAGAGCTTGTCCGAATTCAGGGCGGCGCGTGGGTCGTCTTCGGTGAGCGTTTGCTGCGCGGTAGAGATGATCCAGACCTTGCCGTTGCCCAGCCGCTTCAGGTTCTTCGCCAGACCATCGAGGTTGAGGATCAGGTTGTCGCGCGAGGCCACATACTGGCCGACCTCGTCGATGATGAAGATGATGTTCTGCTTGCCGCTCTTCTCGCGGACGATGTCGATCATCTCCTGCACGCGCTGGTCCTCGAATTGAAAGAAGCCCTCGGTGCTGGACGAGAAGGACTTGGCCTCGGGGAAGAGCGCCGGGTACATCTCATGGGCGATCTTGGGGATCAGCCCGTCGATGGCGAGCGGGTTGTTCTGCACGCGCGCCCAGGTGGCACCTGGTAGCGCCTGGGCGATGCGTTCGTGCAGTTCCTCCGTGCGGCCGTCCTTTTCGACCATGCGCTCGAAGGCAGCCACCTTGAGGTTTCGTGAATATCCCGCCCACTGCAGCACTTTGAAGTAGAGCACCGTGGAGACGTCTTCCATCGTGGCGCCGGCGAGCATTTCGCTGGCGAGGTCGAGCATGACCACAGCGGCTGGGAAGCGCTTGGCTACCGTGCTGAGGAGGGCCTTGGTTTGTGGCTTGTGCAGGCGGTCCTGCAGGTAATTGATGAACGGCGTGCCGTCGATGGTGCGCTGGTCGTCAAACGCCAGGCCAAAGTATTTGGTGAACGAGCTCTTACCGGAACCATAGAAGCCCGAGACCCAAACGCCGATTTCATTCTCGCCGCCGGACTCCATCGCGAGCTGCATGCGATCGAGGAGCTTGCGAAACTGCTCCTCGATGCTCTCGGTGACCACGTATTCGGATATCTCAGCCTTGAGGCGGGCGTCAGTCGAAGCACCGTAGGTGATGACCTTCTCGATGGTGCGGTAGATGTCTTTGCTGGGATCGAAAAGCGAGCGGATGGTCATGTGTGGGTTCCTGCGTTCTTGGTCTGTTCAGCCGCCGACGTGGACGGAGCGGTAATTGCCGTCTTCCGGGTAGAAGCCGAGGAACTTCAGGCGTGTCTTGCCCGTTCGCACGCCGGGGTAGAGGAAGATCGTCGGCACATGAAACTTGCCCTGGAGCTGGCTCTCGATGGCGCCGATGCGCATAAACGGATGCAGTGCCTCGAGGTCCGTGACCAAAAGCAATGCGTTGCGCTGGCCTTCGAGCGGCTGCAGGGTATCCTCGAGTCGCTTCAGCAGACCGTTGTCCGCCATCAGGATGTCCGCCAGCGCTTTGTTGGTACGCGGCCAATCCAGGGGCGCTGACTTGTCCTCCATCACACACAGCGACCACAACGGGTCGTCCTTTAGCAGCGCCCAGAGCTGTTCGGCGATGGAGAAGATGTGCACATCCCAGCCTTCCTGGTGCAGTTTGGCCACCCAGGCGGGCGTCTGCCGCTTGACCTCGAGGATTTGTTTCGGCGGGAACACCAGGTAGTAGATCGGCTCGAAGCTCGCGTGACCGAGCTCACGCCCATGTCGGATGCGCTCGCGCAGCTCGTCGAAATCAGCTTTGAGTGAGGACATCGCAAAGCGCCTCCATGTCTCGATGTTTCCAACTGATGCGAATCACATCGCCAGCAGCCTGGACGATGAGCAAGCCTTTCAGCGAGAGTCGTTTGATTTCCTGCAGTACATCTTCGCGCGCCAGGCCAAACAGCTGCCAATCTTCGTGGGTCAGTAGCGCGTTATCACCGAGACCGGAAAAATGCAGCTCGTAGGCCAAGTAAGCGGCCACGGTTGGCGAAATGCGGAACGGCAGGATGCGACGGCTCGAGCGCAGTCCCCGCTCGAGCATTCCATAGTCGGCGCAACATCCGGTCAGATAGGCGGAGACACGCCGCACGGTGGTTTCCGACCAGCGTTTGACTGTCTTGCCGTCATCGATGCCGCGCTCGACGAAGGCGCGGGCGTCTTCATTGGTGATATGGGTATATCCACCGGCATACCGAGCCCAGTAAACGTGGCGCACGAAGTCGCCAAGGATCGGGCTGGCTCTGCTCGTGAACACAAGCATGAGCTGCATCAGGTCAGCCGTGGATATCGTTGCGGACAGCCGCTTGAGGTGAGCAGCCGGTGTACCACCATTGACCAGATAGCGCGGAGCAAAGCATTCGACGACGATGTTGCGGAGTCGACGCGCAGTAACGGTGGGGAATCGACCCGATTCCAGCGCGACTTGATGCAACTGATTCGCCGACATGCCTGGCGACCACAGGTCAAGCAGCGTCGTGGTCTCGTTGACGAGCCCAAGGCCTGCTTGTAACTGAGTCGTATAGCGCTTGCTGTCGGCCACGATCAACCCACCAGATACGGATAGGTTTTGACGCCCCGCGTGAACGCCGATAGATAGGCTGCCGCGATAGCCTTCAGGGTGTCGGTGGAATCGATATCCTTGATGCGCCCGACCGCCGTTGGACCCACGCTGGCCGTGTCGCTCGTCGCGGCCAAGCGCCTCAACGCATCCAGCGCAGCCTCTTTGCTCTGCGGTATCTGACCGGTGAGTTCTTCTCCCGCGCTGCTTTGCACGGTCGCATGCAGGTCTTGTTCGACTTCTTCGGGTAGCCGGAACAGGTGATAGCTGCCCACGCTCAAATGCTCGTCGTGCAATCGTCTGGCTGCTTCCAGCGCACCGTGGTACTGAGCAAGGCGAAATGTTTTCGAGAAGACCGGCTCCAGGAAGAGCCTGCTCGATGCCTCATAGAACGCCGTGGGCCACCAGGCGCACTGAGCACGCTCGCCGAGGAAGCCCACGAGGAGCCTCATTTGCAGCAACGTCGGTAGATAGGATTCTTTCATATCAACGCTTATCACTTCGTTAGTTCAGAGAACCGGATCCTGCAGCAGCAAAGCCTTGAGCAGAGCGTCCGTGGCACAGCCGGGCGGCCACGTCGGGCATTTATCATCACTTCCGTTTTTTTCCATTATTTTCATGATCATAAGTTTGCCCCCTATTCACTCGCGGCAGAGGTTGACTCAGGAACTCCTTGGTCAAGCCGCGCGTATATGCGTTGTAGGCCCAAACCACGAACTGCTCGAGTAATCGCTGATTCTCGGCTTCGAGACGGCGATTCTCTGCCTCAAGGCGCTCAACCCGCGCCCAAACTTGCTCACACGGCCCAGTGTGACGGCCCTCATCGCTCGCCGTCTCTCCTCGAAGTTCTTTCTTCCTGAGGGCGAAGGCCGTTTTTATGCGCTCGTGCTTGTAGAGCGCCTGTCGCGTGTATCGATAATGAAGTCTTGGCACCAGCGCCTCAATCAAGTCATCCCAAGTTAACTTGCCGCTCCACCCGTCGAGAATACGAACGACCTGCTCGATCGCTTCGTCACTCAGATTTTTGCTACGCCGGTTGATTACTTTTCGAGCCCGACCCGCCATCTCAATCCCCCTTCCATGCCAATACTTCGGCGGGAACGCTCGTCTGGCTCTTATCGTTCTTGGCAGGCAGCCGAGCAGTGAGCTCTTGCGCGATGCGTGATGGTGCCGTGGGTGAAGACAACTGTACCACCGCGCCATTCGGGACACTGGGGTCGTCCAGGATCTGTACGAGCTGAGACAGCCGGTCCACGCTCGCGCGATGATGTTCAACCCAGCGGTCACTCCCGTAATAGCCATCAGCCCGGGCGTCTTCTGCTCTCCCCAGCAATTCACGTGCTTCTTGGAGCCGTTTCCGCAGGAGCGCGGTTTTCTCCTCGTCCCCCTTGACGCAGACCAAATCCTGGCAATGAATGCAGTCCATGTGCAACTGGCACGGCGACGACGTGTAGTCGTGAACACAATAACCGATGTCCGTGGTGTGCGCCGACGGGATCACCAGCTGTGCAAACTCATCGCGCCGAATCATCACCCGTTTCGGCAGTTCGGCCAGCGGCCCGAACATCTGGTTGTCATCACCAACCGCGTCGCGAAGCCTCTGCAGCATCACACCAGGTGTGACATGATCGTAGACTTCGTTTTGACGAACATCCTTGCGGCCGGACCACTTGGCGATGTCGAGCTGACTCATTCCACCCAGTTGCGCCAGCGTATTAAGGTAGTGTCGAAATTGGTGGCTGGTCAGTTTTATCGGGCTACCGTCTGGCTCTGTGAACCCGAAGCGCGCAAATATAGAATCAAAGCCGTGTCGCGCCCGGCTACCAAATCCCGTGTTGATTTGACCGATTGTCACTGCCTCCAGCATGCAACGATAGGTACCTCGCTGGGTACCAAGCTCATTTCGTCTTACCACGAACAAGGCCTCGCTGTACTTGAGACCCGTCGCGTCGTCGAGGATCGGGAATCCGCGCGGTAGCATGCTCAATACAGCCTTCTCGATGTCGGCGAATCGCACTAACACCTGCTTACCGTTGTCCTGCCTGCTCATAGCAATCTTCGCCGTCCGGCACCAGGTATTGACAGAACTGTGATCCGCAAACCCCAATATCTCGGCAACGTCCGCGAGTGACAGCCATTGTTGGGCGCGCAGATGTTCAACATCCGGCGCCAGGTATAACCTTCCCGGATGATCCTCATACCATTTTGCAATACACCGGGCTTCTTCGGTGACCCTGCGAATTTTGCGCAGTGCCTCTTGGACGACGGATGCCATGGATGGCACCACCCATTTGACGCCTGGGTTAGCCCCTTTTGCGGGCCACCAACGTAAGCCGTAGGCGTCTTCCTTTCCCGTGCGTGGCTCACGTACCTCGCAGGCTTCGGGAAGCATCAACACCTCGCTGATTCGCTCAGGGGCGGCGAGCATGATTGCCGCAACGCCAGCGACGATCACATCGACGGGCTCTGTCGCAAGTAAAAAAACCTTTGGCAAAGCATCAAGTGCGGCCTGAGATGGCATTTTTTTCGCGCGACGCTCGTCAGCCTCCTTCCCGACGCGAACTGCGCTTGTCGGTCGTTTGATCGGATTGCGCCAACGAACCGGAATTTTCGTCAAGCGGTTCTCCGCCATCCACCTGGCCAGTATCTCCAGTTGCTGGCCGGCGCGATACGCGGCCCCATCACTGAGTTGATTAATAATCAGCTGAGCCGCTCGATTCAGAACTCCAGAATCGATGCGCACCGGATTAGTGCTTCCGCAAGATTCAATAAGAGCGGCCTCGAGAGCGCGCAACGCAACGAGGCGGCCATGAATCGCCTTGGTTGGCCGGAGCGATTGCATGTATCGAAGATAAGCCTTCGCGAAGCTCAAGAATGGCTCCGCCATCATTGATGGCGTCTTATCCCCGGCGGTGGTCAGGGTCGAAAATTTAATTCGCACGCGCTTATTTCCGTGTCCTTTCAACGCGATCACTGCGGTCACATCCCAGACATTCTCATCGAACGGCAAATCGCTGCCAAAGACGGTGAGGTGATCGCGCGCCATCTCTATGAACCCACGCAAATTCTCGGCGGCGTCAAGCTCTACCCGAGGAGTGAACAGGACAACCTCAGCCATTTCGTCCATATTGCCCACGCTGTGCCTCGCATAGTTGCACCACTTGAGCAACGGCAAGAATGGTTCGATCATTGATGGATGCAATGCGCATGTCGCCACGTGAGGCCAAGCGTTCTCGCTCTGCAAGCAAAAACTCCAACACGGCTTCATGCGGGCCGTCAAGCCAGGGCTCGAAATGAACGCAGGTATAGCACGCTATCGGCGCTGCAAACCCGCAGAAGCCATGCTTTCCGCAGTTTGCCAGTGGGCGCATCGTTGGGTCAAAACGTGGATCGCATATTCGGCTGGTTGGGTCATCGCAACGTGTTGCCTCAGACTCATCGCGGATCAGTGTTCCAGCGAACGCCTGAGCGATCGGAGCCATGTGAAACGCAATGGCCCGGTCAATCCTCTCCACGATCTCAGGCCGTGCTTCGATATATATCCCGACGTTCTGGGTATCAGTATGATCGAGCAACTCTGCGATGACGAGTTCGCCGTGCCCCTCCATCGCTGCACGAGTGGCGAGAGTACGGCGAAAACGAGTGGCAGTGATGTGTAGAGGCTTTCCGGTGCGCTCAGAAACAATGCTGAGCTTCTTGAGCGTTCGCTCTAGCAGATCGGCAAGGGTCTGCGCGGTTCGGTGGTATTCGAAGCCTGCCGGCGCCCCTTTGGACTTACCTCGCATGGGAAATAAAGGTGCTTCTGATGGATCTGGCAAAAGCCCATGAAATTTCTCCCGGATATCGGCCGCGTGCTGGATCAGCAATTCTCCAATCTGTGGAATGATGAGCCGGGTCTTGAAGTCTTCTCGAGAAAGTCGATCGCGCTGCTTGGCACGCGGGATCTGGATCGTATAAATAGTTGTGCCGTCCTTCGTAACGACCCGCTCAACATCGCGCACTTTCAGTGCGGCGTACTGGATCGGTCGCTGGCCAAGCAGCATGAAAAGATAAGCCAGCAGATAACCCTCCAAATCAATCTCACCCCTGCAATACGCACCATCTAAGGCAGCCTGAATTGATTGAAACTCGATATCCGTGAAGGGCCCATATATGGGATCGTGCGTCAGGACTGCGAGTCCCTTTGGATTTCCCTTGATGCGTATCTCGCGCAAGAATGCAACGGCATCATCGGTCACCCCAGGATAGCCCAGACGATGCCACTGCTGGAACAGCCCGGATAGCGCCCCCAGGTACCAGAAAGTGGCGTTGCTCAGCGATGCTTTGTAGTTGATTAGGTCATTGGTGGTGATTTCGTTAATCGGGGCATTACGCCAGATCGATATAGTCTTGAGATAATGGCCAAGGCGGTCGAACAGATTACTTGCATGGCTAGATGACAGGCGTTCCACATACCATAACAAGACATGTTTAGCCGATGCCACAAATGAAGCAGTAGCGTGCAGCTTGCCAAAATCCAAGCTGACGCTATACAAATCATCGCGATATACCCACCTGTCCGATCGTGGATCGAACTCGACACCAGACCGGGTTTTGGCGAATTGGGGTAGTTCGGTGAGGGTGTGGTATCGCGATTCAGCGATGACAAGCTTACTCATTTCTTATTCCCCGGATTCATGAGTTTTGTCTGCAAAGCCAATGACACTTCGCGGGCTTTTCTCTGCACATGGCGGCGTGTATAGGTTGCCGCCGTTGATGAGGTCGGAGCCCAGCCCATCAGGTAACTTCGTATGTGCTTTTCAGTTTCCGGATCAGTACCCTTTTTGTCCGCTTCCTCGGAAAATCGGTCATTCCACGTGTGGCGCAGTACATGCGCGCTAAGATCTTTAGGGAGCCGGGAACAACGCTGACGCAGTTCGACAAAAATTTTTTTAGCAGCGACGAGCGTTAGAGGCTGCCCTGTGCGATTCGCCACAAACAGGAAAGGGTGTTTTTTTGCTGCAGGGAGCTGTCGACGGTGGTCAATGATGTAGGTCTGCGTCTCCAGGAGAAGTCTTTCGCTCAAAGGAAGAACCCGTGGCCGGGTTTTTACTTGAGGTTGATCTCTTCGAGGGTCCACGGGATCGTCGGCGCGACGATGTATCGTCACCTCCCTGTGATAAGTGTCGATGTCAGAATTGCGCACTCCAAGTGCTTCTCCGAGGCGTAGCCCGAGCTCCAACAGCCAGTGGATCAACAGCGCGTTTCGATAGCGGGTGTGCTCGTCCGCCCAAGGATTGTCGGGGCATGCCGGATCAATCACCCGTAGTAGTTCAGCCTGGTCTGACTCTGACAGTCCTTGGCGCTGCCTCTCCAGCGCTCGTCCTGACTTGCGGGGGATACGGCTCGAAATTGCTTCAGTTACCCGAGTGACACCGTGGCGCAACATAACCGCCTTCTGGGAATCTATGCCCAACCGATCGAGCCGCGTGTTGACCAGCCACTGTATGTACGAGCGGATGTACTGGAGTCGCGTCGCCATGACCGCAGTGCTCACCACATCTTCCTCGGAACGCGTGATGCCCATCCGAACCTTTTCTAACGAAGCAGTCGGTGATTGGTCAGCGAGCGGCTTCCTTGCGAGTTTTGAAGGATGGGTGGCCGCCACTTTGGATGTCAAACCATCTATTGGTCGCCGGGATTGGCGTACCAGATCCTCAAGCTCGTTCATGGACAACAACTCACCATTGTCCATGCGCTGATCTAGGTCGATACCCCGAAAGTCCAGGAAGAGGTGAAAGAACATGATGGATCGGAGCACATGGCCAACCGTGTTGCTCGCCAGGTTTCTGCCGCGGATCTCTGTGAGAGCAAAGACCGTTGCGTCAAAAAGCGGCATACCGCTGTCGTCCACAAGGACTGGCAGTCGCTCACCTGACCCTAGGAGCACAGTCTTGACCCTGTACGTAGATCGCATCTCTTTACAGTCACTGGAGGTATATGCTAGCGATGATCTTAGCAGCGGCCGTCAAAATATGCAAACAACAAAAAACCCCGGTAGAACAAGCCTATCCGGGGTGTTGTTGACTTTTATCTGTGAGGTGTATTCTAGAACGGAATGTCGTCGTCCATGTCCTCGAAGCCGCTGGCCGCCGGCGCGGGGGCCGTCTGCGGCGCAGGGCGGCTGGCGGGGGGCGGCGCACTGCGCGGGGCGGACGGTGCGGCGGCGCGGGGCGCATAGCCGCCATCTTCCGACGGGGTGCCCATGCCCTCGCGGCTGCCCAGCAGCTGCAGCTCGGTGGCGATGATGTCCACCGTGTTGCGCTCGATGCCGTCCTGACCGGTGTATTTGCCGTATTTCAGCCGGCCTTCGACGTAGACCGGCCGGCCCTTCTTCAGGTATTCGCCGGCGATTTCGGCCAGGCGGTCATAAAACGTCACCCGGTGCCACTGGGTGTCGTCGACCAACTCGCCGGTGTTGCGGTCCTTGCGCCGGCTGGAAGTGGCGATGCTGACGCTGGCCACGGGTTGGCCGGACGGCAGGTAGCGGATTTCGGGGTCGCGGCCACAGTTGCCGACCAGGATGACTTTGTTCACCGATGCCATGGGGGTGTCCTCGTGGATGGGGCGATTGCCCAGGATGCGGCCGATTGTGCCCCAATCGCCCCGGCGATCCCATCCCCTGGGCGGGGGATGGGCGGTCAGGTTGGCCGCAGCGCCGAGGGCGCGGCCGGGGGCGGGCGCAGGCCCCAGCTGAGTGCCAGCCACAGCACGCACAGCGCGGCGCCAAGACCAAAGACGCCAGCCGCCCCCATGTGGCGCATCAGCCAGCCGCCCAGCGCGCCACCGGCAAACAGCCCCAGCGACTGCAGCGTGTTGTACACCCCCAGCGCAGCGCCCCGCACATGGGCCGGTGCCAGCCGCGAAACCAGGCTGGGCTGGCTGGCTTCCAGCGTGTTGAAGCCCAAAAAGAACACCAGCAGCCACGCCCCGGTGATGAGTGCGCTGCCGGCCCCATGGCTGGCGGCCCACGCCAGCCCCCCTTGGGCCAGCACCAGCAAGCCGATGGCGCCACGCAGCACCGCGCCGAGGTGGCCGCGCCGCTCCAACCGGAACAGCAGCCCGCCCATGATCAGAAAGGAGGCCAGCAGCGCCGGTAGATAGATCTGCCAATGGTGCGCCTTGTCGATCCCGGCGCTGACCAGCAGGCCGGGCACGGCCATCCACATGGCCATCTGCACCGTGTGCAGGGTCAACACCCCCACGTCCAGCCGCAACAGGTCGCGGTGGCGCAGCACCGTGCCCAGCCCGCCCGGCGCCGCCCCGCCCGATCGGGGGGGCTCGGCCGGCACCACCCACAGCACCACCGCCATGCCGGTCAGGGCCAGACCGCCCGTGAGCCAGAACAGCCCCCCCAGCCCGATGGCCGCGGCCAGCGGCGGCGCGGCGACCAGCGATAGGGCAAAAACCAGCGCGATGCTCACGCCCACCAGGGCCATGGCCTTGGTGCGCACGGCATCGCGCGTCAGGTCGGCCAGCAGCGCGGTGACCGCAGCCGATATCGCCCCGGCGCCTTGCAACGCGCGGGCGAGGGTCAGCATGTCCAGCGTCGAGGCGGTAGCCGCCAGCGCGCTGCCCAGGGCGAACAGCGCCAGCCCCGCCAGGATGACGCGTTTGCGGCCCCAGCGGTCCGATGCCAGCCCCAGCGGAATCTGCAACAGTGCTTGCGCCAAGCCGTAGATGCCCATGGCCAAGCCGACGCGCACCGGATCGTCGCCCCCGGGCAGCCGGGGGGCGTCAGTCGTCCAGCGCCGACGACGTGGGCCGCCCGTCGGCCTCGGTGCGCAGGGCGCTGCGGTAAGCGCCACAGCCCAGCAGCAGCGCATCGCCCAGCGGCACGACGTAAGACGACTTGGCCCGGACCTGCCCCGTGGCGGGGTTGAGGATGTTGTATTCGATCCACCCCCCGCCCTGCTCGGCGCGGTGCCAGGCGTCGGCCAGGAACTGTTCGGCGTTGATGCCCGGGGCATCGTGCACGCGCGTGCCCACCTTGGCGCGGTCCAGGCCCATGACGCGGTAGGTTCCCTCGCGATCGAGGACGAACACGTACAGGTCCCGATCGACGAAGGGGCCGCTCTTGTCGTGGAAATCCTCCACCGCCCGTTCGTAGCCGACCGCGCGGATGTGCTCCAGGGCTTTTTGCACCAGCCCATAGGCCTCGTCGGCGGTGCCCTGGCGCAGCTTCATGTGGTGCACGGCCTCGTCCAGGTCGCGCGTGCGCTCCATCAGGCGGTTGGCGCGGTGCGTGGTGCGCTCCACCATGGCCGAGTTCTCGTAGGTGACCTTGTCGAGGTCGCCGACCGCGGCCACCACCTCCCTCAGGGCCGTGCTCTGCTGGCGGCTGGCGTCGGCCATCTCGCCGATGCGCGCGGCGATGTCGCGGATGCCGCGCACCAGCACGTCCATCGCCTCGTTGACGGAGCGGATCTCCTGCACCGTGCCCTGCACGCGCTCGGCCGATTCGGCGATCAGCTGGCGCACTTCGTTGGCGGCCTCCTGGCTGCGCTGGGCCAGCCGGCGCACTTCGGCGGCCACGACGGCGAAGCCCCGGCCGGCCTCGCCGGCGCGCGCGGCCTCCACCGCGGCGTTGAGCGCCAGGATGTTGGTCTGGAACGCGATGCCGTCGATGGTACCGATGATCTCGGTCATGCGCTGCGAGGTGGCCTGCAGCGAGCCCAGCCCGCCGACGGTGTGCTGCATCAGCTCGCTGGCGCGCTCGGTCTCGCGGTTGAGCTCGCCGGTCAGGCGCCGGATGTCCTGCGCGCTGTCGGCGTTGGCCTGCACCGTCTCGGCCACGGCGCGCACGTTGCTGGTGGCCTGCTCCAGGCTGGCGGCCTGGCTCTGCGTGCGCTCGGCCAATTGCTGGCTGTCCTGCACCAATTGCAGGCCGACGTGGCCCAGCACGGCGGCGGCGCTGCGCACGTCGGCCACCAGCTCCGACAGCGCCCGCAGCATGTGGCGCAGGCGCTGGCTCATGTCGGCCATCTCGTCGCGGCCGGGCAGCACGGCGTCGCTGGTCAGGTCGCCTTCGGCGGCGCGGTCGATGGCGTTGTTGAGGTGGTGCAGCCCGCCCACCGTGGCGCGGTAGAAGGCCACCAGGCCATAGGTCAGCACCAGCAGCACCAGCACGCAGCCCGCGGCGACGATGGCGATCTCGCGCTCGAGGGTGGCGCTGCGCTGGGCCCACTCGGCCTCCACGCCGTCGGCCAGCTCACGCTCCAGCGCGGCCAGTGCATCGATGGCGCGGGTGGCCTGCGCGTAAAACTCCATCTTGTCCACGGTCATCGCCGCGGTCTTGAGGTGGGCGGCGGTGGTGCGCACCAGCTCGTCGGTGGCGCTGCGGAAGGGGCTCCAGCCGGCCGGGACGGTGGCACCGCGGCGCTGCAGCGCATCGACCCGCTCCTGCAAGGCGGGCAGCAAGGCCTCGATCTGGTCCGCCGCCGTGGCCTGCTGCACGACGTTGGAGATGGTGACCGCATCCGTCATGGCGTCGGGGTTGGCCAGCATGGCCGTGGCGCGCCCGCGCAGCTGGCTGGCCAGCTCGCGCACCGGCGGCAAGCCTTCAAAGGCCAACGCGGCCCGGTGCGCCGTCAGGGCATCGGCGTCGCGCTGCACGCCCGTGGCGTCGCCGATCCAGCCGCTCAGGCGCTGCAGTCGCGCCAGAGCCTGGGTGGCATCGGCATGGCGGGCGGGTGCCGAACGCTGGGTGTCCTTGAGCAGGGCGTCGAGCTGTTCGCGCAGGGGGTTCCACATGCCCCCGGTGTTCCACCCGGGGTGGGCCTGCAGCCGCTCGTGCACGGCGCCCAGTCCGGCGGCGGCCCGCTGCGCGGCCTGCTGCTGCGCGCTGCCCAGGGCGGCCACCCCGGCGGCCGCCACATCGGCGGTGTCGCGCCAATCCTGCAGTGCGTGGGCCAGGGCTTGCACTTCGCGCATGGCGACCATGCCTTGGCGGGCTTCTTCGGTGGTTTGTAGGGCGCGCCAGTTGTCGGCCACCAGCAAAAAGGCCACGATCAGCATCGGCACCGCGACGAGGGCCGCCAGCCCGAACATCTTGACCGGCATCGACAGCCGCTGCAGCAGTGCCACTGCGGGGGTGAAGACGTCTTTACGCATGGTGCCGAGTATCGGTCAGAACGGTCCGACGGCCGCTGCGAGAAAACACCAAGGGGACAGGCCTTTTCCCCGCCACTTTCCCCCGCCACCCGGGGGTCGGTGCCAGGGGCGTGTCAGGCGAGTGCGGCGCGCATCTGGTCGATGACGGCCCTGTAGTCGGGCTTGCCAAAAATGGCGCTGCCGGCGACGAAAGTGTCGGCGCCGGCGTCCGCCACGCGGCGGATGTTGTCGGCCTTGATGCCGCCGTCCACCTCCAGCCGGATGTCCTTGCCGCAGGCGTCGATGCGGCGGCGCGCCTGCTCCACCTTGCGCAGCGCGCCGTCGATGAACGACTGGCCGCCAAAGCCCGGGTTGACGCTCATGATCAGGATCAGGTCCAGGTCGTCGATCACCCAGTCCAGCACGTCCAGCGGCGTGGCGGGGTTGAACACCAGCCCGACCTGGCAGCCGCGCGCCTTGATGGCCTGGATGCTGCGGTGCACATGCGTGCTGGCGTCGGGGTGAAAGCTCACCAGATCGGCCCCCGCGTCGATGAAGGCTCCGGCCAGCGCGTCCACCGGCTGGATCATCAGGTGCACGTCGATGGGCACGCGCTGCCCGTCGGCGGTGCGGGCGTGCGGCCGCAGGGCCTGGCACACCATCGGGCCGACGGTCAGGTTGGGCACATAGTGGTTGTCCATCACGTCGAAGTGGATCCAGTCCGCCCCGGCGTCGATGACGGCGCGCACCTCCTCGCCCAGGCGGGCGAAGTCGGCGGACAGGATGGACGGGGCGATGCGGTAGCGGTTCATGGCGGCGGTCGTGCGGGCGGGGCCCTATTGTGGCGCGATTCCTGGCCGTGCCGCTACCATCCGGGTACCCCAAAACGAGTGAGTGCCGATGACCGTTGCCACCCCGCTGCCGCCCCCCGCCCTGCTGGCGCCCGATCCACACCGCGGTCGAGTCGCGCTGCGGGTTTGGCTGCGGGACTGGGTGCGCTGGCTGCGCGGGCCGCAGGCCGAGGTGCGCGCCGTGTTGGCCCGGCTGGATGCCTGGCTGAGCGCGCTGGAGGCCGACCCCGCCGCGCGGGGCCGCCTGGCGCGGGCGTGGCAGGGCTGGTTGGCGCAGGGGTTGGACTGGGCGCCGTTGCTGGCCGACGAAGGCATTGCCCGCCGGCCCGAGTTCTGGGCGGAGTTTGCCCACCGACTGCGGCGGCGGCTGCTGCCGGTGTCGCCCGAGACGACCGATGTGTCGGAGTGGTTTGGCTGGGTGTTCGACGACCCGTTGGATGCGCGCTGGCTGGCGGCGATCCCGGCGCGGCAGGTGCAGCGCCTGGCCCGGTTGCTCGCGCCCGCGGACGGGCCGGCCCCTTCGGCGGCGACGGTGTGGTGGCCCGCCTTGCTCGATGCGTTGGGCATCTGCGTCGCCCAGGTGGCGGTGGCGGGGTTCGAGCCCGAGCTGCGGCACCGCATGTCCGCGTCGGCGCAGCGGGGACGCGCCTTCCACGATCTGGGCCGCCGACTCGATGCGTTGCGCGATGCGCTGGCCGCGCATGGGCGGGATGCCCCCGCCACCCGCGACGCCTTGCAGGCCCTGCGCGACGGCCTGGACGAATGTCGCCGCGCAGCCTACACGGCCTATGCCCACCTGGACGAGCACGGCATTTCCACCGCCGTCGTGTTCCGCCTGCGCCAGTTGCGCGAGCGCGTGTTGCGCGCCAAGCGCTTGCTGGACGCGCTGGCCAGCCCCAACGGGGAGCGGGCCGCCCTGCACCTGCTGGCCCGGCTGGTGCGTGCCAGCCACGAGGCGCGCCGCATCGGCCCGCTCGTGGCGCGAACGTCGCAGCAGTTGGCGCAGCGCGTGGCCGAGCGCAATGCCGAGACGGGCGAGCACTACATCAGCCGCAACCGCGCCGAGTACCGTGCCATGCTGCGGCGCGCGCTGGGCGGTGGCGCCGTGCTCGGCCTGACGACGTGGAGCAAGCTGGCGCTGACCTCGCTTGGCCTGACCGCGTTCTGGGGCGGGCTGGTGGCAGGCCTCAACTATGCCGCGTGGTTCGTGCTCATCATGCTGCTGCATTGGACGGTGGCGACCAAGCAGCCCGCCATGACGGCTCCGGCGCTGGCCGCGCGGCTCAAGCATCTGCACAGCCGCGAGGCGGTGCTGCGCTTCGTCGACGAGGTGGCGAACCTGCTGCGTTCGCAGGTGGCGGCCATTGCCGGCAACCTGCTGGCGGTCATTCCGGCGGTGCTGCTGCTGGATGCGGCGGCGCGCCTCTGGCGCGGCGCCCCCCTGATCGGCGTGGCCAAGGCCGAGCAGATCCTGGCCGACCATCAGCTTTGGGGGCCGACCCTGCTGCTGGCGGCGGGCACGGGGGTGTTGCTGTTCGCCAGCAGCCTGATCGCCGGCTGGGTGGAGAACGCCTTCGTGCTGTACCGCTTGGACAGCGCGCTGGCGCACCACCCGGGCTGGGTGCGTTGGCTGGGGCCGGCGCGCGCCCGGCGCTGGGCCGCCTGGCTGCGGGCGAACGTCTCGGGGTTGGCGGCGAATGTCTCGCTGGGCTTGCTGCTGGGGTTGGTGCCGGCGCTGCTGGGGTTTTTCGGCATCGGTTTCGACGTGCGCCATGTGACGCTGGTCACCGGGCAGCTCACCGCGGCGGTGGCGGCGCTCGGGCCCGACGCGCTGCTGCGCGGCGACGTCGCCTCGGCCGTGCTGGCGACGCTGCTCGTGGGCCCCGTCAACCTGGCGGTCAGCTTTTATCTGGCGTTCCGGCTGGCGCTCAAGGCGCAGGGCATCAATGCCGTCAACCGCCAGCGCATCCAGCAGGCGCTGGCGCACCGTTGGCGCAAGGCGCCGGGCAGCTTTTTGTGGCCGCCGGCGGACGGTGCGCCGCCGCGTGCCTGACGGCTGCGGGCCGGATCACCCCCCAAGGGCCGATGCGCGATGGGCGAATTCGATCTGATCCGCACCCACTTCTGGCGGGCCGCACCAGCGCGGCCCGATGGCAGTGGCGTGCGGCTGGGCAATGGCGACGACTGCGCGCTGCTGGTGCCCGCGCCGGGCATGGTGCTGGCGGTATCCACCGACATGCTGGTGGCGGGGCGCCACTTTCTGCCCGATGTGGACCCCGAGGCGCTGGGCCACAAGGCGCTGGCCGTCAACCTGAGCGATCTGGCGGCCATGGGCGCGCGTCCGCTGGCCTTCACGCTGGCGTTGGCGCTGCCGCGGGCCGATTCGGCCTGGCTGGCTGCGCTGGCACGCGGTCTGTTTGCGCTGGCCGATGCGCATGGCTGCGCGCTGGTTGGCGGCGACACCACGGCCGGCCCGCTCAACCTGTGCCTGACCGTGTTTGGCGAGGTGCCGGCGCAGCAGGCCAGCCGGCGCGATGCCGCCCGGGTCGGGGACGACGTGTGGGTCAGCGGCACACTGGGCGACGCGCGGCTGGGCCTGGCGGTGCTGCTGGGCGAGCGCCCGGCACCCCTGGGTGCCGAGCATGCGCGCGCCCGGCTGGAGCGGCCCACGCCCCGGGTGGCGCTGGGCTTGGCGTTGCGCGGCATCATCCATGCGGCGGCGGATGTCAGCGACGGCCTGCTGGGCGATCTGGGGCACATCCTCGCCGCGTCCGGCGTGGCCGCGCGGCTGGATGTGGAAACGCTGCTCGGCTCGGGCGCGGTGCATCCGGCGGTGCGCGCCCTGCCCCCCGCCGAGGCGCTGCGCTGCGTGCTGGCGGGCGGCGACGACTATGAGCTGGTCTTCACCGCTGCGCCCGAGCGGCGTGCGGCCGTGCAGCGCGCGGCCGAACAGGCCGCCACCCCCGTGACGCGCATCGGCCAGATCGTGGCCGGGCCGCCCGCCACGCATACGCTGGACGCGGGCGCCGCGCGCGTGCACCTGTGCGATGCGCACGGACAACCGTACCCGCTGCCGCCCGGCGTGGCGCTGGGGGGGTTCGACCATTTCGCTACCATGCCGGCATGAGCACCGCCGTCGCGTCCCTCCCTCCGTCCGTCACCGACGACGCCCCGCCGCGCGATGCGGCGTCGGTCGTCCTCATCCGTGACGGGGCGCCGGGCTTGCAGGTGCTGCTGCTGCGGCGGCACCAGAACTCCCGCGTGCTGGGTGGGTTGTATGTGTTTCCCGGCGGCAAAGTGGATGCGGACGATGCCGCGCCCGAGTGGGCCGCGCTGTTGGACCAGCCGCCTGCCGGACTGCCGGCGCGGCTGGGCGAGCCGGCGCTCACGCCGGCCGCCGCGCAGGCGCTGTTCGTGGCCGCCGCCCGCGAGCTGTGGGAGGAGGCCGGCGTGGCCCTGGTGGACGCCCCGTTGCCCCGCGCCACGGACGAACCCGCCGAGGCCGCCCACTCCTGGCGCACACGGCTGGCCCAGGCCGGCGCGCGCCTCACCACGGCGGCGCTGCGCCCCTGGTCGCGCTGGATCACCCCGCGCAATCCGCCCGTGGGCACGCCGCGGTTCGACACACGCTTCTTCCTCGCCTGCCTGCCCCGGGGCGCGCAGGCCCGGCACGACACCTTCGAAGCCAGCGACAGCGCCTGGATGACGCCGCGCGAGGCGCTGACCCGTTATTGGGCGCGCGAGATCGAGCTGATCCCGCCCCAGCTGATGGGGCTGGCGCAACTGGCCCGGCATGCCGATGTCGCCTCGGCGTGGGCCGAGGCGGCCGACCGCATGCCCCCGTGCATTCAGCCGGAGCAGTTTCGCGACGGGGATCACCGCGCCATGTGCTACCCCGGCGACGAGCGCCACCCGGTGCGTGCGCGGGCGCTGCCGGGGCCGACCCGGCTGCGGCTGGTCGATGGCCGGTTCGAGCCGTTCGATGGGTTCGAGGGGTGGTTCCGGTGAGCGCGTCCCCCCATACCGCTGCGGCCGCGCCTGCCGTGCCGTCCGCCCGGTTCATGTTCGCGCGGCTGTCGCACCTGATCGCGCTGGGCTTCGGGGCCGGTCTGTCGCGACTGGCGCCGGGCACGGTCGGCACCCTGTGGGCATGGGCGGCGTTTTTGGTCATCGATGCGCTGACCGCTCCCGGGGACCGGGGGTGGGCGCTCATCATCGGCGCGGCCCTGCTGCTGGGGTGGTGGGCCAGCACCGCCACCGCACGGCGCGCGGGTGTGGCCGATCCCGGCTTCGTCGTCATCGACGAGGTGGTGGCGTTCTGGCTGGTGCTGTGGATGGCCGCGCCGCATGGGCTGTGGGGCCAGATCGTGTGTTTTGCGCTGTTCCGCTTTTTTGACGCGGCCAAGCCGGGGCCGGTCGCCTGGGCCGACCGCGTCTGCAAGGGCACCGGTTGGCGCGGGGGCTGGGGCATCATGTTCGACGATCTGGTGGCGGCCTTTTGCACCCTGCTCGTCATCGCGCTGTGGCGCTTCGTCGTCGGGGGGTGAGGCGGTGAGTGCGCCCGTGGTCCCCGCCTCCCCGCTGCTGTGGCTGCCCCCCACGGTCTGGCCGTTGCTCGCGGAGTTGTCGGCGGCGCTGCTGGCGCGCCGCTGGCGCCTGGCCACGGCGGAAAGCTGCACGGGCGGGCTGGTGGCCGCGTGCTGCACGTCGCTGGCTGGCTCCAGCGACTGGTTCGAGCGCGGTTTCGTCACCTACTCCAACGCCGCCAAGGTGGCCGACCTGGGGGTGGATGATGGCCTGATTGCCACCCACGGGGCGGTGAGCGAACCGGTCGCCCGGGCCATGGCGCGCGGTGCCGCGGCTGCGGCGCAGGTGCAGGCGGCGGTGGCCATCACCGGCATCGCGGGGCCCAGTGGGGGCAGCGCCGCCAAGCCGGTTGGCACGGTTTGGTTTGGCTGGTGTGTGGAGGGGCAGGTCCAGGCGCAGTGCCAGCGCTTCGACGGCGACCGCGCCGCGGTGCGGGCGGCCGCGGTCGAGCACGCGCTGGCCGGCTTGTGCACCCGGGTCGCCGCGGCGGGCTGACGCGCCCCCGGCGACTCAACCCGCTCCGCAGCAGCGCTTGTATTTTTTGCCGCTGCCGCAGGGGCAGGGGTCGTTGCGGCCGGGTTCGGCCGCCTTGCGCACCGTCTCGATCGGCGGGCCCAGCGAGCGCGCGATGTCGTGCAGGTCATACACCGCCCAGATGGCGTCGCCAAAGCGCTCGATCCGATCCGCGCTGACGGTGGGCGGTCCGTCGTCGCGCACGGGGTTGACCGACGGCTCGTCCTCGTCGGCCTCGAGCAGTGCGGCGATGGCCATCAGGGCGTCCTCCCATTCGCGCCCCAGCTCCCGATCGCGCGGCGTGCGCCAATCGTCGGGCCAGGCCTGCACCACATCCCAAAAGCCCACGGCCCAGTATTGCGCAAACGCCGGCAGCGGCTCGTCGCCAAAGGACGCTTGAAACCGCTCCTGCTCCTCGGGCGGCAGTTCGGCCAACACCGTGCGCACGTCTGTCAGATAGGGTTGCAGCGTGCGCTCGTCGTCCAGCGTCTCGACAGGGGCCTGCAGCGCGGCGGCGATTTCGTTCCAGCGGCGCATCCACAGCGACAAAAAGTTGCGCAGTTGCGCTTCGTCCCGGAAGGACGCCTTGCCAAACCCCGCGGCATCCCCCGGTTCGCCGCCAAACAGCACGGGGAAGTACTCGCTGGGCGCGAGCAGGCGGCGCCCGCAGATCAGCGCGGTCAGGAAGCCGTCGCAGTACTCCCACGAGGAGGGGATGCCGTCGCTGCGCTCGGCCAAGTCGTCCAGAATGCTTTCCAGCCGCTCGAAGTCGTCGTCCGACAGCGGCTGCGCCAACGCCGGATCGGGGGTGTCGGGGGTGTTCATCCCGCAAGTGTAGGGCGCCGCGCGGTCGGCTAAACGGCCAGATCGATCTGTTGCAGCGCGCGCGCCGTGCCGGCTTCGGTCAGGTACAGACCGCTGCTGCGCAGGCGCCCCGCATCGCCCAGCGCAAACGGCGTGTCGATGCGGCCCAGATACAGCGCGCCGACGCCGGCTTGCCACCACCCGCCCGCTGGCCTGGAAGGCCAGGGACTGGGACTCGACGCGAATCTCGACCCGATCGTAAGCCAGCCCCCAGCCCACGGATGCGGGCGCTCCCCCGGCTGCCCCGTTCGGGCTGGCGGCAGTGGGTACCGCATTCGGAACCTCAGCCGTCCCTTCGGTGGAGGCGTCCGGCCAGTCTTTGGCCTGGAACACCCGCACGCGCAGGCCCGTCAGCGCCTCGATCATGCGCACCAGCGTGCGCAGACGCGGAAGACGCGGATCCAGCGAGGCGTGTTCCGCGGCGTCTTCCGCCGCGCTCGGCGCATCGGGGCCGTCGAGCGCATGGGAGGCTTGGGCCTGCCGGGCGGCTTGGGCGCGGGCCGCGCCACGCCTGCAGCCGCTCGTGCAGCACGGTGGCGCGGGTGTGCTGCGTCTGGCTGTGCAGGCGGATGGCGCTGTGGGCGATTTCCATGGACGGGATATCGGCCCTGTCGCGCCCGCGCTGCAGTCGCCGCCGACGAACGGCGCTAGACTGGCCGCATGGACCACCCTGCTACTGTCGCCGCAAATGCCGGTGTCCCCTCCGGCGGTGCGCAGCGGCTGCCGGCGGATGCGCTGCGCCTGCGCATCGACCCGGCCACCCTGGGCTTCGAGGACACGACCGAGCTGGCCCACGAGCCGCTGCCCTGGATCGGGCAGGAGCGGGCGCAGACCGCCGCCCGCTTTGGCCTCGCCATCGACCAGCCGCACTACCACCTGTTCGTGCTGGGCGAGGTGGGGACCGGGCGCTCCACCCTGCTGCAGCAAGAGATGCGTGCCGCCGCGGCCGCCCGCCCGGTGCCGCCCGATCTGTGCTACCTGCACAACTTCGCCACCCCCGAGCGGCCGCGTGCGCTGCGGCTGCCCGCAGGCCAGGGGCGCGCGCTGCGCCAGCGCATGGTCGAGTTTTGCCGCGTCCTGCAGGCCGAGATCCCCAAGCGCCTCAACGAGCCCAGCTTCAAAGCCGCGCTGTCCGCGCTGGAAAAGACCTACAGCGACCGCGAGGCCGAAGCCTACGCCGCTCTGTCCGCGTTTGCGCGGGCGCGGCACTTCGCGCTGCGGCGCGACAGCGGGCAGCTCATCTTCACCCTCATCGACGAGCGCGGCGAGCCGTTGACCGCCGACGCCATGGCCGCGCTCGATCCGGCCCGCCGGGCCGCCTACGACGAGGGCGAGCGCGAGCTGCGTGCCGAAATCCTGCGGTTTCTGGAGGTGACCGGCCCGCTGGAGCGCGCGTTGCGCGACGGCGTGGAGTCGCTGCGCCGGCAGGCCGTGCGCCCGGTGCTGGACCGCGAGCTCGACGCCATCCGCCAAGGCCTGCGCAAGCAGTTCAAGGACACGCGCAAGCTCGGCCAGTGGCTGGATGCGGTCGAGCAGGACGTGCTCGACCACCTGGAGCTGTTCGAGCCCGCCGACCCCGAGGACGAAGACGACCGCCGCGACGCGCTGGAGCGCCGGCTGCAGCGCTACCGCGTCAACCTCGTGGTGGACAACGCCGAGACGGTCGGCGCGCCGGTCATCATCGAGAACAACCCCCTGTACCGGCCGCTGTTCGGCAGCATCGAATACCAGACCGACAACGACGTGCTGGTGACCGACTTCAGCCGCATCCGCGCCGGCAGCCTGCTGCGTGCGCACGGCGGCTTTCTGATGCTGCACCTGCGCGACCTGTTCGCCGACGACCTGGTGTGGGAGAAGCTGCGCCGCTTTCTGCGCAGCGGCCGGCTGCAGATCGAAGAGCCGGGCACGATGTTTTCGGCGCTGGCCACCACCTCGCTCGAGCCCGAGGCGGTGGATGTGGACGTCAAGCTGGTGCTGATCGGCTCCAACGAGCAGTTCTACGCCCTGCAGGAGGGCGACCCGGAGTTTGCGCGGCACTTTCGCATCAAGGTGGACTTTGCCGAGACCTTCGGCGCCAGCGACGCCACGCGGCGCGCCACCGGCGTCTTCGTTGCGCACACGGGCGCGCGCCTGGGGTTGCCGCCCTTCAGCGCGGCGGCCGTGGCGCGTCTGATCGAGGACAGCCACCGCGAGGCCGAGGACCGCGCCCGCCAGAGCGCCGCCTTCGCGCGCACCGAAGCCCTGGTGGTCGAAGCCGCCGAAGTCGCGCGCCGCCGCGGCGCCCGCCGGGTGGAACGCGAGGATGTGGCCGCCGCCATCGCCGCCCGCAACCGCCGCCACGACTACCCGGACGAGCGCCTGCGCGAGGCCGTGGCCGATGGCGACCGCCTGGTCCACCTGCACGGCGCGCGCATCGGTCAGCTCAACGGCCTGTCGGTCATCGATCTGGGCGACTACCGTTTCGGCCTGCCCATACGGGTGGCCGCCCGCACCCTGCCGGGCACCGAGGGGCTGCTCAACATCGAGCGCGAAGTGGCCCTCTCCGGCCCCATCCACGACAAGGCCGTGCTGGTGCTGCACAGCTACCTGTCGGCCCTGTTCGCTCCCCTGGCCCCGCTGGCGCTGACCGCCTCCATCATGTTCGAGCAGGAGTATGCGGGCATCGAGGGCGATTCCGCCTCCTGCGCCGAGTTCTACGCCCTGCTGTCCTCGCTGTCCGGCCTGCCGTTGCGGCAAGGCATCGCCGTCACCGGCGCCATCAACGCCTTCGGCGAGGTGCTGCCCATCGGCGGCGTCAACGAAAAAATCGAAGGCTTCTATCGCGTCTGCGCGGCGGCTGGGCTGGACGGCAGCCAGGGCGTCCTGATCCCCGCGCGCAACCGCCGCCATCTGATGCTCGCCGACGAGGTCTGCGAGGCCGTCGCCGCGGGGCGCTTCCACGTCTGGGCCGTGGACCATGTCGCCGACGGCATGGCCCTGCTGACCGGCGTGCCCTTCGGCGCCGAAGGGGCCCGGGCTGCGGGCGGCGGCGTGGCCCCGCCGGACGAAGCCTTCCCGCCCGACAGCGTGCTCGGCCGCGCCGCGGCCACGCTGGTCGCCTACCGCCGCGCCTGCCTGCGGGCGGGCAACCCGCGCGCGTGGCGGCGCAGGGGGTGAGGGTCTGCGGGCGGTTATACCCGCCCGGCGTCTGTCACATCCACCCCCGCGCGCGCAGCGTGTCGTTGACCAGGTTGCCCATCAGCGCGTTGGTGCGGGGCGTGCCGTGGAAGTTGTCCGAGAACACGTAGCTGTTCCACCAACCCGCGCCCGCGCCGGCCGGCGCGGCAGCGGTCAGCGACGCCTCGGTGCAGGTTTGGATGCTGTACGTCGGCAAACCCCGGGCATCGGTCCCCGTGGCAGGGCATGCGGGTGAGGTCGTGTTGGTCAGACCATAGGTTGCCGGTGAGGCCAGCCACTGGTTCAGGGCGCCGAAGAAGTCGACCACCGCCACCCGCGATTCGGTCGCAAAGCGCTGGGCCAGCCGGCTGTTGTAGGCGCTCACCCAGGCGCGGGCCGTCGTGGCGATCTGCTCGGCCACGGCCGCCCCCGTCGCGCCCCCGCCGCTGGATTGGGCGACGGCTGCCAGCAGCGCCAGGAAGCGCGGGGTGCGCGTCACGTCCGGCGCGTTGAGCACGACCACCCGTTTGGCCCCCTTGGCCAGTGCCTGCGCCTGCAGCGTGTCGGCCAGTTGGTCGGCCAGCGCGGCCATATACAGCCCGCCCGCCTGGGCCAGCCCGGCGTTGCCCCCGGCCACTGCCTGGGCGACCTGCGCGGGGCTGAGCAGCTCGCCCAGCAGAGCCACATACGCGGCCCCGCCGTCCGCCGAGGCGCCCAGGTAGGCCCCGATCAGGTCGGCGGCATCGTTGCCACCGCCCACGACCAGCAGCACCTCCCGGTCGCCATAGGCGGAGGCACCCAAATCGCGCAGTTGCTGCGGGATGGACAGGGGGGTGGCGTCTCCGGCCGTTCCCGCCACATTGATGCGCGCGCCCCCGACGGCATGGTTGGTGCAGTGCGCCGCCGCCGGGTTGGCCGCGACGGCATTCGGCCCGGTGGCCGTGTAGCGCGCACACAGCGGGCCCACGTCTGCGGCATCGGCCACGTGATCGACCCAGATCCGCGTTTGCGCCAGCGTCGCGCTTTGCACCGTGAACTTGAACCCGAACGTCCCGGCATCGGCCAGGCTGTCGCCGGCGACCCTGATCGCCGTCACGTCGGTGCCGCTGCCACACGCGGTCAATACGGCAGCCATGGCAACGGCAGTCAGGCGATGCATCCAGCGCATGGGTCGCTCCTCCAAGGTAAATCCGAATACTGCATTGTAGAAATCCGTGCGCATGTCTGGATATTCGGGTTCTCCCTTGCAGTTTGTCGGGCGGGCGACATTGGGGCGTCGTTGCGGATGAAGTACCCGGTACATGTTGCCGCTTGGATGATCGCCCCCAATTTCCCGAAGGGTTGGTTCGTGCGGAGGTGTCGCGGGCATGCAACACGCGGGAGGGGCGGGCTCGAGCGATCAACCAATTGAATACACTTGACCCGGTGTCGCCAGTCTTTGCGGCACGCATCATCAACGACATGCAAGAAGGGAGGGGCATGTGAGTAAGCATGGCACAGGTATGCTGAAGGGTACCGGCGTCCGGATGGCGCTGGTTTTTGGGGGCGCGGCGGTCGTCCTCGGTTTGGCGGGGTGTGCGACGGAGACGAACCGCGTTGTTGCTGCCACACAAACCCAAGCGGCGATTGCGCAAGCGACGGCCCCGGTCCCGGTGCAGCAACGGGTTTCGGTGTCCATCGGTAAATTCGAAAATCAGAGCGCTTTCATGCGTGGCGCCTTTTCGGATGGGGTGGATCGCGTCGGCAACCAAGCCAAGACTGCCTTGATCGCCCACTTGACGCAGACGGGGCGCTTCACGGTGATGGATCGAGAAAACATGAGCGAAATCCGGCAGGAGGCGTCGATTGCCGGTGGGCAGCTCAGTCTCAAGGGGGCGCGATTCGTCGTTTCCGGGCATATCACCGAGATGGGGCGCAAAGAGGTCGGAGACAAACAACTGTTCGGCATATTGGGCCGGGGCAAAGAGCAGGTCGCGTATGCCAAGGTGATGATCAACGTCACCGATGTCCAATCCGGCGCGGTGGTTGCCTCTGCCCAAGGCGCGGGGGAATATGCGCTGGCGGCCCGTGAAGTGCTGGGTTTTGGTGGGACGGCAGGATACGATTCCACCCTGGTGGGCAAAGTCATCGATTTGGCGATTCGTCAGGCGGTCGATGATTTGGTCAAGGGGTTGGATGTGCGCCGCTGGGCCAACTGACAGGGAGCGAAAATGCGCGCGGGATCGAGTGCGTTGGCCGTCGTCGCGGCTGCGGTGGTATTGGCCGGTTGTGCGTCCGGGCCCAAACGGGCTCCGTTATACGAGTGGGGTCAATACCCCACGATCTTGCACGAGGATTTGAAGCAGGCGTTGCCGCCCGAGCAGCAATTGAAAGCGATGGAGCAGCAGCGTGCACTGATGGAAAAAGCGGGGACGCCGATGCCACCTGGTATGGCCATGCACATGGCCTTGCTCCACCAGCGGCTGGGTCAGCACGATCAGGTGCAGCAGTATCTCGAGCTCGAAGCGCAGCGTTACCCGTCGTTGCGTGCGTTCGTGACGTGGCTGCAAAAACAACAAGCACAACAAGCACAACAACCGAAGGGAGGCAAGTCCGATGAAAAGTCATGATCGCTGGTTGGGCGTGATGGCGCTGGCCATGACTCTGGGGGCACTCCCCCTTGGCGCCCAAGCGCAAAATCATGGCGGGGGGCTCGGGCATCCCAACCGTTTGACGGTCGCGACCCCGGAGTACGCCGTCGAAAAACCGCAGTCCGTGGTGGTGCTGCCGCCGGTCAACCATGCCAAGGACCTGCGGGCGAGCGAGAGCGTTTATCCGCACGTGTACGTCGCCCTGGCCTCCAAGGGTTACGAGGTGCCTGCCCCCACCGTGGTCCAAGAGGTGCTACGGGACAACGGGGTCACCGACTGGGGCTTGGTGCAGGAGATCCCGGTCGAGAAACTGGCGGAGGTATTTGGCACCGATGCCGCGCTCTTCGTGGACATCGACGACTACGGAACGCACTACCAACTGGTGAGGACCGTGGCCCGTGTCCACCTGCGAGGGCGGCTGGTCTCACTCAAGACCGGGCGTCTGCTCTGGGAGGGGAAAGCCAAGTGGGAGGACGTGGACCAAGACACCAGCAGCGTGGCGGCGTTGCTCATCAACGCGTTGGTGTCGCAGGTCGTGCGTGACAGCAGCAACTTTGCCTATCGCGTCGCGGGGTCGGCGGCGTCGCACTTGATCTGGAGTCAAAAACTGCCGGCTGGGGCATTGTGTCCGGACGTCGGTAAGGACGGGACGGACTGCTATCGTCCCCTCCAGTGACCCGGTGGCTGGGCCCCAGGGCGTCTGTTGACGCCTCGGGGCTCCGCCTCACTTCCGCATCAACGCCTCGATCGCGTCGGGTGCCACCGGCACGTCGCGGGTGATCAGTTCGCAGCCGTCGTCGGTCACCACGGCGTCGTCCTCGATGCGGATGCCCAGGTTCCAAAAGTGTTCGGGCACACCGGCGGCGGGGCTGACGTACAGGCCGGGCTCGATGGTCAGCACCATGCCCGGGCGCAGGATGCGGCTGGGGCGGTCGCGGATGATCTCGCCGCTCAGCGGGTCGCGCCGCTCGCTCACCTGGCCCACCTCGGCCGGTTCGATGTAGCTGCCGACGTCGTGCACGTCCAGTCCCAGCCAGTGGCCGGTGCGGTGCATGTAGAAGCGGAAGTAGTGCCGCTTCTCGATCACGTCATCCAGGTGGCCGACGTCGTTCTTGTCCAGCAGGCCCAGGTCCAGCATGCCCTGCGCCAGCACCTTGACCGTCGCATCGTGCGCATCGACGAAGCGCGCCCCGGGGCGGGTCGCGTCGATGGCGGCCTGCTGCGAGGCCAGCACCAGTTCGTACAGGTCGCGCTGGGGCCCGCTGAAGCGGCCGTTCGCGGGGAAGGTGCGCGTGATGTCGGATGCGTAGCCGTCCAGCTCGCAGCCGGCGTCGATCAGCACCAGATCGCCGTTGCGCACCGGGGCGGCGTCGGCGCGGTAGTGCAGCACGCAGGCGTTGGCGCCGGCGGCGACGATGCTGCCGTAGGCCGGCGACTGCGAGCCGCTGCGGCGAAACTCGTGCAGCAGCTCCGCGTCTAGGTGGTATTCGCGCACCTCCTCGCCGGCGCGGATCATGGCCGCGCAGCGGCGCATGGCGCGGATGTGGGCCCGTGCGCTGATCTGCGCCGCGCGCCGCATCACGTCGAGCTCGTGCGCGTCCTTCACCAGGCGCATTTCGTCGAGCAGGGCGCACACGTCGCGCTGCGCATCGGGGCACAGCACCCCATAGCGCACCCGGGCGCGCACCTTGTGCAGCCAGCCGTCGATGCGCGCCTCCAGCCCGGCGTGCGTGGCAAACGGGTACCAGACGGCGCGGCGGTTTTCCAGCAGCTTCGGCAGGCGCGCATCCAGTTCGTCGACCGAGTGGGCCTCGTCCACCCCCAGCGCGCCGGGCGCGGCCGCCGGGCCCAGGCGGTAGCCGTCCCAGATTTCGCGCTCCAGGTCCTTGGGCTGGCAGAACAGGGTGGTGCGCCCCTCGGCCGTCAGCACCAGCCAGGCGCGGGGCTCGGTGAAGCCGGTCAGATAATAGAAATAGCTGTCGAAGCGAAACGGGTATTCGCTGTCGCGGTTGCGTACCCGCTCGGGTGCCGTGGGGATGATGGCGATGCCGCCGTCGCCGAGCTGGGCCGCCAGCCGGGCGCGCCGTTGCGCGTAGCGGGCTTGGTGGGGGATGGGGGTCGTCATGGCGGGGATGATACGGGGGCGCGATCCCCCGCAGCGGGGGCGGGCCATGGCCGATCCATGGCCGTGCGCTCACCCGCCCTCGAGCGTCGGGTCTGCCGCCGTGCCCGCCGTCTCGGATGGCGCGTTCAGCGCGGCCCAGCGTTGCGGGGTACCCACGTCGGTCCAGGCGCCTGCCCAGACTTCGGCGGTGACGCGGCCGGCGGCCATGGCCCGGCGCAGCAGCGGGGCCAGCGGCGCGGCCATGCCATCGGGGTTGCCGGGGGGGATGTCGCACCACGGCGGCTCGAACAGCGCGCGACGCAGCAGCGCCACAGTGGAATAGGTCCAGCGCGGGCGCGGGTCGTCGGCCGGCAGATTGAGTGCAAGGCCCTGCGCATCCAGCCCGAAATCGCCGCGCGGATGGTGCGGCGGATTGGGCACCAGCCACAGGTGAGCCAGCGCCGGGCCGCGGGCAAAGCGCGCCCGCGCCGCCGGGTCGAAGCCAAAGTCCGGCATGAAGACATCCCCCGCCGCCAGCCAGAACACATCCGCCAGCCGCGGCAGGGCGCGGGCGATGCCTCCGGCCGTTTCCAGGGCGCGGCCGAAGTCCCGGCCCTCCATCGAATAGGCCAGCGCCATGGGACCGTGCGGGCCATCGTGCGCGTCGCCCAAAGCCGTCGGGATTTGCTCGCCCAGCCACGCGGTGTTGATGAGCACGCGCTTCGCCCCCGCGCGGGCCAGCGCGTCCAGATGCCAGACCAGCAGCGGCCGGCCGCGCACGGGCAGCAGGGGCTTGGGGCACGAGTCGGTCAACGGGCGCATGCGCTCGCCGCGGCCGGCGGCCAGCAGCAGGGCCTCGGCGGGCGGTTCGTGCGGTTCTGGGCTGGCCATCGGCGGAATGGGCGTTGCGGTGGGCGGCGCGCTTGGCGGGTGATCGTGCATGGGGGCATTTTGTCTACAATCCTGCGGCGGCCGTTGCTGCCGCTCCGTCCCGACAACCCTGGAGATCCCGCATGGCACACGTTCCCTCGACCGAGCACAGCGCCGCCGCGGCCGACCCGGCCGAGGCCATCGTCCCCATGATCCCCTGGCTGATTCCGGTGGCCGGCGCTATTCTGATGTTCCTGCTGGCGTTCATCGCCGTCTTCATGGCCTGATCGGGCTTCGCGCGGGGGCGCTTGCCCCGTCACCGCGCAGCCCTGCGTGAGTGACCCCGCCGGGTTGTGGCCTGGTGGGGTTTTGTCATTGGCGCGTGGGTGAGGTACCAGGTGCCGCGGCCGTCATCGGGGTGTCATGATTCCATGCATATTTTGCATGGGGTTTTCGACGAGCGCGCCCCGGCCCGCGGGGGCTCTACATACAATGCCCGCTCGACCCTGCCGGACCGGCATGGGCCCGGGCCATCCCGCGGGCCTCGTGTCGTTGCCGCCACCGCGATCCGCGTGACGATCGGCCGTGGGGTCCCCGACGGCCGGTGCGTGGCACCGGCGCGATGCCATTGAGTCGCCGGAGCGTGTCGGCCAGCATTCGCTGGGTCAGGCTCGGGCGCACCGCGATCCAGGGTTTCACCGCCATGAATGCTCCCGTGATGCAGGGACTCCAGCTCAACACCCCCGCGTACGTCAAACACGCCCGCCTGATCGCCTGGGTGGCCGACATGGCCGCCCTGTGCAAGCCCGACCGCATCGAATGGTGCGATGGCAGCCAGGCCGAATACGACCGCCTGTGCGAGCAGATGGTCGCGGCCGGCACGCTCAAGCGGCTGGATCCGGTCAAGCGCCCCAACTCGTATCTGGCCTGGACCGATCCGTCCGACGTCGCGCGCGTCGAGGACCGCACCTTCATTTGCAGCGAACGCGCCGAGGACGCCGGCCCCACCAACAACTGGATGGCCCCGGCCGAGATGCCGGCCATTCTGCAGCATGGGCGCGACGGCCAGCCGGGTCTGTTCGACGGCTGCATGCGCGGCCGCACCATGTACGTCATCCCGTTCAGCATGGGGCCGCTGGGCTCGCCCATCGCGCAGATCGGCGTGGAGCTGTCCGACAGCCCCTATGTGGTCGTGAACATGAAGCTCATGACCCGCATGGGCCGCGCCGTCTACGACGTGCTGGGCAGCGACGGGCATTTCGTGCCCTGCGTGCACACCGTGGGCGCGCCGCTGCAGCCGGGGCAGGCCGATGTCGCGTGGCCGTGCAACCCCACCACCAAGTACATCGTCCACTACCCCGAGACGCGCGAGATCTGGTCCTACGGCTCTGGCTACGGCGGCAACGCGCTGCTGGGCAAGAAGTGCCTGGCACTGCGCATCGCCTCGGTCATGGGGCGCGACGAGGGGTGGCTGGCCGAGCACATGCTCATCCTGGGCGTGACCAGCCCCGAGGGCAAGAAGTACCACGTCGCCGCAGCCTTCCCCAGCGCCTGCGGCAAGACCAACTTCGCCATGCTGATTCCGCCCCAGGGCTTCGAGGGCTGGAAGGTCACCACCATCGGCGACGACATCGCCTGGATCAAGCCGCATGCGGACGGCCGGCTCTATGCCATCAACCCCGAGGCCGGCTATTTTGGCGTCGCCCCGGGCACCAACACGCTGACCAACCCCAACTGCATGGCCAGCCTGACGCGCGACGTCATCTTCACCAACGTGGCGCTGACCGACGATGGCGATGTCTGGTGGGAGGGCATGGGCCCCGCGCCCGCGCACTGCCTGGACTGGCAAGGCCAGGACTGGACGCCCGCCGATGGCGCCGCCGGGCGCAAGGCCGCGCACCCCAACGCCCGCTTCACCGTCGCGGCGACCAACAACCCGGCGCTGGACGCCCAGTGGGATGATCCGGCCGGCGTGCCGATCGACGCCTTCATCTTTGGCGGGCGCCGCTCCAACACCGTGCCGCTGGTGACCGAGGCGCGCACCTGGATGGAAGGCGTCTACATGGCCGCCACCATGGGGTCCGAGACCACGGCTGCGGCGTTCGGCGCGCAGGGCGTGGTGCGCCGCGACCCGTTTGCCATGCTGCCCTTCTGCGGCTACCACATGAGCGACTACTTCCAGCACTGGCTGGACATGGAGCACCGGCTGAAAGAGGCGGGCCACACCCTGCCGCGCATCTTCTGCGTCAACTGGTTCCGCAAGGACGCGGACGGCCAGTTCATCTGGCCCGGCTACGGCGAGAACATGCGCGTGCTGCGCTGGATGATCGACCGGCTGGAAGGCCGCGTGTCGGGCGAGGACCATGCCTTTGGCATCAGCCCCACCTACGACGAGATCCACTGGGAGGGCCTGGACTTTGGCCCCGAGCAGTTCGCTGCCGTCACCGACATGAACCCCGCGGACTGGGCGCGCGAGCTGGAACTGCACCAGGAGCTCTTCGACAAGCTGGCGCACCACCTGCCGACCGAACTGGTGCAGACCAAGGCGCGCATGGTGCAGCGCATCCTGGGGTGAGCGCACGCTCCTTCCCAAGGCAAAGGCCCCGCGTTGCGGGGCCTTTGCACTGGTGATCGGGGCGATGGGCGAGCCGTCGCGCGCCGGTCAAACGTAGTAGAGGCTGTAGCGCCGGCCGTTGGGCCAAGTCATCTGTTCGGCCTGGCTGAGCGTCCATTCGTACACCGCGTGGGCGGCGCCGGTCGGCTCGGGCCCCAGCGGGCTGAGGGCGTGCGCCCAGGCCGCGTCGGGGGTTTCCATGCGCTGGCGCAGGGCGTTCAGCTCGGCCTGCAGGCGGGCGTCCCGGCGCGCCAGCGCGGCGGTGCGGGCTTCGGCGCGGGCGACGGCGCGGCGCCGCGCCCAGCCGTTCAGGCCGGCCATGACGCGCTGGGCCGCGTGGCGGGCGGGCGAGGCCAGCAGCAGACTGCCCAGAAAGACGACCGCCCACATCAGCACCCAGGCGGCCAGCAGGTGGCCGTCGGCCCAGGTGTCGATGAGGCGATCCGTCACCACCGCCAGCGCGGCCACACCCGCTGCCAGCAGCAAGGTGGCCAGCGCGCGCGGGGCGACCGCACGGCGGGCGGCTTCGACGTGGGAGGCACCGGCCCCCACGGCGGGGGCCGGGTTCGGGGTGTGGATCAGCGTGGTGCTCATGGTGTGACTCCTGAATGCTGCGTTGCAGCAATGCGATGGTTCGCATATTAGGGTTTGCCCTGATGAGTTGCAAATTAATTTTTAGAATGTCATATATTCACCGAGGTGATAAATCGACTCAACTTCCGCACCCTCGACCTGAACCTGCTGCGCGTTTTTGACGAGGTGATGGCCGAGCGCAATCTGACGCGCGCCGCGCACAACCTGGCTCTGTCGCAGCCGGCGGTCAGCAACGCCTTGCGACGGCTGCGCGAGCTGCTGGGCGATGACCTGGTGCGCCGCTCTGGCTACGGTGTAGAGCCCACACCCCTGGCCCTGCAGATCTGGCCGGCGGTGCGCGAGGCGCTGCAACGCCTGCGCGAGTCGTTGGCGCCGGGGCCGTTCGACCCCACGCAGGCGCAGGATGCGTTCGTGCTCGCCATGGCCGATGCCACCGCCTCCAAGATCGTCCCCGGGCTGGTGGCAATCCTGGACCGGGAGGCGCCGGGGGTGACGCTGCGCGTGCTGCCCCTGACCACGCGCGACCCGCGCCCGCTGCTGGAGGACGGCGGGGTGGATCTGGCCATCGGCTATTTTCCGGGGGTGTTGGCCGAGCTGGGCGCCACCCACCTGCAGGAGCAGGCGCCGCGCTTTTTGTCGCGCCGGCTGTACGAGGGGCATTACGTCGTCGTGATGCGCCGCGGGCATCCGCTTGCCCAGGGGCCGCTGACGCTGGACGACTACTGCGCCGCGCGGCATCTGCTGGTGAGCTTTTCCGGGCGGCCGTTCGGCTTCGTGGACGAGGCGCTGGCCGCTCTGTCCCGCCGGCGCCGCATCGTGTTGACGGTCAACCAGTTTTTTACCGCCGGGCAGGTGGTGGCCACGTCCGATCTGTTGACGGTGCTGCCGCACCATTTTTTGAGCAGCACGGGGCGCGCGGCCGAGCTGGCCGTGCAGCCGCTGCCCATCGATGTGCCCACGGTGCATGTGGACATGCTGTGGCACCGGCAAACCGAGCTGGGCAGCGCCCAGCGCTGGCTGCGCGAGACGGTGGTGCGCGCCGTCGCCAGCTCCCCGGCACCCGATGAGGCGTACTGATGCGTGTGCAACTGCTGTCGGATCTGCATTTGGAGGCCAACACCGGTTTCGTCCCCACGCCGGCGGCGGACGCCGACCTGCTGGTCCTGGCCGGGGACGTGGGCTCGTACCAACGGCGCGCCGATGGGGGGCGGCTGGGGCTGCCCGACTGGGGCTTGCAGGCCTTCTCGCCCTTGCCGCAATACGGGGGCTGGCCCACGCCGGTGCTCTACGTGCCCGGCAACCACGAGTACGACGGCCTGGACTGGGACGAGGCCCACGCGGGCCTGCGCGCGGCGTGCGAGCGGTTGGGCATCGTATGGCTGGAGCGCGAGGTGGTCGTCATCGACGGGGTGCGCTTCGTGGGCACGACGCTGTGGAGCGACTTCGACGCGCTGGCTTCGGTGCCGCTGCAGCGCCGTGGCCGGCCGCGGCCCATCACCGACCCGCAGGCGCGTCGGCTGCACCAGCGACAGCGGGCCTTTCGGGCCGCCAATTTCCATTTGACCCAGATGGCCACGCAGCGCGCGGGCCGGCTGTTCGACGCGGCGGCCATGCGCGACGAGGCCCTGCGTTGCCAGACGTGGCTGCGCGCGGCGCTGTCGGCCCCTTTCGACGGACCCACCGTCGTCGTGACCCACTTTGCGCCGACGCTGCGCAGCGCCGATCCGCGCTACGGCATCCAGCCCAGCACGGCCGGTTTTTGCAACGCGCTGGACGACCTGCTGCCGCTGGCCGACCTGTGGCTGCATGGCCACCTGCACTGCCCGCACGACTACCGCGTCGGCCGCTGCCGCGTGGTGGCCAATCCGCTGGGGTATGCCGACAAGGGCGAGCAGGGCGCCTTTGCCCCGGCGGCGGTGGTGGCGGTGCCGTCGGGGGCGCCGGCCGTACCCCCGGGGGATGCGCGGCGGGATAATGGGGGGCAGGACACACAGGCATGTTGAAGCGCATCCACGTCGAAGACGTCCGGTTGGGTATGTTCATCCACGGCTTTGCGGGGTCGTGGCTGGATCACCCGTTCTGGCGCAACCGCTTTTTGCTGGAAGACCCGGCCGACTTGGCGCGCATCCGTGCCAGCGCCGTGCGCGAGGTGTGGATCGACGTCAGCCAAGGGGCCGATGTGCCGCCGGAGGCGCCGGTGGCCGAGGCGGTGGACGCGCCGCAGGACATCGCGCCGTTGCAGGCCTATGACGAGCGCGTGCAGCGCCTGCTGGAGCCGGTCAGCCAGTCGGTCGAGTTGCAGCGCGCCGCCCGCCTGTTGGCCAGCGCGCGCGGCGCGGTCAAGGACATGTTCCAGGACGCGCGCATGGGGCGTGCGATCGACCGACAGGTCATGCGCGCGGTGGCCGACGACATTGCCGACAGCGTCACGCGCAACGCGGGGGCGCTGATCAGCCTGGCGCGCGTCAAGACCGCCGACGAATACACCTACATGCACTCGGTGGCGGTGTGCGCGCTGATGGTCGCGCTGGCGCGTCAGCTCGGCCTGCCCGACGACGAGACCCGCGCGGCGGGCTTTGCCGGGCTGCTGCACGACGTTGGCAAGGCCGACATCCCGCTGGAGATCCTGAACAAGCCCGGCCGCCTGACCGACGAGGAGTTCGCGATCGTGCGCGAGCACCCGCGCAAGGGCTGGGAGCGGCTGCGCGCCGCGGGCATCGAGGACGCGGTGGCGCTGGACGTCTGCCTGCACCACCACGAGCGCTACGACGGCACGGGCTACCCCGATCGCTTGGCGGGCGAGGGCATCTCGCTGGTGGCCCGTATGGGCGCCGTGTGCGACGTGTACGACGCCATCACCTCCAACCGCCCATACAAGGCGGGCTGGGATCCGGCCGAGTCGCTCAAGCGCATGGCGAGCTGGAAGGGGCACTTTGACGAGCGCGTTTTTCAGGCCTTCGTGCGCAGCCTGGGCATCTACCCGGTCGGCTCGCTGGTGCGGCTGAGCAACGGCCGCCTGGCGGTCGTGGTCGAGCCCTCACCGCGCAGCCTGCTCAAGCCGGTGGTCAAGACGGTGTTTTCCACCCGCAGCGGGGAGCGGGTGGTGCCCGAGCGCATCGATCTGTCGGCGCCGGGCTGCACGGTGCAGGTGGTGCAGCGCGAGGATCCGGCCCAGTGGAAGATCCCGGACCTCGACGAGATCTGGTCGGGTATCCCGGGGCTGGGGCGCGGCTGAACCCGGCGCCGGCGGGCCGTGGCTCAGGCCATGGGTTCGAGCAGGGTCGCCGCGGCGTCGCGCAAGGCGTGGGTCAGGCGGGTGAGCACGTCGGAGTCCAGGTTCCAGCAGTGCCAGTACAGCGGCACGGCGTAGGCGCTGCCCGGCGCCACGTCCACCAGCGTGCCGGCCTGCAGGGCCGGCCCCGCCACCAGGCGCGGCACCACGGTCACGCCCCAGCCGGCCAGCGCCGCGCGCACCTGCCCCTCGGACGAGGGGACGTAGCACTGCTGCAGCACCACCTGGGGCAGCCCGAAGGTCTGGCAGACGAAGTCGCGCTGCAGATCGTCCTTGCGGTTGAAGGCGACGAAGGGCACGCGGTGGAAGTTGTGGCGCGTCAGCCGCCCCTCCAGCGCCGCGGCGGCGAAGGCGGGGCTGGCCACTGCGACGTAGGCCATGCGGCCCAGCGGCTCCAGCCGGCAGCCGCGCAGCGGCTGCGCCAGCGAGGTCACGCAGCCCATCACCTGGCCCTCGCGCAGCCATTCGTGGGTGAAGTCCTGGTCGTCGTGGATGATCTCCAGCGGCACGCCATCGCGCACCAGCGGCGTGACGGCCGGCAGCGCCCAGCTCGCGATGCTGTCGGCGTTGATCGCCACCGAAATGCGCCCCTCGTCGCGCGGGCGGCGCGCCAGCGTGGGCGCCAGGTCGCGCAGGTCGTGCTCCAGGTCGGCGCGCAGCAGCCGCATCATCTTGGCGTGCTTGATGAGCAGCTGCCCCGCCGGTGTCGGCTTGATCGGGCGGCTGCGCACCAGCAGCACGGTGCCCACCTGCGCCTCCAGCGCGCGCAGTCGCTGCGACACCGCCGACTGCGTGATGGACAGCCGCTGGGCCGCGCGTTCAAAACCGCCCTCCTCGACGATGGCGGCCAGGCATTCGAGGGCGTCGGGATCGAAGGTGGCGGTCATGGCGGTTGTGCATTAGTTTTTCTGATGTTACCGCCGTTTGGTGAATCCCGCTTCATCTTTGTCGCGCCATCGCGCACACTCCCGCCCGACAGGCGGTTGGCGATCCGCGCGCGGGCGCGGCGGGGCCGCTCAAGGAGACGGACATGCGAGTGGTGGTTCTGGGCGCAGGCATCATCGGCACCTCGACGGCGTGGCACCTGCTGCAGCGCGGGCACGAGGTGGTGCTGGTGGACCGCCAGCCCGATGCGGCGCTGGAGACCAGCTTTGCCAATGCGGCGCAGATTTCGGTGAGCTACTGCGAGCCGTGGGCCAACCCCCAGGCGCCGCTGAAGGCACTCAAATGGATGTTCGACAAGCAGGCCCCGCTGCTGTGGCGCCCGCAGTGGGATACCGCGCAGTGGCGCTGGCTGTTGCAGTTTCTGGGCCAGTGCACCGACCGCGCGTTCGAGCGCAACGTGGCGCAACTGGTGTCGCTGGGCGCCTTCAGCCACGCCACGCTCAAGCAGATGGTGGCCGAGACGGGGATCGAGTACCAGCGCAGCGAGCGCGGCATCGCGCACGTCTACACCGATACCCGGGCCTTTGCCGAGGCGGGCGAGGCCGCCGAGCTGATGCGCCGCCACGGGGTGCAGCGCCGGGTGGTCTCGCGCGAGGAGCTGTTGCGCATCGAGCCGGCGCTGCAGCCCTTTGCCGAGCAGATCGCCGGGGGCACCTACACCCCTACCGACGAGCACGGCGATGCGCGCGTGTTCACCCAGGCGCTGGCCCGACGCTGCGCGGCCCAGGGGGCGCAGCTGCTGTTCGGCCACGACATCGAGCGGCTGGAGGTGGCGGGCGGCGCCGTGCAGCGGGTGCAGGTGCGCTGCCGCGCCACCGGCCAGCCGCGCGCCCTGCAGGCCGACGCCTTCGTGGTGGCGTGCGGCTCGTACACCACGCCGCTGCTGGCCACGGTGGGCATCCGCGTGCCCATCTACCCTGGCAAGGGCTACAGCGCCACGCTGGCCCTGCGCGATCCGGCGCGGGCGCCGCAGGTCAGTCTGCTCGACGATGGGCGCAAGATCGCCATCTCGCGCCTGGGCGACCGCCTGCGCGTGGCGGGCACGATCGAGCTGGGCGGCTTCGACCTGCGGCTGGACACGCCCGTGGCGCGGGCGCGCTGCCACATGCTGCTGGAGCGTATCGAGCAGCTCTTCCCCGGCGTGGCCGACACGCGCACGCCGGAGCAGGGCGGCGAGCCGCAATTCTGGTGCGGCTTGCGCCCAGCCACGCCCACCAATATCCCGTTGATCGGCCGGCTGCCGCTGGGGCGGCTGTGGATCAACGCCGGCCATGGCACCCTGGGCTGGACGCACGGCGCGGGCTCTGGCCGGGCGTTGGCCGAGCTGATCAACGGCGAGCGGCCGGCGATCGCCATGGACTTCGTCGGCATGGCGGGGGCGCGCGACCGCGCCGCCCGCCCCGCCGCGGCGTCCGCCACGGCCTGAACCTCGGCCCAGGGCGCCCAACCCCCAAGCGCCCAGTGCCCAGGCGCTCAAGCCCAGCGCGGGCCAGGGCATCGCGCCGCCCGGCCACGCGCCGGGCGGCGGCAAGGCACAATCGCGCCCCATGTTCGAACCGTCGCCCGAGCGGTTTCGGGCCGCCCTTGGGCGCTTTGCCACCGGCGTGACCATCGTCACCGCGCGTGCGGCGGATGGCGCACCGGTCGGCCTGACCGCCAATTCGTTCAACTCCGTCTCGCTGGAGCCGCCGCTGGTGCTCTGGAGCCTGGCGCTGCGCTCGCGCGCGCTGCCCGTCTTCGAGTCGGCGGCGCATTACGCCATCCATGTGCTGGGGGTGACGCAGCAGGCTCTGGCCCAACGGTTTGCCAGCCGGCAGGCGGACCGCTGGGCCGGCGTGGCGTGGACGCCCAACGCCGACGGCGTGCCGCTGCTGCCGGACTGCGCCGCCGTCTTCGAGTGCCGCAGCCGCAGCCGGTATGTCGAGGGGGACCACGTGATCCTGGTGGCCGAGGTGCTGCGCTGCCGCCACGACGGCACGGCCTCGCCCCTCCTGTACCATGGCGGGCGGTTCTACACCGAGCATCCGCTGTGACGACCTCCGCCGCCCTGCCCCAACGCAAGGACCACCTCGACACGCTGGCCGTGTCGTTGCTGGTGGTGTGCTGCGCGTTCTGGGGGTTTCAGCAGATCCTGATCAAGTTTGCCGGGCGCGAGATCCCTCCGCTGTGGCAGGCGTCGCTGCGCATGTGGGGCGCCACGGCGCTGCTGTGGCTGTGGTGCCGCGGGCGCGGTGTGCCGCTGTTCCAGCGCGACGGCTCGCTGCCGGGGGGGCTGCTGGTCGGGCTGCTGTTCGCGGCGGAGTTCGTCTTCATCTATCTGGGGCTGCAGCACACCAGCGCCTCGCGGTTGACGGTCTTTCTCTACACCAGCCCGTTCTGGGTGGCGTTGCTGTTGCCGCGCTTCGTGTCGGCGGAGCGGCTGCGCCCCATTCAGTGGGCCGGTCTGTGTCTGGCCTTCGCAGCGGTGGCGGTGGCCTTCAGCGAGGCGTTTTTGCACGGCTCGACGCCCGGGCAGTGGAAGGGCGACGCCATGGGGCTGGCGGCCGGCCTGTTCTGGGGCCTGACCACGGTGGCCATCCGCACCACCCGCATCGCCACGGTCGCCGCCGAAAAATCGCTGTTCTACCAGCTGGGGGTCACCGCGGCCGTGACCCCGCTGCTGTCCCTGGCCCTGGGCGAGCGCTGGGCGCTGGACTATTCGGCGCTGGCGTGGGGGTCGGTGTTTTTGCAGACCGCGGTGGGGGCGTTTGCCAGCTACCTGGCCTGGATGTGGATGCTGCGCCACTATCCGGCGACCCGCATGGCGACGTTCACTTTTCTGACGCCGCTATTTGCGCTGGTGTTTGGCGTGCTGCTGCTGGGCGAGCCGCTGACGCTGCAGTTGCTGCTGGCGCTGGCCGGGGTGGCGGCCGGCATCGTGCTGGTCAGCCGGCGCTGAACGCGGGCTGAACGCGGGGTTAGGGGGCCTGCACCGCCTCGAAGGCCGGGTGCAGCTCGTCGATCCAGAGCTCCACCTCCGCCGCGCCGATTTGCAGATGCGCCAGCGCCGCCTGCCCGTGCCGCGCCCAGTCGGGCGACGGGGGCACCCCTTCGTGCTGTTGCACCAGATGGTCGGCGATCAGCCCCATGGCGACCAGGTGCCGCACGGTGTCCGAATAACGGGTGTCGCCCAGGCAGGTGAAGTCGTGGTGCAGCCGGATGGCCACCGCCACCGGGGGCGGCAGGCGCCAGGTGCGCGCGACGATGGCGCCCACCACCGCGTGATCGGTGCGGTGGTTGGCGTTTTCGGTCTGGGTGAAGGTGCGGTCCTTGCGGGCCAGCGCCTCGGTGATCGTGGCGGCATAGCCGCGCACGCCGCGCAGCAGCACCGGCATGCCGACGTGGCAAAACAGGCCAAAGCTGTACGCCAGCCCGGGGTCCATGTCGTAGAGCTGGCGGCCGATGTGTTCGCAGGCGATGGCGCGGCGCGTGGAGCTTTCCCAGAAATGCGCCAGCACCGGCGAATGCACCTGCAACGCGTTGCGCGTCAGAAAGCCCATGAGCAACTGCACCGCGGGCCGCACACCCAGCACCGTGAGGGCCTGCCCCACGGTGGCAACGGGCTGGCTCAGGCCATAGAGCGGGCTGTTGGCCTGCCGGATCAGGGCGGCGGCCATGGCCACGTCGCTGCTGGCGATGGTGTCCAGCACCGCGGGGTCGGGCTCGCCATGCGCGGTGGCGTCCTGCAGCTGGCGCAGCAACTCCGGGCACGGCGGGATGACGATGTCGCGCACGGGCCCGCGCGAGCGGGCGTGGTCCAATTCGGCTTCGACGGAGCGGTCGGTCATGCGTCGATTGTGCCGCGAAGCCGCGGCGGGCCGGCCGGTTTGGGGGTTTGGGGTCATGCCCCCGCGGGGGCTGGCGGGGTCTCACCGGGGGCATGGGCTTGGCGGGCCTGGGCATAGGCCACGTACCAGGCCAGGCAGTCCGGGTTGGCCATGGCGTCGCGGTTGACCACACGCTCCAGCGGCTGGCCCAGCAGCAGTTTCTTGATCGGCAGCTCCTGCTTTTTGCCGCTGAGGGTGCGCGGAATGTCCGGTACCTGCTCGATGGCGTCGGGGACGAAGCGCGGCGACAACGCGCGCCGGATGGCGTCGCGCAGCCGCTCGCGCAGGGGCTCGTCCAGCGTCAGCCCCGGGCGCAGCACCACGAACAGCGGCATGAAGCTCTCGCGGCCCAGGTACTCCAGATCCACCACCAGGCTGTCCAGCACCTCGGGCAGCGCTTCGACAGCGGCGTAGATCTCGCTCGTGCCCATGCGCAGGCCGTGGCGGTTGATGGTCGCGTCGGATCGGCCGTAGATGACGCAGCCGCCATCGGGGCGCACCTCCAGCCAGTCGCCGTGGCGCCAAACGCCGGGGTAGGTGTCGAAGTAGCTCGACAGGTAGCGCGCATCGCCCTCGTCGTTCCAAAAGTACAACGGCATGGAGGGGATGGGGCGCACGCAAACCAGCTCGCCCACCTGCCCGACGACGGCGCGCCCGTCGTCGTCCCAGGCCTCCACCGCGCAGCCCAGTTGCCGGCATTGCATCTGCCCCGGCACCTGCGGCAGGCCCCGGTGACCGCCAATGAAGGCGCCGCAAAAGTCCGTGCCGCCGGAGATGTTGCACCACCACACCGGCCCGCCAGGGCCGCCCGGCAGGGCGGCCGGATCGGCCGCGCGGCCCGCGAGCGCATAGACGCGCGCGAACTGCGCGCTGCCCCAGCGCTGAACCTCCTCGGGCAGGGGCGAGCCGGTGGAGCCCAGCGCGCGGATGGTGGACAGATCGTGTCCGCCGGCCTGCAGGGCGGCCAGATCGACCCCCGCCTTCATGACGTTGCCATAGAAGGCCGCCCCCGCACCAAAGAACGTCACGCGGTGCCGCGCGGCAAAACGCCACAGCACGGTCCAGTCCGGCTCGTCCTTGCGCCCGCCCGGGCTGCCGTCGTAGAGCACGATGGTGGTCCCGCCGGTCAGCCCGGCGATCTGGGCGTTCCACATCACCCAGCCGGTGGAGCTGTACCAGTGAAAGCGTTCGCCCAGGCTGTTGGGGTCGTAGCTGGGGCCAATGTCGTTGTGCAGGACTTTGAGCGCCAGCGTGGTCAGCAGGATGCCGCCGTGTCCGTGCACGATGGGCTTGGGCAGGCCCGTCGTGCCGCTGGAGTACACGATCCACAGCGGATGGTCGAACGGCAGCCACTCGGGCGCAAAGTCGCGCACGACCGCATCGTCGCGATCGACCAGCGCGGCAAAGTCGTGCGTGTCGGTGAGGCGCTCGGCCGCGTAGGGCGTGCGCAGCGTGACCACATGGGACAGCGTCGGCAGGCCGGCGCGCAGCTCGCGCACAGTGGCGCTGCGGTCCAGCGGCCGGCCCGCGTAGTGCACCCCGTCCGCGGCGATCAGCACGGTCGGCTCGATCTGGCGGAAGCGGTCCAGCACCGCCGCCGTGCCCATGTCCGGCGCGCACACGCTCCAGATCGCGCCCAGGCTGGCGCAGGCCAGAAAGGCCACCACCGTCTCGGCCCGGTTGGGCAAATAGGCGGCCACGCGGTCGCCGCGCCGCACCCCCAGCGCGCGCAGGCCCACCGCCAACGCGGCCACGTCGCGCTGCAGCTCGCGCCAGCCCACGGTGCGCACGCGGCCCAGTTCGTCCTCGGCGATGATGGCCGGCTGGCCCGCGGCCTCGGCCGGCTCCACATGGCGCCACACCTGGCGCGCATAGTTCACCTGCGCACCGGGGAACCAGCGCACATGCGGCATGGCCGCGCCTTCCAGCACGGCGTGGTGCGGCGTGGGCGACTCCAGGGCAAAGTAGTCCCACACGCTTTGCCAGAACGCCCCCAGGTCGGTGGTGGACCAGCGCCACAGCGCGTCGTAGTCGTCAAAGCCCAGGCCATGGCGCTGCCGCAGCCAGTCCTGGTAGCGGCCAATCTGGGGGGTGTAGGGGGCGGGCATCCGGTCTCCTTCGGCGCTTGGCGCGGTCGGCCGCGCACGGGGGGCGCATGGGCCGAATTATCGAGAGCGGCGCCGCGCGGCCCGTCGCGTCGGCGTCAGGCGAGCCGGCCCGAATCCTGCTTGCCCCGGCGCGGGCGCCCGCGACCTGACACGAGGCTTGCAGGGGCATGGCGCCCGCGGGCAGAATCACGCCCATTTACCCGAAACCACGCGAGGAGCGAGAACCATCATGTTCCAATGGACGGAAAAATCCGACGCCGCCCTGCAGGCCGGCGGCGTCATCGGGCCGGACGAGCGGCTGCCCTGGCCGCAGACCGCCATGCTGGGGGTGCAGCACCTGATCGCCATGTTTGGCGCGACGGTGCTGGCGCCCATCCTGATGGGCTTCGATCCCAACGTCGCCATCCTGATGAGCGGCATCGGCACGCTGCTGTTCTTCGTGGCCACGGGCGGCAAGGTGCCCAGCTACCTGGGGTCGAGCTTTGCGTTCATCGGTGTGGTGATCGCAGCCACGGGCTATGCCGGGCAGGGGCCCAACGCCAACATCGGCGTGGCGCTGGGCGGCATCATCGCGTGCGGGGCGCTGTACTTCGTCATCGGGGCCGTCGTGCAGGCGGTGGGTACCGGATGGATCGAGCGCCTGATGCCGCCGGTGGTCACCGGCTCGGTGGTGGCGGTCATCGGCCTGAACCTGGCGCACATTCCGGTCAAGAACATGGCGCCGACGCCGTTCGATGCCTGGATGCAGGCGGTGACCTTCGTCTGCGTGGGGCTGGTGGCGGTGTTCACACGCGGCATGGTGCAGCGGCTGTTGATCCTGATGGGCCTGATCGTGGCCAGTGTCGTGTATGCCGTGCTGGCCAACGGCCTGGGGTTGGGCAAGCCGCTCGACCTGTCGGGGGTGGCCAATGCCGCGTGGATTGGCATGCCCAACTTCAGCGCCCCCGTGTTCAGCGGCCATGCGATGCTGCTGATCGCGCCGGTGGCCGTGATTCTGGTGGCCGAAAACCTGGGCCACATCAAGGCCGTGACGGCGATGACGGGCAAGAACCTGGATGTGTACATGGGCCGCGCCTTCATGGGCGATGGCGTGGCGACCATGGTCGCCGGCAGCGCGGGCGGCACGGGCGTGACCACCTACGCCGAGAACATCGGCGTGATGGCGGCGACCAAGATCTACTCGACCGCGATCTTCGTCGTGGCGGGCCTGATGGCCATTCTGCTGGGCTTCAGCCCCAAGTTCGGCGCGCTGATCCAGGCCATTCCGCTGGCGGTGATGGGCGGGGTCTCGATCGTGGTGTTTGGCCTGATCGCGGTGGCGGGCGCCAAGATTTGGGTGGACAACCAGGTGGACTTTTCCGACAACAAGAACCTGCTGGTGGCGGCGATCACGCTGGTGCTGGGCACGGGCGACTTCACGCTGAAGTTTGGCGACTTTGCCCTGGGCGGCATCGGCACGGCGACCTTTGGCGCCATTGGTCTGTACGCGCTGCTCGACCGGCGCTCGGCGGGCTGACGCCCGCGCCCTGGGTGGGGCCGTTCGTCGCCGCGTTGGCACGAAGTCCCGCCCCGGCCGTACACTGCCGGGTATGGACGGCAGGATCAACAGCACGGCGTTGTCCGGGATGCGCGCGGCGCAGACCCGGCTGAGCAGCGCGGCCAACAACATCGCCAACGCGCAAACCGACGGCTACCGCCGCGAGCAGGTGCGCAGCGAGGCTGAGCCCGCGCTGGGCGCGGGGGTGCGCACCCGCATCGACAAGCGGCCCGAGCCCGGGGCCGATCTGGCCGCCGACATGGTGGAGCAGAAAATGGCGGCCACCAGCTTTGCGGCCAATTTGCAGGTGTTCAAGGCGGCCGATCAGGCGATGGGGCGCTTGCTCGACACCCGCGCCTGAATCGACAGACGCGCCGCGCGCGCGGCAACAAAAAACACCGGGAGCGGGGCTGCCGGTGTCGTCGCAAGCCACCTGTGGCGGTGGCACCTGGATCGTCTCTGTCGGGGTTTACCCTCAAACGGGCGCTTGGCTGGCGTGCCGCGCCATCGATTTGTCTCCTCGGTCCTCTCAGAGCTGCCCGGCTGCGCGCAGGCGCCGGTGTCCGAGTACGGACATTCTAGGTGGCGTTGTCCCCGCTGCGGCTTGGGACAAACCCGCAGCGCGGTCATGCGCCGGCCAGGATCCAGCGCGCGGCCTTCTCGGCGATCATCAAGGTGGGGCTGTTGGTGTTGCCGCTGGTGATGGTGGGCATGATGCCGGCATCGACCACGCGCAGCCCGCCGATGCGCCCGCCGCGCCCGTCGCGCACGCGCAGGTGGGGGTCGGTGACCGCCATCGGGTCTCCGTCGCGCCCCATCGCCGTGGTGCCCACGGGGTGGAAGATGGTGGTGGCGATGTCGCCGGCCAGCCGCGCCAGTTCCTCGTCGGTCTGGTACTGCGGGCCGGGCCGGTATTCCTCGGGCCGGTAGGGGGCGAGCGCCGGCTGGGCGACGATGCGCCGGGTCAGGCGCAGGCTGTCGGCCGCAACCTGGCGGTCCTGCGCCGTGGACAGGTACTGGGGCGCGATGGCGGGCGCGTCCTCGAAGCGCGGGCTGCGCAGATGCACCGTGCCGCGGCTGGTCGGGTTGAGGTTGCACACGCTCGCCGTGAAAGCCGGGAAGGGGTGCAGCGGTTCGCCAAAGGCGTCCAGGCTGAGCGGCTGCACGTGGTATTCCACATTGGGCCAGTCGAAGCCGGGCCCGCTGCGCGTGAAGGCGCCCAACTGGCTGGGCGCCATGCTCATCGGCCCGCTGCGCGTCAGCAGGTATTGCAGCCCGATGCGGGCTTTGCCCCACCAGTGGCGGGCCAGGGTGTTGAGCGTCTCGGCCCCCTGCACCTTGAAGACGGCGCGGATTTGCAGGTGGTCTTGCAGGTTGGCGCCCACGCCCGGCAGGTCGGCCAGCACCTCGAGCCCCAGGGGCCGCAGCACGGCCGCCGGCCCGATGCCGGAGAGTTGCAGGATCTGCGGGCTGCCGATGGCGCCGGCGCTGAGCACCACCTCGCGCGCGGCCTGGGCGGTCACGCTGCCTTGGGCGGTCCAGACCTCCACCCCCCGGCAGTGCAGGGCGCCGTCCGCGCCGCGCTCGATCAGCAGCCGCTTGACCTGCGCGCCGGTCCACAGGGTGAAGTTGGGCCGCCGCTCGCAGGTCGGGCGCAAAAAGGCCTTGGCCGTGTTCCAGCGCCAGCCGCTTTTCTGGTTGACCTCGAAGTAGCCCACCCCTTCGTTGGTGCCGCGATTGAAGTCGTCCGTGGCCGGGATGCCGGCCTGCTGCGCCGCCTGCGCGAAGGCGTCCAGAATGTCCCAGCGCAGGCGCTGCTTTTCCACACGCCACTCGCCCGTGCTGCCGGTGCGCCGATGGCCGTGCAGGGCGGCGAATGCGGGGTCGGTGTCCGCATCCAGCCGGTAGTGGTCCTCGTGCGCCTTGAAGTCGGGCAGGCAGCGCTCCCACGTCCACTCGTCGTCGCCGGTGATCTGCGCCCACTGGTCGTAGTCGCGCGCCTGGCCGCGCATATAGATCATGCCGTTGATGCTGGAGCAGCCGCCCAGCACCTTGCCGCGCGGGTAGCGCAGTTGCCGGCCGTTGAGGCCCGCGTCCGGTTCCGTCTTGTACAGCCAGTCGGTGCGCGGGTTGCCGATGCAGTACAGGTAGCCCACCGGGATGTGCACCCAGTGGTAGTTGTCCTTCTGCCCAGCCTCGATGAGCAGCACGCGGTGGCGCGGGTTGGCCGACAGGCGGTTGGCCAGCAGGCTGCCGGCGGTGCCGCCGCCGACCACGATGTAGTCGAAGGTGTTCACTGCGACGTCGGCATCACGAACTCGGCGCCCTTGGGCGTGCTCTCGGGCCAGCGCTGCATGACGCTCTTTTGCGCGGTGTAGAAGCGCACACCCTCCTCGCCATAGGCGTGCATGTCGCCGAACAGGCTCTTTTTCCAGCCGCCAAAGCCGTGCCAGGCCATCGGCACCGGGATCGGCACGTTGATGCCCACCATGCCGACCTGCACGCGGCGCGCAAACTCGCGCGCCACATGCCCGTCGCGGGTGAAGCAGGCCGTGCCGTTGCCGTAGGCGTGTTCGTTGATCAGCCGCACCGCGGTGGCAAAGTCCGGCACCCGCACGCACGACAGCACGGGGCCGAAGATCTCGTCGCGGTAGATCGACATCTCCGGCGTGACGTGGTCGAACAGCGTGCCGCCCAGCCAGAAGCCGTGGTCACAGCCCGGGCCGGCGCTGCGGCCGTCGAAGCCCCGGCCGTCCACCAGCAGCTGTGCCCCTTCGCGCACGCCGGCCTCGATGTAGCCGGTGATGCGCTGGCGCGCGGCGTCGGTGACGATGGGGCCCATCTCGGCCTGCCGGTTCATCCCGTCCAGCACCTTCAGCGCCCGCGTGCGTTCGACCAGCCGGGGCATGATCCGGTCGGCCACGTCGCCCACCAGCACGCCGACCGAGATGGCCATGCAGCGTTCGCCGGCCGAGCCGAAGGCCGCACCGATCAGCGCGTCGACCGCCTGGTCCAGATCTGCATCGGGCATGACGACCATGTGGTTCTTGGCCCCGCCCAGGGCCTGCACGCGCTTGCCGTGGCGCGCGCCGGTCTCGTAGATGGTGTTGGCGATCGGCGTCGAGCCGACGAAGCTGACCGCCCGCACATCGGGGTGATCCAGCAACGCGTCCACCGCCGCCTTGTCGCCCTGCACCACGTTGAACACGCCGTCGGGCAGGCCGGCCTGCTGCAGCAGCTCGGCGATGCGCAGCGACGGCGACGGGTCGATGGGGCTGGGCTTGAGCACGAAGGTGTTGCCGCAGGCCAGCGCGACCGGGAACATCCACATCGGCACCATGACGGGGAAGTTGAACGGCGTGATGCCGGCCACCACGCCCAGCGGCTGGCGCATGGTCCAGTTGTCGATGCCGGTGGAGACCTGCTCGGTGTAGTCACCCTTGAGCAGTTGCGGAATGCCGCAGGCGAATTCGACGATCTCGATGCCGCGGGTGACTTCGCCCTGCGCGTCCGTGAACACCTTGCCGTGCTCGGCGGTGATCATGGCGGCCAGCTCGTCGCGGTGCTGATTGAGCAGCTCCAGAAACCGGAACAGGATGCGCGCGCGGCGCAGCGGGGGCAGCTCGGCCCAGGCGGGGAAGGCCGCGCGTGCGGCCGCGACGGCGGCTTGCACCTCGGCCGCATCGGCCAGCGCGACGCGGCCGGTGATGGCGCCCGTCGCGGGGTTGAAGACGTCCTGCTGGCGGCCCGACTGGCCGGCGACGGGGCGGCCGCCGATGTGGTGGCCGATGGCGGTGGGGGTCAGGATCATGGACTTAAATCCGGCTCATGCGAAAACCCCCACTGTAGAAGAGTGCAGTCCGCCTGACCAGCGAGTTTTTCAAAAGTCAGACATAAGGTGATCTAATACCCGGATGGACCACACCGCCCTGCGCGCCTTTGCCGCCGTGGCCCGCGAAGGCAGCCTGTCGCGGGCGGCGCAGCGCCTGCACCTGACGCAGCCGGCCTTGAGTCTGCAGCTCAAGGCCTTGCAGACGCGGCTGGGGGTGCGGCTGTTCGAGCGCACCCCGCGCGGCATGCGGCTGACCCCGGACGGTGCGGCCCTGTTGCCCCTGGCCGACCGGGTGCTGGCGGCGCAGCGCGAGTTCGACGGCGCCGCCCAGCGCCTGCGCCAGCAGGTGCGCGGGGAGCTGGCCATCGGCACCATCCTGGACCCGGAGTTCACCCGCCTGGGGGCCTTTTTGCGCGAGCTGGTGGAGACCGCCCCCTTCCTGCAGACGGCGTTGCGCCAGGGCATGAGCGGCGAGGTGCTGCAGCGCCTGGACGCGGGCGAGCACGACGTGGGCTTCTACCTCGGTGACCCGGACCAGGACCGCGGGACGGCCGGGCGCTACCGCGTGCGCACGCTCACCCCGTTCACCTACCGCGTGCTGGCGCCCGCCGGGTGGGGGCCGCAGGTGCAAGGGCGCGGCTGGGCCGAGCTCGCGGCCTTGCCGTGGATCGAGACGCCGCCCGAGTCGGCCCATCACCGCCTGCTGCGCCGCACCCTGCAGCCGCTGGGGTTGCAGGTGCGGCGTGTGGCCCTGGTGGATCAGGAGGCGTCGATGCTGGACCTGGTGCGCTCCGGCGTGGGCCTGAGCCTGGTGCGCGATGCGGTGGCCATCCGCGAGGTGCAGGCGCGCGGGCTGGTGGTGGCCGACCGGGTGGCGCTGGGGTGTGTGTTGAGCTTCGTCAGCCTGACCGAGCGGCAGGGCGAGCCGGCCATCGAAGCCGCCTGGACCGCGCTGGATCGGGTCTGGGGCGGCGCCGAGGGCGGCGTCTAAGGTGGGGATGACGGCCGCGGATCGTCCGGGGACGGCGCCCGCGTCACCAGTGCTTGGGCAGCGGAATCTTGCTGTAACCGTTGATTGGTTTGCCACCGCCGGCGGTGAACTGCGGGTCGCGGTGCAACACCTGATCGCGCAGGCGGGCGAATTCGTCCAGCCGCACCATCAGGTCGTGCTTGATCGCCATCAGCGCCGCAGCGGTCGTGAAATCGAAGCCGCGCCGCGTGCCGCCCCGCGTGTCCAGGAACAAATGGTTCACGTAGTCCAACATGCCCGGCCAATCGTCCTGCAGCTGCAGCAGGCGGTCCCGGATGTGGGGGTAGGCGATTTGTTCGAGACGTCCGCTCAGGACGTCGGGCATGCGGTCCATGGCAGATACACGGTGGGGGGTGAAATAGTCGCCCCTGAAAAATTCATTTCAAGCCACGCCCAGCTGGATTGAAGATGGTTGCGTTCCCATCGGCCGGGATCTTGGCGACCATCCAGCCCCAACGGCACGCAAAGCCCACGCCATGCGCAGGCTCAACAAAAGCTGGGCCAAGAAGGTGATGCCCTTCTTGACGATCATGCGCAGCAGCCACCGGATGTTGTAGCCTGCAGCACACAGCACCGCATGCAGCCGATCGCCCATCTCACCCTTGAGGTGACAGCGTCCCATGCGGTGGTCTTGTTTCAGATGCCCGATGATGGGCTCGATCGCCTGGCGGCGTTTGAGCTGCCGGCGCGCTTTGGCGCTCAGGCGCCGCATCTTGCCCCGATGCACGAGGCACACCTCGGGGTTGTCGGCATCCACCCCGCGGTAGCCCAGATCGACGAAGGCCGTCTCCGGCTTGACGCCCGTGTCCTGCATCAGGATCGTGGCCTGCTCGATCTGCTCGGCAAGGGTGTGACCGTCGTAGGGGTTGCCGTGGAAGGCGCGGGCACCGACGATGAGGTTACCCTCGAGGGTGCTGGCCACGCCCACTTTGACCCCGAACTCGTATGGCCTGCGCGCCTTGCCTTTGTTGATGCATTCGACCTCCGGGGCGTGCCAGCTGTAGAGCTTGGGCTCGCCATCGACACGGCCACGCTGGGCGCTCTGCGCCACGATGCGTCGCGCCTTGTCGAGCGCCTCGCGCAGCGACTGCCACAGGGCCTGCCCGGCGTGCGCAACCTTGCGCTCGATCTCGCGCGCCAAGCGCGCCACGATCGTGCGCTGCCGCGCAATCGCCCGGCGCAGGCGTTTGAACTGCCGTGCGTGCGCATAGCGCCCCGCCTGGCGCGCCAGGGCTTGGCCTTCACGCTGAAAAGTCTGCTTGAGTTTGATCCCCAGGTCCTTGGCCGCCTGCACGAGCTTGGTGCGCGCCGTCTCCAGCAGCCGGCTGTCGGTGGGGTAGGTGATGGCCTTCTCTTGCACGGTGCTGTCCACCGCCACGCACCTCAAGTCCTTGCGCTCGATGAGCCCAAGCGCCGCCGCCACGTTGATGGTCTGCGCTAAAAGTTCCTCCACCCCTTCTTCGCCCAGGAGTTGGCGAAACTTGACCAAGGTCGTCGCATCGCAGGGCAGCCGGTGCTCAAAGTACGCCTGCCCAGAGAAATACTGCCAGGTGGGGGTCTCGGCCCAGCGCTCCACCACCCCCTCATCAGACTCGTTGAAGGCGTGTTTGAGGTACAACAGGCTCACCATGATGCGCAGCGGCACGCGCGGGCGACCGGCGTTGGACGGCCTTGGGGTGCGCACCAGCGTCTGCCCGAACAAATCCAGCTCGGGCACAGCCGCTCCCGCGCGCGCCTTTCGTGCGAAACGGTGGGCAACCGCCGCTTCAATCTCCTGCCACGGCATGCGCGAGGCCAGCACCGCCAGCGGGTGGCGCAGGTCGATCATCTGGTCCAGGCGCAGCCGGAAAAAATCCTCGGTGGCAGGACAGTAAGCCATCTCGAACTCCCAGAAAATCAGCGCCAAACGTCGATAGAGCGCGGGAAATTGTACCCCAAAATCAAGGAAATGTCACGATAAATCAGATGGTTATGAATATTTCAGGGTGGACGAAATACCGTGATCGTAGCGCAGTCCGAGGGTGGGTTCAGCCGCGCCAAAAGAACACGGCGCTCATCACGATCCCGGTGCCGATGACCACCGCCCGCACGGCGGCAGCGGGCAGCCGCCGTGCGCCGTGTGCGCCGGCGTAGCCCCCGGCGGTGGCGGCCGCCATCATCAGCACCGCCGGGCCCCAGGCGATGGCACCGGCGAGCGCGAACGTCGCCACCGACAGCAGCGACAACACCAGCGAATTGAGGTTTTTGAGCGCGTTGGCGGTGTGGATGCGCGACTCCCCCGTCACGGTGTACAGCGCCATGAGCAGGATGCCCAGCCCGCCGTTGAAATAGCCGCCGTACACGGACACGGCCAGCAGCCCCCAGGTTCGCGCGCTGCGGCCCGGGACGCCGCCGCGGTGCTCGGCCAACCAGCGCACGCACCGCGGCCCGGCCATGAAGACGACCGTGGCAAACAGCAGCAGCCACGGTACGATGGCGCGAAAGGCGCTGGCTGGGGTGATCAGCAACAGCAGGGCCCCCACCACCCCGCCCGCCGCGGCGATGCCGGCCTCCATGCGCAGGCGGTGCGGGGGTACCCGGGCCAGCTCGTCGCGCATGCCCAGGGTGCTGCCCAGATAGCCCGGGCTGACGGCCACCGCGCTGGTGGCGTTGGCGACGATGGGGTTGACGCCCGTGAACACGAGCGCGGGGAACGTCAAAAAACTGCCGCCACCCGCGATGGCGTTGAGCACGCCCGCGGCAAAGGCGGCGCTGGCCAGCAGCAGGCCGTCGGTCAGGGTCATCATGAATGGGGGGGATCCAGAGGCAGGCGTCGGTCTTGCCGCACCAGGGTTTCGAAGGTGTCCAAGTCCACCGGGGGGCTGAACAGAAAGCCCTGCAGTTGGTCGCAGCCGAGCGCGCGCAGAAATTGCATCTGCTCGACGGTCTCGACCCCTTCCGCGACGATCTCCTGGCGCAACTGCTGCCCCATGGTCACGATCGCGCGGGCGATGGCACCGTCGCTGATCTGGTGCGGAATGCCGGTGACGAAGGAGCGGTCGATTTTGAGCGTGCGAATCGGAAAGCGCTTGAGGTAGGCCAGGCTGGAGTAGCCCGTGCCAAAGTCGTCCAGCGCCAGGCTCACGCCCAGCGGCAGCGGGTGCCCCTCGCGGTGCCGCGCCGTGGCTTCGCCGTGCCAGTGGCCGTCGTCGCTGTGCATCAGCGCGTCCAGCGGGGGCGGGGCGGGGTCTGCCCACAGGGCGGGCCAGAGGGGCGTCGTGGCGCCGCCGCAGCGTCATCCACAGACGTCGGGTCTGGCCGCTGGCATCCGGCCGCTCGACCAGCAGGCGCAGGGCCTCGCCGTCGTGGGGCAGGGTCACCAGCTGGGCGTGGGTCGGGTCTTGCCGGTCGTCGAGCAGCCAGGGCAGCGGCTGCCCCAGGACGGCGGAGGCCGGCAGGCCAAACAGGGCGACGGCCTGCGCGGGCCAGTGGGTTACGAAGCCGGCGGCATCGAGTTCGATGTCGACGGCCGTGCCATCATCCTGCGCATCGCTCACGCCCGGCTCCCGCCCCGATCAGGTCCAAAGTCCAGTGACAGGCCGCCAGGATGCAGGCTTGGAACCGGGGGCCCTCCATCCCCCAGGCCGGCCAGTGGCGGGTGACGTTGTCGAGCGCACGGGCCTCGACCGCTTGCCAGGTGCGCAGCAGGGCCCCGACGGGATGCGCGGTCTGGTCGGGGGCGAGCAGGGCATCGCGCAGGTCGTCGCCGATGGCCAGCGGGCGCAGCAGCTCGGGCAAGGGCTGCCCAAACAGCACATCCAGCCGCGAGAGCATGCCCGCCATGAAGGCCAGGTCTTGCCCCACGCGGTCCAGCCCGGCATCCTGCGCCAAGGCCTCCATGCCGCGTGCGCGCAGGGCCACGTCCATCTGCAGCATGGCGCCGCGGGCGTCGTCGTCGCCCGCGGCAAAGACCAGCAGGTGCAGCCAGCGCTTGAGGGGCTGGCGCCCCATCATCAGGATGGCCTGCCCGTAGCTGGTGATTTCGCGGCGCGCGCCAAACGCGGCGGAGTTGACCAGCCGCAGCAATTGGTAGGACAGGGCCGCGTCTTCGCGAAAAGCCGCCTCCAGCTCGTGCAGATCGGCGTCGGCATGCACCAGCTCCAGCAGGCGCAAGGCGCGCTGGCGCGACGCCGTGTGGGCGGTGTTGGGCCGGGCCGGTGGCCTCAGGTACCACGTCCCGGCAGTCCACCGCGGGCCGTGGCCGTCCGGGGGCTGTGTGTGGGACTCGGCGACCTCATCCGGTTGGCACGGCGGGATGGTGTCCGCCGCGGGCGCCAGATCTTCGCGTTGGCCGATCCAGCAGGTGGGCCACCGCTCGGCCAGGGTCACCACCTCGGCCGACTGCCACCATGCGGGTTCCACCCCCTGGGGGCAGGGCAGCACATGCCAGCGCAACCCCGCCGGCTGACCGGTGGGGCTGGCCAGCCACTCGGGCAGGGCGAGGAGGCGGTCGGGCGCGGCGGCGTGCATGTCGGCTATGCTAACCGCTCGCTACCGCCCCGGGCCCCGGTATCGCCCGGCTTCCCGGCCGTGCCACGCGTGACGCCCCGGGGATGGGGTCAGGGCGTGGCCGGCACGATCGGCGCCACCGGCTCCGGCGCCAGCAGCGTGCCTTGCCGCAGGCCCTTGATCGTGGCCAGCGCCAGCGCCGCGATCACCACCGACACCAGCGCCAGCAGCCCCAGTGCCGCCAACTGCAGCCCGGGGTGCGCCAGCGCCACGGCCAACTTGAAGGTCAGGGCGGTGAACGCCGCCAGCGGGAACGACACGGCCCAGAACGGCAGCGCGAACGGCTGCGCGAAGTAGCGCCGCGCCTGCGTGCCGACCCACAGCAGCATGAACAGGCCCACGCCCCACACGGTGGCTGCCACCCCCGGCGGCCAGCCGAAGCGCAGCGCGCACAGCCCCACCACCGCCGCCGGCGCCAGCGAGATGAACCAAGTCGGATGCAGCCGCGGCGGCATCGGCCCGTGCGCCAGCCGCCGCACCACCAGCAGCGTGAACACCACCGGCCAGAAGAACACCCCGATGCCGAAGTGCACCGCCGACCACAGGGCGTGCTCGAAGCCGACGCCGGCCAGAGGCGCGACGACGTTGCCGACCACCGGGATGTAGAGCACCGGGGTGACGCCGTTCCACAGCGACTGCGCATCTGGGGCGTGCGCCACGGTGGGGGCCAGCCACCGCCCCAGCGCCCAGACAGTGACGCCGAGCTGGCCGATCGAGCCGATCCACCACAGCGCCTGCGCCAGCGGCCGCGCCAGGTCCACCGCCTGCAGCCAGGTCGCCAGCAGGAGCAGCGCCACCGGCATCGCGGCGACGAAGGCGTGGCGCACCGGATGGCGCAGATCCTCGGCGACGGCCTCGGGATGTCGCTGCCAGCGGCGCAGCGAACCCGCAAGCAACACCACGAACACCGTCGCGGCCAGCGCACCGATGACCAGCGCCGCCCCCTCGGCCCAGGGGCCGAGCACGGGGCCGGCGGCGTGCCAGGCCAGCGCCAGGCCGCTGAGGCCCATCACCAGCGTGAACCAGCCGGGATGCAGGAACTTCAGTGGGGTGGGATGGGCACCGTTCATCGCGGCCTCCGCCTCGGCCTCAGCAGGCCTTGCAGGGGATGGCGGCCTCGGGCACGCCCAGCTTCTTCAGGATGATGGCCAGCGGGCAGAAGTTGGTGAAGCCGAACTGGAACAGGTTCAGCCCGACGAAGGCCGTGAAGGCCAGGAACCACTCGCTGACGAACAGCGGGCTGGCGGGCGCGCCCAGCGCCACCGACAGGAACACGAACAGGCCCGCGATCACACGGATCCAGCGCTCGACGGTCATGATGCTCTCCTCACTGGCAAGGGTTGGGGCAGGGTTGCAGGAAAAACGGGATTCAGGCGGGGCGCGGCGCGCCCGGTGCCTCGTGGCGGCGCCGGTACACGGCGTAGTACAGCACCGGGATCACCACCAGCGTCAGCAAGGTGGAGACGGCGATGCCGAAGATCAAGGACACGGCCAGGCCGTTGAAGATCGGGTCGTCCAGGATGAAGAACGCCCCGAGCATCGCCGCCAGGGCGGTGAGCGCGATCGGTTGCGCGCGCACCGCGGCGGACTGGATCACGGCCTCCTTGAACGGCATGCCGCGCGCGGTCTCCAGCTCGATGAAGTCCACCAGCAGGATCGAGTTGCGCACGATGATGCCGGCCAGCGCGATCATGCCGATCATGCTGGTGGCGGTGAACTGCGCGTCCAGCAGCGCGTGGCCCGGCATGATGCCGATCATCGTCAGCGGGATCGGCGCCATGATGATCAGCGGCGTCAGGTAGCTGCGGAACTGCGCCACCACCAGCAGGTAGATCAGCACCAGACCGACCGCGTAGGCCGCCCCCATGTCGCGGAACGTCTCGTAGGTGACCTGCCACTCGCCGTCCCACTTGATGGCGTAGCCGCGCCAGGGGTCTTCGGGCTGGCGGATCCAGTATTCGCCCAGCGGCCCGGCCTCGGGCAGCGCGGCCTCGGCCAGCCGGCTGCGGATGGCGAACATGCCGTACAGCGGCGAGTCGGTGCGCCCGGCCATGTCGCCCAGCACGTACACCACCGGCAGCAGGTCCTTGGTGAAGCGCGGCTGGTCGATGACGCCGTGCTCGATGCGCACCAGCTCCGACAGCGGCACCATGCGGCCGTCGGCGGCTTTGAGCGGCAGCGCCAGCACCGCGTCCAGCCCGACCTGACGCTCGCGCGGCAGCTGCAGCCGCACCGGCACCGCGTATTTGGCGTAGCCGTCGTGCAGGTAGGCCGCATCGCTGCCTGAGAGCGCCGTGTAAACCGTCTGCGCGATCACCTGCGCCGGGATACCCAGCCGCTCGGCGCGCGCGCGCTCGATGCGCAGAAACACGCGCGGCACCTCCTCTTTGAGCGTGGTGTCGATGCCGACGATGTCGGGCGTGTCGGCAAACGCTTTGGTCACGCGGCGCGCGAGCTCGGCGCGGCCGACCTCGTCCGGGCCGTACACCTCGGCCACGATGGGCGACAGCACCGGCGGCCCTGGCGGCACCTCGACCACCTTGATGCGCCCGCCGTGCGCCTGGGCGATCGCCTCTAGCCCCGGGCGCAGCCGCTGCGCGATGGCGTGGCTTTGCTCCTTGCGGTGCTTGGTGTCAACCAAGTTGACCTGCAGGTCACCCTGCTCGGCGTCGGCGCGTAGGTAGTACTGCCGCACCAGGCCGTTGAAGGTGATCGGGCTGGCGGTGCCGGCGTAGCCCTGCACATGGGTGACTTCGGGCTGCTGCGCCAAAAACGCCGTCATGTCCTGCAGCGCCGCGGCGGTGTCTTCCAGCGCCGTGCCGGCGGGCATTTCCAGCACCACCTGGAACTCGCTCTTGTTGTCAAACGGCAGCATCTTGAGGATCACCGCCTGCACCACCGCCAGTCCGATCGACAGGAACAGGCCCGCCAGCACGCCCAGCGCCAGTAGCCAGCGGTGACGGGCGTTTTCCAGAAACGGCGTCAGCACGCGCGTGAAGAAGGTCTGCAGCCCGCGCGTCAGCCTGGACGGCCCGTGCCCCGCGTGGCCGGCAGCGCCATGCGCGCCCATCAGCTTCCACGCCAGCCACGGCGTGATGGTGAACGCCACCGCCAGCGAGATCGCCATGCCCATGCTGGCGTTGATCGGGATCGGGCTCATGTACGGCCCCATCAGGCCGGTGACGAAGGCCATCGGCAGCAGCGCCGCGATCACCGTCAGGGTGGCCAGGATCGTCGGCCCGCCGACCTCGTCCACCGCGCGCGGGATGATCTCGCGCAGCGGTGCCTCGGGCGTGAGCAGGCGGTGGCGGTGGATGTTTTCCACCACGACGATGGCGTCGTCCACCAGGATGCCGATCGAAAAAATCAGCGCGAACAGCGACACGCGGTTGAGCGTGAAGCCCCACGCCCACGAGGCAAACAGCGTCGCGGTCAACGTCAGGATCACCGCGACGCCGACGATGACCGCCTCGCGCCGGCCCAGCGCCAGCCCGACCAGCACGATCACGCTGCCGGTGGCGAAGATCAGCTTGCTGATCAGCTTGTTGGCCTTGTCGGCGGCGGTGGCGCCGTAGTCGCGGCTGATCGTCACCTCGACGCCATCGGGGATGAGCGTGTTGTGCAGGCGCTGCAGCTGCTGCGTGGCGGCGCGCGCCACGTCCACGGCGTTCTCACCCGGCTTCTTGGTCACGATGACCGTGACGGCGGGGTAGGCCTGGCCGGGCTGCGCGCCCTGCGGCAGCGTGGCCGCCGGCCCCGGCGTGTGCCAGACGTAGCGGCGCGGCAGTTGCGCGCCTTCCTCGATGCGCGCCACCTCGCGCAGGTACACCGGGCGGCCCTGGTGCACGCCGACCACGATGTCGCCGACGTCCTGCACGCTTTTCAGGAACTCGCCGGTTTCCACCGTCAGCAGGCCCGGCTCGCCGGGCTGCTGGCGCGGCTGCGCCACGGTGCCGGACGGCATGGCCTGGTTGGCGGCGGCGATCGCCTGGTGGATGGCCTGCAGCGGCACGCCGCGCGCGCGCAGCCGCTCCGGCTCGATCCAGACGTGGATGGCGCGCCCGGGGCCGCCGATGGTCTGCACCTCGCGCGTGCCGGGCACGCGCTTGAGCTCGGTCTCGATGGCGTGCGCGACGCGCTCGATTTCCCACGCGCTCGTGCCGGCGGGGCTCCACAGCGTGGCGGCCAGCACCGGCACGTCGTCGATGCCCTTGGGCTTGACGATCGGCGGCAGCACGCCCAGGCCCTGCGGCAGCCAGTCCTGGTTGGCGTTGAGCACGTCGTACAGGTGCACCAGCGCCTCGGTGCGCGGCACGCCGACCTTGAACTGCACCGTCAGCACCGCCACGCCGGGGCGCGAGACGCTGTAGGTGTGCTCGATGCCTTGGATCTGCGACAGCACGTGCTCGGCGGGCTGCGCCACCATCTTTTCCACGTCCGCGGCGGAGGCGCCGGGGAATGGGATCAGCACGTTGGCCATCGTGACGTTGATCTGCGGCTCCTCCTCGCGCGGCGTGACCAGCACCGCAAAGAGGCCCAGCAGCAGCGCCACCAGCGCCAGCAGCGGCGTGATGGCGTTGGCCTGGAAGGCGCGCGCGATCACGCCGGAGATGCCCAGCCGTTCGGTCTGGGTACCGGTGGGGGTAGTTTGGGGTTCGGCGTTCATCGGCCGTTCTCCTGCGTGCGGGGAGGGGGACGATGGCCGATCACTGCGCCGGCTGCGCACCGCGCAGCCCCGCGCGCACCGGATCGAGCGCCACGCGCTCGCCCGGCTGCAGGCCCGACAGGATCTCGACCCCGGCCTCGCCGTGGTCGGCACCGGTGCGCACCGCACGCAGCACGAAGCCCGCGGGCGCCCCGGCCGGTGCCGCCACATAGGCTGCGGTCAGCTCGCCCCGGCGCAGCAGGGCGCTGGCCGGCACCACCAGCCGCTCGTCGCTGCCGGCGGCAAAACGCACCTTGACCGCCTGACCGGGCAGCACACCCTGTGCATCGGCGGCCGCGAGCGGCAGGCGCCACTCCACTGTCTGCGCCACGGGATCGGCGGCCGGCAGGCGGCTGCGGCCGCTGGGCTGCACCCAGCGCCCATCGGGCAGGCGCACCTCGACGCGCTGGGCGCGCTCCGCCAGCGCCGACTGCGACGCCGGCACGTACACGGTGGCGCGCAGTGGCTGCGGCGCGTAGACCGTCAGCACCGGGCGGCCCGGCGCGGCCAGGTCGCCGGCCTCGGCGTGCGTAGCCAGCACGAAGCCGTCGAACGGCGCGGTCAACCGCGTGAAACCCTGCGCCAGCGCGGCCTGCGACTGCGCGGCCTTGGCCTGCTGCAGCGCGGCGCGTGCGGCGGCGGCCTGGGCCTCGGCGGTGTCCAGCGCCGCCTGTGACACGAAGCCCTGCGCGCGCAGCTCGCGCGTGCGCTTGGCGTGGGCCTCGGCGTTGCGCAGCTCGGCTTCGACCTGTGCCACCGCGCCGCCGGCGCGCTGCACGCCGGCCGTGGTCTCGCGGTCGTCGATCACCGCCAGCACCTGCCCGGCGCGCACGCGGTCACCGGCCTTGACGTGCAGCTGCACGATGCGGCCGCTGGCCTGGGCCGCCAGCGTGGCCTGCTGTTGCGCTTCGATGGTGGCGTCCAGCAACAGCGCCTGGCCGACCGGGCGGCGGGTGGCTTCGGCCACCGGCACGCGTGGGCCGGCCGCCTCGGGCTGGGCCCAGGTCAGGGGGGGCAGCGCGCCGCCGAGCAGCGCGGTGGCAACGGCCGCGCCGAGCCAGCGCCGGCGGGCCAGCAGGGGGCGGGGCGTCGTGCGTCGATCCATGGCTTGATCCTCCATTGGACGCGAGTATAGCGCCATACCCCCAGGAGTACAAGGGCTACGGCGTGTCGGCCTCGTCGACGGCGAACGGCACGCGCGCCGCCACCGCGCACAGCAGCTCGTAGGCAATGGTGCCGGCGGCCTGCGCCACCTCGTCCACCGGCAGCACCGCGCCGCTGCCGCTGCGGCCCCACAGCACCACTTCGTCGCCGATGTGGCACGGGCCGCCGGCGGCCTCCACCGGGGTCAGGTCCACCGCCAGCATATCCATACTGACGCGCCCGACCAAGTGGGTGCGCACGCCGCGCACCAGCACCGGCGCGCCGGGGGCTTGCGACAGGCTGGCGTGGCGCGGGTAGCCGTCGGCGTAGCCGCAGGCGACGATGCCGACGCGCAGGTCGCGCGGTGCGGTGAAGGCGGAGCCATAGCCGACCGTCTCGCCGGCGGCCACCGGCTGGATGGCGATCAGCCGGCTGGCCAGCGTCATCGTCGGCTGCAGGTCCCAGTCGGCGGCGGCGTGCGCCGGGTGGTCCGGCGCGCTGCCGTAGAGGGCGATGCCGGCGCGCACCCAGTCCGCGGCCAGCGCCCCGCCGCCGTCGCCCAGGCGCAGCCGCAGCGCGTGGCGCAGCGTGGCGGCGCTGTTGCACAGGCTGCGCTCGCCGGGCAGGTCGCGCGTGGCGCGCACGAACGCCTCCACCTGGTGCAGCACGCCCTCGCGCCCGTGGCGCAGCCCGTCGGCGTCGGAAAAGTGCGTCATCAGCCCGATCTCACCCACCTGCGGCAGCGCCTGCAGCCGCGCCCAGGCGGCGCGGTAGGCCTCGGGGCGAAAGCCGAGCCGGTTCATGCCGGAGTTCATCTTCAGGAACACGTGGTGCGGCTGGTGGGTCTTGTGCGCCGCCAGCCAGTCGATCTGCTCCTCGGTGTGCACCACGTGCCACAGGTCCAGGCGCGAGCAGGTCTCCAGGTCGCGCGGCTCGAAGCAGCCCTCCAGCAGCAGGATCGGGCCGCGCCAGCCCAGCGCGCGCAGCCGCTCGGCCTCGGCCAGATCCAGCAGCGCGAAGCCGTCGGCGCCGCGCAGCGCCGGCCAGACGCGCTCGATGCCGTGGCCATAGGCGTTGGCCTTGACGACCGCCCACACGCGCGCGTCGCCGGCGGCGGCGCGGCAGCGGTGCAGGTTGTGGCGCAGGGCATCCAGATGCACGGTGGCGAGGATCGGGCGAGGCATGGCAAGCAAAGGGAAAAGGGGAACTGGCGGACAGAGGACGGCGCAGGCGCATGCTATAAACCGCGCACCCTGCGCCAGACGCGACTTTCGCACAGGCGGGCGGTGCGCGCCCCCCGATTCGAGGCTTTCTTTCGGATATTTCGCCCCCATGAAGCGCGGCTTCTACACCATCATGACGGCGCAGTTCTGCAGCTCGTTGGCCGACAACGCGCTGTTCGTGGTGGCGGTGGAGCTGCTGCGCAGCCGCGGCGCGCCGGAGTGGCAGGCCGCCGCGCTGGTGCCGATGTTCGCGCTGTTCTACGTGCTGCTGGCGCCGTGGGTCGGGGCGTTCGCGGACTCGCGGCCGAAGGGGCAGGTCATGTTCATCAGCAACGCCATCAAGGTGGTGGGCTGCGTGCTGATGCTGACCCCCGTGCATCCGCTGCTGGCCTACAGCTTGGTGGGGCTGGGCGCGGCGGCGTATTCGCCGGCCAAGTACGGCATCCTCACCGAGCTGCTGCCGCCGTCGCAGCTGGTCAAGGCCAATGGCTGGATCGAGGGGCTGACGATCGCCTCCATCATCCTCGGCGTCGTGCTGGGCGGGCAGCTCGTCTCGCCGGCAGTGGCGGCGTGGCTGGCGGCGCACGAGGCGGCGTGGCTGCGCGCCTGGCTGCCGACGGCGGCGGAGCTGGCCATCGTCGGCCTGGTGGCGGTGTACGGGCTCGCGGCGGCGTTCAACCTGCGCATCCCGCGCACCACGGCGCCGCTGCGCCACCTGCCGCCCAACCCGCTGGCGCTGCTGCCGGACTTCTGGCGCTGCAACCTGCGCCTGTGGCGCGACCATCTGGGCCAGATCTCGCTGGCCACGACGACGCTGTTCTGGGGCGTCAGCGGCAACCTGCGCTACATCGTGCTGGCCTGGGCCGCCGCGGCGCTGGGCTACAACACCACGCAGGCCTCCAGCTTGGTCGGCGTGGTGGCGGTCGGCACGGCGGTGGGGGCGGTGGTGGCCTCGGTGCGCATGCGCATCGACCAGGCCCCGCGCGTGATGCCGCTGGGCGTGGCGATGGGGCTGCTGGTGGTGCTGATGGTGGTCATCCGCGACGTCTGGGTGGCTGCGCCGTTCCTGGTGCTGCTGGGGGCGCTGGGCGGCTTTCTGGTGGTGCCGATGAACGCGCTGCTGCAGCACCGCGGCCACAACCTGATGGGCGCCGGCCGCTCGATCGCGGTGCAGAACTTCAACGAGCAGACCTGCATCCTGGGGCTGGGCTTCCTCTACAGCGCCGCCACCGGGGCGGGGCTGTCGGCGTTTGGCGCCATCACCGTGTTCGGCCTGCTGGTGGCTGGGGTGATGGTGCTGATCACGCGCTGGCACCGGCACAATTTGCGCCACCATTCGCACGAGCTGGCCCGCTTGTTCGAGATCGCCCGCCGCGACGACCTGCACGGCTGAGCGGCGCCGGCGGCGGCCGAAAGTGACCCCATCATCCGAGGAGACCCCGCCATGGTTTCGTCCCGTTCGTCGTCCGCCCCGTTCGCCCAGTTGGCCCAGTCAGTCCCGCTGTCCCGCCGTGCCTGGCTGCACACGGCGGCTTGGGGGGGGGGCCGCACTTGCCGTGTCGCCCGCATCCGGCTACGCGCAGACCGGCGGCTGGCCGTCGCGGCCGCTGCGCCTGTTGGTGGGTTTCCCGCCCGGCTCGTCGCCCGACCTGACCGCACGCACCCTGGCCGAGCCGCTGGCCCAGGTGCTCGGCCAGCCGGTGGTGGTGGAAAACCGTCCGGGCGCGGGCGGCAACATCGCCGCGGAGCAGGTGGCGCGCGCCAGCGATGGCCACACCTTGGGTCTGATGATCAACGGCAATCTGACCATCGCCAAGATCCTCAACCCCGCCACGCCCTACGATCCGCTGACCGACCTGGCCCCGGTGTCGCTGGTCGGCACCGCGCCGCTGGTGCTGACGGCTTCGACCCGGCTGCCGGCCGAGCCCGCCGCCGTCCTGGCCGCGGGGCGCGAGGCGGGCGACCGCTGGAACTACGGCACCCCGGGGGCGGGCACGGTCGCCCACATCGGGATGGAGATGCTCAAGGCCGCCGCGGGCTGGCGCGCCGTGCATGTGCCGTATTCGGGCAATCCGCAGGTGGTCACGGCCATGATCCAGGGCGATGTGCAGGTGGCCCTGCTGCCGCCCGGCGTGGCGCTGCCGCAGGTGCAGGCGGGCCGGCTGCGCGCGGTGGGGTTGACCTCCCCCGGGCGCAGCACGCTGGCCCCGCAGGTGCCCAGCCTGGCGGAGCTGGGCCTGCGCGGCTTCGATCTGGAAATCTGGAACGCCGTCGCCGCGCCGGTGACCTGGCCCGCGGTGCAGATTCAGCGCGTGGCCGCGGCGCTGGCCGAGATCGTGCGGCGGCCCGAGGTGCGCCAAAGGCTGTTTGCCCAGGGCTGGCAGGTGGCCGGCACGGCGCCCGAGGGGCTGGCCCAGCGCGTGCGCACGGACACCGCGCGCATGAAGGCGATCATCGAGCGCAACGGCATCCGCGCGCAGTGAGCGCATCGGGGCGCGCCGCAGCGCCCGGGCGCTCCCCGTTTCAGCGGGCCAGCAGCGCCAGCAGGCCCTGCATCAGCCAGGGCAAGGCCAGGGCGTTGAATAGGGCGGCCAGCCCCATGGCCAGTCCGGCGAAGGCGCCCATCGTGGGGCTGACCTGAAAGGCCCGCGCGGTGCCGATGCCGTGGGCCGTGACGCCCAGGGCAAAGCCGCGCACCATGGGGTCGGCGATGCCCAGCCGTTCGAACAGCCAGCGCGCCGTCGCCGCGCCCAAGATGCCGGTGACCACGACCAGCACCGCGGTCAAGGACGGCAGCCCCCCCAGGCGCTCGGCGATGCCCATCGCCACCGGGGTGGTCACCGACTTGGGGGCCAGCGAGGCCAGCGTCTGCGGGCTGGCCCCCAGCAGCCAGCCCAGCGCCACGGCGCTCACTGCCGCGGCCAGCGCCCCGGTCACCAGCCCTGCGACCAGCGGTGCCCAGGTGCGCCGCAGCAGCGGCCACTGCGCGTGCAGGGCGACGGCGAGCGCCACCGTCGCCGGACCGAGCAGAAAGTGCACGAACTGCGCCCCTTCGAAATACGTGGCGTAGGGCGTGCCGGTCAGGGTCAACAGCCCGCCGATCAGCGCGACGGCGATGGCCACGGCCTCGTCTCCCAGCCGCTGCAGGTGTTGCACCACCCCCACCCCGGCCGGCACAAACAGCAGCGACAGATGCTGCAGCAGGCCCTGGGTGGTGGGCTGCAAGGCGTCGCGCCAGGCCGGGCGCGCCATCAGCAGCGCCAGCAACAGCGCCATGCCCAGCACCGGCCCGGGGATGGGCAGGCCCAGCATCCGCACCAGCACCTCCCCGGCCAGTTGCAAGGTCAACAGGGCGGTCAGAGCGGGCAGCATGGCGGGCGATGCGCTAGGCTGGGGTCCGTGCAGGGCTGGCGGCCAGGGCCTCGTCCACCACCTCCACCCAGTGGCGCACCGGGGTGGCGGTGCCGCTTTGCAGGTGGGTGATGCAGCCGATGTTGGCCGACACAATCGTCTGGGGGGCGGCGGCTTCCAGGTGCCCCAGCTTGCGGTCGCGCAACTGGCGGCTCAGCGTCGGCTGCAGCACGCTGTAGGTGCCGGCCGATCCGCAGCACAGGTGCGACTCCTGCCGTGCCAGCGTGACCTCGAAGCCCAGCTCGCCCAGGTGCCGCTCCACGCCGCCGCGCAGCTTCTGGCCGTGCTGCAGCGTGCAGGGGGGGTGAAACACCAGCCGCCGGGGCACCGACGCGGGCAGGCCGTCGCCCAGCCGCTGCCGCCAGGCGGGCACCAGGTCGGGCAGCAGCTCGCTCAGGTCGCGCGTCAGGTCGCTGATCCGGCGCGCCTTGTCGGCATAGGCCGGGTCGTGCCGCAGCGCGTGCGCGTAGTCCTTCACCATCACGCCGCAGCCCGAGGCGTTCATGACGATGGCCTCGACGCCGGGGCTGCCATCGGTGGGTTCGATCCAGGGCCACCAGGCGTCGATGTTGGCGCGCATGTCGTCCAGCGCCCCCACCTGGTCGTCCAGGTGGAAGCGGATGGCGCCGCAGCAGCCGGCCTTGGGCGCCACCACGGTCTGGATGCCCGCGGCGTCCAGCACGCGCGCCGTCGCGGCGTTGATGGTGGGCATCATCGCCGGCTGCACGCAGCCGGCCAGCATCAGCACGCGGCGTGGCCGGGGCGTCTGCGGCCATGCGCCGGCCTCGCGCCGGGCCGGCACCTTGGCCTGCAGCGGGGCGGGCAGCACATCGCGCACGGCCTGCCCCAGCCGCATCGCGGGGCCGAACAGCGGCGAGGTCAACCCTTCGCGCAGCAGCCAGCGCACCGCCCGCTCGCCCGCCGGGCGCTGCACGCGCGCTTCGACCACCTTGCGCCCGATGTCCAGCAGATGGCCGTACTCCACCCCGCTCGGGCAGGTGCTTTCGCAGTTGCGGCAGGTCAGGCAGCGGTCCAGGTGTTGCTGCGTCGCCCGGGTGGGCTCGGCGCCTTCCAGCACCTGCTTGATCAGATAGATGCGTCCCCGCGGTCCGTCCAGCTCATCGCCCAGCAGCTGATAGGTCGGGCAGGTGGCGGTGCAAAAGCCGCAGTGCACGCAGCGCCGCAGGATGGCGTCGGCCGTCTGGCCGTCGGGTGTGCTCAAAAACTCGGCAGCGAGTCGGGTTTGCATGGATCAAAATCCCCAGACGCCCGGCTGAAAGAGGCCGTGCGGATCGAACGCGGCCCGCACGCGCTGTTGCAGCGCGCGCAACGGATCCTCGGGCGGCGTGAAGCGGCCGCGCGCCTGCGGCGTCGCGGCCGGGGCGCGAAACAGCGTCGCATGCCCGCCCGCCTGCCGGGCCATGGCGCGCAGGGTGTCCGCGGCATCCAGCGGCGCCCACACCCAGCGCTGCCCGCCAAACCACTCGACCAGCGTCGGCCCGGGCAGCGCCAGCACGGGGGCGGTGGGCGCCACCGACAGCCGCCACAGCCCATGGGCGGGCGACGGCGGGGTGGCAAAGAAGGGCAGCGTCTGCTCGCGGGTGGCCTCCCACTCGCGCTGGGCGGCGGAGGGGTCCAGCCGATCCCCCCCCACCTCGGCCAGCAACCGTTGGCAGGCCGTCTCGACCGCGGCGGCCGCGCCGCGCAGCCGCAGCAGCAGGGTGCCGCCCGCGTCGTCCTGCCACCGGCTGGCGTTGAGCGGCAGCGGCTGGGCGCGCCAGCGCGCCAGTCGTTGCAGGGCCGCGTCGGCGGACAGCGGCAGCCGCAGGGTGGCTTCGCCGGCCGGCCGGGGCAGGACCTTGAGCGAGACCTCCGTGATCAGCCCCAGCGTGCCGAGGCTGCCGGCCAGCGCCCGGCTGACGTCGTAGCCGGCGACGTTCTTCATCACCTGGCCGCCAAAGGTCAGGTCCTCGCCCCGGCCGTTGAGCAGCCGTGCCCCCAGCACATAGTCGCGCACGCCCCCCACGGCGGCGCGCGCCGGGCCGGCCAGGCCGGCCGCCACCATGCCCCCGACGGTCGCCCCCTCGCCCAAGTGCGGCGGCTCGAAAGGCAGATACTGGGCGTGGCGGGCGAGGGCGGCCTCCAGTTCGCTCAACCGGGTGCCGCAGCGGGCCGTGATCACCAGCTCGGTCGGCTCGTGGCTCAGGATGCCCGCGTATGCGCGCGTGTCCACGACCTCGGCCTCGGCGTCGACGGGGTCGCCATAGAACGCCTTGGTGCCGCCGCCGCGCAGACGCAAGGGGCGGCGATCGGCGGCCGCGGCGCGGATGCGCTCGGCCCATGCGCGCAGCACGTCATCCGCTGCGCCGTCGCCGGGGGGCAAAAAGGGGGTATCGTCGGCCATGGGCGGCAATGGTAGCCCGCGCGGGCACCGCTGGCGTGAACTTTTTGAATGGCGGGCTTGAGCCGGTCTGCGCCGGCCCGGGGTGCCTTGGCGCCCGCTCCACCGGCCCCGTCCGTTTCATCAGTCCCAATACGTCGCCGGCGGCAGGCCGGGGGTGGCCACCCGGCGCGCGAACACGGCACCGCTGTGCGGGTAGTGTGCCAGCTCGGCGGCCGAGCGGCGTTGCCGCGCCGTGGTGACGAACAGGGTGCGCAGGTCCGGCCCGCCAAAACACACCATGGTCGGACATTGGGCCGGTACCGGCCAGTCGGCCAGAATCTGCCCGCTGGGGCTCAGGCACAGCACCCGCGCCCCTTCGAACATTGCCACCCAGTAGTTGCCCGCGCTGTCGATGGCGGCGCCATCCGGACGGCCCCCGTAGCCCTGGCCCAGGTCCTGCTCGAAGCGCCAGTCCGCCGGGCGCGCATCGAACCGCTTGAGCAGCAACCGCATCCCCAGCACCGGCGGCCATTGGCCGGCCGACACCATCGGCAGGGTGTACACCGCGTGGCCGTGGGAATCGGCCCAATACAGCAGCTTGCCGTCGGGCGCCCAGGCCAGCCCGTTGAAGGTGTACACGCCCGACTGGATCAGCGCGAGTTCGGGCCGCTGCCGGTCGCGTGCGCGCAGGCAGTACAGCGCGGCGTCGGGCCGGTCGCGGGCATCGACACTGCTGCCCACCCAAAAGCGCCCCCAGGGGTCGCACTTGCCGTCGTTGAAGCACACCCGGCGCGCGTCGTAGGGCGCGTCGGCGATGCGCTCCAGCGGCAGGGTCCAGTCCGACAGGTGGTAGATGCCGTCGCGCAGCGCGATCAGCCAGCCCCCGCGGCGGCAGGGCACCAGGGCCCCGGGCGCCTGGGGCAGCTCCCGGAACTCGCTGCGGCCGCTGGGCACATGCAGCCGCCACAGCCGCTGCAAGCCGGCGTCGATCCAGTACAGCCGATCCTCCAGCCCGCGCCAGACGGGCGATTCGCCATGGGCGCAGACGGGCGGCGTCAGGCAGGTCCAGCCGCCCATCCCGGCGGCATCGCCGTCGGCATCGGGGGGAGGGGTCGTGGCCATGCACCGATCTTATGCCATGCGCTGCGGGCGGCGCAGCCCCTGGCATACACTGCGGACCATGTTGTGGGTCAAAACCTTTCACATCGTCTTCATCGCCAGTTGGTTTGCCGGGCTGTTCTACCTGCCGCGCATCTTCGTCAACCTGGCGATGGTGCCGGCCGACAGCCCGGCCGAGCGCGAGCGGTTGCTGCTGATGGCGCGCAAGCTGTTGCGCTTCATGACGCTGCTGGCGGTGCCCGCGCTGGCGCTGGGTTTGTGGCTGTGGCTGGGCTATGGCATCGGTCTGGGGCCGGGCAACGGCTGGATGCACGCCAAGCTGGCGATCGTGGTGCTGCTCATCGGCTACCACCACGCTTGCGCGCGGCTGTTGCGCCGCTTCGAGACGGGCACCAACCGCCATGGCCACCGGTGGTACCGCTGGTTCAATGAGGTGCCGGTGCTGCTGATGCTGGTGGCGGTGGCGCTGGTGGTCGTCAAGCCCTTCTGAGCCGGGTGGCGGTGAGGCCGACTTCCGCGCCCCAGCCCGGTGCGCGCAGTTTGTCGCTGGCCTGGCCCTTGCTGGGCTGCTACACGGTGCTGGTCGTCTATGCCAGCCTGTTTCCGTTCGAGGGCTGGCGGGCGCAAGGGGTGGCGCCATGGGCCTTTCTGACCGCGCCCTGGCCGCGGTACTGGACCCGTTTCGACGTCGTCGCCAACCTGTTGGGTTATGTGCCGCTCGGGGCCCTGCTCACGGTGGCCCTGGCCCGCGCCGGGTGGCCGCGGGGGGCGCCCGTGCTGGGCGTCGTCGGGCCGGCGCTGCTGTCCCTGGCCATGGAGGCCACCCAGACCTACCTGCCGCAGCGGGTGCCGTCGCAAGCCGACGCCCTGCTCAACGCCATCGGCGCTCTGATCGGCGCGGTCGGGGCCACGGTGCTGCTGCGCTGGCGGGTGCTCGGGTCGTGGGCGCAATTTCGCGCCCGCTGGCAGCAGCCGGGTGGGCAGTGGGCATGGGCGGTGTTGCTGCTGTGGCCCCTGGCCGTGCTGTACCCCACGCCCGTGCCGTTTGGCACCGGCCAGTTCTGGCCGCGGCTGGAGGCGGCGCTGTGGCGGGCCGCGGAGGGCTCGCCGCTGCAGGCGTGGCTGCCGCAAAGCCCGCCCCTGGCTGCGCCCAGTCCCCTGACCGAAGCGCTGCTGGTCGCCTTGAGCCTTTGGCTGCCCGTGCTGCTGGGCTATGCCAGCGTGCGCCACATTGGGCAGCGCAGCGTCTTTGCCCTGCTGTTCGGCGCGGTGGCCTGGGGCAGCGGGGCCTTGTCGGCCGTGCTGTCTTTCGGCCCGCTGCACGCCTGGGCGTGGCTCACGCCGCCCACGCAGTTGGGCTTGGCCGCAGCCGGGGCGATGTCGCTGTTTGCCCTGCCGCTCGGCTCGCGTGCGGCGGCGCTGCTGGCCGTGCTCGCCGGGGGGCTGATGCTGGGCTTGCTCAACCGCGTGCCCGACCCCGCCTATCTGGGGGAGTGGTTGCAGACCTGGGAGCAGGGGCGCTTCAGCCGCTTTCACGGTCTGTCCCAGTGGCTGGGTTGGCTCTGGCCCTGGGCCGCCCTGGCCGCGGCGGCCCGGCTGGCCCTGCGCCGCAGCGAAGGGGCGTCCTACAATCGTCGCCCATGACCGACGCCACGCACGACGCGGCCACGCCGCCGCCTTACTATCGCCGCCACATCTTCTTCTGCTTAAACGACCGGGCCAACGGCGAGGCCTGCTGCGCCCGCCACGGCGCCCAGCAGGCGTTCGAGCACTGCAAGGCGCAGGTGCGCGCCCTCGGGCTGGCCGGCCCGGGGCAGGTGCGGGTCAACAAGGCGGGCTGCCTGGACCGCTGTGCCGGCGGGCCGGTGGCGGTCGTGTACCCGGACGGGGTCTGGTACACCTATGTGGACCTCGCCGACATCGACGAGATCGTCACTTCGCACCTGCGCGACGGGGTGGTCGTCGACCGGTTGCGCCTGCCCCCGGACGTGGGGCGCTGACGCAAAGGGGCGGCCCTGCCGATGAACGCCCACACCGAGTCGTCCTTCATCCCCGGGCCGGCCGGCCCGCTGGAGCTGGCGATCGATCGCCCCACCGTGCCCCGCCCGGACGGCGGGGTGGCGGTGATCGCCCATCCGCACCCCTTGTTTGGCGGCACCCTTCACAACAAAGTGGTGCAGATGCTCGCCCGCGCCTTCGTGCAGCAGGGCTGGGTAGCGGTGCGCTTCCATTTCCGCGGTGTGGGGGGCAGCGCGGGCGTGCACGACCACGGCGTGGGCGAGCTCGATGACCTGCTCGCGGTGGTGGGGGCGTGCGCGGCCGAGCCCGTCCCGCTGGCGCTGGCCGGGTTTTCGTTCGGCGGCTATGTGGCGGCGGCTGCGGCCGCCCGCCTGGGGGCGCAGCGGCCCATGCAGGCCTTGACGCTGGTGGCCCCGGCCGCCAGCCGTTTCACGCTCCCCGCGCTGGATGCGGAACTCCACGAACGCACCCTGGTCGTTCATGGGGAGGTCGACGACACCGTGCCGCTGGCCGCAGTGCTCGACTGGGCGCGCCCGCAGGGGCTGCCCATCACCGTGGTGCCCGGGGGGGAACACTTCTTCCACGGGCGTCTGCCGTTGCTCAAGTCCTTGGTCGTGCGCCATCTGCGCGCGCTGTGATCCGCCGCCCCCGCCGCGGGTGGCCTGGAGGGTTTTCCGTCGTGTCCGTCGTTGCGTTGTTTTTGCCGTTCGCTGCCATCCGTGCCGGTCTGCACCGGCTGCGTCGCCTGGGTGGGGGCGCCCTCGTCGCGCTGTGCGCCTGGGCGCTGGGCGTGGGGCTGGCGCAGGCCCAGGCGCCCCAGCCGCCGGAGGTGGCCGCGCGGGCGTGGCTGCTGCTGGACGCCACCAGCGGTCAGGTGCTCGCCGCCAAGGACCCGGACGAAGCGGTCGAGCCGGCGTCGCTGACCAAGCTGATGACGGCGTATCTGGTGTTCGATGCGCTCAAGTCGCGCAAGCTGGCCCTGGACCAAAAGCTCGTCGTCAGCGAGCGGGCGTGGCGCATGCCCGGCTCGCGCATGTTCATCACCCCCAACGCGCAGATCCCGGTGGAAGATCTGCTCAAAGGCATGATCGTGCAGTCGGGCAACGATGCCACCGTGGTGCTGGCCGAAGGTGTCGGGGGCACGGTGGAGCATTTCGTCGAGCTGATGAACCGGCAGGCCAAGGCCCTGGGGCTGACGCGCACCCAGTTCCAGAACCCGGAGGGGCTCACCGCCCCGGGGCACACCACGACCGCGCGCGATTTGGCCACCCTGGCCATGCGTCTGATGCGCGACTTTCCCGAGTACGTGGGGTACTACGCCATTCAGCGCTACCGCTACCCCGGCACGCCCGCGGCCAACGACACCAACCGCAACCTGCTGCTGTTTCGCGATCCCACGGTGGACGGGCTCAAGACCGGGCACACCGCCGCGGCGGGCTACTGCCTCGTGGCTACGGCGCGCCGGCCCGTGCCGGGCCTGGGCGAGGGGGCAGCTGGGCAGCGCCGCCTGATCAGCGTCGTGCTGGGGGCGGCCAGCGAAAACGCCCGCGCCGCCGAAAGCCAGAAACTGCTCAACTGGGGCTACACCGCGTTCGAGGCCGTGCGGCTGTCGGCGCCGGGCCAGCCCGTCGCCACCCCCACGGTCTGGAAGGGCCGTGCCAGCGAGGTCAAGCTCGGCCGCCCGGAGGGCGTGGTGGTGACCGTACCGGCCGGCATGGCCAAAGGACTGCGCACCGAGGTGGTGCGCCCCGACCCGCTGGTCGCGCCGCTGCAAAAAGGCCAGCCACTGGGCACGCTGCGCGTGCTCTCCGCAGGGGGCGAGCCCGTCGCCGAAGTGCCGCTGGTCGTGCTGGAGACCGTCGACGAGGCTGGGCTGTTGGGGCGGCTGTGGGGCGCACTGCGCCTGTGGATCCGCTGAACGCGTCGTCCGGCCATTGCGCCCAACCCCGGCGCGTGTTACAGTAGCGGGCTTTTCGGATTCGTCCGAAGGGCGAATCGTTTTCTTTGACGTTTAGGGACGTTATGCCAACCATCAACCAACTCGTGCGCCACGGGCGGACGGTCGAGAAGACCAAGTCCAAGAGCCCGGCGATGGAGAACTGCCCCCAGCGGCGGGGTGTGTGCACCCGCGTCTACACCACGACGCCCAAGAAGCCGAACTCGGCGCTGCGTAAGGTCGCCAAGGTGCGCCTGACCAACGGCTTCGAGGTCATCTCGTACATCGGCGGTGAAGGCCACAACCTGCAAGAGCACTCGGTGGTGCTCGTGCGCGGCGGCCGTGTGAAGGACCTGCCCGGCGTGCGCTACCACATCGTGCGCGGCTCGCTGGACCTGCAGGGCGTCAAGGACCGCAAGCAAGCCCGCTCCAAGTACGGCGCCAAGCGGCCCAAGAAGGCCTGATCGGCGCATGCCACGCGTGTGCGGCCGTCATGCGGCTGTCACGCATCGGTGTCGGAATGCCTAGCTGGCGGGCCTCCGGCAGTGTGACCGCGGCAACCCCAGGGTGCCGGTGGTCGAGTAAGTGAGGGTCCCGATGGCCCTCGTGGCACTTGGGTGCCAACTGAAGCAAAAAGGATCGAACCATGCCACGTCGTCGCGAAGTCCCTAAACGCGAAATCCTGCCGGATCCCAAGTTCGGCAATGTCGAGCTCTCCAAGTTCATGAACGTCGTCATGGAGAGTGGCAAGAAGGCGGTCGCCGAGCGCATCGTCTATGGCGCGCTCGAGCACATCGAGAAGAAGACCGGCAAAGACCCGCTGGAGGTTTTTTCGACCGCGCTCAACAACGTCAAGCCCCTCGTCGAGGTCAAGTCCCGCCGCGTCGGTGGTGCCAACTACCAGGTGCCGGTCGAAGTGCGCCCGGTGCGTCGCCAGGCGCTGGCCATGCGCTGGGTCAAGCAAGCCGCGCGCAAGCGCAGCGAGAAGTCGATGGCGCTGCGTCTGGCCAACGAGCTGATCGAGGCCACCGAAGGCCGCGGCGGTGCCATGAAGAAGCGCGACGAGGTCCACCGCATGGCCGAGGCCAACAAGGCGTTCAGCCACTTCCGCTTCTGACGCCGTCCGAGCGCCAGGCCGCGACCTCAACCCCAAGCCCGCCACCGCACTGCACGAGGTCGGCGGGCTTCGCCCATCCAAAATCGGAGTTTTCTCATGGCACGTACCACGCCCATCGAGCGTTACCGCAACATCGGCATTTCGGCGCACATCGATGCCGGCAAGACCACCACGACCGAGCGCATCCTGTTCTACACCGGCGTGAACCACAAGCTCGGTGAGGTGCACGATGGCGCCGCCACCATGGACTGGATGGAGCAGGAGCAGGAGCGCGGCATCACCATCACGTCCGCCGCGACCACTTGCTACTGGCGCGGCATGGACCTCAATTTCCCCGAGCACCGCTTCAACATCATCGACACCCCGGGCCACGTGGACTTCACCATCGAGGTGGAGCGCTCCATGCGCGTGCTCGACGGCGCCTGCATGGTGTACTGCGCGGTCGGTGGCGTGCAGCCGCAGTCGGAGACCGTCTGGCGTCAGGCCAACAAGTACAAGGTGCCCCGTCTGGCCTTCGTCAACAAGATGGACCGCACCGGCGCCAACTTCTTCAAGGTCTACGAGCAGATGAAGCTGCGCCTGAAGGCCAACCCGGTGCCCATCGTCATCCCCATCGGCGCCGAGGACAACTTCCAGGGCGTGGTGGACCTCATCAAGATGAAGGCCATCATCTGGGACGAGGCTTCCCAGGGTATGAAGTTCGAGTACCGCGAGATCCCGGCCGAGCTGGTGGATCAGGCCAACGAATGGCGCGAAAAGATGGTCGAAGCCGCGGCCGAGGCCAGCGAAGAGCTGATGAACAAGTACCTCGAGACCGGTGAGCTGACCGAGGACGAGATCATCGCCGGCCTGCGCCAGCGCACCATCGCGGTGGAAATCCAGCCCATGCTGTGCGGCACCGCCTTCAAGAACAAGGGCGTGCAGCGCATGCTGGATGCGGTCATTCAGTTCCTGCCCTCGCCGGTGGACATCCCGCCGGTGGCTGGCACCGACGACAACGAGCAGCCCGCTTCCCGTCAGGCCAGCGACGAGGAAAAGCTCTCCGCCCTGGCGTTCAAGCTGATGAGCGACCCGTTCGTGGGTCAGCTCACCTTCGTGCGCGTCTACTCGGGCGTGCTGCGCAAGGGCGACACCGTGCTCAACTCGGTCAAGGGCAAGAAGGAGCGCATCGGCCGCATCGTGCAGATGCACGCCAACAACCGCCAAGAGATCGAAGAAATCCGTGCTGGCGACATCGCCGCCTGCGTGGGCCTCAAGGAAGTCACCACCGGCGAGACGCTGTGCGACCCGGCGGCGCCGATCGTGCTGGAGCGCATGGTGTTCCCCGAGCCGGTAATCCGGCAGGCGGTCGAACCCAAGGCCAAGGCCGACCAGGAAAAGATGGGCATCGCGCTGTCGCGCCTGGCCGCCGAGGATCCGTCGCTGCGCGTCTACACCGACGAAGAATCCGGCCAAACCATCATCGCCGGTATGGGCGAGCTGCACCTGGAGATCATTGTCGACCGCATGAAGCGCGAGTTCGGCGTCGAGGCCAACGTGGGCAAGCCGCAGGTCGCCTACCGCGAAACCATCCGCGGCACGGTGGAAGAGGCCGAAGGCAAGTTCGTGCGCCAGTCCGGCGGTAAGGGCCAGTACGGTCACGTCGTCTTCAAGATCGAGCCCAACGAAGCTGGCAAGGGCTTCGAATTCATCGACGCCATCAAGGGTGGCGTGGTGCCGCGCGAGTACATCCCGGCCGTGCAAAAGGGTGTCGAAGAGGCGCTGCAGACCGGCGTGCTGGCCGGCTACCCGGTCGTCGACGTCAAGGTCACGCTGCACTTCGGTTCGTACCACGAGGTGGACTCGTCCGAACAGGCGTTCAAGATGGCTGCCATCTTCGGCTTCAAGGAAGGCTGCAAGAAGGCCCAGCCCGTCATCCTCGAGCCCATGATGGCCGTGGAAGTCGAGACGCCGGAGGAATACGCCGGCAACGTGATGGGCGACCTGTCGTCCCGCCGCGGCATGGTGCAAGGCATGGACGACCTGCCCGGCGGCGGCAAGGTCATCAAGGCCGAGGTGCCGCTGTCCGAGATGTTCGGCTACTCCACCACGCTGCGCTCCATGTCGCAGGGCCGCGCGACCTACACGATGGAGTTCAAGCACTACAGCGAAGCCCCGCGCAACGTGCAGGAAGCCATCATCGCCGCGCGCGCGAAGTAACCCATCCCTCTGGTCTTGGGCACCCCGCTCGTGGGGGAGGTCCCGCTGCCCGTGGCGGGACCGCGCCCCAGACGTTAAACCCGCACGGGCACCGTTCTTTGATGCAAGGAAACTGCAATGGCAAAGGAAAAATTCGAGCGGACCAAGCCGCACGTCAACGTGGGCACGATTGGTCACGTGGACCACGGCAAGACGACGCTGACGGCGGCGATCACGACGGTGCTGGCGGCCAAGTACGGCGGGCAGGCCAAGGCGTATGACCAGATCGACGCGGCGCCCGAAGAAAAGGCGCGCGGCATCACCATCAATACCGCGCACGTCGAGTACGAGACGGCCAACCGCCACTACGCGCACGTTGACTGCCCTGGCCACGCCGACTACGTCAAGAACATGATCACCGGTGCCGCGCAGATGGACGGCGCCATCCTGGTCGTCTCCGCGGCCGACGGCCCCATGCCCCAGACCCGCGAGCACATCCTGCTGGCGCGCCAGGTGGGCGTGCCCTACATCATCGTCTTCATGAACAAGTGCGACATGGTGGACGATGCCGAGCTGCTCGAACTCGTCGAGATGGAAGTGCGCGAGCTGCTCTCCAAGTACGACTTCCCTGGTGATGACATCCCCATCATCAAGGGCTCCGCGCTCAAGGCGCTCGAAGGCGACAAGGGCGAGCTGGGCGAAGGCGCCATCATGAAGCTGGCCGAAGCGCTGGACAGCTACATCCCCACGCCCGAGCGCGCCATCGACGGCGCCTTCCTGATGCCCGTGGAAG
>NZ_VJOO01000059.1 GCF_007556755.1 Tepidimonas fonticaldi | reverse complement strand
CGGACAGCGAACATGGCGGTGAGTGTATCAAAGGCACCGGGCGGACCCGCGTTCTATGATGCGCGGTTGCCCTCACTCTTGGTACCCTGGTCCGTCTCGCCCATGTCTGCCCCGCCGTCCCCGCCCCGCCAGGAGCCCCGTTGCCGTGATCACCGAACTGGAATTCCGCAGCCTCGCCGCCGAAGGCTACAACCGCATCCCGCTGATCGCCGAAGCCTTCGCCGATCTGGAAACCCCCCTGTCCCTCTACCTCAAGCTGGCCCACGCCACCCACGGCGGCCGCAACAGCTTTTTGCTGGAGTCCGTCGTCGGCGGCGAGCGCTTCGGCCGCTACAGCTTCATCGGCCTGCCGGCACGCACCTGGCTGCGTGCCTACGGCTTCGGCGAAGCCGCGCGGACCGAGGTCGTGCGCGACGGCACCGTCGTCGAGACACTGGGCGGCAACCCGCTGGATGCCATCGCCGCCTACCAGCAGCGCTTTCGCGTGGCGCTCAGCCCCGGGCTGCCGCGGTTTTGCGGCGGGCTGGCGGGCTATTTCGGCTACGACACCGTGCGCCACATCGAGCGCAAGCTCGCCGGTACCTGCCCGCCGGATCCGCTCGATCTGCCCGACATCCTGTTGCTGCAGACCGAGGAGCTGGCCGTCATCGACAACCTCTCGGGCAAGCTGTATCTGATCGTCTATGCCGATCCCGCCCAGCCCGAGGCCTACGCCAGCGCCAAGCGCCGCCTGCGCGAGCTCAAGGACCGCCTGCGCTACTCGGTCAGCGCCCCGTCCGTCAAGGCCGGCGACGCCTACCCCGAGCAGCGCGAGCGCGGCCAAGCCGATTTCTTGGCGGCCGTCGACGAGGCCAAGGCCCTGATCCAGCAGGGCGATTTCATGCAGATCGTGATCGGCCAGCGCATCCACAAGCCCTACCGGCACAGCCCGCTAAGCCTGTACCGCGCGCTGCGCTCGCTCAACCCCAGCCCCTACATGTACTACTACAACCTGGCCGGGGCCGATGCGCGCGGCAGCGACCTGCATGTGGTGGGCGCCTCGCCCGAAATCCTGGTGCGCCAGGAGCGCACCGACGAAGGGGTGAAGGTGACCATCCGGCCCCTGGCCGGCACGCGGCCGCGCGGCGCCACACCCGAGAAGGACAAGGCCGCCGAGCAGGACCTGCTGGCCGACCCCAAAGAGCGCGCCGAGCATGTGATGCTGATCGATCTGGCGCGCAACGACATCGGCCGCATCGCGCAGATCGGCACCGTCAAGGTGACCGAGGCCTTCGCGGTGGAGCGCTACAGCCACGTCATGCACATCGTCAGCAATGTCGAGGGGCTGCTGCGCCCGGGCCTGACCAGCATGGACGTGCTGCGCGCCACCTTCCCGGCCGGCACGCTCACCGGCGCGCCCAAGGTGCACGCCATGGAGCTGATCGACCGGCTGGAGCCGACCAAGCGCGGCATCTACGGCGGCGCGGTCGGCTACCTGAGCTGGGCGGGCGACATGGACCTGGCCATCGCCATCCGTACCGGTGTCGTGCACGACGGCACGCTCTATGTACAGGCTGCCGCCGGTGTGGTGGCCGACTCCGTGCCGGAGCTGGAGTGGAAGGAAACCGAACACAAGGCCCGCGCCCTGTTGCGCGCCAGCGAACTGGTCGAGGAGGGGCTGGAATGAGCCGCATCAAGCTGCTGATGGTGGACAACTACGACTCGTTCACCTACAACCTGGTGCAGTACTTCGGCGAGCTGGGCGCCGAGGTGGCGGTGTTCCGCAACGACGAGATCACGCTGGAGGGCATCGCCGAGCGCGCGCCGGACCGGCTGGTCATCTCGCCCGGTCCGTGCTCGCCGGCCGAGGCCGGCATCTCCGTGGCGGCGATCCGCCACTTTGCCGGCCGCGTGCCGATCCTGGGCGTGTGCCTGGGGCACCAGAGCATCGGCGCGGCGTTCGGTGGGCGCATCGTGCGCGCACGCGAGCTGATGCACGGCAAAACCAGCCTCATCACCACCACGCAGGAGGGGGTGTTTGCCGGCCTGCCGCGCCAGTTCACCGTCAACCGCTACCACTCGCTGGCCATCGAGCGCGCCACGCTGCCGCCGGAACTGGCCATCACCGCCTGGTGCGACGACGGCGAGATCATGGGCGTGCGCCACCGCGAGCTGCCAGTGCAGGGCGTGCAGTTCCACCCCGAAAGCATCCTGACCGAGCACGGCCACGCGCTGTTGCGCAATTTCCTGCAGTCCCCCTGACCCCCCTTCGCCGATCCCTCCTCCAGGAGACCCCCATGCCCCACCGACACGTCATCACGCCGCAGGAGGCGCTGCAGCGCACCATCGAGCACCGCGAGATCTTCCACGACGAGATGCTGCACCTGATGCGGCTGATCATGAGCGGCGAGATCTCCCCGCTGATGACCGCCGCGATCATCACCGGTTTGCGCGTCAAGAAGGAAACCATTGGCGAGATCACCGCCGCCGCCCAGGTGATGCGGGAGTTTTCCACCAAGGTCCATGTCGAGGACACCACCCACCTGGTCGACATCGTCGGCACCGGCGGTGACGGCGCGCACACCTTCAACATCTCCACCTGCGCCATGTTCGTCGCGGCCGCGGCGGGCGCCAAGGTCAGCAAGCACGGCGGGCGCAGCGTCAGCAGCAAGTCCGGCAGCGCCGACGTGCTGGAAAGTCTGGGCGTCAATATCAACCTGCCGCCGGCCGCCATCGCGCAGTGCATCCGCGAGGTCGGCATCGGCTTCATGTTCGCGCCCAACCACCACCCGGCCATGAAGAACGTCGCCCCCGTGCGGCGCGAGATGGGTGTCAAAACCCTCTTCAACATCCTCGGCCCGCTGACCAACCCGGCCGGCGCGCCCAACATCCTGATGGGGGTCTTCCACGCCGATCTGGTCGGCATCCAAGTGCGGGCGCTGCAGCGCCTGGGCACCCAGCACGCGCTGGTCGTTTATGGCAAAGACGGCATGGACGAGGTCAGCCTGGGCGCCGCGACCATGGTCGGCGAGCTCAAGGACGGCGAGATCATCGAATACGACATCCACCCCGAGGACTTTGGGCTGGCCATGGCCAGCCACCGGGCCTTCCAGGTGAGCACGCCCGAGGAATCGCGCGCCCTGCTGCTGGCCGTGCTCGACGGTCAAGGCGGCCCGGCGGCCGATATCGTCGTCCTCAACGCCGGCGTGGCGCTGTACGCCGCCAATGTGGCCGATTCCATCGAAGCCGGCATCGCCCGCGCCCGCGAGGCGCTGGCCAGCGGCGCGGCCAAGGCCAAGCTGGAGCAATTCGTCACGGCCGCGCACCGGCTGGGCGCGGAGGCGGCCGCATGAGCGACATCCTGCAGCGCATTTGCGCCACCAAGCGCGAGGAGGTGGCCGCCGCGTCCGCGCGCGCACCGCTTGCGACCGTGCGCGCGCAGGCCGAAGCGAGCCTGCGCGACGACCTGCCGCGCGACTTTGCCGGCGCGCTGCGCACCGCGCAGGCTGCCGGGCGCGCCGCCGTCATCGCCGAAGTCAAGAAAGCCAGCCCCTCCAAGGGCGTGCTGCGCGCCGACTTCGACCCGGCGGCGATTGCCGCCAGCTACGCGCGCCACGGCGCGGCCTGCCTGTCGGTGCTGACCGACGTGCCGTACTTCCAGGGCCACCCGGACTATCTGCGCCAGGCGCGCACGGCCGCACCATTACCGGCGCTGCGCAAGGACTTCCTCGTCGATCCCTACCAGGTGTGGGAGGCGCGTGCGCTCGGCGCCGACGCCATCCTGCTGATCGCAGCCTGCCTGGACGACGCGCAGATGGCCGACTTCGAGGCCATCGCGCAGGAACTGGGCATGGCGGTGCTGGTGGAGGTGCACGACGCCGCGGAGCTGGAGCGCGCGCAGCGCCTGCGCACGCCGCTCATCGGCGTCAACAACCGCGACCTGCGCACCTTCCAGGTCTCGCTGCAGACGACGCTGGACCTGCTGCCGCGGCTGGAGCCGGGGCGGCTGCTGGTGGCCGAAAGCGGCATCGCCACGCGCGACGACGTGCGCCGCCTGCGCGACGCCGGCGTGCCGGCTTTCCTGGTCGGCGAGGCGTTCATGCGCGCCGACGACCCCGGCGCGGCGCTGGCCGCGCTGTTCGGCGCATGAGCGGGACGGCGCCAGTGGCGCCGCTGGCGGCCGTGCCAGGCCTCACGGCCCACCACCAGCCCTGTCCTGGTGCCATCACCGGTTTCGTCTTCATCTGCCCGGGCCGCTTCGAGGCGCAGCGCGGCTACCCCTGCGCCGCGGGCACCGGGGCCAACCTGGCGCGCGCGCTGGCCGAGTTGCATCGCCGGGATGCGGTGCGGTTTGCGTCCCCGCACCGGGCCGACTATGTCGTCACCAATGCGTGGCCGCAGGTCGAATACCCGGCGCTCACCGGCCGCTCGGTGCCCACGGTGGCCGAAGTGCTGCAGCCGGCCAATCTGGAGCGCCTGGCCGCCGAGCTGGCCGGCCTGCGCTGGGTGGTGGCCTGCGGGGCGCAGGCCCATGCCGCCGTGCGCGCGTTGCGCGACGCGGGGCGACTGACGGCCGACATCGCCTGCGAGCGCCACCTGAGCCAGCGCTCCATCAACAGCATCCGCGCCGGCGCCGACACCGCCGGCCGCATCGCGCACTGGTGCGCCGCGGTGCTGCAACAATTTTCCCCGGGGGTCGAAAACGCGCCGCAAATCGTGGCATAATCTGGGGCTCTCGCCGGAGGGGTGCCCGAGTGGCTAAAGGGGGCAGACTGTAAATCTGTTGGCTTACGCCTACGTTGGTTCGAATCCAACCCCCTCCACCAGCGATACCGGTTGTGTTGGCAAGAGAGAAGGCAGTGACGGCCCGCGTCCGAATCAGGCGGGGTTCGACGCGGGAGTAGTTCAATGGTAGAACCTCAGCCTTCCAAGCTGATGACGCGGGTTCGATTCCCGTCTCCCGCTCCAATGCAGCGCCGGTGCTGGACTTGGTGAACGATTTGTTGCGACGGCCGCAAGGCGGTCGCAGGCCCATGTGGCTCAGTGGTAGAGCACTCCCTTGGTAAGGGAGAGGTCGGCAGTTCGATCCTGCCCATGGGCACCAACGCTGTTGTCCTGGCCCCACGTCGGGGCGTGTGAGTGAGTTCGGCAAACATCCATTCGGAGCTGTAACGATGGCAAAGGAAAAATTCGAGCGGACCAAGCCGCACGTCAACGTGGGCACGATTGGTCACGTGGACCATGGCAAGACGACGCTGACGGCGGCGATCACGACGGTGCTGGCGGCCAAGTACGGCGGCCAGGCCAAGGCCTATGACCAGATCGACGCGGCGCCCGAAGAGAAGGCACGCGGCATCACCATCAACACCGCGCACGTCGAGTACGAGACCGCCAACCGCCACTACGCGCACGTCGACTGCCCCGGCCACGCCGACTACGTCAAGAACATGATCACCGGTGCCGCCCAGATGGACGGCGCCATCCTGGTCGTCTCCGCCGCCGACGGCCCCATGCCCCAGACCCGCGAGCACATCCTGCTGGCGCGTCAGGTCGGCGTGCCCTACATCATCGTCTTCATGAACAAGTGCGACATGGTGGACGATGCCGAGCTGCTCGAACTCGTCGAGATGGAAGTGCGCGAGCTGCTCTCCAAGTACGACTTCCCCGGCGACGACATCCCCATCATCAAGGGCTCCGCTCTGAAGGCGCTCGAAGGCGACAAGGGCGAGCTGGGCGAAGGCGCCATCATGAAGCTGGCCGAAGCGCTGGACAGCTACATCCCCACGCCCGAGCGCGCCATCGACGGCGCCTTCCTGATGCCCGTGGAAG
>NZ_VJOO01000058.1 GCF_007556755.1 Tepidimonas fonticaldi | reverse complement strand
CGTTTTTGTTCGTGCGCCGGTGCCGTCCGGGTGGACCTTGACGATCGTACTGTCCAGGCTGACCGCCTCCAGCCGCACCCGGACCAGCTGTTCGGCCTGCATGCGCTCGAAGACCCGATCCAGGACCACGGCCTTGGCCCACCGGTTCATCCGCGTGTAGATCGTGTGCCAGTTGCCGAACCGCTTGGGCAGGGCCCGCCACTTGCAGCCATTTTCGGCCACGAACAGGATCGCGTTGAGCACTCGAAGGTTGTCCAGCGACACATTGCCCCGCTGCCACGGCAGGCAATCCTCGATACGCGCGAATTGCGCAGGCGTAAGTTCCATGCGCAGTATGTTAGCACGTAGTGTTAACAGGCCCTAGCGCGTACAGCAGCGTGCGCTCGGGCAGGTGGCGCGCGTAACGCGCAGCGGCGTGGGCGGCCGGCAGTGGCGCGCACACCTCGGCCTGCCGCCGGGGTGCGGTCAGGCGCGGCACGCAGCGCTCCGTTGCAGGGACGGCTGCTCAGGGTTGCGCCCGCGAGCACGCGTTCATATCGGCGTTTTCTGATCTTCGCGTCAGACATTGCCGCGGGGCGGGTAGGAAGTCTCCCGCCTCGGACGCCAGAACGCACAAAGCCCGGCACGAGGCCGGGCTTTGTGGTCTTGCTTGATGGATCGCGGGGCTTAGAAATCCATGTCGCCCATGCCGCCCATGCCGGCGCCGGCGGCCTTCTCGTCCTTCTTCGGCAGCTCGCCGACCATCGCCTCGGTGGTGATCATCACGCCGGCGATCGAGGCGGCGTTCTGCAGCGCGGTGCGGGTCACCTTGGTCGGGTCGAGGATGCCCATCTCGAGCATGTCGCCGAACTGGCCGGTGGCCGCGTTGTAGCCGAAGCTGCCGGTGCCTTCCTTCACCTTGTTGACGATGACGGACGGCTCCTCGCCGGCGTTGGTGACGATCTCGCGCAGCGGCGCTTCCATCGCGCGCAGCGCGATCTGGATGCCGTGATTCTGATCCTCGTTGGCGCCCTTGAGCTCGGCGATGGCCGCACGCGCGCGCAGCAGCGCCACGCCGCCGCCCGGCACGATGCCTTCCTCGACCGCCGCGCGGGTCGCGTGCAGCGCGTCCTCGACGCGCGCCTTCTTCTCCTTCATCTCGACTTCCGTCGCGGCGCCGACCTTGATCACCGCCACGCCGCCGGCGAGCTTCGCCACGCGCTCCTGCAGCTTCTCGCGGTCGTAATCGGAGGTGGTCTCCTCGATCTGCGCCTTGATCTGCTTGATCCGCGCCTGGATCGCGTTGCCGTCGCCGGCGGCAGCGCGGCGGCGACCACGATGTCCGCCCATCCGGAGCCGGTCAGCCAGACCGCGCCCGCCGTCAGCAGAACGGCGACGCCTTCCATCACGTCGTTGCGGGAGCACTCCCAGGACGACGCCATGTTGATGTCGCCATGCCGGAAGGGTGTGAGCAGTCGCAGGCAATAGACGTTCGCCGCCAGGTTCAGTACGGCCGCCACGGACATCGTGTCCAGTGCCGGGCCGAGGGCTCGCCGATGCGGATGGCGAGCTGGACGGCGACGCCCATTGCCGCAGCGAGGATCAACGCCGCCTTGAGCAGGCTGACTCGCGCCTTCCAGGGGGCCGGGCGGCCGACGACAGCGATGCTTGCGCCGTACGTCAGCGCATCGCCCAGGTTGTCCAGCCCACCCGACAACAGGGACACCGATCCGCTCGCCAGCGACGCGACCAGCATCATCGCGAAGGTAGATGCATTGATCGCGAGCACGATCTTGAGCGCCCGCCGCTGCTCCGCCTGCAGGCGTTCGACGTCGGGCCCGGGCCCGCAACATGCCTTACCCATGGATCGCTTCCTCCGTCACGTCGCTTGTCGCCTGTCCACCGCACTCACTTCCGGCCGCCATCGGGGACCAGGCGCGGAATCACGGCGGTCACGAACAGAGCCACGCCCGTGGCGATGATCGCCAGGAGCGCATTGCCGAGCCCGGCAGCGACGCCGATCGCCGAGGTGAGCCAGATGCTCGCCGCGGTGGTCAGCCCTTCGACACGCATGTCCCGCTGCAGCTTGAGGATCGCGCCGGCGCCGAGGAAACCGATACCCGACACCACGCCCTGGACGACCCGCGTGTTGTCGGCCTGCGAAACGCCTGCGTAGAGCGGCGCCATCACGAACAGCGCCGAACCAACGGACACCAGGATGTGAGTCTTCAGCCCTCCCGATCGCTCCTTCTTCTCGCGCTCGTACCCGATGGCGCCGCCGAGCACCGCCGCCAGCAGCAGTCGAAGGCTGCTGACCAGCATGACCCTAGAAACGGCAGTTGACCGCTCGCTATCCTTGGGCAACCCGCATGAATGCTGACTTTCACGGCTTCGGTCGCGTTCACCTGTTGGGTGAGCGCGCTATGCACCCGATCGCACCGCGCTGGTCGCGCCATGCGGCGTTGCTCGTCCTCGCAGGCACGGGCCTGCCGCGTCCTCACGCCTTGCCTGACGCGCCCATCACGGCACGCTCGGGCGCATCCAACTGCCGTTTCTAGGATGACCGAAGCGCCGGGCATAGCGAACTCCGCCGCCAGTGCAGCCGTGAGGTCGGTGGGCATGTTCATGACACCGCCCGGTTCATCGGGCAGCCGTGCGGGCAGGCTCGCCGGCCCGACGCCATTCGAAGGGCCGAGTGCGGCACGTATCCGCCTCGCCGGCTCATCGAGCGGCCTCCCGATAGGCAAGCAACCGCAGCGCATTGAACACGACCAGCAGCGTGGAGCCCTCGTGCACCGCTACCGCGGGCCCGATGCCCAATCCGAAGATCGTGGCGGGAACGAGAACGGCGACGATGCCGAGGCTCACGTACACGTTCTGCAGGATGATCGCGCGGGTCTTCCGGCTGAGCCCGACCGCGAACGGCAGGTTCGACAGGTCATCGGCCATCAGTGCGACGTCGGCGGTCTCCATCGCCACGTCGGACCCGGCGGCGCCCATCACCACGCCCACGGTCGCGCTAGCCATGGCGGGCGCATCGTTGACGCCGTCGCCGACCATAGCCACCTTCTGTTCGGCCCTCAGCTTCTTGATCGCCTCGACCTTGTCCTGTGGCATCAGATCGCCCCAGGCCTCATCCAGCCCGACCTCCCGGGCGATGGCCTCGGCCACCTTCTGATGGTCGCCGGAGATCATGATCATCCGCCGGATGCCCATCGCCTTGAGCCGAGCGAGCGCCGCCCTGGCTGCTTCGCGGGGCGTATCCATGAGGCCGATCGCGCCGAGGTCGTCGCGGCCGCGACGCACGACCATGCTGGTGCGCCCCTGCTCCCGAAGCGCGGCAATCGCGGCGGCCATCTCGTCCGACAGCGGCGCGATCCCATCCGTGCCGAACATCTCGGCCTTGCCGATGTAGACCGTTTCGCCCGCGAGTTGCGCTTTGACGCCGCGGCCAATGAGGTTTTCGAGGTCGGTGGCCGGGGGCACGTCGGCGCCGCCGAGGCGTGCGCGCCCGTCGGTCGCGATCGCGCGAGCCAGCGGATGATCGCTGAGGCTCTCGACCGCGACCGCGACGCGGAGCAGCTCGGCGGGGTCCACGCCGCTGGCTGGGACCACATCGGTGATGCGAGGCTTCCCCTCGGTCAGCGTGCCGGTCTTGTCGAACGCAATGGCCGACACGGATCCGAGGTTCTCCAGCGGTCCCCCGCCTTTCACCAGCACGCCGCCGCGCGCTGCGCGGGCGATGCCGGACAGCACGGCGCTGGGCGTCGCGATCGCCAAAGCGCACGGGCTGGCCGCCACCAGCACGGCCATCGCGCGATAGAAGCTGTCCCGGAACGGTTCGTCCACCACCACCCAGGCGAACAGCAACAGCACCGCCAGCACGAGCACCGCCGGCACGAAGACGCGCTCGAAGCGGTCGGTGAAGCGTTGCGTCGGCGACTTCTCCGTCTCCGCCTCGCTGACCATTCGGACCACCTTCGACAGCACGCTGTCGCTGGACTTGCGCGTGACCTCGATCTCGATGACGCCGCTTCCGTTGATCGTGCCCGCAAAGACGCGGTGCGCGGCATCGATGCCGTCCGGATTGGCGCGGGCCGCTGCCGGGTCGGGGACTGCACGCTTGTCGACCGGAATGCTCTCCCCGGTCACCGGCGCCTGGTCGATGCTGCTGTCGCCGGCGATGATGAAGCCGTCGGCCGGCAGGCGGGAATTGGGCTTGACGACCACGACGTCGCCGAGCGCGAGCTCCTCCACGGGGATGTCGACCAAGGCCCCGCCACGCCGCACGGTCGCGGTCCGCGGCGCGAGTTCGGCCAGCGCCTCGATCGCCCGCTTCGCGCGCCCCATGGCGTAATGCTCGAGGGCATGCCCGAAGCTGAAGAGAAACAGCAGGAGGGCGCCCTCCGCCCACTCACCGAGCGCGGCCGCGCCCCCCGCTGCAACGAGCATGAGGGTGTCGATCTCGAACCGCTTCATTCGCAGGTTGTCGAGCGCCTCGCGCGCCGTGAACCAGCCGCCGAACCCATAGGCACCGACGTAGGCGGCGAGCGGGATCCACGTCGGCACCGTCGCGAAGCGCTCGAGCAGGAACCCGATCAGCAGTAGCACGCCGCACGCCAGCGCGAAGCGCAACTCCGTCCCCGACCAGAAGCCGCCGTCGCCGTGGGAATGGCCGTGCTCGTCGCCCTTGCCGTGCTGGTCGCGTTCATCGGGCGCCGCTTGATCGGAGTGCCCATCCCGCGTGCCGCGCCCGCCATGCGCCGACTCATCGATCCCGGCGCCCCGACCCCCTGCGGTCGTAGCTGCCACGCCAGTCGCGCCTGCAAGGCGCTCGAGTTCCGCGCGGATGGCCTCCTCCGAGCTGACGGTTCGATCGAACTCCACGCGCGCCACGCCGCTCGCGCTGACCGCGCCATCCAACACCCCCGGGATCGACCGCAGGTGCTCGGTAAGCGAACGCGCCCGCCGGGCGTGCGGCGCACCGACATGCCAGATCGCGTGCCCGAACTGCGCCGAAACCTGCGCGCCTGCGGCGATCACCAGCTGACGGATCCGCGGCAGCGTCAGCACCGACGGGTCGTAATGCACGCACAGTTGTGGGGGCGCGGACTCGCTCGCCGCAACGACGTGCGCCTTAGAAACGCCCTCTCGCGCCTGCAGGTCGGCGAGCAGCCGGCCGACACAGCGATCGGCTGCGTCGGTCACCTCGGGGAGGACGAGGGGAATGTCGATGCGAAGCGGGTCGGTCATGGGCGATGTCCTCGGTTCTCGACGCGGTGGCCGGTGGGTCGAAAGGGAAACGCGAAGGGTATAGGAAGTTCAACCGCCCTTTTTTGCGAATCTGGCGGGTAGGAAGCGGCCGCGCAAGCGCCGCTTTGGGCACAGATCGGGCACAGATCGGGGGTTCATGCGTGGGTTTTCGACATCGCGGGGCCACGCAGCGGCTCAGTGCGTAGCCATTTCTCACCGAATCCCGGCACAGGGCCGAGCGCAGCCCTGCGGGGTCGTGGCCGCATCGGATCGGATTCTGCTTTCGCTTCCGGTTGAGTGGCCGGCACCTCGTCACGCGGCCGGCGGCGGGGCGCGCGCTGCGGGCCGGTAGTGCGCTTGCTCCAGCGCGCCGTGCTTCTCGAAGTGGGCGAGGATGGCGCGGATGGCGGTGGGTTCCTCGATGCTGGCGACGATCCGTACCGCGCCGCCGCAGTGGGCGCAGGTGGTGACGTCGATGGAAAAGACCCGCTTGAGCCGTTGCGCCCAGCTCATCGCACGGCGCTTCTGCTCGGGGCTGCGCGGCTCGTCGTGGGCGCTGACGTCCACCGGCACTGCATCGCTCGCAGGCCGCTTGCCGCGCCCCGAGGGCGTCAGCTGCGCACGCAGGTTTGCATTCGGGGCGAATACGCCGTGGAAGCGGGTGAGATGCGCGCGAGGTGGCGGGACCAGTGCCGCCAGCTTGGCGATG
>NZ_VJOO01000057.1 GCF_007556755.1 Tepidimonas fonticaldi | reverse complement strand
CATGCGCCACTTCCGCCGCCATGCCGATGCTCTCGCCCAGCGTCGGATGCGGGTGGATGGTCTTGCCGATGTCGACAGCGTCCGCACCCATCTCGATGGCCAGGGCGATCTCGCCGATCATGTCGCCCGCATGCGTGCCGACCATGCCGCCGCCCAGGATCTTGCCGTGGCCCCGGCCAGCATGGCCGTCTCCTGATCCTGCTTCGGGGCTGTCGTCGAACAGCAGCTTGGTGACGCCTTCGTCGCGGCCGTTGGCAATGGCGCGGCCCGAGGCCGCCCAGGGGAACAGGCCCTTCTTGACCTTGATGCCCTGCTGCTTGGCCTGGTCTTCGGTCAGGCCCACCCAGGCCACTTCGGGGTCGGTGTAGGCCACGCTGGGGATCACGCGGGCGTTGAAGGCGGCGCTGGCCAGTTCCTTGTTGCCCTGCAATTCGCCGGCGATCACTTCCGCCGCCACATGCGCCTCGTGCACCGCCTTGTGCGCCAGCATGGGCTGGCCCACGATGTCGCCGATGGCGAAGATGTGCGGCACATTGGTGCGCATCTGGATGTCCACGTTGGGGTCTCCTCGTTTTCAGTGCAATAAGTGACGGTACGAAAAGCTAGCACTGGCGCGGAGGTGGTGTTGGTAGATCGTTGATTTCATTGACTTTCCTGTTCACTTTCAAATCTGCGATTCGTGGCGTCAAACCGTGGTCGGTTTCATCCATTGGTGCCAGTTATCGATGCATTTGGCCGCGAAGGCAGGATTTGGTCAGCATAGCGGTCAACCGGGAAGCGAAACACACCCCGCAAGTTGATGCTCTCCAGCCTGGTGGGCGCAATCTTCCCGATCAGTTCCGGTGGAATGACCTGGCGGCGGTTCGACCAGCGATCCAGGACCGCCTGCATCTGTGAGGTATTCCACGCCATCACGATGTTGGCCATCAGGCTCAACGCATCGGCCACAGCCTGCATTTCATCGACACGTTTGGCCTGCGCCGGGCTGATCCGGCCGGTATAAATGGCGCGCTTGAGGGCGTTAACAGCCTCGCCCCGATTGAGCACCCGGCGCAACTCGTTCCTGAAAGCGTCCTTGACAAAGTAGTCAGCCAAAAACGCCGTACGCAGCAACCGCCCCAATTGCACGCCAGCCTCATAGATTGGATCGCCCTGGGCGGCAGAACCGAACCGCGCAAGAGCTGCCACCGCACTGGCATGTCCGCTCATGACCGAGGCTGCCAGGTGCACCAGACTATCCCAATGCTTTTCGATCAAAGCGACGTCGACATTGGCTTCGCACACCGCAGCGATTTCTGCGGGCACTTTGGTGCCGCGTGGCACAAAGAGGTGGCGCTGTTTGAGTTCCTTCAACCGCGGGCAAAGATCAAAACCAAGCAAACGGGCACCCGTTTGGTGGTCTCCATGCTCATCATGTCAGAAGATGCCAAATCGGACCGCCCCCAGGTGGCGGCAATCGGGTGTCGCTGCATGAATTCCAGCACAGCCTGGCAGGCCTGGCTCAGACGCCGTTCGTCCCGCGCCCAGCGCATGGCCTGGCGAATGCTGGTGGCAGACAATTGCGGAATCATGCGCGCGCATTCGACCGCAGTCAGACTGGTGCCGTGGGCCATGATGCCGGCATAGACCATCAGCAGCTCGTCGGTAGCCCACGCATCCCCAAAAACGTTGTGTGCCAACCCTGCATCGTGAACCTCAAAAGTGGGAGGCCACCATACCCGTTTACAAAGCGAACAGGAAAGTCAATGAAATCAACGGTCTACCCAGACCACCCCCGCGCCAGTGCTAGCTTTGCGTACCGTCACTTATTGCACTGAAAACGAGGAGACCCCGAGCGAGGCGAAAAAAAACCGCCTCGGGGTGTCCGAGGCGGCAAGTCTGCATGCGGTTCAGGGAGGAAGAAACCGCGCCGGCGATCAGGGAGGAAAACCGCGCGGCCTGATGTGCAGCTCGGCCACTTTAGACGTGGCGTGAAGGCCATGCACAGCCATTACACCGGCACGCAGGTGGACGTGAAGGTCTTGCGCCCCGAGCAGCAAGGCTTGCGTGCTGTCGGGCACTTCAACTTTTTTCACGCGAAGACGGGGCCACGTGGCTGGGCCCTGAGTTTGCCCTGGCTGGGTTTGGCCCCGGCCTGATGGGGCCCAACCCAAGGCTCAGGCCAAGGCACCTGTGATGCCGACCTGCCGATCGCGCGGGTCGATCAGCACGCCGGGGTTGAGAATGCCTTGCGGGTCCACCGTGGCCTTGGCAGCTTGCAACATCTGGCGGTACAAGGCGGGTGTTTCCTGCTCGTAGCCTGGCCGGTGGTCGCGCCCCACGGCGTGGTGGTGGGTGATGGTGCCGCCGTGCTTGATCACGGCCTCATTGGCGGCCTGCTTGATCTCGCGCCAGGCGGCCAGTGCCGAGGCTACATCGCCTTGTGCGCTGCCCAAGGCCGCGATGGTGAAGTAGGGCGCCGGCCCATCCGGGTAGATGTGCGTGAAGCGACAAGACACGAAGGCTGGATGGCCGGTGGCATGCTGCACGGCCTGGGCCACATCCTTGCGCACACCCTTGTAGAAGGCCTCGAAGTTGTTCCAGGTGGTGGCGGTCTCGAAGGTGTCCATGATGAGACCATTGCCCACAGCCGGGTCGCGCCAGTAGGGCATGCGCAGAAAAGCCTGCCGCCACGCACCGGCTGTGCCGCTGCGGTGTTCCTCGCCACCCTCATCACGCATCGAGCGCTCGACCGATTCGGCGTCGTAGCTGCCACCGTGGCTGCTCACCAGTTCCAGCGCACGGCGCATCCATTCGTTCAATGGGTGATCCGCTGATTCAAAGCCCAGCACCAGCACGGCGGCACTGCCGTCGCCTACGCCAGAAAACACGGTTTCCATCGGGTCCAGCAGGCGGCAGTTGCTGGGGTACAGGCCCGATTGCGCCAGGGCCCGCACGCATTGCACGGCTTGCTTGTAGTCGGTGAAACGTACCGATGCATTGGCGCGGAAGCGCGGGCGTTCCTGCAGGCGCATCCAGGCTTCGGTGAGCACGCCCATCGTGCCTTCCGAGCCCAGCACCAGGCGATCTTGCGAAGGGCCGGCACCCGATGCGGGCAGGCGGCGAGAGGCGCACACGCCCGAGGGGGTGACCATGCGGGTGTTCTCGACCAGGTCATCAATGTGGGTCATCAGCGTGGCGTAGTGGCCGCCGGCACGCGTCACGATCCAGCCGCCCAAGGTGGAGAACTCGAAGCTCTGCGGGTAGTGGCGCAAGGTATAGCCATGCGGCTTGAGTTGCGCTTCCAGTTCAGGGCCCAGCGCGCCGGCCTGGATGCGGGCCGCGCGGCTGATGGGGTCCACCTCCAGCACGCGGTTGAGTCGTTCCATGTCGAGCGACACGGCGGCGGCGTAGCTGTTGCCCACAGCGGCTTCCACACCGCCACACACGCTCGAGCCGCCACCATAAGGGATCACGGCCACGTTGTGGCGCGCGGCCCAATCCAGGATGTCGATCACGGCCTGCTCGTCATCGGGGTAGGCCACCCAGTCGGGCACGTGGGGCACCTGGCGCAACCACATGCGGGCCAGATCGGCGTAGCTCTTGCCCATGGCGTGGTTGAGCCGGTCCAGCGGCGTCGCCGAGAACATCTCGGCCAAAGCTGAAGGTGGGGCGATGCGCGGCGCAGGCAACGTGAAGTCGCTGACCTGGGGCTCGGGTCGGTCAGTGATCTGCCCGCCCAGCATCTGCACCATCATCCCGATGCGGGCCGATTCGTCCTGCGTCAGGTGTTCGGAGGCGACGCCCCAACCCCAGAAACGGCGAAGCGGGCGGCGAGAGAGTGTGGCGTTCATCGAGTGGGTCCTTTCGGTGTCGAGCCAGGTCGGGTTCTGAGGGTGACTGTATGCAGACGCCGGCCTTTACGCTGGTTAATCTGCGCCATCTTTCCGATAATTGGTGACAATGCGGCGTGCTGCCATCTCGGGTAGCGGAGTGCGTGTCGTGAATGGTTTGATGAGGGTGACCGGCGCCTGGACCGGCCTGTTGACGGACTGGCTGGACCGCGAAGGATTGGCTGCACCCAGGCTGCGTGCCCAACTTGCGCGCTTCGCGCCGGACGACGTCGTGCCGATTGCGGTCTGGCGCGAGGCCCTGGCACAGGCGGCGGCATTGCGCCCCGGCGTGCCGGCGCTGGGCCTTCAAATTGGCGCTGGTGTGCAACCCAGGCATCTGGGCGTCCTGGGTTACCTGGTGGCCGCCTCTGACAACCTGGGCGAGGCCATGCGGGTCTACCTGGCGTACGAGCGGCTGTTTTACGGCGCCAACCTGGCCCAGGTGAGCTGGCATGGCGACGAGGTCGAGATCGCCTGGCCGCCGGCCGAACAGGGCCCGATGTTCAACGAGGTGTCGATCGGCGCTCTGGTGACCTTCATGAGCCGTCAGGTGGACAACCCGCCTCGGCCTTTGCAGATCAGTTTTGTGCACGAGGCCACCCCAGGTTTGCGGGCCCACTACGAGGCCTTCTTTGCCTGCCCGGTGGTGTTTGGCAGCAGCCATACGCGGGTAAGGATCCCCTCGGCGTACATGCAGATTCCCATGCGGCACCCGGAGCCGGGTTTGCGCGCGCTGCTGGATGGGCAGGCCGAGGCGCTGCTGCGGGCGCTGCCCGAGCCAGGCGATTTTGATCAGGCCGTGCAGCGCCTCTTGTTGCGGGTGTTGCCGGAGGGCAGCGTGTCCGTGCACCGGCTGGCGAAGATGATGAACCAGTCTGCTCGCACGCTGCAGCGTCGATTGAGCCAGCATGGCCTGACCTGGCAGATGCTGCTGGATCGGACGCGTGAGCAACTGGCCAGACAGTATCTGCGCGACCCGGCCTTGTCGGTGTGCGAGGTGGCCATGATGCTGGGCTACAGCGACCAAAGCGCTTTCACCAAGGCCTTCAAGCGGTGGACGGCCGACACGCCCCAGGCGTGGCGCAGCCGTGGCAAGCGCTGATGCACGTGGCTCGTACCCCCTGAAAAGGCTATGACGTTTGCACCGATGCTGCCGATGAGGCGAATGGCCAGAATGCAAGGCCAACACAGTCTGTGATGCGCCGGCCATCATCGCGATGCGCCTGGCGCGTCTCCACCTCGGAGCAATGTCATGCAACGCCAAGTTGTGCAGTTGGGCCTGAGCGCCATCGCCACCACGGTTCTGGCCTCCTCGGCTTGGGCCGCTGCCACCCCCTGGACGCCCAACACCAGCGGCAATGTGGGTGCGGCCCCCACCACCTTCAACAAGTGGGAAGCCATCGAAGCCCCCGCCGAGTCCGGTGCCAGCTGCGGCAACGGCACGCCCTACCGCTTCTTCGTCAACCGCACCACCAACGCCGCCAACATGGCCAAGACGGTGATCGTGTTCGAGGGCGGCGGTGCCTGCTGGGAACAGAACGCCTGCCAGATGAAGGACGGCGTGCTGGGGGCCACCAACTACAAACGGATAGGAAATTCAACCGCATGAGGCCAAGTATGGCACGAGTTTTGGGCCTCGAAACACGTTCGGCCAAGGAAGGTTGAGCGCTCGCTTGCCGCTCAATGGCAAGAGCTTGGGAGGCAGTATGCATTTGGGCCTGGCGCGCGCGCAGCTGCTTCCCCGCAGCGATGGATACCGCCGCTTCACTGGGTCACCAATTGACGCGCTGGTCTACCTCGTCGGGTTGAGCTGCCAGATCCCAATCCGGCTCGCCTTGCGCACCATCATCCACCGGCGCGTCGCAGCCCTCCCACAGCGGTGGCCCGCGTGCCGGGGTGATGTGCGGGGGGGCAGACTCCACCCCGATGTGGTTCAGGATGTGGCGGATTTCGGCGCTGTGGGTGATGAAGGCAATGATGCGCATCTGCCCACCGCACATGGGGCACAGCAGCGGAAATGCCTCGTAGATGCGGGCAATCAGCACCGCCCACAAGTAATGCGCCGCTCGCTTCGGGCGTGCTTCAGGTTCGGGTGTGGGTGTGGCCGCGTTGCCCGGCGCCGCCACCCCAGGTACGCCCGCGCCAGGTTGTGCAGTCTCCACCGTGGCTGGTTGCGACGCAGCAGGCTGAGCCAGCGCCGTTACCGCCGCTCTCAGCGGCGAGTTTGGTGCCAGCACACCAAAGTAGCGGTGCCGGTGGGTGCGTGGCGGTGGCACCAGCGCGGCGATGCGGTCGATCAGTTCCAGCGGTGTGAGGTGCAGCTCATCAACCTTGGCACCGCGCTTGTCGCTGGTGGGTTCGCTGCGCTGCT
>NZ_VJOO01000056.1 GCF_007556755.1 Tepidimonas fonticaldi | reverse complement strand
GATGCCGCACTCAAGATACTTGGCAAACGCTTTGCGCACGAAGGGCTTGGGGGTGTGGTGGTCGCCCTGGCCGTCGAACTGACCCGCGCTGGCCAACTCTAGCCAGGTCTCGTAGTGCTCGGCTACCATTTGGTAGAGCAGCGTGCGTTCGGGGTGGCGTGGGTTGTAGAGCTTGGGCTTGGAAGTGGCTGACATGAATACTGTACAAATGCACAGTATTCTGCGGCGATTGTTTGGGTACGCAAAGCACAAGGCCCGAACCGTCGCCAGTTCGGGCCTTGGCAGGGTAGCTTGGCTGCGGACTTACTTGCGCGCAGGCGGCACATCCGTGCAGCTGCCATGCGCCACTTCCGCCGCCATGCCGATGCTCTCGCCCAGCGTCGGATGCGGGTGGATGGTCTTGCCGATGTCGACAGCGTCCGCACCCATCTCGATGGCCAGGGCGATCTCGCCGATCATGTCGCCCGCATGCGTGCCGACCATGCCGCCGCCCAGGATGCGGCCGTGGCCGTGCGCCTCGGGGCTGTCGTCGAACAGCAGCTTGGTAAAGCCCTCGTCACGGCCGTTGGCGATGGCGCGGCCGCTGGCCGCCCAGGGGAACAGGCCCTTCTTGACCTTGATGCCCTGCGCCTTGGCCTGGTCCTCGGTCAGACCCACCCAGGCCACTTCGGGGTCGGTATAGGCCACGCTCGGGATCACGCGGGCGTTGAAGGCGGCGCTTGCCAGTTCCTTGTTGCCCTGCAGTTCACCGGCGATGACCTCGGCCGCCACGTGCGCTTCATGCACCGCCTTGTGCGCCAGCATGGGCTGGCCCACGATGTCGCCGATGGCGAAGATGTGCGGCACGTTGGTACGCATCTGGATGTCGACGTTGATGAAGCCGCGGTCCGTCACGGCGACGCCGGCCTTGTCGGCGGCGATCTTCTTGCCGTTGGGGGTGCGGCCCACGGCCTGCAGCACCAGGTCGTACACCTGGGGCTCGGGCACCGTGACGCCGTCCTTGGCGGGCGCGAAGCTCACCTTGATGCCCTCGGGCGTGGCCTCGGCGGCCACGGTCTTGGTATTCAGCATCACGTTGTCGAAACGGTGCTGGTTCATCTTCTGCCATACCTTGACCAGCGGCTGCGCACCGCGCTGTGAACTGCCACCTCCCCGTCGCTCCATGAACAAAGGCCCCGCATGGCGGGGCCTTTGCACAGAGGGTCGTCCCGGCCGGTGCGCATGGCACCGGCGCGCCGTTGCGCGCCGTTGCGCGCCGTTACTTGGCGCTGGCGGAGACGGTGGTCGTCCGGTAGTCCGGGTGGCCCGTGATCTCGGACTCCGAGAACGGCATGCGCACCCACTGCTTGGCGCTGTAGGCCTTGGTGTAGTCGCCAAAATGCGGCGACGCCGGATCGTCGGACAGCGAGAACGTCAGGAAGGTGTAGGCCTGCACGCCGCTGGAGGGGAAGCTCACCACCTGCATGTATGAGTTGCCATCCGGCTGCCCGTCCATGCTGTAGCCGCCCGCCGTGATGTCGTTCTCGGAACAGGTGATGGTGAAGTAGCCCACGCCGTCGCAGCCGCCGTACAGCGGCAATTTGGCACCGCCCTTGGTGGCAAACAGCACTTCGCCGCGCGGTGCATCCAGCGCAAACCCGCTCTGCCCCACGCGGCTGATGGCCGTGGCCATGGCCTGGCGCAGCGCGGTCACGGCCGCCACGTTGATACCGCGCGGGGTATTCAGCGGGTCGGCCGCGTCAAAGGGCACCGAGTACAGCCCCGTGGTGGGCACGCGGGTCCAGAACTCGTCCCACAGATGGGAGCCCCGGGACTCCTTGTTCCCGCGGTTGTCCCACGCACGCAGCGTGGCGCAGGCCTGCGTGGCGTCCACCGTGGCACCGTTCACCATCCATTGCGAGGGCGTGCAGATCAGCGTCAGGATCTCGTCCTTGAACCGCTCGGCCGAGAACACGCGGCTGTTCAGCACCATGTCGCGCACGATGGCGGCGCTGGCCTTGTTGCCGGTGTAGCCGTCGGTGCCGGCCAGCCGTTCCAGGGCCATGGTGTGGCCCAGGCGCGTGCGCAACGTCAACGCCGCCGTGCCCGCGGGACCGAAGATGGCCGGGTACCCCGTGAGCGGGGCATTCGCGTTGGACAGCCAGTAACTGTCGTTCATGTTGCCCACATAGTCCTCGCGCAACAGGCTGGGCATGCGCGACGGGCCGATGGCGCCCTTTTGCTTGGAGTCCGCATCGGTCTGCCAGTCGCAGGCGCTGCGCGAGCCGTCGAAGAACGGCACGTTGGGCAGCGCCGCGCCCACGGCCGCGCCGAACGGCGTGGTGCACGCGGCCACCTGCTCGGGCGACACGTTGGGCACCGCGCCGATGTCCGCGTACCAGACCCGCGCGCTGCCACGCCCCACGGCCACCGTGTTGACCCATGGAATCGCGGACTCTTCCTTCTGGATGGCTATGAACTCTTCCAGCGAACGCGCCTGGTTCCAGCGCATCCAGTTGCGGAAGGAGCGGAAGTTCTCGCCGTTGATGTCACGGATGGCGAAGGCCGTGCTCTGGCTCCACGCCAGAGCGGGGTTGAGCCCCGCCAGGTTGACCAACGGCCCGTACTCGGAGGTGTACAGCGTGCGCGTCACATCGCTCAGCGTGCCGTCGGCATTGCGGCTGGCCACGGTGATGCTGCGCGGCGCCATCTTGACCGGCTGGCCGTCACGCAGGTAGGTGGTGGGGTCGCCCGACTGCAGCTGCAGCTGGAAGAAGCCGAAGCGCCGCGCCGTGGAGACCGTGTGGCTCCAGGCCACGTTGTCGTTGAAGCCGATCAGCACCAGCGGCACGCCCAGGAATCCGACGCCGCTGACGTTCACCTGATTGTCGATCGTGACCTGGGCCTGGTAGAACCGGTCCGGCCCCTTCCAGTACCAGTGGGGGTTGCCGAACAACACGCCGCTGGACTCGCCCGTGGCCGCCGGCGCAAAGCCATACATGTTGCTGCCGATGCCCGCGTCACCGCCCACCTGCAGGGCGGGAGGTGTGGTCAGGCGCTGGTCCAGGGACGGGGCGGTCTGCGCGTCTTGCGCCGCGCCGGCCTTGGCTGCGGCAGGGGCGACGGCATTGGCGATGGCCTCCACGAAATTGCTGTACCCCCCCGCCAGGTTGGCAGCGTACATGCGGCGCCAGACGTCCTCCTGCGTGATGGGCTGCACCCATGCCTCGCTGCGGCAGGCCGCGTGGGCCGTCCCTTTCTTGGCAACGTCCACGTACTGGTTGTAGCCGGCCACGAAGCCCTCGACCATCTGCCGCAGATTCTCGGGCTGCGCCGCGGCCATCTTCTGCACCACGTCGGCGGAGATCACATGGCGGTGGAAGAAGTCCGAGTCGATGTTGCGCGGGCGTCCGATGGTGCTGTTGTAGACCAGCTGTGCGCTGCCGCCAAAGTAGCGCGAGCGCTCGCCCCGGTAGGTGAGGAAGGCATCCGCCAGCGTGCACAGGTTGTCCTGCGCCTGGACATACCCCATACCGAAGCCCGCGCCGGCCCAGTTGGAGGCCTTGATGTGCGGCACGCCCATCGCGGTGCGGCGGATCTCCGCCTGGTACGCCAGCGGCGCGTCGTCCGCTTCGTCGTTGCCCCCGCAGCCGGCCAGCAGGGCCAGGACCGCCGTCGCCAACAGCGCGCGTGGCGCCGCAGCACGAGTCACTCTCTCTTGCATGCGTTGTCTCCTTTGTTGTGGTGCACCCCTGCCGGTCCCCCGGCCCGGGCCAACGCAGTATAGACGCAACGCAGCGGAATGCCTAGCACCCGGCTGCGCGCGAGCGACACGCCCCGCGGTGCCTCAGTCGTTCTCCGTGAACTGCTCGAAGCACTCCTTGAGCCGGTGGTGCCATGCGCGCTTGTCGGCTTCGGCGGCAAAGCTGGCCTCGAAGCTGTTCCAGGCCAACTGGTAGGCATGGCGCGCCGTGAGCGCCGGCACCGCCGCGAAGAGCTGCGTGAAGTTGTCGTTGACGTAACCGCCGAAGTACGCGGGATCGTCGGAGTTCACGGTCACCGCCAGCCCCGCCTCCAGCAGCTGCGGCAGGTTGTGATCGGCCAGGCGCGGGAACACGCACAGCTTCAGGTTGGACAAGGGGCACACGGTGAGCGGTATGCGCTCATCGGCCAGTCGGCGCATCAGCGCCGGGTCGTGAACGGCCTGCACGCCGTGGTCGATGCGCTCGGCCTGCAGCACGTCGAGCGCGCTCCAGATATAGGCCGGCGGACCCTCTTCACCCGCATGGGCCACCACGTGCAGGCCCAGGGCGCGGCAGCGCTCGAACACGCGGGCGAACTTCTCGGGCGGGTGGCCTCGCTCGCTACTGTCCAGCCCCACGCCGACGATGCGGTCCAGCAGCGGCAGGGCCTGCTCCAGCGTGGCGAGGGCGTCCTCCTCGCTCAGGTGCCGCAGAAAGCACAGGATGAGCGACGCAGACAGGCCGTGGCTGCTGCGCGCGTCCGCGCAGGCACGGTGCAGCCCGTTGATCACGGTCTCGATGTGCACGCCCCGCGCGGTGTGCGTCTGCGGGTCGAAGAAGATTTCCGCATGCGCTACGTTATCCATAGCTGCTCGCGCAAGATAGGCGCGGGCCATATCGTAAAAATCCTGCTCATGCAGCAGCACGCTGGCGCCTGCGTAATAGATGTCCAGGAAGCTCTGCAGATCGGTGAAGGCGTAGGCACGGCGCAGTTCTTCCACGCTGGCGTAGGGCAGCGGCACACCGTTGCGTTGTGCCAGCGCGAAGATCATCTCGGGCTCGAGCGAGCCCTCGATGTGGATGTGCAGTTCGGCCTTGGGCATGGCCCTCAGCAGGCCGGGCAGGCGTTCGGCGGGAATGGGCGGGACCTTGAACATCGGCAGGCTCCAAAAAATGAGGCCGCAACCTACGGGACATCGCGGCGGTAGGCCGATGATGCCTTGTCGGCGCCCATGTGCAACACCTCCCGGCCCGCAACGGCGGGCATGGCCATACAGACAAAAAAGCCACCCCGAAGGGTGGCTCGTTGTACCGGGCGGACGATCTCCGCAAAGAAAGCCGCCTGGTGCGGCAATGGCCGCTTATTTCTTGTCGCCGCCGGGCACCTGGCCCTCCACGCCCTTGACGTAGAAGCTGATGCTAGTGAGGAACTTGTCATCAGCCACTGCGCCCTGGTCGAGGACGGTCTTGCCCGCGTTGTCCACGATGGGGCCCTTCCAGATCACGAAGCTGCCATCCTTCAGGCCGTTCTTGGCCGCATCGACCTTGGCCTTGGCCTCGGCGGGCACGTCCTCGGCGATGGAGACGAGGTCGATCGCGCCTTCCTTCACACCCCACCAGTGCTGGCCGGTGGTCCAGGTGCCTTCCAGCACGTCCTTGGTGGCCTTGGTGTAATACGGAGCCCAGTTGATGATGGCCGACGCCAGGTGGGCCTTGGGGCCGTACGCCGTCATGTCGCTGTCCCAGCCGAAGGCGCGCTTGCCCTTTTCCTGTGCGGTCTTGAGAACGGCGGGCGAGTCGGTGTTCTGGAACAGCACGTCGGCGCCGCCATTGATCAGCGAAGTAGCGGCTTCGGTCTCCTTCGGCGGGCTGAACCACTCGTTGACCCAGACCACCTTGGTCTTGATCTGCGGGTTCACGCTCTGCGCGCCCAGCGTGAAGCTGTTGATGTTGCGGATCACCTCGGGAATCGGCACCGAGCCCACCACGCCCAGCGTATTGGTCTTGGTCATGGCGCCCGCGATGATGCCCGCGAGGTACGCGCCCTCGTAGGTGCGGCTGTCGTAGATGCGCGTGTTGTCGCTGGTCTTGTAGCCGGTGGCGTGCTCGAACTTCACGTCCTTGAACTCGGCGCCCAGCTTCTGGATCACGTCCATGTAGCCGAACGTGGTGCCGAAGATCAGCTTGTTGCCCTGCGTGACCATGTCACGGATAGGCGTTTTAACCGCATGAGGCCAAGTATCGCACCGCGCGGAAGCGCCATCAAGCCGGCTGAGACACTCGATTTTCCCGCCCAGGTGTCAGGTTCACCACCAGGGTTTGGCGTTCAGGAGAGTGATTTGCGGCGCTCGGCGTGTACCGGGCGCAGAGCCAGTTCGCGGCAAGTCAAAATCGCCGCTTTGTTCATTCACCAACTGATGCGCTGATCGACCTCAAAGTCCGGTGCCGGTTGCGCCGCTAGGTCCCAGTCTGCTGGCTCGGTTTGCGCCCCGTCATCCATCTGCGCATCACTACAGTCATCCCACAGCGGTGGCCCGCGCGCCGGGGAGATGCGGGGTGGCTCTGAATCTGCCCCGATGTGGTCCAGGATGTGCCGGATGTCAGCGCTGTGCGTAATGAACGCGATGATGCGCATATGCCCGCCACACAGCGGACACAAGAGGGGGAACACCTCGTAGATGCGGGCGATCAGCACCGCCCACAGGTAGTGCGCTGCACGCTTGGGCAGCACCGGCTCGCTCTGGGATGGCAGCGCGCTGCTCATCGGTACCACACCAGGCGCGCACTCCCCCGTGCTGATCGACGCGCCCAGCACGGGAGCGGCTTGCGCCGGTGTCGCCAGCGCCGTCACCGCAGCCCTGAGCGGCGAGTTGGGTGCCAACACGCCAAAATAGCGGTGCCGGTGGGTGCGTGGCGGGGGAACCAGCGCGGCAATGCGGTCGATCAGCTCCAGCGGTGTGAGGTGCAGCTCATCAACCTTGGCACCGCGCTTGTCGCTGGTGGGTTCGCTGCGCTGCT
>NZ_VJOO01000055.1 GCF_007556755.1 Tepidimonas fonticaldi | reverse complement strand
GCCTCATTGCGGCCGTGCGCCTCATCGGCCGGTGGCTCGCCCAGCGGCGGCCAACCGAGTCCAGTGGCGCCAACCCTGCCCAGCTGCGGCTAAGGGCGGCGTGAAAATGAATTTTTCAGGGACGACTATGTATGTTTTAAGCCTCGTTCATCCCCATGGCCCGCCGCACCAAAGAGGAAGCCGAACAGACCCGCGCCCAGATCCTGGCCGCCGCGCGGCAGGTGTTTCACGACCGGGGCGTCGGCCAAACCTCGCTGGAGCACATTGCGCAGGCGGCCGGCATCACGCGGGGGGCCATTTACTGGCACTTCGCCAACAAGGGCGAGTTGCTGCAGGCCATGTGCGACGAGGTGGCCATCCCCTTCATCGACCGGCTGGACTACACGCTGCTGCAGGACACCCGTGCCGACGCCCTCAGCCGCGTGCGCAACTTTTTGCTGCAGGTCGTCGGCTCCATCGACGCCGACCCCCATCTGCACATGATCATGCAGGTGCTCGAGTTCAAATGCGAGTTCGTGGGCGAGCGCGCGCGCGATCTGGACGACTGGGTCCGGCACAACGAGGAGTTGTTCGCCAAGCTGGAGCGCACCTACACCGCCGCGCGTCGCGAAGGCCGCCTGCGCCCGGATTTGCCGCCGCAGCTGGCGGCGCTGGAAACCCAGTGCTTTTTGGCCGGTCTGATCCGCCTGCGGTTGCTCGGTCAACCCGCGTTGCAGGCCCCCGACACCATCCCCGCCCTGATCGACGCCCATGTGCGCAGCCGCGCCTGCCCGGCGGGCGATACCACGGACCCGCCCCGCCCGCAGGCGGCCTGAGCAGCGCGTTTACAAATTGGGCGCCAGCCAGCGCGCCAGCTCGTCCACCGGCCAGCCGCGGCGCTGGGCCATGTCCTCCAGCTGATCGCGGCCAATCTTGCCGACGTTGAAATAGGTGCTGTCCGGGTGCGCCAGATAAAAGCCGCTGACGCTGGCCGCCGGCGTCATGGCCAGGCTGTCGGTCAGGCCCATGCCGATTTCGTCGCAGCGCAACAGCGCAAACAGGTCGCGCTTGACCGTGTGGTCGGGGCAGGCCGGATAGCCCGGCGCGGGGCGGATGCCCTGGTACTTCTCGGCGATCAGTTCCTCGTTGCTCAGGCGCTCGTGCGGGGCATAGCCCCACAGTTCGGTGCGCACCCGTTCGTGCAGGCGCTCGGCCAGCGCCTCGGCCAGGCGGTCGGCCAGCGCCTTGAGCATGATGGCGGAATAGTCGTCGTGCTCGGCGGCAAAGCGGGCCTCGTGCGCCTCGGCGCCGATGCCCGCTGTCACGGCAAACGCCCCGACATAGTCCGCCACCCCGCTGGCCAGCGGCGCAACGAAGTCGGCCAAACAGCGGCTGGGGCGCTGCACCCCATCGACTACCTGCTTTTCCGTCTGCTGGCGCAGGCCATACCAGGTGAGCACGGGTTCGGTGCGCGCCTCGTCGGCGTAGAGCACGATGTCATCGCCCTCGCCGCTCGCCGGCCAAAAGCCGACCACGGCATTCGCGGTCAGCCAGCGGCCTTCCACGATGCGCTTGAGCATCGCCTGCGCGTCGGCAAACACCTTGCGCGCCTGCTCGCCCACCACCTCGTCGTCCAGTATCGCCGGATACGGTCCGGCCAAGTCCCAAGTCTGAAAGAACGGGCCCCAATCGATGTAACGCGCGATCTCGCCCAGGTCGTACTGCCGGAACACCCGCCGGCCCAAGAACCCCGGGCGCACCGGGCGCCACTGGTCCCACGCCACCGGCGTGCGGTTGGCGCGCGCCTTGGCCAGCGGCCACAGCACCACGGGCTTTTTGGCCGCATGCAGAGCACGCACCCGCTCGCAATCGGCGCGCACCTCGGCCACATAGGCGTCGCGCTGCTCGCCCAGCAGGGCCTGCGCCACCCCCACGCTGCGCGACGCGTCGGGCACATACACCACCGGTCCGCTGTAGTTGGGCGCGATCTTGACGGCCGTGTGCACCCGGCTGGTCGTCGCCCCGCCGATCAGCAGCGGCACCCCGCGTTCGCGGAACCACGGGTCCTTCTCCATCTCGGCGGCGACGAACTGCATCTCCTCCAGGCTGGGCGTGATCAGGCCCGACAGGCCCACGATGTCGGCGTTGACTTCCTTGGCCTTGGCCAGGATGTCGTGGCACGGCACCATCACCCCCATGTTGACCACGTCGAAATTGTTGCATTGCAACACGACGGTGACGATGTTCTTGCCGATGTCGTGCACATCGCCCTTGACGGTGGCGATCACGATGCGGCCCTTGCTCTGCACGTCGCCACCGGCGGCCTGGAGCTGGCGCTTCTCTTCCTCGATGTAGGGTACCAGGTGCGCCACGGCCTGCTTCATCACCCGCGCGCTCTTCACCACCTGGGGCAGGAACATCTTGCCCGCACCAAACAGGTCGCCCACCACATTCATACCCGCCATCAGCGGGCCTTCGATCACATGCAGCGGCCGCCCGCCCCGGGCACGGATCTGCTGCCACATCGCCTCGGTGTCCTCGACGATGAAGTCGGTGATGCCGTGCACCAGCGCATGCGACAGGCGCTCCTCCACCGGCAGCGCGCGCCACGCCAGCCGGGCGCTGTCGTCCTTGGCCGCGCCCTTGACCCGCTCCGCAATCGCCAACAGCCGCTCGGTCGGGGTCTGGTGCGGGTCCTCGCCCTCGCGATAGACCGGCCGGCGATTCAACACCACATCCTCCACCCGCTCGCGCAGCTCGGGATCCAGGTCGTCGTACACGCCGATCATGCCCGCGTTGACGATGCCCATGTCCATGCCCGCGCGGATGGCGTGGTACAGAAACACGGTGTGGATGGCCTCGCGCACTGGCTCGTTGCCGCGGAAGCTGAACGACACATTGCTCACCCCGCCCGAGACCTTGGCCCCGGGCAGATGCTGCTTGATCCAGCGCGTCGCCTCGATGAAGTCCACCGCGTAGTTGTCGTGCTCCTCGATGCCGGTCGCAATGGCAAAGATGTTGGGGTCGAAGATGATGTCCTCGGGCGGGAAGTCCACCTCATCGACCAGGATGCGGTAGGCCCGCGCGCAGATCTCGATCTTGCGGGCAAAGGTGTCGGCCTGACCCTGCTCGTCGAAGGCCATCACCACCGTGGCCGCACCGTAGCGGCGAATCAGCCGGGCCTGGCGCTTGAACTCCGCCTCCCCTTCCTTCAGGCTGATGGAGTTGACGATGCCCTTGCCCTGGATGCACTTCAGGCCCGCCTCGATCACCTCCCATTTGGAGGAGTCGATCATGATGGGCACACGCGCGATGTCGGGCTCGCTGGCGATCAGGTTGAGAAAACGCACCATCGCGGCCTTGCTGTCCAGCATGGCCTCGTCCATGTTGACGTCGATGATCTGCGCGCCGTTTTCCACCTGCTGGCGCGCCACGGCCAGCGCGTCCTCGAAGCGCCCCTCCAGGATCATGCGCGCAAACGCCTTGGAGCCGGTGACGTTGGTGCGCTCGCCGATGTTGACGAACAGACTCCCCTCCCCGATGACCAAGGGCTCCAGCCCCGACAACAGCATGGGCGGGATGCGGCGGGCGGGGACAAAGGGCGCGTCGGTGGGGTTCACGGCAGGGGGATGCTCGGGCAGGCGTCAAAGGGCGAAGGTGGGGATTTTAGGGCGGTGGATACAAACACCGCGCACGAGACATGGGTGGTTATCGGCGTGGTCGAAAACCCGTCAATAGCCGCCGCCCCATGTGGTAGCCTGCTGGGAATATCCAGGGGTTCCACGGCCGGCGGCTCACGTCGGCTCGCCTCAGATTCCCAACGACGATTTGATTCTCACCATGAACATCCTGCTCACCGGCGGCCTGGGCTACATCGGCAGCCACACCGCCGTGGTGCTGGCCCAGGCCGGCCACCGGGTCGTGTTGCTGGACAACCTCTCCAACAGCCGCGCCGATGTGGCCGACCGCATCGGCCGCATCATCGGCCTGCGCCCGGCGGTGGAAGTGGGCGACGTGCTGGACACCGCACGCGTGCGCCACATTCTGAGCCACTACGCCATCGGCGCCGTCATCCACTTTGCCGGCCTCAAGGCCGTGGGCGAATCGGTCGCCCAACCGCTGGCGTACTACAACAACAACGTCGCGGGCACCGTCAGCCTGCTGCGCGCCATGGCCGAGCAAGGCGTCAAACGCTTGGTGTTTTCCAGCAGCGCCACCGTCTACGGCCAACCCCAGCGCCTGCCGCTGGACGAAACCCACCCCACCGGCGCCACCAACCCCTACGGCCGCACCAAGCTGCACATCGAAGAGATGCTGCGCGACCTGGCCGCCAGCGACCCCGCCTGGCGCATCGCCATCCTGCGCTACTTCAACCCGGTCGGCGCGCACGAGAGTGCCCTGATTGGCGAAGACCCCCACGGCACCCCCAACAACCTCATGCCCTACATCGCCCGTGTGGCGGTCGGGCAACTGCCGCACCTCAACATCTGGGGCGACGACTACCCCACGCCGGACGGCACCGGGGTGCGCGACTATCTGCACGTCATGGACCTGGCCGAAGGTCATCGGGCCGCGTTGGACCATTTGGCCCGCACCGACCAACCCTGCGACACCTTCAACCTGGGCACTGGCCAAGGCACCAGCGTGCTGCAGATGGTGCGCGCCTTCGAGCAAGCGAGCGGCCGCCCCGTGCCCTACCGCATCGCCCCGCGCCGCCCGGGCGACGTGGCCGAATGCTGGGCAGACCCCGCCAAGGCGCAGCAGGTGCTGGGCTGGCAGGCCGTGCACACCTTGCACGACATGTGTGCGAGTGCGTGGGCCTTCGCCAGCATCACGGACCACGGCAAGCCCGCGCACGTGTCATCGAGCGTTGACGTCGAGTCGCGGCCGGCCGATCTGGCTTGATGTGCCCGCTCAACACTGGTGCGGTGCCCAAACCGTACGACGTGCGACTGGAACAGAACCGGGCCCAGCGAGCGGCTGCGCAACGAAGGTTGGGGGCGCGCTAGAGACGCACCGCCGCGGCCGAATCCACCGCGTACCCGCAACCTGCCCCACAGGCGACCGACTCTACCTGCAGAGTGGTGTGCCCGATGCCCAGGGCGCGCAGCGCGACGACGGCCTGGGCCAGCACGGCGTCCGGATGGGGGACATCGGCCCCCACCACCAGATGGGCCGTCAAGGCCACATCGGGGGCGCCGCCGGTGCCCACGGCCCAGACATGCAGGTCGTGCACCGAGGTGACACCCGGCAGCGCGAGCAAGGCGCGCCGCACGGCACGCAGGTCCACCCCGGCCGGCACGCCGTCGAACAGCAGATGCAGCGTTTGCCACGCCAGCGGGGCGGTGCCGGCGACGATCACGCCGACGATGACGAGGCTGACCGCGGGGTCGATCCACCCCCAGCCGCGCCACCAAGTGAGGGCGCCCGCCACCACCACGCCGAGTGAAATCAGCGCATCGGCCGCCATGTGCAAAAAGGCGCCGCGCAGATTGAGGTCGTGGCGGCTGCCGGCGACGAACAGCCAAGCAGTCACCCCGTTGACGACGACCCCCGCCGCCGCCACACCCATGACGACGCCCGGCGGCGGGGCCAGCCCTGGTGCCACCAGCCGGGCACCGGCCTCCCACACCAGCCAGGCCATCGCCGCCAGGAGCACGACGGCATTGACGAAACCGGCCAAAATCGATCCGCGCCGCCAGCCGTAGGTGTGCCGGTCATCCGGCCGCAGGCGCGCGGCGGCGTAGGCCGCCCAGGCGAGCAGCAACCCCCCCACGTCGCTGAGGTTGTGCCCGGCGTCGGCCAGCAGCGCCAGCGATCCGACCGCCCAGCCATAAAAGGCCTCGATACCGACGAATGCGAGGTTGAGCCCGACCCCGAGCGCGAAGGCCCGCCCGTAGTGGGCCGGCGCGTGGACGTGGGCATGCCCGTGGCCGTGCGGGTGCCCGTGATCGTGGTGGCCGCGGGGATCGTCGTGGTCGTGGGTATGCGCGTCGTGGTGCATGCTGCGATGCGGGGGCGCGCGGTTCAGCGCCGCGCCGCCTCCAGAAAGGCGTCCAACATGGGGGTGGGATCGAGTTGCTCGTCATCCCCCGGGACATGGAATTCCGGGTGCCACTGCACCCCAAAGACAAAGCCCCGTCCCTGGTAGCGCAGGGCCTCGATGACCCCATCCGGCGCCGTGGCCTCCACCACCAGGTCACGCCCCAGCCGCTTGACGGCCTGGTGGTGGATGGAGGCGACCTGGCGGCCGGGCAGCCGGCCGTTCCATTGCTCCAGTCGCCCGCCGGGGGCCAGCGTCACCGGGTGGCGGTGGCGGTCGTAGTGCGGGGTTTCGTGGGCGATGGCACCGGGCACGAGGGTCGGTATGTCCTGCAGCAGACTGCCGCCAAAGGCCACGTTGATCAACTGCATGCCGCGGCAGATGCCCAGGATGGGCTTGCCCGCCTCGAGGAATTCGTGCACCAGCTCCAGCTCGTAGGCGTCGCGCACCGGGTCGCCGGCCCACTCGGGCTTGAGCGGCTCTTCGCCATAGGCGCGCGGACTGACGTCGGCACCGCCTTGCAGGATCAGGCCATCCAGGTAATCGGCGTAGTCGCGCACCCGGATGCTGCTGCGCTGCAACGCGCCGTCTTGCAGCACCGAGGGGATCATCAGCACCAACGTGTCGCGCGAGGCCGCCCATTGCGCCACGGACTGCTCCAGCACCTGCAGGGTCTTGGTGCGCAGACCGGCCGCCCCGGCCTCGGGGTGATGGATGCGGGCGGACAGCCCGATGTGCACAGGGCGACGACGACCGAACATGGGATACCGCGATGTGCGCGACCCATTCGCGCTACAGTGGACCCATCATAGCGCCGCCCCCCGGACCCGGCCACCTCGCCGCCCCATGCC
>NZ_VJOO01000054.1 GCF_007556755.1 Tepidimonas fonticaldi | reverse complement strand
GTTCGGCCGAGGCGACCGTGGTTGTCTCGCGCTGCCATGCCAAACCCCAGGCCAGCGCCAGCGCCAGCAGCCCGTGGGCCAGCAGCGCCAGCGCGAGGAGCAGCGCCGCCGCGAGGAAGCCCGCCGCCTGGCCGAGCAACGCGCCGCCCAGGAGAAAGCCGCCCAGGAGAAAGCCGCCCAGGAGAAAGCCGCCCAGGAGAAAGCCGCCCAGGAAAAAGCCCGGCGGGAGAAAGCCGAACGCGAGAAGGCCGAGCGGGAAAAGGCGGCCCGGGAAAAGGCCGCGCGCGAACAAGCGCAACGCGAACAGGCCGCCAAGGCCAAGGCGGCGCAGGAGAAGGCTGCCCGTGAGCGCGCCGAGCGCGAGCAGGCGCAACTGGAGGCCGAGCGCCAGCGCAATCTGGAACGCATGCTGGGCCAGGCCCATGCCACCGGTGGCGCGCAGGCCCGCGGCACGGCGGAGCGCGACGCGGGCCCCTCGGCCAGCTACGCCGGCCGGCTGGTGGCGCACATCCGCCCGAACATCGTCTTCGCCGACACCGTGCCGGGCAATCCGCGCGCCGAGGTGGAGGTCCGCACCCTGCCCGACGGCACGATTCTGAGCAGCCGGCTCCTCAAGTCCAGCGGCCACCGCGCCTGGGACGACGCCGTGCTGCGCGCGATCGAGCGCACCGCGCGCCTGCCGCGCGACGAAAATGGCCGCGTGCCCCCGACGCTGATCCTGGGTTTCCGGCCCAACGAGTGATCAGTCGTACACGACTTCGGCCCGCTGCTCGTGCGCCTGGGCCATCCAGCGCGCCAAGGCGGCATCGGTCGGGTAGAAGCTGGCGCGGTCGTCCAATTGCAGCTCGCAGCGCGCCGTCTCGCGCCAGACGGCCAGCCGCACCGGCAGCGCGCGCAGCAGCTCGCCGTGCTCGGTCGTTTCGCGCTGCGGCGGGAAGTCCCGCACCACGGCGGCGATGTCCGGCGCCCGGCCGTTGACCGCCACGCGCAGGTATTTGCCGAAACGGCAGCGGGCCGTCGGCAGATCCCACAATTGCTGCACCTTCAGCCGCAACCCGCCCGAGAATCGGTCTGGCTGCGCCAGCACCTGCGCAATGACCAGTTCGTCGTCTTTGAGCAGGTTGCGGTGCGCCTGGATCAGCCCCTCGTCGGCGGTGGCCTCCAGCACGGCGCTCTTGTCGTCCAGCTTGAAGATGGCCACCTTGCCCCGCTGGCCGTTGATGACCCGCAGGTCGCCCACGATGCCCGCGACCAGGAACGGCTCGCGGCTGTCCACGACATCCGCCAGGCGCACCTTGGCAAAGCGGCGCACCTCGGCCTCCACCTCGTCGAACAGGTGGCCGGAGAAGTAAAACCCCAGCGCGGCCTTTTCGTGCGCCAGGCGTTCCTTGACCCCCCAGGGCAGCGCGTCGACCAGCGGCGGCGCCTCGGCGGCGGAGCCGTGCCCGCCGTCGCCCAGCGCATCGAACAGCCCGCCCTGCTGGGCGTTGGCCTCCTGGGCGGCGGCCCACTCGAAGGCGCGGTCCAGCGAGGCCAGCAGCGCGGCGCGGTTGAGGTGCAGGCGGTCGAAGGCGCCGGCCTTGATCAGCGCCTCGACCGTGCGCTTGTTGACGCGCGAGCGGTCCACGCGCGAGCAAAAATCGAACAGGCTGGCGAACGGCCCCGCGACGTGCCCGCTGGGCCCCACGCCACGGCCCTCGCGCGCCGCCACGATGGCGTCGATCGCCTGTTGGCCCGTGCCCTTGACCGCGCCCAGGCCGTAGCGGATCTCGCGGTCACTAACCGGCTCGAACCGGTAGGTTCCGCGGTTGATGTCCGGCCCTTCGAAGCGGATGCCAAAGCTCTGCGCATCCTCGACGAGCACCTTGAGCTTGTCGGTGTCGTCCAGCTCAATGGTCATGTTGGCGCAGAAGAACTCGGCCGTGTAGTGGACCTTCAGCCATGCCGTGTGGTAAGCCAGCAGCGAGTAGGCCGCCGCGTGCGACTTGTTGAAGCCGTAGCCGGCGAACTTCTCCATCAGGTCGAAGACCTCGTCGGCCTTGTCCTGGCTGATGCCGTTTTTGGCCGCACCCTCGCGAAAGATCTCGCGGTGCTTGGCCATCTCCTCGGGCTTTTTCTTGCCCATGGCGCGGCGCAGCAGGTCGGCGCCGCCCAGGCTGTAGCCGCCCAGCACCTGGGCGGTCTGCATGACCTGCTCCTGGTAGACCATGATGCCGTAGGTCTCGGCCAGCACCGGCTCCACCAGCGGGTGCGGGTACTCCACCGGCTCGCGGCCGTGCTTGCGCGCGACGAAGCTGGGGATCAGGTCCATCGGGCCCGGGCGGTACAGGGCGTTGAGGGCGATCAGATCCTCCAGCCGGGTGGGCTTGGCGTCGCGCAGCATGCCCTGCATGCCGCGCGATTCGAACTGGAACACCGCCTCGGTGCGTCCCTGCTGGAACAACTCGTATGTGGCCGCGTCGTCCAGCGGAATGCGCTCGAAGGCGAAGTCGCGCTGATCCGGGTGGCGCGCGACGATGAAGTCCTTGGCCAGCTCCAGGATCGTCAGCGTCGCCAGGCCCAGAAAGTCGAACTTGACCAGCCCCACCGCCTCGACGTCGTCCTTGTCGTACTGGCTGACGGTGGAGGTGCTGCCGGGCTGCTGGTACAGCGGGCAGAAGTCGGTCAGCTTGCCCGGCGCGATCAGCACGCCGCCGGCGTGCATGCCGACGTTGCGCGTCAGGCCCTCGAGCTTTTGCGCCAGCTCGATCAGCTGGCGCACCTCCTCCTCCTTCTGCACGCGCTCCGCGAGCAGCGGCTCCATCTCGATGGCGTAGTTGTTTTTGTCGCCGTCTTTCTTGGGGTTGGGCGGGTACTGCAGCGTGACGCTCATGCCCGGCTTGTTGGGCACGAGCTTGGAGATGCCGTCGCAAAAACCGTAGGCGAAGTCCAGCACCCGGCCGACGTCGCGGATCGCGGCGCGCGCCGCCATGGTGCCAAAGGTGGCGATCTGGCTGACCGCGTCCTTGCCGTACTTGTCCTTGACGTAGTCGATGACGCGGTCGCGGTTGGTCTGGCAGAAATCGATGTCGAAGTCCGGCATCGACACCCGCTCGGGGTTGAGGAAGCGCTCGAACAGCAGGTTGTAGCGCAGCGGGTCGAGGTCGGTGATCTTCAGCGCGTACGCCACGAGCGAGCCCGCGCCGGACCCACGCCCCGGCCCGACCGGGCAGCCGTGCGTCTTGGCCCACTGGATGAAGTCCGACACGATCAGGAAGTAGCCCGGAAAACCCATCTTGACGATGGTGTCGAGCTCGAAGTCCAGCCGCTGCAGGTAGCGCGGGCGCTCGCGGTCGCGCTCGGCCTCGTCCGGGTAGAGGTGTTGCAGCCGCTCCTCCAGCCCTTGGCGCGAGACGTGGCGGAAGTAGGCCTCGGTGTCGAGCTGGCGGCCGTCGACCGGCGGAATCGGAAAATCCGGCAGGCGCGGCTTGCCCAGCGTCAGCGTCAGGTTGCAGCGGCGCGCGATTTCCACCGTGTTGGCCAGCGCCGACGGCAGATCGGCAAACAACGCCGCCATCTCGGCCGCGGACTTGAAGTACTGCTCGCGCGTGAAGCGCCGCACGCGCTTGGGGTTGGCCAGGATTTCGCCTTCGGCGATGCACACGCGGGCCTCGTGCGCCTCGTAGTCCTCCGGGGCCAGAAACTGGACCGGGTGCGTGGCCACCACCGGCAGGCCCAGCCGCGCGGCCAGCGGTACCACCGCCTGCACATGGCGCTCGTCGTCCGGACGGCCGGCGCGGTGCACCTCCAGGTAAAACCGGTGCGGAAAGGCCTGCGCCAGGCGCAGGGCGCATTCGGCGGCGCGGGCCTCGTCACCGGCCAGCAGCGCATGCCCCACCGGGCCCGCGGCGCCGCCGGAGAGCAAGATCAACCCCTCCGAAAGCGACTGCAACCACGACCAGCGCACGAAGGCCTGGTCACGCACCACCCCCTGGGTCCAGGCGCGGGCCAGCAGTTCGCACAGGTTCAGATAGCCCTGGTGGGTTTGCACCAGCAGCAGCACGCGCTGCACGGCGGGCGTGGGCCCGCCAGCCGGCGGGGGGACGCGGGTGTCACCCTCCAGCCCCTCCAGGTTCACCTCGGCGCCCAGCACGGGCTTGACGCCGGCCGCCCGCGCCGCCTTGTAGAACTTGACGCCCCCAAACAGGTTGTTGAGGTCGGTGATGGCCAGCGCGGGCTGGCCGTCCGCGGCGGCGCGCTCGATCGCATCGTCGATGCGCGTCGTGCCATCGACGACGGAAAACTCGGTGTGCAGGCGCAGGTGGACGAACATGCGCCCGATTGTAGGGAGCGGACCGCCGCCCGCCCCCGGGTCTTCAGCCCCGCAGGCGGGCCGTCACCGCGGCCACGCGCTGGCCGAACAGGCGGGCGGTCTCCAGGTCACCCGGCAGCATCTCCTGCGCGCTGGCGTCCGACGGCGTGGTGGCCATGGCACCGGCCGACGAGCCGACATAGTTGACGTCGTTGCGCTGCGCGGCCTTGGCGTTCGACGGCATCAGGCCGGTGCCCACCCAGATGCCGCCGTGCTGCATGGCCAGCGTGAACAGGTAGTGCAGGGTGGAGAGCTTGTCACCGTTCATGGTCGCGCTGTTGGTGAAGCCGGCAAAGACCTTGTCCTTCCACTTCTGCACGAACCAGGCCTTGCTGGAGGCGTCGGCAAACTTCTTGAACTGCCAGCTCACGTTGCCCATGTAGGTCGGGCTGCCCATGACGATGGCGTCGGCCGCGTCGAGCTGCTCCCAGCCGCCTTCGGGCAGGTTGCCGTCGGCATCGATGGCCAGCAGTTGGGCGCCTGCGCCTTCGGCAACGGCCTGTGCCATGCGTTGGGTGTGGCCGTAGCCGGAGTGATAAACGACGACGATGTGAGACATGAGCAAACTCCTTCAGGACGATGAACGCCCCCCCGGTGGGGGCGACGAGCGATCACCCGCGGGTGATCGGAAAAATCGGACACCGGCGCGGGGGCATCAGCGCGCCAGATCGAACAGCAACACCTCGGCATCCTCACCGTTGGCGAGGGTGACGGCCGGCTCGTCGGCCACCATGGCGGCATCCCCGCGGCCAAACGGCTGGCCGTTGATGGCGATGCGCCCGCGCACCACGTGCACATAGGCCAGCCGGCCGGGGGCCAGGGCATGCGTCGCCGACTCCGCCCCGTCAAACAGCCCGGCGTACAGCGCCGCGTCCGCGTGGATGCGCACCGGCGGATCGTCGCCGCCGGCCAGGGCTTCGGCCCGTTGGACCGGCACCGCGATCGGCCACAGCCGCCCGCGCTTGCTGGCCGCGGAAAAGGCCTTCTGCTCGTAGCCGGGGTCGATGCCGCGCACATTCGGCTCGATCCAGATCTGCAGCAGATGCGTCGGGCCCTGGTCGTGGTTGAATTCGCTGTGCATCACGCCGCGGCCGGCGCTCATGCGCTGCACCTCGCCGGCGCGGATGGTCTCGACATGGCCCATGCTGTCGCGGTGTGCCAGCTCACCCCCCAGCACGTAGGTCACGATCTCCATGTCCCGGTGCCCGTGCATGCCGAAGCCCGCCCCCGGCGCGATGACGTCTTCGTTGATCACGCGCAGATTGCCCCAGCCCATGTAGCGGGGATCGAAATAACCGGCAAACGAAAACGAATGGTGGGTCTGCAACCAACCGTGGTCTGCGTAGCCCCGCTCCTGACTGGCGCGCTTGGCGATCATGGCATGCTCCCGATGGGGGTGGCGATGGCTGAACTGTAGGGCGCCCGGCATGGGCCTGCGGCGCACGGGGTTTGATGGCATCATTCAAATCGTTTGAATACCGAACGCCAGATGCGCCCCCAGCCCCCGACCCCGACCGCCCACGCGGCGCGGGCCGCCCTCGGCCCGGACCAGCTCGCCCTGCTGGCGACCATCGCCCGCTGCGGCAGCTTTGCCGCGGCCGCGCGCGAACTGGGCCTGGTGCCCAGCGCGCTAACCTACCGCGTGCGGCAGATCGAGGACGCGCTGGATGTGCTGCTGTTCGACCGGCGCGCGCGCCGCGCCCAGCCCACCCCCGCCGGCGAAGAGCTGCTGCGCGCCAGCGAACACCTGCTGCGGGAATGGGACGCGGTGGCGCAACGCGTGCGCCGCGTCGCGACCGGGTGGGAGTCGGAACTGACCATCGCCGCCGATGCCGTCATCGACCCGCGCACCCTGCTGGAGCTGTGCGAGGCCTTTTTTGCGCTGGGCGCGCCCACCCGCTTGCGGCTGCGCAGCGAGACGCTGTCGGGCACGCTGGAGGCGCTGCTGACGGGCCAGGCGGACCTGGCGCTGGGCGTGGCGCTGGACCGCCCCCCGGGCGGCGACGTGCGGATGGAGCTGCTGGGCGAGGTGGCCTTCTGGTTCGTGGTGGCGCCGTGCCATCCGCTCGCCGACGCGCCCGAGCCGCTGACGCCGCACCTGATCCGGGAGCACCGCATCGTCGCGGTGGCCGACTCGGCCCCGCGCGGCGGGCTGACCTTCGGGCTGCTGCCCGGCCAGGACGTGCTGACCGTGCCGACCATGCAGATGAAGCTGGAGGCCCAACTGCGCGCCCTGGGGTGCGGCTGGCTGCCCCAGCCCCTGGTGCAACCGTATCTGGATGCCGGCCACCTGGTCCTGCGCCAGACCACGCTGCCGCCGCGCACCGCGCGCACCGCCTACGCCTGGCGGGCCGGAGCGGCCCGGCGGGGCGCCAGCCGCCCGGTGGGCCCGGCGCTGCAGTGGTGGCTGCAACGACTGGCCGAACCCGTGACCCGCGAGGCCTTGCTGATGCGCCGACCGCGGGGCTGACCGTGGGGTCCCCCGCCACGGCCAGCCCCCCGCGCCGGCCGCCGTGGCCCCGCGGTCTGGCCCCGCGGTCTGCTAGATTGCGCCCCATCCCCCATCCGAAAGCCCGCCATGCCCCGC
>NZ_VJOO01000053.1 GCF_007556755.1 Tepidimonas fonticaldi | reverse complement strand
CAGGGCCTCGGGCGCCCGCCAAGGCGGCGATGACGGGGCCTGAGCGGCACCGAGAACCCCGAACTGAACGACGCGAGCGCCCTCATGCCGGTTCAGCTCTCGGAAATGGGGTTTTGCGAAGTGCCCTGTAGCTGCTACACTGTTACCCCTATGCGCAAATGGCTGGCCATCGTCTTGCTGGTGTTCTTGCCGCTTCAATTCAGTTGGGCGGCAGTGGCCAGTTATTGCCAGCATGAAACCGGAGCTGCGGCCAAGCACTTCGGCCACCATGCGCATCAGCACAAGGCGGCCGACGGCCAGGATGCCAGCCCTGATCCGGCCAAGACCCTGGGTGGCGATCCTGATTGCGCGTCCTGTCATGCCGGGTGCTTCTCGGTCTTGTCAGGGGATGTCAAGCTGGCGTCGCCGGTCAGCCCGTCCCTGGATACGGGGTATCCCCCGGAGCACCTTGCTGCGCCTCCACCTGAACGTTTAGAGCGCCCTCAGTGGCGTGTCCTCGCCTGATCGGCGGGGAGCGCGTTCCTTTCCCTTCGTCCTCACCCCTGCCGTCGCGCATGGCGCGCTACGGTATCCAGCCGGCTTCGCGCGGCTGATGTGATGACGTTGCTGGCGATCATCTGGATCGCCCCCCGCCGATTCCCTTGTGTATTTCAAATCACTGGAGAATCGGATGCTGAAGGATATTCACAATTACAACGCGAGGGCGGTTGCGGCAGGCTTGCTCCTTGCGCTCATGACGGGGACGGCTTTCGCTCAGTTATTGCCGACGGCACCAGCTCTTGGGCAGAGCGCCAACGGCGTAGAGCAGATTGAAGCAGCAACGCCCCTGACCCTGCAAAAGGCCGTCGCGCTGGCTTTGGAGGCGAATCTTGACCTGACTGTCGCCCAACGGGAGATCGAGGCCGTGGAGGGCCAGGTAATTCAGGGACGAGTACGTCCTAATCCCGAGCTGGCGTACTCGCTCGAAGACCAACGCACGCCAACCCGCACGCAAAGCGTCCAGATCAATCTGCCCATCGAGCTGGGGGGCAAGCGCGCTGCCCGCATTGCCGCGGCAGAGCGAGGGCGTGACGTCGCAGTTGAAGAACTGAACACGCGGCGCGTCGAAATTCGTGCCGCCGTGGTCGCTGCCTTCTTCGAGACTTTGGCGGCACAGGAACGCGCAGCATTGGCTCAAGCCAGTGTCGATCTGGCAAAACGCGCTACCGATGCTGTTGCCAAACGCGTGGCAGCGGGCAAGGTTTCTCCGGTCGAAGAAACCAAGGCACGGGTAGCCGAAGCAGGTGTGCGAGTCGAATTGGCACAGGCCCAGAGCGAGCAACGCAATGCTCGGGCACGCTTGGCCAGTTTGCTAGGGGCCAACCCACCGCGATTTACTCTCGTGTCGGGCAACGTGGAAGAGCTTCCGGCTGTCCCTTCGCTCGACAACGTCCAGCAGCGCCTGTCCACTTCGCCAACGCTGCGCCGTATGCAGCTGGAGGTTGAGCGCCGCAGGTCGTTGGTCGATGTAGAGCGCAGCAAACGGATACCCGACGTCACATTCAGCCTAGGGGTGAAACGCCCCACCGAACTGCAGCGCAATCAACTGCTGTTCGGTGTTTCCGTCCCTTTGCCGCTGTTTGATCGCAATCAGGGGAACTTGTTGGAAGCGTTGAAGCGCGAAGACAAGGCGCGGGACGAACTCCAAGCTTTGAACATACGAGTCAGCACGGACGTATTGCAAGCCCGCGAGCGGCTGGAATCCATTCGTAGGGAAGTCGACGTCTTGCAACAAGATGTTTTACCTGGGGCCAAAAGTGCCTACGACGCGGCCACCGTCGGATTTGAAAACGGCAAGTTCAACTTCTTGGAAGTGCTGGACGCACAGCGCACCTACTTTGCCGCCAAGTCTCAATACCTCAAAGCATTGGCTGAGGCGCATCGCACGGCTGCAGACATTGACCGCGTGCTCGGCGAATCTGGCGCAAATGCCACCCAGCCAGCGAATAAGGAATAAACATGAAAATCGATACCAACAAACTGAATGTCAGCAAGAAGCATCTGATCGCCATCGCCGTGATCGTTGCGACGGGCGTTGTACTGGGCAGCGCCATTCTCGGCGGCAAAGCAACCAAGACAGCCGAAGATGACGGCCACGGTCACGGCAGCCACGTTGAAGCCAAGGCACACAGTGATGGTGAGCATCACGGCAAGGAGAGTGGAGACAAACACGACCACGACAAGGGTCATGCGGACGGCGAGCACCACGAGGCCCCGACCAAGGGGCCGCATGGAGGCAAGCTGTTCAAGGAGGGGGATTTCGGGCTGGAAGCGTTGCTGGCCGAGGACGGCGGCGAACCCCGTTTGCGCATCTGGTTGTTCGATAAGGACAAGCCTCTACCCAGCGGCGCAGCCAAGGTCAGCGCCACCATCACGCGCTTGACCGGAGAGAAGCAGACTCTAAATTTCGCACCTGACAAGGACAGCCTGTTGAGCCGCGAGGTCGTGCCGGAGCCGCACGCGTTTGAAATAAGCATCGTTGCCCAGACCGCCAAAGAACGCTTCATGTTCGTGCTCAACCAAGAAGAGGGGAAGGTCGAACTCAGTGATGAGCAAATCAAAGCGGCATCCATTAGCATCGACACGGCTGGCGCGGCACGAATCAAGTCCGTCCTGCAATTGCCCGGGGAAATTCGCCTGAACGAAGACCGGACTTCGCACGTTGTCCCACGCATTGCAGGAGTGGTCGAGAGCGTTCAGGCCAGTCTGGGTCAAGCAGTCAAGAAGGGACAGGTTCTCGCAGTCATTGCCAGCCCGGCCGCGTCTGAGCAACGCAGTGAACTGCAAACCGCACAAAAACGTCTGGCCCTGGCGAAGACCACGTTCGAGCGTGAAAAGCGGCTCTGGGAGCAAAAAATTTCCGCAGAGCAAGACTATCTGCAAGCCGAGCAAGCGCTGCACGAGGCGGAAGTCGCTGTGGCCAACGCTCAACAGAAGCTATCCGCTTTGGGGCTGGCCCCAGGTTCTCAGGGGGGGCTTAACCGTTTTGAATTGCGTGCGCCATTCGATGGCTTGGTGATTGAAAAACATCTCAGCCTCGGTGAAGCCGTCAAGGAAGACGCTGCCGTGTTTACCGTGTCCGATCTGGGGCAGGTTTGGGCTGAAATCAACGTGCCAGCCAAGGACTTGCCGCTGGTTAGAGTCGGCGAAAAAGTGACCATCAAGGCAACTGCATTCGATGCCAGCGCTACAGGTGTCATCACCTTTGTTGGGTCGCTGATTGGCGAACAAACCCGTATGGCCAAAGCCCGAGTGGTCTTGGCCAACCCGAAAGGTGCTTGGCGTCCTGGGCTGTTCGTCAACGTGGAAGTGACCTCCTCTGAGGCTGACGTGCCCGTGACAGTGGCCAGTGATGCCATTCAGACCGTCGGCGGTAAGCCAGTGGTGTTCCTAAAGGTGAATGGGGGATTCATTGCCCAGCCCGTGCAGTTGGGCCGCAGTGATGGCAAGCGGGTCGAGGTGGTGCAAGGACTCAAGCCGGGGGCTCCCTACGCGGCAGCAGGAAGTTTTGTCGTGAAGTCTGAGCTCGGCAAAGCTTCTGCCGAACACACCCATTGATACCGGAGCCACGCACATGTTTGAAAAACTTATTCGAGCAGCCATCGAACATCGATGGTTGGTGTTGCTGGCAGTCATCGGTATGGCGGCCGTCGGCGTATTCAACTACCAGAAGCTCCCCATCGATGCCGTGCCGGACATCACCAACGTCCAGGTACAGATCAACACCCAAGCGCCGGGGTACTCACCGCTGGAGACCGAGCAACGGGTGACTTACCCGATTGAGACCGTGATGGCGGGCCTTCCCAACCTGGAGCAAACCCGTTCCCTGTCCCGCTATGGACTGTCACAAGTGACTGTGATCTTCAAGGACGGCACCGACATCTACTTTGCGCGCCAATTGGTCAACGAACGCATCCAGGAGGCGCGCGACAAGTTGCCCCCCGGAATTACCCCGACCATGGGTCCGATTTCGACCGGCTTGGGCGAGATCTACCTGTGGACGGTCGAAGCCAAGGATGGTGCGAAGAAGCCTGATGGCCAACCCTATACGGCCACCGATCTGCGCGAGATTCAGGACTGGATCATCAAGCCGCAGTTGCGCAACGTGCCCGGCGTCACAGAAATCAACTCGATTGGCGGCTTTGCCAAGGAATACCAGATCTCGCCGATACCCGAGCGACTTGCCTCGCTGGGCATCACCTTACAGGACATCGTGACGGCATTGGATCGCAACAACGGCAACGTGGGCGCGGGCTATATCGAAAAGCGTGGCGAGCAATATCTGATTCGAGCGCCCGGTCAGGTCAAAACCTTGGAGGACATCAGCAACGTGATCGTCAGCAGCGTCGGTGGTGTGCCGATCCGGGTGCGTGACGTGGCCGAGGTTGGGCTGGGGCGTGAACTGCGCACGGGTGCCGCCACAGCCAACGGGCGCGAAGTGGTGCTGGGCACGGCCTTCATGCTCATCGGGCAAAACAGCCGAACGGTTTCCCAGGCCGTCGACAAAAAAATGAAAGAAATCAACCGCAGCCTGCCTGAAGGCGTGCATGCGGTCACCGTTTACGACCGTACCGTGTTGGTGGATAAAGCCATCAGCACGGTGAAGAAGAATTTGTTGGAAGGTGCGATCCTGGTGATCGTGATCCTGTTCCTATTCCTGGGCAACATTCGAGCGGCCATCATTACGGCGACCGTGATTCCCTTGTCAATGCTGTTCACCTTCACGGGGATGGTGACCAACAAGGTGAGTGCCAATCTGATGAGCCTCGGGGCGCTGGACTTCGGCATCATCATCGACGGAGCGGTGGTGATCGTCGAGAACTGCGTGCGACGCCTGGCCCATGCACAGGCGCACTACGGCAGGCCGTTGACGCGGGCGGAACGCTTTCACGAGGTGTTCCTGGCATCGAAGGAATCACGCCGCGCGCTGCTGTTCGGGCAACTCATCATCATGGTGGTCTACCTGCCCATCTTCGCCCTGACGGGGGTGGAAGGGAAGATGTTCCACCCGATGGCGTTCACGGTGGTGGCTGCACTCGTGGGGGCCATGATCCTGTCGGTGACTTTCATCCCGGCAGCGGTCGCACTGTTCATTGGCAACCGTGTCAGCGAAAAGGAAAACTTCTTGATGGTGCAAGCCAAGCGCTGGTACGGTCCCTTGCTAGATCGCGTGATGGCAGCCAAGGCTGTTGTGTTGGCTGCCGCAGCCGTGGCAGTGGTGTTGTGCGGTTTGATCGCAACGCGCATGGGCAGTGAGTTCGTGCCCAGCTTGAACGAAGGAGACTTCGCCATTCAGGCCTTGCGCATTCCTGGCACCAGTTTGTCGCAATCGGTGGCGATGCAGCAGCAACTGGAAGCAACGCTGAAAGCCAAATTTCCCGAGATCGACCGTGTATTTGCACGCACTGGAACGGCGGAAATTGCCTCCGACCCCATGCCACCGAACATTTCTGACGGCTACATCATGCTCAAGCCAATGTCTGAGTGGCCTGAGCCGCGCAAGTCGCGCGACGAATTGCTGGCGGCCATTCAGGAGGTCGTGGGCAAGATACCGGGTAACAACTACGAATTCTCCCAGCCGATCCAACTTCGATTCAACGAACTCATCTCGGGGGTGCGCAGCGATGTGGCGGTGAAGATTTTTGGCGACGACATGGATGTCTTGAACAAGACGGCCGAGGAGGTCTCGTCCATGCTGCAGAAGATTCCCGGCGCTTCCGAAGTCAAGGTGGAGCAGACCACCGGCTTGCCGATGCTGACCGTGAACATCGACCGCCAGAAAGCCGCGCGCTATGGGCTGAACGTGGCCGACATCCAGGACGCCGTGGCCACCGCCATCGGTGGGCGCGAGGCCGGCACGCTGTTCGAGGGCGACCGCCGCTTCGACATTCTGGTGCGCTTGCCCGAGTCCTTGCGTAATGACTTGGAAAGCATGAAGCGCCTGCCGATTCCTCTGCCGCGCGCAACGGGTGGCGCGGGCGGCGGCGAGGGCCGAACCAACTTCATCCAACTGGCCGAGGTGGCGAGCTTCGAGCTGGCGCCCGGCCCCAACCAGATCAGCCGGGAAAACGGCAAGCGCCGCATCGTGGTCAGCGCCAACGTGCGCGGCCGTGACGTGGGTTCCTTCGTGGCCGACGCCGAGGCAGCGCTGGCGCAAGTCAAGATTCCCACTGGCTATTGGACGAGTTGGGGCGGCACGTTCGAGAACCTGCAATCCGCCACGCAGCGCTTGCAGATCGTCGTGCCAGTGTCGCTTCTGCTGGTCTTCGTGCTGCTGTTCGCTATGTTCGGCAATGTCAAGGACGGCTTGCTGGTCTTCACCGGCATTCCGTTTGCACTGACCGGCGGCATCCTGGCGCTGTGGCTGCGCGACATTCCGCTGTCCATCTCCGCCGCCGTGGGCTTCATCGCGCTGTCAGGTGTGGCCGTACTCAATGGCCTTGTGATGATTTCCTACATCCGCACCCTGCGAGAGGAGGGAATGCCTCTGGACGCGGCCATTCGGAACGGCGCGTTGACCCGCTTGCGCCCCGTGTTGATGACGGCCCTGGTGGCGTCTTTGGGTTTCATCCCGATGGCGATTGCCACTGGAACCGGCGCAGAAGTTCAGCGGCCCTTGGCCACTGTGGTGATCGGCGGCATCGTGTCTTCCACATTACTGACGCTACTCGTACTCCCCATTCTTTATCGTCTGGCCCATCGACCAGACGAGCAAGAAGAGGATGTCACTGCTGAGCCGGTGCATCCGCAAGATGCGACCACCTTGCACCAAACGTGATCCCTGCCACCCAAGCATTGAGTTTTTAACCCGTACTTTGACAGGAAATTTTATGAAACTAATTGTCGTGTCCCGGATGATTGGTTAATTGGTTCACGCCGTGGTTTACTCTTGGCCCGAGAGGTCATGCTGGAGCTGAAACGATGCATCTGAGGCTGCACAAGAACGCCACCACGACACCCAGGATCCG
>NZ_VJOO01000052.1 GCF_007556755.1 Tepidimonas fonticaldi | reverse complement strand
CACGCTTGCGGGTGCGCTTGGCGCGCAGCTCAAAGCCCGTATACATCGGCGCCTCCAGACTCATCTGCTTCATGTCGCTATTGTCCCATCCCGGCAGTCTGGCAGGAAGGTTTTGCAGACCTTCCCTTGAGGAGGTTCAGGGGAAGCGTTTCGGTGGTCATGGGTAGTGCCTCACTGAGTGGAAGTCCCGAGTCAGGGACGGATTCAGGCCATCTGGCTGATGGTCCTGCGGAAACGGGTGAGCGCGAGCGCGAACAGGACCGAACCGATCAGCGCCAGGGCCAGGAAGGGCTTCCAGACCACGCCGATGCCGGCGCCGCGGTAGAGGATGGCCTGGGCCAGTTCCACGAAATGCGTGGTGGGCGAGGCCAGCATGATGTCCTGCACCAGCTGCGGCATGCTCTCGCGCGGGGTCATCGAGCCCGACAGCAGTTGCAGCGGGATCAGCACCAGCACCATCAACATGCCGAACTGCGGCATGTTGCGCGCCAGCGTGGCCAGGAAGATGCCCAGCGAGGTGGTCGCGAACAGGCACAGCGCCGCGCCGACCACGAACAGCGCCAGCGAACCTTCGATCGGCACGCCCAGCAGACCCCGCACCACCAGGTTGAGCGAGACGAAGGCGGTCACCAGCACCACCAGCCCCATCGACCAGACCTTGGACAGCATGATCTCGGCCGGGGTGACCGGCATCACCAGCAGGTGTTCGATGGTGCCGTGCTCGCGCTCGCGGATCAGCGCCGCGCCGGTGAGGATGATCGAGAGCATGGTGACGTTGTTGATGATCCGCATCAGCCCGCCGAACCAGGTCTTGTCCAGCGACGGATTGAAGCGCGCGCGCAGCGCCAGTTCGATCGGCATCGCGGTGCTGCCGCGCTGGCGCCGCACGAACTCGTTGACCTCCAGGTTGATGATCTGCTGCACGTAGCTGTTGCCGGTGAAGGCCTGGCTCATGCGGGTGGCATCGATGTTGAGCTGCAGCGCGGGTTGCCGGCCGGCCAGCACGTCGCGCTGGAAATTGGGCGGGATGACGAGCACGAAGGTGTAGGCGCCCGAGTCCATGCCGGGATCGACCTCGCCCAGCGAGATCATCGCCGGCGGCGAGAACTGCGGGGGATAGAACGCCGAGGCGATGCGTTGCGACAGCGCCGAGCGGTCCTCGTCGACGATGGCGATCGGCGCGTTGTGCAGGCTCTCGGGCATGGCCGTGGCGGCGGTGTGGATCGACACGGTGAACACGTAGGCGATCAGCACCAGCAGGATCGGGTCGCGCGCCAGGCTCCACAGCTCCTTGATGCCCAGGCGATAGACGTTGGCCAGGTGGGGGAGTTTCACGTCAGCGCTCCTGTTTGCGGGTCAGGGCGATGGCCAGCCCCAGCACTACCGGCACGGCCAGCAGCAGCGGCCACAGCGCGCCGCCCAGGTCGCGCAGGTGCAGCGCCTTGCTGAACACACCGCGGCTGATCGCGATCATGTGGCTGGCCGGATAGATTTCGCCCACCACCCGGCCGACGCCTTCGAGCGAGGAGATCGGCTCGAGCAGACCGGCGAACTGGGTCACCGGAATGATCGTGCCCACCACCACCAGGAATATCGCGGCGATCTGGCTGCGGGTGACCGTGGAGGCCAGCAGCCCGAAACCGGTGGATACCGTGGTGAAGATCAGCGCCGCCAGCGTCAGCGCCAGGAAGCTGCCGGTGATCGGCACGCCGAACACGGTGACCGCCAGCAGCGCCATGGCCAGGAAGTTGAGCATCGCCAGGGCCACGTAGGGCAGTTGCTTGCCCAGCAGGAACTCGCTGCGGGTGACCGGGGTGACGTAGAGGTTGGTGATCGAGCCGCTCTCCTTCTCGCGCACCACGGCGAGCGCCGTGAGCATCGCCGGCAGCATCAGCAGCAACAGCGGCACCACCGCCGGCACCATCGCCGGCAGGCTGCGCACGTCGGGGTTGTAGCGGTAGCGCGATTCGATGGCGATCGGGCTGGCCAGCTGCATGCCGAAGCGCTCGCGCGCCTGCTCGGCCAGCCAATGCAGGTGGATGCCCTGCAGGTAACCCTGGATGGTCTCGGCGCGGGTGGGCATGGCGCCGTCGAACCAGGCACCGACCTGGACGCTGTTGCCACGCAGCACGTCGCGGGCGAAGCCCGGCGGGATCTCGATGGCCAGCGCCAGCTCACCGCTGCGCATGCGTCGGTCCAGCTCGGCATGGTCCGACAGCGGCGGTTGCTCGATGAAATAGCGCGATCCCGAGAGCGCGTTGACATAGCTCTGGCTCAGCGTGGTCTGGTCGCCGTCGAGCACGGCGTAGCGCAGATCCTCCACGTCCAGGCTGATGCCATAGCCGACCACGAACATCAGCAGCAGCGAACCGACCAGCGCCAGCGTGGCGCGCACCGGGTCGCGGCGCAGCTCCAGCGACTCGCGCCACATGTAGCTCAGCATGCGCTGCAGGCTGAAAGGCTTGCGACGGGCGTCGCGATGGCCATCGGCGCGGGGCTGCGCGGGCGCCGCGTCGTCGCCGGTCTGCCCGGGCGTGCCGCCGCCGGCCTCGACCAGATAGCCGATGAAGGCCTCTTCCAGTGTCTGCGCACCGCGCTTGGCCACCAGCGCGGCCGGGGCATCGCTGTCGAGCACCTTGCCCGCATGCATCATCGACATGCGGTCGCAGCGCTCGGCCTCGTTCATGAAGTGGGTGGAGATGAAGATCGTCACCCGGTCGCGCCGCGACAGCTCCACCAGCAGGCGCCAGAACGCATCGCGCGCGACCGGGTCCACGCCCGAGGTCGGCTCGTCGAGGATGAGCAGCTCCGGCTTGTGCACCATCGCCACCGCCAGCGACAGGCGCTGGCGCACGCCCATCGGCAGGCTGGCGGGCAGGCTGTGCACGACCGCCTCCAGGCCGAAGCGTTCGACCATCTCCTGCACCCGCGCCGGGATGTCGTCCTCGGGCACCTTGAACAGGCGCGCATGCAACACCAGGTTCTGCTGCACGGTCAGTTCGGAGTACAGCGAGAACGCCTGTGACATGTAGCCCACCCGGCGGCGGGTGTCGATGTCGTGCGGGTCGACCTCGTTGCCGAACAGCCAGGCGCGGCCCTCGCTGGCCGGCAGCAGACCGGTCAGCATCTTCATCGTGGTCGACTTGCCGCAGCCGTTGGAGCCGAGGAAGCCGAAGATCTCGCCGCGGCGGATGCGGAAGGACACATGATCGACCGCCACGAAGTCGCCGAAGCGCATGGTCAGGTCCTGGGCCTCGATGGCGATGTCGCCGTCATCGCTGCTCAATGGCGGGATCACGACCGGCTGGTGGTCGCGGGTTTTTTCTTCCGGCAACAGGGCGATGAAGGCCTCTTCCAGCGAAGCCGTGCCGGTCCGCGCCAGCAGTTCGGCCGGCGTGCCGGTGGCCAGCACCTTGCCGTCGTCCATCGCCACCAGCCAGTCGAAGCGCTGCGCCTCGTCCATGTAGGCGGTGGCCACGACCACGCTCATCTCCGGGCTCTGCCGCCGGATCCGCGCGATCAGGTCCCAGAACTGCGCCCGCGCCAGCGGGTCGACGCCGGTGGTCGGCTCGTCGAGCAGCAGCAGGTCGGGGTCGTGGATCAGCGCGCAGCACAGCCCGAGCTTCTGCTTCATGCCGCCCGAGAGCTTGCCGGCCGGGCGCGACAGGAACGGATACAGGCCCGTGGCCCGGGTCAGCTCGTCGATGCGGCGGCGGCGCTCGGCCGCGCCGTGGCCGAACAGGCGGGCGAAGAACTGCAGGTTTTCCTCGACCGACAGCGTCGGATACAGGTTGCGGCCCAGGCCCTGCGGCATGTAAGCGATGCGCGGGCAGACCGCGTTGCGGTGGCCGCGCCGGGCCATGTCACCGCCCAGCACCAAGACGCGGCCGGCCTGGATCCGGCGGGCGCCGGACACCAGCGCCAGCAGGCTGGACTTGCCGACCCCGTCCGGGCCGATCAGGCCGACCATGCGGCCGGCGGGAATGTCCAGATCGACGCCATCCAGCGCGGACACCTTGCCGTAGTCCAGGCGCACGCCCCGCAGTTGCACGACGGTGGGCGCGTTCGGCTTGGTCATGTCCGCTTACTCCACCGGCACATTGGCAACCAGATCGGCGGGCCAGGCCTGGTCGCTGTCGAGCCGGATCCAGGCCACCCCGGGCATTCCGGTCTTGACCTGCTCCAGATGCCGACGCAGAAGATCCTCGGGAATCTGCGCACGCACGCGGAACATCAGCTTCTGGCGCTCGTTGGCGGTCTCCACCGTCTTGGGCGTGAACTGGGCCTTGCTGGCGACGAAGGAGATCGTGGCCGGGATCACGTATTGCGGCCAGGCGTCGAGCACGATCCGCACCTCGCTGCCGATGGCGATGCGGCCGGCGCTGGTCTCGGGCACGAAGAAGGTCATGTAGACGTCGGACAGGTCGAGCAGGTTGAGCACGCGCCCGCCGGCGCCGAGCACTTCGCCCGGCTGCGCCACGCGCACCTGCACCCGGCCGGCGCGCGGCGACTTGAGCGCGCTGTCGTCGATGTCGGCCTGGATCCGCGCCACCGCGGCCTCGGCCGCGCGGACCGCGGACTGCGCCCCGACCAGCTGTGCCTCGGCGGCGCGCACGGCCGCCTGAGCAGCGGCGGCCTGGGCCCGGGCCGCCGCGACCGCCGCTTGGCTGGCGCGTACCCGCGCGCGGTCGTCGTCCAGTTCCTGGGCCGAGGAGGCGCCCTCCACCGAAAGCGTCTCCGAACGTGCCAGCCGGCGGCGCGCGGCATCGAGCTCGGCCTCGCGCTGGGCGACCAGCGCCTGCGCGGTGGCCACCTCGCTCTGCCGCAGCGCGATCTGCGCCTGGGCCGCGGCCACGCCGTGCTCGGCCCGTTGCCGCTCGGCCTCGGCCTGGTCGTACTGGGCGCGCAGGGTGTCGGTCTGCATCCGCGCCAGCGTCTGCCCGGCCTGCACGAAGTCGCCCTCGCGCACCAGGATCTCCTCCACCCGGCCGGGCAACTTGGTGGCCACGTCGATCTCGGTGGCCTCGATGCGCCCGTTGCCGCTGACGAATCCCTCGCCCGGACCGTGGTCGGACCAGCGCTGCCAGCCCCACCAGGCCAGCACCGCGACGGCGACGACCAGCGTGGCGGGGACGATGCGTTTCTTGGAAAAAAGGGACGATGCTGTGCTCATGGTATGTCCGACGCCCGTTGCGAATGGGTGGAAAGGCCTGCTTCAGCGCCACCGGAGCGCTGGCCAGGCCCGCCTCCGAGCGCGCCGTACAGCGCGACCTGGCTGGACAGCAGCGCACGGCGCACCTGCACCAGTTGCTGCTCGGCGTCCAGCAGGTTGCGCTGCGCGTCGAGGACTTCGAGATAGGCGGCCGAGCCGTTGTCGTAGCGCAGTTGGACCAGCCGGGCGCGTTCGGCCAGGGCCTGGCGCGCGACGGTCTGCACCTGCAACTGCTCGGCCAGCCAGTGGCGGGCCGTCAGCGCGTCGGCGACCTCGCGGAACGCGGTCTGGATGGATTTCTCGTACTGGGCCACCGCGATGTCGCGGCGCACTTCGCTGAGCTCCAGGTTGGCGCGGCGACGGCCCGCGTCGAAGATCGGCAGCGACAGCGTCGGCAGAAAGGTCCACGCGCGGCTGCCGGAATCGAACAGGCCATCGAGCTCGGCGCTGGCCGTGCCCCAACTGCCGGTCAGGGCGATGCGCGGGAAGAACGCCGCGCGCGCGGCGCCGATGTTGGCATGGGCGGCACGCAGCCGATGCTCGGCGGCGATGAGGTCTGGGCGACGGAGCAGCAGGTCCGAAGGCAGCCCTGGCTGCAGCGCCGCCAGCACCGTGTCCTCGTCGAACGGCGCGCGGGCTGGGAGTGGGCCGGGATCGGCGCCGACCAACTGGGCCAGTGCGTGGTACTGGCTGGCGCGCGCGCGTTCGAGCTGGGCCAGCAGCGCCTGCGCCTGGGTCAACAGGGTCTGCACCTGGGTCAGGTCCAGCCGAGAGGTCGAGCCGACTTCCTGGCGGCGCTGGAAGATGCGGTAGGACTCCGCGCGTGAGTCCACGGTGCGGCGCGCGATCGCCACGCGCTCGTCCAGTTCACGCAGCCCCAGGTAGCCATCGGCGACCTGGACGATCAGCGCCAGTTCGACCGCCTGACGGCCGGCATCGGTGGCCAGCCACTGCTGCAGTGCCGCATCCTTCAGGTTGCGTATGCGGCCCCACAGATCCAGTTCCCAACTGCTCAGGCCGACTTCGGCGCGGTATTCGCCGCCGACCACGGACTGCCCGTAGTAGTTGAGATCGCCCGGCACCCGTGCGCGCGCGCCCTGCGCACCCAGGCCCAGGCCCGGGAATTGATCGGCGCGCTGGATCTGGAATGCGGCTCGGGCTTCCTCGACCCGGAGCGCGGCGACGCGCAGGTCGCGGTTGTTGCCCAGCGCCGTCTCGATCAGGCGCTGCAGCAGCGGATCGGTGAAGTAGTCGCGCCAGGGCGGCAGATCCTCGCGCCCTGGCGTCGATGCGCCCACGGATGCGCCCACGGTGGACGCATAGCTCTGCGGTACCGGCGCGACGGGCTGTTCATACTCCGGCGCCAGGCTGGCGCAGCCGGCCAGCAGCGCCAGCGCGGTGCTGGCCAGGATCGGCCGGGCCCGCAGCGGCGGCGGACGGCGCTTGCCACTTGTGGCGACGGCTGGCCTATCGTTCATGTCATGTCTCCAGCACGTAGTGGCCCGGCGCCGCGTACTGCGGCTTGTAGCTGTCGTGTCCCGGCTGATTGGTAACACGTCTGTTGAACAGTTCGGGGGGTGATCGCTGCCATTGTTTCATGGCCTGGATGGGGCTGACATGCCCCAAGGCTTTCTGTGGCAGTTGGTGATTGTACGGCCAGACATACCGCAGGATGGTGGCCTCAAGTTCTTCGCCGCAATGGAAGTGATGGGTGCGCAGGATGTCGGCGATGCGCCCGTTGAAGCGTTCAACCATGCCGTTGGTCTGCGGGTGTTTTGGGCGGGTCAGGCGATGCTCAATGCCTAGCTCCTCGCAGAGCTGATC
>NZ_VJOO01000051.1 GCF_007556755.1 Tepidimonas fonticaldi | reverse complement strand
CGCGCAGGTTTGCATTCGGGGCGAATACGCCGTGGAAGCGGGTGAGATGCGCGCGAGGTGGCGGGACCAGTGCCGCCAGCTTGGCGATGAAGTCCACCGCATCCCATTCGACATGCGTGGTCCCATTTCGCCACGGCGTCTTGATCTGATACCGCACCCTACCCTGCGGTGAGATCGACAGCCGCTGCTCGCTGATCGCCGGGCGCGTGATGTAGCGGCACAGCTTTTCGAGCTTGTGGCTCTCGTTGGCCACGATCCGATGTCCCACGCAATCCCCAAAACGGTGGGGGACGGGGGAGCAGCGGCGTATCCACCGCGTGGCATGGCAATGCCCAATGACCATCCAGGCGGCGCCGGCTGCTGGGTTTTCCGCCACCGGCCCAGTGACCGGCCGCTGACCATCCCCCTGTCCCCAAGAACGGCGAGCCGCGTGCTCGCCGTTTTGGCATGGACGCGTGCGGATTGGCGAACCCGAAGTTTGTGCGTGGTTCGCCATTCGGTCCCTCCAAGGTTCGCCACCCGAAGCCTGCAATGACACCTGTTCCTCAACAGCGTCATAGGAGGCTTCCATGCCGACAACGGCAAGCACCATCCCCCGGTCGCCGGTCGATGCGATCAACAGCCTGTCTCCCGGCGACCGTCGGGTCCTCAACGAGAACGAGCTCGCGCAGCGCTGGGGCCTGAGCCCCAAGACCCTGCAGCGCTGGCGCAGCGAAGGGCGGGGCCCGCGCTACCTGAAGCTGTCCAAGCGCGTCAGCTACCCCCTGGAGTCGGTCATCGAGTTCGAGCGTGGCGCCCTGCACGACTCGACCTCCGAGCGCGCGGCGCGCTGAAGGGGGATGCGATGAGCGATTTGACCCTCTACCCCGCCGACATCGCCGCGATGTCCGTCGGCCAGCTGGCCGCGCTGCCGCCTGCCCAGAAGGCGGAGATCAGCCGCAACCTCGACGAAGCCCTCGACTGGCTCAAGAAGGCGCGCGCCAAGTTCGACGCGGCGCTCGATGCCGCCTATGGCGAACGGGCCAAGGCCGCGCGCATTGAGGCCGGCAAGGACTTCGGCGTCATCCACATCAACGACGGCTCGCTGCGCGTGACCGTCGACCAACCCAAGCGCGTGTCCTGGGACCAGGTGCAACTGGCCGCCATCGCCCGGCGCATCGCCGCCGCCGGCGAGAAGGTCGAGGACTACCTGGACGTCGAGTACTCCGTCTCGGAATCGCGCTTCTCCAACTGGCCGCCGGCACTGCGCGCCGGGTTCGAGGCCGCCCGCACCGTCAAGCCCGGCAAGCCCACGTTCCGGCTGGCCCTCGTCTCGGGGATCGATTACTATGAACGTAAAACCATTTACCAATGACCAATGGTTATCCATGAAACGGCCATGAAGTCTCCCTACGGTTCCTGCGGTTCCTGCGCGTCTGCCGATGGTCGAGGCCGTGCGGGCGGCTTTACGCTCATCGAGCTGATGATCGTCGTCGCCATCGTGGCCATCTTGGCCGCCATCGCCCTGCCTTCCTACGAGCGCTATGTGAAGAAAAGCCGCGCGCGCGGTGCCTCGGCCGATCTCGTGGCCTTGAGCCTGACGCTGGAAAACCGCTTCCAGAAGTCCCTGAAGTACCCGGTCTACACCAACCAGAATCCGGTAGGCCATGCCGATTTCAGTGCATGGAGCCCTGCGCAGGGCAGCAGCTTCACCTATGCCGTCACGTCCGACGCCAACAGCTACACCCTTACCGCGACCGCCCGCGACAGCGGCTGGACTTGCACGTTGACGCTGAACCATAAGAACGAGCGCAACGCAGCGAGCAGCTGTCCCATCCTGGGGACATGGTGAACATGCGCGGCTTCACGCTCATCGAACTGATGGTCACGCTCGCCATCCTGGCGATGCTGCTGCTCATGGCCGCGCCCTTGGCCGCCGACTGGGTGCACGGCGCACGCACGCTGCAAGCCCGGGGCACGCTGGTCCAGGGCTTCGAGAACGCCAAGGCGCTGGCGCTGCGCAACCCCTGCGAAGCTCCCAACGCCACCGGCGCCCATGCCGCCGTCCTGCAAGCGCAGACCGATGGCACCGCCGTCACGCTGAACGTCCTGGCGCAAGGCGGCAGCGGCTGTGCCCCCAACCCGCAGTGGACCGCCCGCCTGCCCGAGGGCGTAAGCCTCACCTTGAACGGCACCCTGCTCACGACCAGCAGCACACCGCTCACCGTGGAGCTGGACAACCGCGGCCTGCCCGCCGCCAGCATTCCCTTCATCCTGCGCCGAGGAGGCCCTCAGAATGACGAAACCGGCACGCTGCACTGATCCCCGCCGCGCCCAGCGTGGCGACGCGCTGCTGGAAGCCCTCGTCGGCATCCTCCTGCTCGCCCTTCTGGGGCTGGGCCTGAGCTACGCGGCCGCGCGCATGCTCGCCGCCCAGCGCTACGCAGCCGCGCACGGCATCGTGGTCGCGCAGATGCGCAATGCCCTCGAGACCCAAGGCATCGCGCATCTGTGCAGCAACCCGCATACCTTCTCCTTCACCCCGGTGGGCGGCAGTGCAGTTAGCGTGGAACTGCCCGCCGCGCACTGCGAAAAGCATGACGTGGCGATCAGCACGGGCGGGGCGCTGTCGGTCACGCTGCCGCAGGCCGCCGTCACGCGCATGGTCTTTTCCACGCAGGACACCGACACCGACAGCGCCCGTGAACTGCTGGGCCCCGGCAGTATCGTCCTGAGCCAATGAAGTCACGCGCCATGCCCTTGCCCCCCCCTGCACCGCTGCGCCAGCGCGGCATCACCCTCATCAGCCTGATGACCGGCCTGGTCATCTCCATGGTTCTGGTGCTCGCCATCTTGATGCTGTTCCAGCGGATGGTGCGCGCCTCCACCGCCGCGCGCATGGACGCCCAGGCCGACGCACAGCGCGCCGCGGCCTTCCTGTCGGCAGGCATCGCTGCGCAGGAAGCGGGCTACGGCATCGACGCGGCGCATGCCGGCACCCACCTCGTGGTGCTCAAAGACGCGAAACTGGACGGCTCCACCCTCTCGGGCACATCGGTCTCCTTGGGCGCCACCGGCAACGCGGTCGTGTGGGCCGAAAACGCCACGGGCGGCCCGCGCTGCTCGGCCCTGCTGGCACCCAGCCTCAGCGACAAGGGTGGCCTGCGCAAGCTCGGCCCGGTCCCCTGCGCCGATGCCGCGGCCTTCTCCACTCTGGCCTGGACGACAGTGCTGCCGTTGATGGATGCCCCCACGACACCCGTCGCCGATCCCCCCGCGGCACCCCTCGTCACCATCACCTTGCAGAAAGCCGCCTGCACCCCGTTCGGCATCGCCGCCGGCACGGGCGCTGACGAAAAAGTCCTGCTGACCCTGACCGCCGCCAACAGCAACGGCGTGGAGCTGAAAACCAGCCAGTGCCTGGTCAACGTCTCCGCCTCCGCCCCCCCTCCTTGAGGAGTTCCGCCATGCTTCGTCCCGTCCACCCCATGGCATCGCAGCGCGGTATCGCCACCGTGCTGATCCTGCTTCTCGTGGGCCTGTCGCTCTCGGCAGCGGTATTTGGCACCGCGCACTACATCCGCAGCCACCAGCAGCAGGACGTCGCCGTCCATGCGCAGACCCAGGCACAGATGAAGGCATGGACGGGCGCCGAACTGGTGCGGCAGTACCTGCAGCAGTTGCAAGACAGCGGCCAGCTCGCGGCGCTGTATGCCAAGGCCACGCCCTTCGACCTCACGCTTTCGGGCGACGGCGTCACCGACGTCGTGCTCGCACGCATCACGGCAACGGACAGCACGGCCAAGACGGTCACCGCGCGCATCACGGGCGTCACCGCGCCGGATTCGTCGGCCGAAGCACGCGCGGTGCTGGAGGTGGTCTATGCCGTCGGCGCGGGCTCCGGCACGGCGCCCAGCCTGTGCGCCACGCCCAGACCTACGTCCACCGTTCTGCGGGGCGACGTCCGGATTACGGGAGGCACGACGAGCTTCACCAGCGGAGAAGACTACACAGACCTCGCCATCGACGGCAGCCTCACGATCGAGAGCGCCTCGCAAGCCATCATTTCGGGCTGCACCAAAGGCGACATCACCTTGAGCGGCGGCGGCATCGATGCCAACGCCACGCTCAGTTCCCAGAACGGCACCATCCGCATCAACAGCATGGCCCAGCCGACCAACGCCACGCTGTGGGCGCGGGCCATCAGCATCGGCAACACCGGCAGCGCCAATTACAACGCGCTCAAGGCCGGCGCCTACGAGGCCGACGTGAAGACGACGGGGGGTGTCAAAGTCGGCACTGCCTACGCCGGCGGGCGGCTCCTCAGCGCCACGGCCGGCCCCAGCGTGCCCTGGCGTACCGGCACCGTGGTGCCCTGGTCAACAGGCAACCTGCTGGTCACGCTCAGTGACGGCGGTGAATACCTGGTGGACATGGCCCGGGTCGCGATCGACTCGGCCACTGGCGCCGTGTCGAACGCCCGAGCCGCTGCCCAGAAAGTCAATGCCAGCGGCAGCGCCGAACTGCCCGACAGCTTCACCCTGCACGCTACTGACGTCGCCGGGGGCGACATCGGGCTGCACACACTGTCCGTACAGGAGACCTGGGGCTACCACGTCACCATGAGCGGCTATGGCGGAAGCTACGAGCGGGTTTTGCCGGCAGGCGATTTCAAGGTTGTCACAGCCAGCATTCAGGAATTGCGCGGCGGCGGTTTTCTTTGGGCTATTGCCGGAGGGTGTAGTTCGCCGAGCAACTGCTGGAATTTCCCCTCGATTACCGACGGCTCCATCGCCGGACAGTTTTACTATGGCAGCGGCAAAACGCCGCTCAGCAGCCACCCCAAGGTGCAGTACCCCGTGGCCGGCACATCGCCGGGCCTGCCCGGCGCGCCGTTCTGCGATACGCGCACCGACACCTTCGACGCCGCAGCCTTCCGCTCATCCGCCAACTACATCTTCGACTTCGATGCCAACGGCAAGCCACGCCTCACCATCCAGCACATGAAGGCGAGCGACGGCAGGTCCATCGACCGCGCTGGCATCGACCTGACGGCGGTGGACCCTGTCCCCACCACCGCACCGGGCGCAATGGTTCTGCGGCGCATCAACGGCGTGGACTTCCTCGGCTGCGACAACCAGTCGCCCAGCAACCAGTACAGGGATGCCCTGGCCTGCCTGCGCAATGCCACGCCAGCCACTGGCTGGCGCTTGAACGGCATCACCAAGTTCCCACCCGGCATCGCGCTGTTCATCGGCCCGGTCACCATCGACGGAGTAGCCTCCAGCCAAGGCACGCTGTACAACACAATCCTGTCCACCGGCGGAGTCACGCTCACCGGCTCAGGGCATGGGCCGCTGGTGGCGCCCAACTTCGCCAGTCCGCTCTCGCCTGTGTGCGATGGCCCCTTCTATCCCGCCAACCTGTGCGACAAGTCCACCACGCCCAGCTCGCTGGCGAAATGGGTCGACGCCGAAGGGCAGGAGCACGCAGGCCTGCCGCTGGCCAACCTGGCCATCGGTACCAACGGCGACCTCAGCGCCAACTCGTGGGATGCGCCCAACGGCATCACGGGTAACGTGATACTGGGGAAAAGCATCAGCACCGGCGGCGCCACCATCAGCATTGCCGGTTTACTCACTGTGGGTGCCAATGAGCGCAGCGCCACCACCATCACCCAAGGCGGCCTGAGGCTGGACACGACCCGCCTCACGCGTGACCAAGGCTACCTGCCCGGCGGCAGCTGCACGTCTGCGGCCACGCCGCAGCCCGTCGCCATGAAGTGGAGCCGCTACCTGTAGCAGTCCTGGGCGTGCCTGCCAGCATCTCCCGCATGCCCGCATTCCCTTCGCTGCCGCCGGCCGGCGGCATTGCCGCCCTGCTGTGAGGTTGCCCCTGAAAACTGGAGTTCTTAACCCTTGTTGAAAATACCGACAAGGAGTTCAGAGATGAGTGACAAGCAGGTGCGTGCGCAGTACACGCGAGAGTTCAAGCAGGAGGCTGTTCGGCAGGTCCGCTCGGGTCAGGCGATTGCGGTGGTGGCCAAGGTACTGGGCATTCCCAAAGCGAGCCTGGGCAACTGGGTGCGGCTGTCAGCCAAGGGAGAATTGGACGGTGCGGGCGGTGGAGGCAAGAGCATCCAGGTCTCGCCCGAGCAGATGGAGATAGCCCGGTTGCGTGCAGAGAATGCTCGCCTTCGCATGGAGCGCGACATCGCAAAAAAAGCCGCGGCCACCTTCCGCAGGACACGCTGCGAGGTACGCCTGGATTCACCAAATGAGAAAGCTGTACCCGGTGAGTGTGTCCTGCGGGGTGCTGGAGGTCAGCGCAAGCGGGTACTTCAACTGGCTGCGCCGGCGGCAGGCGGGCCACGGTGGACCTGCCCGGCGTCACAGTGACGAAGCCCTGCTGGCGTACATGCGCGCCATCCACGCCGAGGTGAAGGGGGAATACGGCTGGCCCCGCATGCACAAGGAACTGCTGGCCCGGGGCATCCGGGTGGGCAAGGACCGGGTGCGCAAGCTCATGCAGCAGCACGGCATCAGGGCCAAGACCAAACGCAAGTTCGTGGTGACTACCGACAGCCGCCACAGCCTGCCGGTGGCGCCCGACTTGGTACAGCGGCGCTTCAACCCCGAGGCGCCCAACCAGCTGTGGAGTGGCGACATCACCTACATCCAAACCGACGAGGGCTGGCTGTACCTGGCTGCGGTCATCGACCTGTTCAACCGTCAGGTGGTGGGTTGGAGCCTGCAGCCGCACATGCAGGCCAACCTGGTCAAGGACGCGCTGGCCATGGCGTGGTGGCGCCGCAGGCCACCTCCTGGACTGATATTCCACAGCGACCGGGGCAGCCAGTATTACAGCCATGAGTTCCAGGATGCCTTGAAGGACTGGGGCATGCGTTCATCGATGAGCCGCAAAGGCAACTGCTGGGACAACGCACCGACCGAGAGCTTCTGGGGTCGGCTGAAAACAGCTAGCGTACATGGGTGCAAATTCGCTACCCGTGAGCAGGCCAGGCAGGCGGTGATGGACTGGATAGCCTTCTACAATCACCGCAGGCTGCATTCGTCGCTGGGCTACCTCAGCCCGATGCAGTACGAGCAGCGCTGGTACGAGGCACAGCGTAAAAAGGCCGCGTGAACCGTGGGTTAAGAGCTACACGAAACAGGGGCAAGGTCAGTTCGTCGAGTCGGTCGGTATCGAGCATCACCAGCCTCCTCCGACGAGCGCTTCGTACTCGGCCAACGGACGCAGCAGCGCATCGGTGGGCGGCGGCACTTCGATTGCGGCCGGCGGCGGTGACCCACCCAGCAGATGGCTACGCTCGATGCTGCGCCCGCGACTGCCGCGCAGCTGCGCGTGGCGGGCCACTTCCTCGCCGGCGTACTCGACCACCACCGTGTCGGCGCTGACGACGACCGTGACCATCTCACCAATCAGCCGCCACGGCACGCTGTAGGCGTTGGTGTCCAGTTCGATGCAGCCCTCGGCATTGACCCGGCGCACGAGCTCGCGCACCTGCAGGAAGGGGGCGATGCCGGCGATCGGGCGCAGATGCGCACGCTCCAACTCGAAGCGCTCAGCGGGCGTGACGCCCGTCGTGCCGTGGATGCGCACATCGGCCACCTCGCGCTGCCAGCGCGCCAGGTGCGCCTGCATCGCCGCCCAGCTCTCGAAGGCATGACCGGCGATGGCGTTGTTCTTCACGTAGCCCACGCCGTTCTCGGTCTTGCCCTTGGTGCGGGCGCGAAACGGCGCGCACGCCCGGGCTGCGATGTCCCAGTGGCGGCAGAACGCCTCGAAGCGG
>NZ_VJOO01000050.1 GCF_007556755.1 Tepidimonas fonticaldi | reverse complement strand
CGGATCCTGGGTGTCGTGGTGGCGTTCTTGTGCAGCCTCAGATGCATCGTTTCAGCTCCAGCATGACCTCTCGGGCCAAGAGTAAACCACGGCGTGAACCAATTAACCAATCATCCGGGACACGACACATACAGCCAACCGTCCGGCCCCTGACGCACATCGCGGATGCGCTCGCCCAGTTCGGTCAACAGGCGGTGCTCGCGCACCACGCGCGTGCCGTCCAGCTCCAGCCGCACCAGGTGCTGGCCGCGCAGCGCGCCGATGAACAGGTGGCCGCGCCAAGCCGGGCCGTAGCGGTCGCTGGTCAGCCACGCCATGCCGGAGGGCGCGATCGACGGCGTCCAGTGGTACAGCGGTGGCACCATGCCGGGCTTGTGCGTGCCTTCGCCGATGCGCCCGCCGCCGTACTGCTCCCCAAAGGTCACGACCGGCCAGCCGTGGTTGCCGCCGCGCTCGGGGCGGTTCAGTTCGTCGCCACCCTGCGGGCCGTGCTCATGCATCCACAGCCGGCCGTCGGGGCCCCAGGTGGCCCCCTGCGGATTGCGGTGGCCCCAGCTCCAAATCTCGGGCAAGGCGCCTGCGCGGCCCACCAGCGGGTTGTCGGGCGGGACAGCGCCGCCCTTGGTCACTCGCACGATCTTGCCGTGGTGGTTGTCCAGCGTCTGCGCATCGGCCATGCGGTGGTAGCGCTCGCCCAGCGTCAGAAACAGCGTGCCGTCGGGCGCCTCGACGATGCGGCAGCCGAAGTGCAGGCGGCTGGCGACGCGCGGCTGCTGGCGAAAGATCACCCGCAGATCCTGCAACCGGGTCGTATCCGCCGACAGAACCGCGCGCGCCAGGGCGGTGGAATTGCCGCGGCCCTGGGGATCCGGCTCCGCGTAGCAGAAATACAGGGTGCGGTTGCGGGCAAAGTCGCTGTCCAGCACCAGATCGAGCAAGCCGCCCTGCCCCGCTGCATCCACCCGCGGCAGACCCGCGATCGCCGCGCCCAGGCGGCCGTCGGCCTCGACCACGCGCAAGCGCCCCGGGCGCTCGGTGACCAAAAAACGCCCATCCGGCAAAAACGCCAGCGCCCAGGGGTGCTCCAGCCCGGTGGCCACCGCCTCGGCACGCAGACGGGCCGGCTCCGCAACGGCCGTCCGCGCTGGAGCTGCCGCCAGCGCCAGGGCCAGCCCCGCACCCAGCACCGCCCGGGGCAGCCCCCGCCACCCCGCGCGCCCCGCACACCAACGGCCGACAAAACGCATCGCCATGATGGCGGGATGGTTTCCGATCGGCCGCCGGCCGTCAAGCAGCCAAAGCCCTCCCCAGGGCGGCCCACGTCGCCCCGAGCGGGCGCCGGAGAGGGAACTCCGCATTTAGCACTCGATCCAAGAGAGTGCTAACATGATGACCGATTCAGGAGAGGAGAGCCCATGACCGCGATGTCCCTTGCCCTCACACCTGCGTCCCACGCCGCGCCCGCGGCGTCGTGGTCCAGCACGTCGCTGACGCTGCCCCCGCTGGGCAACCTGGACGCCTACATCAGCGCCGTCAACCGCATTCCGCTGCTCAGCGCGGACGAGGAGCGCGACTGCGCCCAGCGCTGGCGCCAGCACCAGGACCTGGAGGCCGCCGGCAAGCTGGTGATGTCCCACCTGCGGCTGGTGGTGGCCATCTCGCGCCAGTATCTGGGTTACGGCCTGCCCCAGGCGGACCTGATCCAGGAGGGCAACATCGGCCTGATGAAGGCAGTCAAGCGCTTCGACCCCGCCCAGGGCGTGCGGCTGGTCAGCTACGCGGTGCACTGGATCAAGGCCGAAATCCACGAATTCATCCTGCGCAACTGGCGCATGGTCAAGGTAGCCACCACCAAGGCCCAGCGCAAGCTGTTTTTCAACCTGCGCTCGCTCAAGCGGGGCTTCAAGGCCGATGCGCTGGACGAGGATGCGGCGCGCGAGCGCCTGTCCGAGGCCGAAATCGACGTCGTGGCGCGTGAGCTCAACGTGCGCCGCGAGGACGTGATCGAGATGGAAACCCGCCTGGGTGGCGCGGACGTGGTGCTGGACCCCCTGCCCAACGAGGATGGGGAGGAAGCCTATGGCCCGATCGCCTACCTGGCCGACCACCGCCACGAGCCCACCGCGGTGCTGGAGGCGCGCGAGCGCGAGCGCCTGGGCTCCGAGGGCATCGAACACGCGCTGGCACAACTCGACGAGCGCTCGCGCCGCATCGTGACGGCGCGCTGGCTGCAGGTCAACGACGACGGCACCGGTGGCGCCACGCTGCAGGAGCTGGCCGATGAGTACGGCGTGAGCGCCGAGCGCATCCGCCAGATCGAGGCGGCGGCCATGAAGAAGATGCGCCAGGCGCTGCGCGCGTACGCCTGATCCGCCCGGGGATCAGCCCTCGCGCCGCAGGGCCGGGAACAGGATCACGTCGCGGATGCTGGGGCTGTCGGTCAGCAGCATGATCAGCCGGTCGATGCCCACCCCGCAGCCGCCCGCCGGCGGCATGCCGTACTCCAGCGCCCGGATGTAGTCGGCGTCGAAGTACATGGCCTCGTCGTCGCCGGCGTCCTTGTTGGCCACCTGCGCATGGAAACGCGCGGCCTGGTCCTCGGGATCGTTCAGCTCCGAAAAGCCGTTGCCCACTTCCCGCCCGGTGATGTAGAGCTCGAAGCGCTCGGTGATCGTCGGATCGGTGTCGCTGGCGCGCGCCAGCGGCGAGATTTCAGTCGGGTGGTTGCAGATGAAGGTCGGCTGCCAGAGCTTGTCCTCCACCGTCTCTTCGAAGTACAGAACCTGCAGACCGGCCAAGCTGCGGCTGTCCAGCCGTTCCTTGACGGGGTCCAGCCCCAGGCGACGCAATTGCTCGCGCAGCCAGGCCGGATCGTCCACGCGCTCGCCCGCCTCGGTGTGCTTGAGGATCGCCTCGCGGATGGTCAGGCGTTCGAACGGCGCATCCAGGTCCACGTCCCGCCCCTGGTAGACGAGCCGGCCGCCACCGCACACCGTGTGGGCCACGTGGCGGATGAGCTGCTCGGTAAACGCCATCAAATCCACGTGGTTCCAGTACGCCGCATAGAACTCCATCATGGTGAACTCGGGGTTGTGGCGAACGCTGATCCCCTCGTTGCGGAAGTTGCGGTTGATCTCGAACACACGGTCGAAGCCGCCCACCAGCAGGCGCTTGAGGTAGAGCTCGGGCGCGATGCGCAGGAACATCTCCTGATCCAGCGCATTGTGGTGGGTGACGAAGGGCTTGGCGTTCGCCCCCCCGGGGATGGGGTGCAGCATGGGCGTCTCCACCTCCAGAAAGCCGTGCTGCACCATGAACTCGCGCAGGGCCGTGACGGCCAGGCTGCGCGCGACGAAGCGCTCGCGCGCCGCGACATCGGTCATCAGGTCGACATAGCGCTGGCGGTACTTCAGCTCCTGGTCGTGGATGCCGTGGAACTTGTCCGGCAGCGGGCGCAGGCTCTTGACCACCAGACGCAGCCGGTCGGCCTTGACGGACAGCTCGCCGGTGCGGGTCTTGAACACCGTGCCTTCGGCATAGACGATGTCGCCCAAATCCCAGTGCTTGAAGGCGTCGTAGGCGGCCTCGCCCAGCGCGTCCTTGGTGAGGTAGAGCTGGATGCGCCCGCCGGTGGGGCCGAAGGAGGCGTCCTGCACGGTGGCAAAGCTGGCCTTGCCCATGACGCGCTTGAGCATCATGCGCCCGGCGACGCTGACGCGGGCCTGCAGCGGCTCGAGCATCTCGTTGCTCATGTGACCGTATTCGGCCTGCAGGGCCTCGGCCGTGTGCTGCGGCCGCACGTCGTTGGGGAAGGCCGGCCCGGCGCCCTGCCCGGCAGCGGCACGCAGCGCCTGGAGTTTTTCGCGGCGCTCGGCGATGAGCTGGTTTTCGCTCGGGGCCTCGACGGGCGCGGGATGGACGGAATCGGTCATGGCACCACCGGGATGCAAAAAACAAAGGGTTTTGCGGCCCACACCGCAAAATCCTCGATTGTAGGCGGCCCACGCCGGGGGCCGCCGTGCCCGCATCGGCGGGCCGTCAGACGGCCGCTTCGCCCAGGTAGGCGGCGCGCACCTTCGGGTCGTCCAGCATGGCCTTGGCCTCGCCGTGCATGATGATCTCGCCCGAGTCCATCACATAGCCGCGGTCGGCCACCTGCAGCGCGCGGCGGGCGTTCTGTTCCACCAGCAGCACGGTCATGCCCTGCGCGTGCACGTCGCGCACCACCTCGAAGATCTTGTCCACCATGATCGGCGACAGGCCCATCGACGGCTCGTCCAGCAGCAGCAGCTTGGGGCGGCTCATCAGCGCGCGCGCCATGGCCAGCATCTGCTGCTCGCCGCCGGACATGGTGCCGGCGAGCTGGTCGCGGCGCTCCTTCAGGCGCGGAAACAGCTCGAACATGCGCTCGATGTCGCGCTGGATCTCGGCCTTGTCGGTGCGCACATAGGCACCCATCAGCAGGTTTTCGGTGATGGTCATGCGGGTGAAGACGCCGCGCCCCTCCGGCACCATGGCCAGCCCGCGCTTGACCAAATCCCACGATCCGGCCCCGCGGATGGACTGGCCCTGGTAGACGATGTCGCCGCCTTCGGACAGCAACATGCCGGTGATGGCCTTCATGGTCGTGGTCTTGCCCGCGCCATTGGAGCCGATCAGGGTGACCAGCTCGCCCTCGCGCACCTCCAGGTCGATGCCCTTGACCGCCTTGATGCCGCCGTACGAGACCTTCAGGCCCGTGACTTTCAACAGGGTGTTCGCCATCTCAGTGTCCTCCGGTGCCCAGGTAGGCCTCGATCACCTTGGGGTTCTTCTGCACCTCGGCCGGCGTGCCCTCGGCGAGTTGCTTGCCGTAATCCAGCACGGTGACGCGGTCGCACAGGCCCATGACCAGCTTGACATCGTGCTCGATCAGCAGGATGGTGCGCCCGTCGGCGCGGATACGGTCGATCAGCTCGCGCAGCTGCACCTTCTCGGTCGCGTTCATGCCGGCGGCCGGCTCGTCCAGCGCGATCAGCTTGGGGTCGGTGGCCAGGGCGCGCGCGATCTCCAGCCGGCGCTGGTCGCCGTAGGACAGGGTGCGCGCCTTGTAATCGGCGTATTTGGCGATGCCGACGTACTCGAGCAGCTCCATCGCACGCTCGGCGATGGCTTTTTCCTCGGCCTTGAAGCTGCTCGTGCGCAGGATGGAGCCGAAGATACCCGAGCGCGTGCGCACATGGCGGCCGACCATGACGTTTTCCAGCACCGTCATCTCGGCAAACAGCCGGATGTTCTGGAAGGTGCGCGCGATGCCGGCCTTGGCGACCTCGTGCACGGCGGTGGGCGTGTAGGGCTGGCCCGCCAGCTCGAACGAGCCGCTGTCTGGGGTGTAAAGCCCCGTCAGCACGTTGAAGAAGGTCGTCTTGCCGGCGCCGTTGGGGCCGATCAGGCCATAGACCTGGCCGCGCTTGATCTCGATGCCGACGTCGGAGAGCGCCTGCAGGCCGCCGAAGCGCTTGGAGACGCCGCTGACTTTCAGGATGGTGTCTGTCATGGGGTGCTCCTCACTTGCTCAGCGCCTTGCCGTGCTCGGGCGCGGGCCACAGGCCGCGCGGGCGCAGCAGCATCACGATGATCATGGCCAGCGCGATCAGCAGCTGGCGCAGGATCTCGGGCGCCAGCCGTCCGTCGGTGAGGTAGTGCAGCGGACCGGCCAGGTGGCGCAGCAGCTCCGGCAAGCCGGCCAGCAGCAGCGCCCCCAGGATCACGCCCGGAATGTGGCCCAGACCGCCCAGCACGACCATGGCGACGATCATGACCGACTCCATGAGGATGAACGATTCCGGATAGACGCCGCGCATCAGCGAGGCGAACAGCACGCCCGCGACACCGCCGAAGGTGGCGCTGGAGCCGAAGGCCGCGAGCTTGAGGTTGCGGGTGTTGATGCCCATGGCCTTGGCGGCGATCTCGTCCTCGCGGATGGCCATCCACGCGCGCCCGATGCGGGAGTTGCCCATGCGGTGCGCAATGATCACCGTCATCACGACGAAGAACAGGATCAGGTAGTAGTACAGCGTCACCGACTCGAAGGTATAAGTCCAGTCCCCGAACGAGATCGTCAGCCGCTGCCCCATGTTGTGGCCGAAGACCGTCGCCGCATCGACGCCGGCAATCCCCTTGGGCCCGTTGGTCAGGTTGATCGGGCGATCCAGGTTGAGCATGAAGATGCGCACGATCTCGCCAAAGCCCAGCGTCACGATGGCCAGGTAGTCGCCGCGCAGCTTGAGCACCGGGTAGCCCAGCATCAGCCCGGTCATGCCGGCCAGGACGGCGGCCAGGAAAATGACGATCCAGAAGCTGAGGTGGATGCCGTTGGGGAACATCGCCGCAATCGCGGGGAAGTTGTCCGCCAGATGGCTTGAGGCCAGCAGGCTGTAGAGGTAGGCACCGACCGCGAAGAAAGCGATGAAGCCCAGGTCGAGCAGGCCGGCGTAGCCCACCACGATGTTGAGGCCCAGCGCCAGCATCACGTACAGCAACGCGACATCGACGATGCGCACCCACGAGTTGCTGCCCGTGGCCTGCAGCAGCAGCGGCAGGACCAGCAGGCCGATGGCCGCCAGGGCAAAGACGACCAGCTTGGAAGAGGTTTTGGATTGGCTCATGTCAGCATCTCCTGTCCGGGCGCATCAGGCGCGGTCGGCCACCCGCTCGCCGAGCAGGCCCGACGGCCGCAGCGTCAGGACGATGGCCAGGACGATGAAGGCGAAGATGTCGGAATACTGGCTGCCCAGGAAGCCGCCCGTCAGCGGCCCCAGGTAGCCCGCCCCCAGCGATTCGATCAGGCCGAGCGAGATACCGCCGACCACGGCGCCGGCCAGGTTGCCAATGCCGCCAAAGACCGCCGCCACGAAGGCCTTGAGCCCCGGCATGAAGCCCATCGAGTGCTGCACCGTGCCGTAGTTGGACGCCCACATGATGCCGGCGATGGCCGCCAGCATCGCCCCGATGATGAAGGTGGCCGAAATCACCACGTCCGGCCGAATGCCCATCAGGCCGGCGACGCGCGGATTCTCGGCGGTGGCGCGCATGGCCCGGCCCAGGCTGGTCTTGTTGACCATGAACATCAGCAGCGACAGCACGATGGCGGTGGTGGCCAGGATCGTCACCTGCGTGGGCGAAATGACCGCCCCGCCCAGGTTGAACGGCTCGCTCGACAACAGCGTCGGGTACGACTTGGGATTGGGCTTCCACACGATCATCGCCAGCGTCTGCAGCAGGATGCTCATGCCGATGGCGGTGATCAGCGGCGCCAGACGCGGGGAGTTGCGCAGCGGCTTGTAGGCCAGCTTTTCGATCGAGAAGTTGATCGCCGCGCAAACGGCCATCGAGATCAACGCAGCCAGAACCAGCAAAGCCCAGCCGGGCATGCCGGGCACGGCCTCGCGGGCCTGGACGATGATCGTCCAGCTGGTCAGCGCGCCGATCATGAGCACGTCACCATGGGCAAAGTTGATCAGCCCGATGATGCCGTACACCATGGTGTAGCCAAGCGCCACCAACGCGTACATGCTGCCCAGCACCAGACCGTTGATGATCTGCTGTAGCAAAACATCCATGAGAGCTCTCCGTTGTGAGGAACCACCACCCCGGTGGCTGCTGGCCGACCGGGTTAGCAAAAAACCCGCCAGTTCCGGCCTGGGTGCGGCCTTGGGGCGGGTTCAGAGTGGGCGGATTGTAGCGAAGGGTTTTTCGCCAACCGGTGCGTGTTTGCCCTAGCCGACCCGCCGAACCCTAGGGTTTACCCGGAAATTTCCGCGCCCATCCGGGGAAAACCAGAACGCCTATCAATGCAACTCTCAAAGCATTAGATGTCGTGTCCCGGCTGATTGGTAACACGTCTGTTGAACAGTTCGGGGTGTGATCGCTGCCATTGTTTCATGGCCTGGATGGGGCTGACATGCCCCAAGGCTTTCTGTGGCAGTTGGTGATTGTACAGCCAGACATACCGCAGGATGGTGGCCTCAAGTTCTTCGCCGCAATGGAAGTGATGGGTGCGCAGGATGTCGGCGATGCGCCCGTTGAAGCGTTCAACCATGCCGTTGGTCTGCGGGTGTTTTGGGCGGGTCAGGCGATGCTCAATGCCTAGCTCCTCGCAGAGCTGATC